>CAMNIN010000100.1 GCA_946540735.1 uncultured Prevotellaceae bacterium | reverse complement strand
AAGAGATCGAGGCCAAGATCAACGCCGCCTTCGAGAGCGGCAAGGAACCGGCCGAGCCCAAGGAGGAAAATGAAGACTAAGAACACAACACCACAGGGGGGATATGCTGCTTGCAGGATATCCCCTTCCTATTACTTTCAAAGCTAAATCCCCTTAGGGCACAGATCTTATTCCATGGGTTTATATATACATCAAAACCACCTTACTAACCAAAAGAACCACGAAGACTATGAGAAGAACATTCATTACCTATATTTTTTTAGTTATCGTCTCCCTGATCAGTGCACAAACGCTGAAAATTGATGCCGGGCAAGAGGTGGCACGTGTGTCGCCACTCATCTATGGTGCCGGAGCAGAAGATGTCAACCACGAAATCTATGGTGGGCTTTACGACCAACGCATCTTTGGCGAGAGCTTTGAAGAAGATGCCGTCAGCCAAATGGAAGGGTGGCGGCAGTTCGACAATGACTGGACTCTTTCTGGCGATATCCTGCAACTCATCACCAACGGCCATGGTAAGATTATCTACGAAGACCAGCTACAGAGTAAGGGGTTCTGTGAAGTGGAGGTACGCCTCGATGGACAACGCCCCATCGCAGGTTTCATACTCTATGTTACCGACCCCGGTAATGGAGCCGACCGCTTCAACGGCTACGAGATTGCACTGGACTGCGACGACCGCACTTTCGTCTTTGGCAAACACCAGCAAAACTGGCAACCCATAGCCAACTTTAGCGTAAGTTTCGACCCCAAGGCCTGGAACCATCTGCGCGTGGACTATGATGCAGCCCACTTTGTGGTGACTCTGAACGACAAAAAGATCTATGAATACACCGACAAGACAAATCCCCTGCTCCGCGGGCAGCTCGGTCTACGCTCCTTCGATGGCTCTGCCAGCTTCCGCAACCTGAAGGTGAATGACATCCCGGTCATCTTCCATGCCGCCGTCTCCGGAGTATCGTCAATGTGGGATCCCGTGGGCGAAGGCACTTTCTCGCACGACCGTTCCACTGCCTACACGGGACTCTACTCCCAGAAGTTCACAGGCACATCCGGCACCGGAGTGAGCAACATGGGACTCAACCACTGGGGCATCGGTCTCAGTCAAGGCGAACAGATGCAAGGCTGCATCTACCTCAAGGGCGCAGTCGACAAGGCCATTGCCGTACTGCAGAGCAACGACGGGCAACACGAATACGCCCGTCAGGAACTCACAGGAATCACCTCTTCCTGGCAGCGTTTTGCCCTTTCACTGACGCCCGACACCAATGACCCGAATGCACGCTTCGCCATTCTCCTTGCCGATGACGGCTCCCTATGGGCAGATCAGGCGATGCTCTACACCCAGCACTTTCCCTATCGCAAGGACATCACCGACGCCTTTCAGCAGCAAGGCCTGACCTTCCTGCGCTATGGAGGCTGCATGGTCAATGCCTCCGGTTTCCGTGTAAAAGACCAGATGGGACCCATCGAGCAACGTCCTCCCTACGAAGGATGGTGGTATAAGAACAGCTCCAACGGATTTGGAATCAAGGAGTTCGTACATTTTGCCCGGATGATAGGAACCGAACCATGCTTTGGCGTGAACATCGAGGACTCGCCTTCCGATGTGCTCGACCTGCTCCGCGAGCTGGAACCATACAACATCCACTATCTGCAGATTGGTAACGAGGAAAACATCAACACCGATGCCCTTTCAGCCTACCAACACTACATCGACCGATTTCTCCTGTTTTACGATGCCATCCACCCTTCCTATCCCGACATCCAGTTCATCTCTGCTGCCTGGTGGCGAAGCGACAACACCCCACTGATGGAACATACCTTCAAAGCCCTCGACGGCAAATGTGCCCTTTGGGACTATCACCCTTGGACCGAGACCTTCGACCAGGCGCGTTCTGCGGCTCAGGAGGTAAAGAAGATGCAGCAGTTCTTCCTGCAGTGGAACCCGCAGACCACCATGCGGTGTGCCATCCTCGAGGAGAATGGCAACATCCACAATCTCCAACGCGGCCTGACCCACGCCATGATGCTCAACGCCGTGCGACGCACCAATGGCTTCGTGCCGCTGGATAGTCCCGCCAATGCCCTGCAGCCCTACCTGCAAAACGACAATGGATGGGATCAGGGACAGATATTCTTCGACACCCGGAAATCATGGGGTCAACCACCTTACTACGTCCAGCAGATGGCAGCACGCCACCACCAGCCCATCGTCGTCCAGTCCTCCGTCACCAACAGCGCCCTGGATGTCACCGTCACCCGCAATGAGGAGGGCGATACCCTCGTCGCTCATATCGTCAACACCGGAACCACACGCCGAATGCTGACACTGAACCTCCTGCAGCCTGCCACCATCCGCAGCATTCATGCCACCAGTATTAGCGGCTCTGCTGACGACCGCAACCTGCCGGACAATCCCGAAAAGATTGTGCCCGTTGAGGAAGAACTCGACGCCAATGCCCGCGTATCTATCAAAGGATACAGCTACACCATCCTCAGAATTGTAATTGACAAGGCCGACCACGTCCAGCCCCTCTCCGCCGATGCCGGATCCCATGAAGTCTATGACCTTCAAGGCAGACGGGTACCCTTGCCCGCAGAAGTGATTGCCAAGCAACGCCCAGGGCTCTACATTGCCAATCACCAAAAGACCATCCTCAAGTAATGCACCGCAACATGAAAAGAATACTTATCTCCATCGTACCGGCCCTGCTGGCCCTGAGCACCTTCGCACAAGGTGTCATCGA
>CAMNIN010000099.1 GCA_946540735.1 uncultured Prevotellaceae bacterium | reverse complement strand
GGCTAAATAGTTGATAGACAATAAAACATTTTTTTAACTGTAAAAGTTGGGTTAAAATGACATGGTGCTGGATAGATAATGATACTATCTTTGCTATGTCATTTTAATTTTTTGTGCCATGAACGACAAAGAAACCATCCAACAATTCTTAAGTCAGTTTCCCAGACAGATCGACGGTCTTGTCTATCTTTATTTGCATTCCATCTCACAAGAGCGTATGGTGCAAAAAAGCGGACACACCCAGTCGAAACAAAAGGGCATCTATCTCACCACATTTTTCCATATCCTCTATCGGCTGGAACAGCAGCAGGTCATCCGCCTCGTCAAGGATAACAACTCGAACTCCAACAGCAACCTCATCATCACACTTCTTCTCGATATCACCGAGCATTCAGAAATGAGAGGCCTAAATGTTACGTTCCAAACTGACAATGTTACGACCTCGGCTGGGAATGTTACGTTCCAAACGGACAATGTTACGACCGGCTCTGCATTGATTGCATTCCAAGACGAGATAATGGCGGCCAATCCTGAGGAAACGGCCACGACGAAGTCTTTCCTGCGGGTTTCCAGACCTCAAAAGACCATTTTAGACTCTGCAAACGGCAACAATGATACGGAAGGCGACAACATGGAACGGCAAAAGAAAAGCAAAGAAAAAAATCCCCCTGCACCCCCTAAAAAAGAAATTAAAAGAAAAAACTCCCACCAACACGCGCGCGTGAGTCAACAAGCCCTTGAGTTGTGGAAAAAAAGGCATTCATCGACAGTCTTGCTCCCTTCTCTTCATGCCATGGTAAAAAGATGCTCAATGACTTCTCTGACTACTGGACAGAACATAACCGCTCACTCACCCGCATGCGTTTTGGAATGAATAAATTTTACAACAGCACCTTGATGCTGTCGAGCCTACTTGCCGGTTTCCTCTTTAGGATGGATCACCACCTTGACCCTGGAGATCCTTCGGTCCTCCAGACCAAGGACCTCAAAAGAATAACGGCCGAAGACGATTTTCTCGTTCACTTTCGGGAAGTCACCTTTCAGTTCGAGCAACAGTCCGGCGAGGGAATCTGCATCCCCTTCCACTTCGGAGAAATCGTCGACAACGTCGAGCACCTTGTAAAAATCCGACAAGAGTGTCTTTCCCTCAAAAACATAGGTGTTCTGATTGATGCGGGTGTAATTTTTCTCTTCCTCATCATGCTCGTCGTGGATTTCACCGACGATTTCCTCCAGCACATCCTCCAGGGTAACCAGACCACTCGTGCCGCCAAACTCATCCACGACAATGGCGATGTGGATCTTATTGGCCTGAAACTCCCTGAGAAGATCATCGATTTTCTTCGTCTCCGGCACGAAATACGGTGGACGGATCAGACTCTGCCACCTGAACGAGGCCGTCTTGCCAAGGAAAGGCAGGAGGTCCTTGATGTAGAGCACGCCACGGATGTTATCAGCATTGCCCTGATAGACAGGGATGCGGCTGTAGTTGTTCTCGACAATGCATGTAATCACCTTATTGAAATCGTCCCTGATGTCAAGATCGACGATGTCCTGGCGAGGGGTCATGATCTCCTTGGCCGTCTCATCGCCGAAGCGGATGATGCCCTCAAGCATGCGCTGCTCATCCTTGATATCCTCCTTATCGGTGAGTTCAAGAGCCTGTTCCAAGTCGTCGACACTGAGCACATGCGCCTCTTTGGGTACCATCTTCTCTGCCAGAGAGCCACTGCTCATCAGGATATTCTCCACAGGCCAGAACAAGCGGCGGAGAAACATGATGCCACCGACGCTGTTTCTGCAAAAACGGAGTGGATTCTGCCTGGCATACACTTTGGGCATGATTTCACCGAAGAGCAAAAGCAAGAAGGTGAGGATGACTGTGATGCAAAGAAACTGCAACCAGAGCGCATGGCCGAAATCGATGATATGGGCGAAAATGTAATTGCAGAGCATGATGATCGTGACATTCACCAAGTTGTTGGTGATGAGAATCGTAGCCAGCGTGCGCTCGCTGTCGTTGCGTAGCGTCTCAATTTTCCTGTCATTGGGGAGGTGATCCGGATCCAATTGATTGAGATCGGATGGAGAGAGGCTGAAAAAGGCGATTTCCGAGGCACTGGCGAAAGCAGAGCACAACAAGAGCACTACCGCAAGCACAATACAACAGACCACACCGAAAGAGGGCGATATCAAATGGACATCGCCTAAGGTTTGTTGAAAATAGTCTATGGTATCCAAAATTCAAAGAGATTGGTTCAGAAAGGGGGCTGCTCCGCCCCCTGTGCGGGATTCTGCTGTGCTTCCTGCACACCCGTCTGAGGCTTGGGAGACAGCAGTTCCATATTCTCACCGATAATCTCGGTGACATATTTCCGGGCACCTTTCTGGTCGTCATACGAACGGCTTCTGATTTTGCCCTCGATATACAATTTGTCGCCTTTATGGACGTAGCGCTCAGCTATTTTGGCCAGTCCTCTCCAAAGCACGATGTTATGCCATTCCGTGCGATCAGGCACTACCGTACCATTGGGCAAGGTGTAACCTTTCTCTGTCGTAGCGAGCGGAAACGTCGCCACAGCCTGATCAGCCTCATAATATCTGATCTCGGGCTCTTTGCCCACATTGCCAATGAGCATGACTTTATTCATGATCTTCCTGGTATTAAAATGATTAATGTCATTTCCACATTCCGAGATACTTGAACTTGAAGTTCTTTCCCTTGGCAGAGGGGAACTGGCTCCTGCTATCGACACGGTCGCGCAAATGGTCAACGATGCGGTTGTAGCAGTCAAGGCCCGACTCAGCCTTGCATCTGGCCACGAAATGCGTGTCACGATACTCATGCTTTCCTGTGGAAGGCACCATGACCACGCGTTTGAAGTCCAACGTACCCTCATACCATCCTTGGCGCTCCTCGTTGAGGCGGGTGACAGCCGGCATGACGATGTCACGCTTCTCCCCACCCTGCGGTGCGCCATTTGCCGGGCGCAAAGCTTTCTTCTGCTTGAAGTCGCTCATAGTGGCAGCCTCAGTCTTGATGACGATGAAATAGACCCTGGGTCTCACCTTGTATCTTTTAGGATAATAGACATCGCTCTCAGCATACTCTCTGATATCTGCCTCGATCTGAGGATTCATACCAATTTCAGGGATGGAGCAGAGGAAATCAACGGCTTCGTCGGCATTGTACACCAATGTCTCCTTGTCGAAATATCTAATATATAAGTTCATTGATTTGGTTTTTCTTATCCTAAAAAAAGAGCGGTAAACGAGACTCGAACTCGCGACCCCGACCTTGGCAAGGTCGTGCTCTACCAACTGAGCTATTACCGCAACAAGATTTAAAAAATATGGTGAAGAGGAGGAGACTCGAACTCCCACGTCACAATTGACACTACCCCCTCAAAG
>CAMNIN010000098.1 GCA_946540735.1 uncultured Prevotellaceae bacterium | reverse complement strand
CAGTCTTTCGGTCTCTTTTGTCCGGTCAGTGAAATTTTCGCCTCTCACAGACATCCCATATACGAATGCTTTCTCCATATACAACAATTTTCGACAAAGATAAACAAAAACGCCAAGGTTCACAAACTTGTGGACCACAAATTTGTGAACGTTGGCATTTTTTGTAGAATTGCACCACAGCTATCCTACGGATCTATTTTTTTTGTGAAGCTTGCAGATGGTGTGTCAGAGTTTTTTTAAGTGTCGCGGCTATCAACCTACTCTTCTTGCCAGTTCGTCGAGCAAGTCGAGGGGATACTCACCGGTGATCATCTCCTTCAACTTCGCCCTGTCCGACAGGCTTTACGATTTTTCTTTGTTTCTACCCAATGACATTGTGTGGAAATGAGAGGCTTTTAAATATCATCTTTGGGTTTAATCGATGGTCAGCCCATTTATATCTCTCGCTTTTTTCAGCAATTTCTCGAAATGCCTTGTACCTTGCCCCCATACCCCATTGGGTATCCAAATGCTTGATTCGCCTATTTTTATCTGATCAAAGAGTTTATCTTTGCCTGGTTGGCTTTGTATAATGAATGGCTCTCTGATGCCGGAAAAGAACGTTTTTAGTCGTTCTATGTCTTTAGGGGAATCACTTAGATTGTTGATTGCAATATAGGCTTTCACCAATTCGCTGGCCAAATGACTTTTGTTGGTTTCATAATGATTGTCTTTATACGACAAGCTATATTTAGTTCTGTCTTTTGATACATCGGCGATCATTTTTAGCAATGTTTCCCTCCTGCTGTCATCACTTAAATCAATCGCGTTGATGATGAAAGAACTATTGTTGTCCCAAAAGGCGACAAGCAGTTCATCGGGATTATCAAGAAAATTGAGGTCCAATTCCTCCAATAGCTTTTTCCATTTATTGATTGTTTGTGGTGAGCTGTTTTTATATTGATCGGAAATTTTGGCTGCAAACGAATCTCTGAAAAGGAGCTTGTATTTCTCGTATATCTGAGAGAAGGCAATCCTTTCTTCGTTTGTTATGGCCATGACAAATCCCATGCCCTGATTTTTCAGAACCTGTGCTCCAAGAGCCCTAATATATTCTCTTATGAACATACGATCACGCTCATTGATCGAGGGCAAGACCACCATAGGCTCTAACACATAAAGCAACAAGTCTTTATACGTGATTCTGATGAACTTGTCGCAATCACATTCCGCGTCCTCACTGGGAGACAGGAAAACAAACAACTGAATCTGTCCGGCATTTTCGCTATAATACTGTTCGTAATATATCTGGGTCTGATTGATGTTGGCTTTTTTGTTGAATGTCTCTGGCGCACAAACTTTATTCTCGATATAGACGACAAGTTCTTTATCAATGTTGTTAATATTGATGTCACACGTGACAATAAGATCTATCCTATGATTATTTTCCTTGTCTTTGTATGTCACCTCTTTATCGACATGCACTTCTTTTATTATCATGCTCCTTGATGCGACAGCATTGATGAAATCCTTATCAATAACCATTGCATTCTGAGCATAATTGTTCTTGACGACAACATCCAGGAATCTGGTCATGGCGTTGTCGTTCTTTCCCTGGCCCAAATGTTGGTTATCAAGGAGCCATGCAATGAAATTGCTGTGTAAAGCCTCAATCCTGTCAAAACCCAATGTCTCAAAAAATGAGGGCACGGAATAAAGGTTCTTCAATTGGGTTACAGCCAAATCATTATTATATTCGAAGATTCTGGCCCATGTACTTTTCATTTCTTTTGCGGTTTTCATTTCTTTTACAGTTTTAAGAAACCACTCTATCTTGGCATTTCCATTCAGTATACTTCTGATGCGACCGTTGGTTCTGCCACGAGGGGCATTCTTTATGCAGTCGCCTTCGGCGAGAACCAGCGGTCGGTGTGCGTAACAATATAATTTAGCCGTGTCGCATCAGTTGATGGGTTTTATGAGGCTGTGCAATTCTTTAGGCAGATGCTTCTTGTAGTAGTTTATTTTCTTGGCGGGCACATTGATGGCCTCCAGGTTCGTGCATTCATCGAAAACATCATCACCAAATTTCTTCACCGCCACAGAAAGCATAATCTTTAATTACTTTTGTTCCTTCAGAAATGATTCCCACCCCATCTTTGATTTTATATTTTACCATAGGTCACTTTTGCTTATCCTATTATCCTTTCAGCCAGTTCGTCAAGCAAATCATCTGGATACTGCACAGAGCAGACTTGTTCTATCTCATGAGGTTCGCCGTCTTCATCCTCATCATCGTAATATGAAGAGTCCATATCTGAAAACGCATATCTCAGACCTTCATCTGGGATGTCCTTGAGCAATTGTATGACTTTTTCTTTTTCAGGCTGGTTGGTCTCCAATTCTTTAATTACCGCATCACGCAATGTACCTAAAGCATGGGCATGGTCAAGGATGTCGCATGCAGATGCTGGAACATACCCTAAGCATGTGGCTATGTAGGCTTGCCGGCCAGTGCAACTATGGCTAAAACCATCTAAGTCAAGATACTCCGCTTCTTTTACATCATCTTCTTCACTAAATGGCTCCATAAACTCTTCGTCAATAATAATCCCAATCTCTTCTGCCGCCTCTTTGATGACATATTCCCATTCATCTTGGGGAATAGGGATTGTTACATTAACAACCGTCTCGGGTTCAAGTATAAATACTTCAACTTCAACTATTTTATCTTTCATTTTTATGATGTTTTTTATTATAATGTTTCAATTCTGTATGCCCCTGATTATCTGGAATGAGCCTCGTCCGCACTATTCCCATTTTGGTAATCCGTATAAATCGAACTTATATTCAAGATTTGGCATGATACCCCAGCAGCCGCCCAAGTCTTCGCAAGGAATGTAGTTACGATAATTGCCATCATTATCGAAATCCAACTGTTCAATCATATGGTCTTCTGCGACTTCTGTCAGTTCTTTCACCAATTCCGGGTGATGCTGTTTCAGCCATTTGTCAAACTCCTCCCAATCATCATATTCGTCGAGTCCTTTCAGGTCTGTCTCCCATGCCTGATGATAGAGATATCTCAGCACGTTTACCACCCGTTCAGGCAAAGATATTTTTTCACTATCAAACATGTTGCCTTCCACTTCAATGCCGATTTCCAGTTTGACGTATTTCTCATTTTTCTTTTCTTCGTCGTTTTTATAATCCTCGGCAGATTTCTCATTGAAATCCTTGATATCCTCGATCAACTCACGAAGGAGGCACACTTCCTTGATGGCTCTATGCTCGCTGAAAAATTCCGATGCATACTCCCACTCGTTCTGGTTGTATGCATGAACCGTGGGATAATCCACTTTCATATACATTGGTGGCAGGCCAAGCAATATTTGATTGATTGATACATAGTTATGCGACAATTGGTAATCAACAGCACTGCCTTCTGTGATGCGATGATTCTTGATGAAGTTGACCACATACTCATGCTGGCCGGAATCCTCTGCCCACGACAGTAGGCTACGCCTGTTCCAACGGTAAACAGTGATAAAGCACTGCTCAAAGCGCGTGAGCATCATGTTTTGCTCACCACCCCAAAAGTCGAAGTGCTTCTTGTCGTTATCTCCAAGAGTGAACGGCGTAGGGTCGGTATGGATGACGCACACAAATTTCTTCGTCAGTTCTTTCTGAATCTGGCAGAGTTCGTTCAGTCGGCGGTCGCTCTCGCTCAGGGAGTCGAAAGTGTTCTTGTCGATGTAGTCGACGAGCACCTTCTCTGGCATGACCTTCACCTTCTGCAGGTCGATCAGTTTCGGGCAGGGAGCGGCGCCACAGGCCACAAACACCTCAGCCGCCACCTGCTTCACCACCTCGCGTGCGCCGAAGGTGTAGCCACTCTCCAGGATGAGCAGGGGCATGCGGAGGTCGCTCTCGAAATACTCCCTGAGCACCGACTTCAGTTCCTCACGCTCATTGGTCCATTCTGAGGTGGAGAAGACCTTCATTCCCAATTCCTCTCGCAGTGGACTGGTGAGCGACTTCAGCTTCATGTTGGCCCAGGTGGCAGGTGGCTCGGCAGCGCCCAGCATCTCGGCCATGTCCTTGTACAACTCTGTGAAGAAGTTGCGGTGCAGGGCGTTGGAGATGCGCACGAGCAGTTCCATGTCGATGTTTTCGCGGTTGAAGATGTGATA
>CAMNIN010000097.1 GCA_946540735.1 uncultured Prevotellaceae bacterium | reverse complement strand
TCAAATGTATAAATTAGTCGCATGATGAATGAATATTCACTTGCGAAACTTTAGTAATAAATATTTCATCTTTTGCACTGATTTTCGTGCAAAATCAAGGAAATATTTATAATTTTGCATTTGATTCAATCGTGGGAAGGCTCTCTTGGTATGCTTCCCCATTGTCTTAAAAGCAAATCGTCATGTCGAAAAATACGGAAAGAGCCAATTTTGGCAGCAAATTGGGCGTCGTTTTAGCCACGGCAGGTTCCGCGGTGGGGTTGGGCAATGTGTGGCGCTTCCCTTATGTCGCGGGTCAGGACGGTGGCGCGGCTTTCATCATCATTTATGTCATCTCAGTGGTGTTGCTGGGCATACCCTGCATGGTGAGCGAGTTCATCATCGGCAGGCACGGTGCATCCAATACCGCCCGTGCCTACGGACGGATGTCCAATGACAGCGCGTGGAAGTTTGTCGGTTACCTGGGTGTGCTGACGGGGTTTCTCATCACGGGGTATTATTGTGTGGTTTCCGGATGGTGCCTGGAATATGTCTTTGGTGCAGCGGTGGGAGGTATCAGCGGCGATGCAGAGTATGTCAAGAACTATTTCACAACGTTTGCTTCCGACCCGGTCAGGCCCATCCTGTGGATGGTCGTCTTCCTTTTCATCACACATTTCGTGATTGTCCGTGGGGTGCGCAACGGCATTGAGAAAGTTTCCAAAATGATGATGCCTGTGCTCTTCATCCTCCTGCTGGTCATCGTGGTGGCTTCGTGTATGCTTCCCGATGCAGGCAAGGGCATCAGTTTCCTGTTCAAACCCGATTTCGCCAAGCTCGACAAGGATGTCTTCCTCGATGCTCTGGGCCAGTCGTTCTATTCCCTGAGCATTGCCATGGGATGTATATGCACCTATGCGTCGTATTTCTCCCGCACGACCAATCTGCTCCAGTCGGCGGTTCAGATCAGTGTCGTCGACTGCCTGGTGGCTGTGCTCGCTGGACTGATGATTTTCCCCGCGGCCTTCTCTGTGGGGATCAACCCCGATTCTGGCGCGTCGTTGGTGTTCATCACGCTTCCCAACGTGTTTCATCAGGCGTTCTCGTCCATGCCGGTTGTGGGCTATATCATTTCTGTCTTGTTCTATTTGCTTTTGGCCGTGGCTGCCCTGACTTCGTTGATCTCCCTGCATGAGGTGAGTACGGCATTCTTGCAGGAGGAGATGCGCATCTCGCGTGGCAAGGCCGCATTGGTGGTCACCTGCACCTGTTCCATCATCGGCGTGTTCTGCTCGTTGTCATTCGGCGCATGGGATGGACTGAGCCTATTCGGGAAGTCGTTGTTCGATATCTTTGACTATGTCACCGGACAAATCTTCTTGCCTGTAGGCGGTTTGCTGACCTGCATCTTCATGGGGTGGGTGGCTCCTCGGAAGGTCGTGCGCGATGAGTACACCAACTGGGGCACGCTGAAAAACACCTTCTTCAATGTATACCTGTTCTTGATCCGCTATGTGTGTCCGGTTTGTATCATATTGATCTTTCTCCATCAGTTCAAGGTCATCTAACAGTTTTTCACTATGTCGGAGATAAAGAGAATAGGTTTCGGATCGAAATTGGGCATTATCTTAGCCACGGCAGGATCTGCAGTCGGACTGGGCAATATCTGGCGCTTCCCTTATATGGCGGGCATGAATGGCGGAGCCGCTTTCATCCTTTTCTATTTGGTATTTGTCTTGATGCTGGGTGTCCCCGGAATGATGGCTGAGTTTGTGGTGGGCCGATCTGCGGAGTCGAATGCAGCCGGGGCATACAACAAGTTGGCGGGCAAGACACCATGGCGGGTGATCGGTTATCTCGGTGTTATCACATCGATGATCATCCTCGGTTTCTATGCCGTGGTGGCAGGATGGTGCCTGCAGTATCTCCTGGCTTCGGTGATAGGTCATGTCAATGGCGATGTGTCCTATGTGACGCATTATTTCCAGGAGTTTTCCTCCAATCCTTGGAAACCGGCTTTGTGGGCGGTCTCTTTCATCGGTCTCACTCATCTGGTCGTGGCTCGCGGTGTGCAGAATGGCATAGAGAAAGCCTCGAAGTTGTTGATGCCCACCTTGATGATTCTGTTGGTGGTACTGATCGTGGCGTCTTGCATGTTGCCCAACGCATGGAAAGGTGTGGTGTTCCTGTTCAAACCTGATTTTTCGAAGATGACCCACAGCGTCTTGCTGGAGGCACTCGGACAGGCTTTCTTCTCGTTGAGCCTGGGCACCGCTTGCCTTTGTACCTATGCTTCTTATTTCACACGCCAGACAAACCTGATGAAATCGGCGGTGCAGATCGCCTTGCTCGACACCGTCGTGGCGGTATTGGCAGGACTGCTGATTTTCCCCGCGGCTTTTTCCGTAGGAGTGAACCCTGACTCCGGCTCCTCTTTGATATTCATCACGTTGCCGAATGTTTTCCATGAGGCTTTTGCTGCAGTGCCGGTTGTCGGTTATGTCATCGCCATCTTGTTCTATGCGCTCCTGGCTCTTGCCGCCCTGACGTCGACCATCTCGATGCATGAGATTGGCACGGCGTTTTTCCACGAGGAGTTTCATGTCTCACGGGGTAGGGGAGCATGGGTTGTCACGGCCATCTGCAGCGTGATCGCTGTGCTCTGCAGCTTGTCTAATGGGGTGTTGGCGGATTTCAAGCTCTTGGGCATGGGGCTACTTGATTTCTGCGACTCGCTCACGGCACAGGTTCTTCTGCCTTTGGGCTCTTTGCTCACTTGTCTTTTTGTGGGTTGGTATATCCCTCGCAAGGTAGTGCATGACCAGATCACCAACTGGGGCACCCTGCGAGGTGGGTTGCTTGACTTGTTCCTGTTTTTTGTCAGGTTCGTCTGTCCCATCTGTATCATTGCGATTTTCCTGCATCAGCTCAAGTTGATTTAACTTATGTCTATCAAGGAGTTCTTCTATTTCCAAAAATCCGACCGCAAGGTGCTTTTGGTGGCCTTCTGTGTGATGGTCGTGGCTCTTGGGGTGATTTTTCTCGTCGGTAGGGGAAACAGTACGACATCCGCAGAGGATGCTGATTCAGTGGCGATGCATGGGAATACCGGGGAGGATGACCCTGCTCCAGGATCTTATTATGCTGTGGAAGAACAGCAGAGGCATCTGGTACCCTTCGATCCGAACACCGCTGACAGCACTTGTCTGTTGGGACTCGGACTGCAACCCTGGCAGGTGCGGAGTATCTACCGCTTCAGGGCAAAGGGCGGTGTATTCCGGCAACCCTCGGATTTCGCCCGTGTCTATGGGCTGACGGTCAAGCAATATCGTGAGATCGAACCTTATATCCGGATCTCCAGTGACTATCGGCCGGCTTCCGAGGTTTACGGACAGCGGAGCGCTTATCCCCGTAAGAGTTCGGGACGCTCCGCCCCTATCGGTGCTTGGTCTTCTGGACGGGATTGGGCGCAGGGTGGCGAAATGACGGCATCGGTCTCTCCATCGCGCGATACGTTGCGCTTTCCGGTGAAGTTGAGGAATGGTGAGCAGATCGACCTCAACAGTGCCGACACGACGTTGCTGAAACGGGTTCCGGGTATCGGTAGTTATTATGCCCGGAAAGTGGTGGCCTACAGAGAACGTCTGGGTGGCTTCTATTCCGCTGACCAGTTGTTTGAGATCGAGGGCTTCCCCGAGGAGGCTGTGGATTTCTTCACCATGTCGACGGGTGTCTCTCGTCGGCTGAAGATCAATCAATTGTCACTCGCCCAACTGCGCAAGCACCCTTACATCAATTTTTATCAGGCCAAGGCCATCACCGACTACCGACGGTTGAAGGGTCCGCTCACTTCTCTTAGTCAATTGTCGCTTCTTCCTGACTTCCCTCCCGAAGTCATCAGCCGTCTTGCTCCCTACGTGGAGTTCTGATCCACTTCTGACTGCAGATTGCCGGTCGCCGCTGTAGAGACGTCACAGTGTGGCGTCTCCGTCCGTGGTCTCCGTCCGTGGTCCGTCCGCAGTCTCCCTCCGTGGTCTCCATCCCCGTAAATCCACCGACAGCCTTAGTCCTGGCGATCCGCCAATCCGAAAATGCCATGCCTTTCGCCTTTTCCGGCTTTATCTTTGCACCCACAATCATCAATTACACCATGAACAGCAAAGATAAAATTCGACCAATAGCTCATTTTGCAGGGTGCGACCACGTCCAAATACCGATTCT
>CAMNIN010000096.1 GCA_946540735.1 uncultured Prevotellaceae bacterium | reverse complement strand
TCGAAAGGAATTTTACCGGTAAACGGAAAATACTCTTTTGCCATAATTTTTTTTGATAATGAATAAGTTGTAAAATAAAAAAAATTAGTTATTTCTCACGATAGCGGCCAATTGGTCTTTCCAGTTGGCATAGGCCTGCAGATATGCCGTGCGGCGGCTCTCATCAGGTTCGATGACGGCCAACTTCTTGAGCGTGGCGAAAGCCTCGTCATGGTCTTTGTAGATGCCGCATCCCATGCCGGCGCCCTTGGCGGCACCCACGCTGCCGTCGGTCTCATAGAGTTCGATGGTAGCGCCGCTGACACCGGCGAGGGTGTCTCTGAATAGCGGGCTAAGGAACATATTGGCCTTTCCGGCATGGATTTTTCGGATGTCCATACCCATCTGCTGCATGATCTCCATGCCATAGCAGAAGCTGAAGACGATGCCTTCCTGTGCGGCCCTCATGATGTGTGCTTTGCCATGCTTATTGAAATTGACGCCATTGATAGAGCATCCCACCTCTCGGTTCTCAAGCACACGCTCTGCGCCATTGCCGAACGGGATGACGGTGACGCCCTCGCTTCCGATGGGCACTGAAGCCATGAAGTCGTTCATCTCTGCATACGAGATGCCCTCTGGAGCCACGGTGCGGCGCACCCATGCGTTGAGGATGCCGGTGCCGTTGATACAGAGCAGCACTCCGAGGCGGTCGAGGTCTTTGGTGTAATTGACGTGTGCGAAGGTGTTGACACGGCTTTTCTTGTCGTAGTTGATCTCACCCAGCACGCCATAGACCACGCCTGAAGTGCCGGCGGTGGAAGCGATCTCTCCCGGGTTGAACACATTCAGTGAAACAGCATTGTTGGGCTGGTCGCCTGCGCGGTAGGAGATGGGAGTCCCCTCTTTGAGGCCGAGTTCAGCAGCCGCAGCAGCACATACCTCGCTCTGCACGCTGAAAGTCGGTACGATATCGGGTACGAGACTGTTGTCGAAGCCGAAATACTGCATGAGGAAGTCGGCGACGCGTTTCTCTCTGAAGTCCCAGAACATGCCCTCACTGAGTCCGCTGATGGTGGTGTTGACCGTCCCGCTGAGCCGCATGGCGAGGTAGTCGCCAGGCAGCATGAACTTATACACGCGGTCGAAGAGCTCAGGCTCGTTCTCCTTCACCCACGCCAGTTTGGCAGCCGTGAAGTTGCCCGGTGAGTTGAGCAGGTGCCCGAGGCATTTTTCAGAGCCAAGAGCTTCAAAAGCCTTCTCGCCATACGGCACAGCCCTGGAGTCACACCAGATGATAGACGGCCTGATGACCTGGAGGTCTTTGTCGACGCACACCAGTCCGTGCATCTGATAAGAGATGCCGATGGCCTTGATTTCTTCGGCCGTGGCACCAGTGTCGGCCATGATTTTCTGAAGGCTCATCTTCGCATAGTCCCACCATGATTGGGGATCCTGCTCAGCCCATCCTGCCTTGACGGCTTTGATGGGAGCCTCACTCTCTGGGAAGAACGCGGATGCTGCGCACTCTCCAGAGTCCGCATCCACGAGTGATGCCTTGACAGAACTACTGCCGACATCGAAACCTAATAAATATCTTCTTGCCATACTAATGGAATTAAACCGATTGTTGATGTTTTTCAGTCAACAAAGATACGATAAAAAAACGACACGCCGCACGAAAGGAGTATTAAAAAGTGTGGATGGAATAAAAAATAAACAATTTGAAACGTAGGATAGGCATTGTTTTCACGGTGAAACCGGCAGAAAAAGTCACGAAAAATGCCGGTCTCGCAAACGAGGCCGGCATTTGATTATGTGGTTGTCAGAGATTAAGCGAGGGTGATAAGACCTTCCTCATCTTTGATTTTGCCCTCTTTGAAGAGCCATCCCATACCGAGCAGCGTCTCCTGCTCAGAAATCTTGGCTGCCTTGGCAATATCCTTCACGCTCATAGCCTTCTCGGCTGCGAAAAGAGCCTGATACACGTCACCGGCCTTGAAGCCGACGGTCTCAGCATTGATAACGACCTCTACCTTCTTTGCACTCCTTTTGGGTGCTGCCTTCTTCTCAGCTGCTGCCTTGGTAGCAGCGGCCTTTGTTGTTGCTTTCTTTTCTGCCATAATTTTTTAACCAAAAATAAACATAGTTGAACTTATTCTGTATCAACGTTTTAAATTTGCTGCAAAATTACAGTTTTTCTTTCAAACAATTCAAATTTTTTACTAAAAAAAGGCCGTTTTTCTCTTTTCTTGTTCAGTTTTCGCTGTTTTCTTGATTTACATCAATCTTTATCTGCAGTTCCTGCAACTGTTTGGGGTCCAGTTCCGATGGTGCATCGAGCATCACATCACGCCCGCTGTTGTTTTTCGGGAATGCGATGCAGTCGCGGATGCTGTCGAGTCCGGCGAAGATGGACACGAAGCGGTCGAGTCCGAAAGCCAGTCCAGCATGAGGCGGTGCTCCGTATTTGAAGGCATTGATGAGGAAGCCGAACTGTGCCATGGCTCTTTCGGGTGTGAAGCCGAGGATGTCAAACATCTTGGCCTGCAGTTTTCCGTCATGGATACGCAGACTGCCGCCGCCCACTTCGATGCCGTTGCACACGAAATCGTAGGCTTTGGCCCTCACCTGCTCCGGGTGCTCGTCAAGCAATGGGATATCGTCGGGATTGGGCATGGTGAAGGGATGGTGCGTCGCCATGAGGCGCTGTTCCTCATCACTCCACTCAAACAGCGGGAAATCGACAATCCAGAGGCACTCGAACTTGTTTTTGTCTCTTAGTCCAAGCCTGTCGCCCATCTCCAGTCGCAGGGTACAGAGTTGCACGCGTGTCTTGTTGGCATTGTCGCCGGAGAGGATGAGCACGAGGTCGCCATCCTTGGCACCCATTTTCTCTTTCAGGGCGAGGAGTGTTTCCTGTCCGTAGAATTTATCCACACTGCTCTTGATGGTGCCGTCGGCATTGTATTTCACGTAAACAAGACCTTTGGCACCCACCTGCGGGCGCTTGACGAAGTCGGTGAGTTGGTCGAGTTGCTTGCGTGTGTAGGAAGCGCAGCCCGGCACACAGATGCCGCCGATATAGGCAGCTTGGTCGAACACCGGGAAAGAGCCTGTCTTGAGCACGTCCATCAGTTCAACGAACTCCATGCCGAAACGGAGGTCAGGTTTGTCGCTTCCGAAGCGCCTCATGGCCTCATGCCAAGGCATCTGCTGCAATTTGGCGGGCAGTTCGACATGGAGGATGTCCTTGAAAAGCTGCCGGCACATCTCCTCGAAGAGCGAGATGACATCCTCTTGGTCCACGAAACTCATCTCGCAGTCGATCTGCGTAAACTCGGGCTGACGATCGGCCCTGAGGTCCTCATCACGGAAGCATTTCGCAATCTGGAAGTAGCGGTCGAATCCGCTCACCATCAGCAGTTGTTTAAGCGTCTGCGGGCTTTGCGGCAGGGCATAAAACTGTCCTGGGTTCATACGTGAAGGCACCACGAAGTCGCGTGCACCCTCGGGTGTTGAGCCGATGAGGATGGGAGTCTCCACCTCGATAAAGTCTTTGGAGTCGAGGAAATTCCGGATGGCGATGGTCATCTTGTGGCGGAGTTCCAAGTTCTTGCGCACGACACTGCGTCGGAGGTCGAGGTAGCGGTATTTCATTCTCAATTCATCGCCGCCATCGGTTTTGTCCTCGATGGTGAAGGGCGGGGTGACGCTCTCGCTGAGGATTCTCAATTCCGAAGCGATGATCTCGATGTCGCCTGTAGGCATCTTTGGGTTTTTGCTCTCCCGTTCGCTCACGCATCCTGTCACTTGTACGCAGTATTCGCGTCCGAGTTTGTTGGCTTTGGCACAGAGATCACTGTCGGTTTCCTCATTGAACACCAACTGCGTGATGCCATAGCGGTCGCGCAGGTCGATGAAGGTCATGCCACCCATCTTGCGGCTTCTCTGCACCCACCCTGCGAGGGTCACAGTCTTCCCTTTGTCGGAGAGTCTGAGTTCTCCGCATGTCTTAGTCCTGTACATTATTTTTGTATTTAATTCGTATATTGGCTACAAAATTACGACATTTGCGGATGAAAACAAAGAAACCGATGAAAAAACTGTCTTTTGAAGTGCTTTTATGATGTGGATGCCTGGTTATAGTTTCAGGAGCAGTTCATCCATTTGATCTGGACTACCCTTTTGATGTGTGATTTTATAGTATGCCCTTGAGCGGATAGAGGTAACGGCTTGTGGTGAGAGGCAGGCGAGTTTGGAGATTTCAATGGGAGAGAATCCCATCTTCCTTAACAGAAATACTCTTTTTTCCGTAGTTTTGAAGTTGCCAAGGGTCTCCAGTTTCAGCATGAAATCGGGATGCAACAGTTCAAATTGCTCTTCAAGCTCATTCCATCCTTCATCGCTGAGGTTATTATTATCACTCATCAATTGTCTGAGACATAAGACAATCTGTGCCTCTTTTACACTTCTCAGATTGTGCTCACCATGGTATTTTTGGGAGATGGACTCCAAAAGAAGTATTTTCATACGCTCATTTTTCTGTTTCCTTTTATAAAAAGTAATCAGATAAACGATGATTCCTACGGCAAGCAATAGGGCCATCAATGTAACAAACAGCCACGTCAAAGCCTTATTCCTATCTGTTTGGGCTCTCTGGCTTTTGGTCACATACTCGTTGTAGTCATAGAGCGACATGGCGTTGGCTAA
>CAMNIN010000095.1 GCA_946540735.1 uncultured Prevotellaceae bacterium | reverse complement strand
GAGACGAAAAGCCGCAGTTTCATCGGCGGTGTGGGCAATGAGACGAACCGCAACGCCAAGGACGGTGCGCCCTGCCTGCACATAGTTGCCAGTAATTTCCTTGGTGGCGTAAGTATAAAAAACAATTAGGAATTCATGTTTCGGAAGTTAAAGAAGTGAAGTAGTTATCGGCCTTTCGACCAGAGAAGCGAAGCCGGATGATTTGGTAAAGTCATGAAAAGTGCGATCAGAACGCTTGAACAGCGAAAGTACATTTGGCTTAACTTCTTCAATTTCAATAACTTCATGACTTCCGATAGTTAAGTTGGGGAGTAAAAATATTATGGAACAGAGATTTTGTCAGAGTTGCGGCATGCCGCTAACCGAAGATGTCCTCGGCACGAATGCCGACGGCAGTAAGAATGAAGATTACTGCATGTACTGCTACAAGGATGGTAAATTCTTGCAAGACTGCACGATGGAAGAGATGATAGAACATTGTGCCCAACTGATGGAGCAGCGAGAGCAGTGTGATGCTTGCATCGACAATGCCGAGTCGCGACAGAAGTCGACCAAAGGTCAATTTGTTGGTGCAGTAAATGAGGGGTTGGAGAAACCCATCACCAAAGAGGAGTATATCGGCGTGATGAAAACATACTTCCCCCAGCTGAAGCGCTGGCGCAAAACGTTGGATGTTAGTAACGATGAAATCATGAATGTCAACCCCGCTTTGGCTGGCATTAAAGAACTCATTGCACAGATGGCAGATAAACAGCCCATCGCTTACATCTCATCGGTAGATCAGTACGGTTTTCCCTGGACCAAGGCTATGTTGAAGCCACGCAAGCGTGAGGGTATCAAAACCTTCTACTTTACAACCAACACATTCTCAATACGTGTGGCTCAATACAAGGCTAACCCTAAGGCAAGCATTTATTTCTGCGATGCCAAAGGATTTAAGGGCATGATGCTCAGAGGTACGATGGAGGTACTGACGGATGCCGCCTCGAAAGAAATGATCTGGCGCGAGGGTGATGAGCAATACTACCCTGGCGGTGTGACCGATCCCAACTACTGTGTCTTGAAGTTCACCGCCACCGACGGTCGTTTCTACAGCGACTTCTATCCCCGCAGTTTTGTGATTGAGTAAATGATGAACAACAAAGCACTTGTCGTTATTGATTTTCAAAACGATATCACCAAGCACTATCGGGGCATCATCGGCAACATCAATGCTGCCATTGAATGGGTTATGGCTGAGGGAATGATCACGGCGAACGATATTAATGAGTTCTACGCACCAGGTGCTGATGCAGAGTAAGTTCGCCTTGAACGGCAAGGCAGTAGGCTTGTGGGCAATAAACCAGTTTTTTCTGTTTTTATTTTGCAAAGCCAACCATTTAGCCTATCTTTGTATCGTCATGCCAAACACTTTTTTCAGATTCAAGCAGTTTGTCGTCTATCAGGACCAGTGCGCCATGAAAGTGGGCACCGACAGTGTCTTGCTGGGAGCTTGGGCTCGGGGAGGCTCCCGCATGCTCGACATAGGTTGTGGTACGGGGGTCATTGCTATGATGATGGCTCAGCGCTTTCCCCTGTCCCAAATAGATGCGGTCGACATCGACCCTTCGGCTTGCAAACAGGCCGTTGTCAATGTCGGAATGTCTCCATTTGACAGACAGGTCCATGTCGTATGTTCTTCCATACAACAATGGGCGGATTCTCCTCACTTGCAAGGCTGTTATGATGCGTTGGTCAGCAATCCACCATTTTTCGACAATGCCCTGAAAGCCCCTGACTCCCTGCGCAATACGGCAAGACATACAGATACATTGCCCTTCGATCAATTGTTTATGTCGGCAAAGCGTCTGTTGGACCAGGAGGGAGAGTTCTCTGTCATCATACCCTTCGATTATAAGGCGAAATTGCAGAGAGAAGCATCATTGTGTGGTTTCACCTTGGCCCGTGAATATGCGGTGAAGACCACACCCCACAAAGCTCCCAAAAGATATCTTCTGGCCTTCAGACTCCACCCTGTGAAAGATTTCGACAGACAAGAGGTGGTGTTGGAAATGGCTCCAGGAGTGAGATCAGAGTGGTATCATAAAATTACCGACGACTTCTATCTATGACGTTGGTGTCAACGGTTCATCTCTTGAGCCTGCGCCACATTTTCTTATTGAAAGCGACCACGTTGCGGCTCTGATGCCGGATTGTGCTGTTCATGTCGCTGAAGTCATTCAACAGTTCACTGACAGCGTTCTGTATCATATTAGGCTCCAGCTTTGTCATATCTTCTGCTTCTCTGTTGCAGACCATCTTGATGCCTTTCTCCACAGCGGCGACGACGATTTCCTCACCCATGATCATCGGGTCGCCGTCAAAGTGCACAGGTCCTTCTTTCCGGCGGTGAATCGTCACTTGCTTGGCCTTGAAGGTTTTCACCTTACTGCTGTTGCTCAGGGTCTTGTTCATCAGGTCAAAACTCACTTGGGCCGCATCCATGATGCTGAATGGCTCCATGATGATGATATCGAGCAAGCCGTCGCTCATCGACGCTTGAGGAGCGATATAGGCATTGTTGCCATACTGCGAGGCATTGGCACAGGTCACCAGATAAGCCTGATAGCGATGCAGGCCATCCTCATCCTCGATATTGTAGACCTCAGGCTGGTAGCGTAGTCCTTCCAACAGCACTTCCTCTATGTATTTCAACGGTCCACGGCGATTGCTCATGGCGAATTTCTGGCTGATGAAAGCATCAAACCCCATGCCACATGTGCAGAAGAAAGGATGCTCGTTGATCGTGCAATAGTCCAAGTCGTGCACTTGATAGTCGTTGAGAATCTCTATCGACTGCTTGATATTGATGGGAATGGAAAGATGACGTGCCAATCCGTTTCCAGAACCACAGGGGATGATCGACATGGCCGTCTGGGTATGCACGAGTGAGCAGCCAACCTCATTGATTGTGCCGTCTCCGCCCACTGCCACTACGACGTCGATTCCTTCGTCCACAGCTGTGCGCGCAATCTCTTTGGCATGACCGGCGTATTCTGTATACCTTATATTATATTCAAACTTATCCTTATCAAGATACTGGTCGATCAATTGGGGAATACCCGATTTTTTCACAGCGCCTGATATCGGATTCATGATAAACAATGCTTTCATTTCCTGTCAGTATATTCCAAAAAGGAAAAAAGTATGAATTTCAGCTGCAAAATTACGCATTATCGATGATTTTTTATCCATATTTGCGTTTTTTTTGAACAAATGCTATTTTCTCATTCAAAAAATGAGAGAAAATTATTTTTTTTACTAACTTTGCAGCCAAAATCAGAATTTTGTAATGGGATTATTACAGGAGAGGTTCAAAAATTACCGTGAACCGCAAAAATTTATGGAAATGGGGGTATACCCCTATTTCAGAGCTATTTCAGGCAAACAAGGCACTGAAGTGGAAATGGAAGGACATAAGGTTCTTATGTTTGGTTCCAATGCATATACAGGTTTGACTGGCGACCAGCGTATCATCGACGCAGCTAAAGCCGCACTCGACAAATATGGGTCAGGGTGCGCAGGAAGCCGTTTCCTCAATGGTACTGTGGATTTACATGTAGAGCTTGAGAAGGAACTTGCCGAGTTTGAGCACAAAGACGACGCCTTGTGCTTCTCGACGGGATTCTTTGTCAATTCTGGCGTGTTGGCAGTCATTTGTGGCAGGGAAGATTATATTATCTGCGACGAGAGAGATCACGCCAGTATTGTCGACGGACGCCGCTTGTCATTTGCGAAACAGTTGAAATTCAAGCACAACGACATGGAAGACCTGGAGAAAGTCCTCCAGAAATGTGACCCTAATGCCATCAAACTCATTGTGGTCGACGGAGTCTTCTCCATGGAAGGTGACCTTGCCAATCTCCCTGAAATAGTCAGGTTGAAGAAAAAATACAACGCCTCGCTCATGGTAGACGAAGCCCATGGCATAGGAGTCTTTGGTAAAGAGGGCCGGGGAGTATGCGATTATTTTGGAGTGACGGATGATGTCGATCTTATTATGGGTACATTCTCCAAGAGTCTTGCCAGTATAGGTGGTTTCGTGGCAGCAGATGCCGACACCATCAATTATCTCCGTCATACCTGCCGCACTTATATCTTCAGTGCTTCCAACACACCTGCTGCTACTGCTGCAGCGAGAGAGGCTTTGCATATCATTCGCACTGAGCCCGAGCGTATGGAGAAGTTGTGGAAGACCACCAATTATGCCCTGCGCCGTTTCCGCGAAGAAGGTTTTGAGATCGGCGACACCGAAAGCCCTATCATTCCTCTCTATGTCCGTGATGTGGACAAAACTTTCCTTGTCACCAAATTGGCCTTCGACAATGGCGTGTTTATCAATCCTGTCATTCCACCGGCATGTGCACCTCAGGACACACTCGTCAGATTCGCATTGATGGCCACGCATACCGAGGAACAGGTTGAGAAAGGTGTTCAAGTGCTCAAAAAGATATTCAAAGAGCAGAATATCATAAAATAAGATTCCAAAAAATTTGCAAGGACAGAAAAAAGAGTGTACCTTTGCACTCGCATTTCAAAAATGACTTGCATTCGGGGTGTAGCGCAGCCCGGTAGCGCATCTGGTTTGGGACCAGGCGGTCGCAGGTTCGAATCCTGTCACCCCGACAACTTTGAAAGTCAAGTGCTTGAAAATCAGGCACTTGACTTTTTCTTTACACCGATTTGCACGGCATTTGCGGATCTTCGTCACTTTTGTTGCAAAATCGTCCTCTTTAATTGCTTAATTTTGTTT
>CAMNIN010000094.1 GCA_946540735.1 uncultured Prevotellaceae bacterium | reverse complement strand
TTGTCTCGCTCACGGGGCTCAACCCGAAAGCGGATGCAAAGGTAGGAATTACATCAATACCAACCAAACTTTTCAAGCTTTTTTTGAATCAAAAACGAATATTTTTCCGAATTATTGACTTATATCAAGCGAAAAGCCTCTCCTACCCTCAAAAAAGAGGCAGGAGAGGCGGGATTGTCATTTTCAAGATATCGCCAAGTCTATTGTTGCTCCGGTATCTCCGAGGCACGGATGATGCGGATATCATCTTTGGGGCGATCTGCGTCATCGGTTTCGGCGGATTGGATTTTTTCGACGACATCCATTCCTTCTATGACCTCACCGAAGACCGTGTATTTCCCGTCAAGATGCGGACTACCCCCATATCTGACATACGCTTCTCTCACTTCCGGAGTAAAGACGATCTTACCGCCCGAGAGAGAATCGATCTTATGCTGATAAAGGTCGACCTCTGCCTCATTCATATCCCATCCATAGACGATGTAAAACTGGGATGCGGAAGATTCCCAATGGGGATTGACACTGTCTGGCTCACGAGCTGCGGCCACTGCCCCTCGTTTGTGGAAAAGAACCGGGAACCTGATTTCAGCCGGCACCTTGTATTTTTCCTTCGTCTCCTTTCGCTTTTTCCCCTTCATCGAAGGTTTGGTGGCCATGTCACCTGTCTGAATCATGAAATCCTTGATGACTCGATGAAACAGCACGCTGTCGTAGGCATGTTCACGAACCAACCGCAGGAAATTGTCTCGGTGCAAAGGTGTCTCATTCGACAAGGCGATGCGAATATCCCCTTTTGTCGTCTCCAAAAGGACCACATGACGAAGCGTGTCATTCCCATTCTGGGAAAAAGCGCACAGACCCATTGTGATCCAAACCAGTAATAAGAAAAATGTTCTTCTCATCATTCTGCATTCAATAGGCATGATCATCTGAAGCGATCTCCTCACGGTCGATTTTCTTCTTGTCAATAGACCACCAGGCATATACGATATAAGCCAAAACAAATGGAATAATGAAACTGACATAAGTCATCGTCCGAAGCGTGAACTCACTGCTGCAGCTATTAACGATGGAAAGACTGCTGGCAATGTCCGCATTTGACGGATAATAGGCGGTATTGTTCCATCCTGCACAGAGCAAGAGGCAAAGTACGACAAGCACTACTCCGATACCTGCCGGCCAGATGCCCTTGATATAATCGGCTTCTCTCACCGTGCGAACGACCGCATAGAGCAATGCAACCACACCGGCCAGCAAAACGATAAGCACATACCACATATCCAACAAGTTGTGCAGATATTTCATAGGCTCAAGAAACACCACACCCGTTGCTGGGTCGTAAGCGAAACCGTCTTTGAGCAACGTGCGCACCAAGAAAGCGAGGAAGAGCACAAGGAAGGTGATCGTGGCGCCCACCAAGGCTTTCCTTGCATTGGCACGCAGTTGGTCGTCTGCCACATTATTTATAATATAGAGGACCCCTAACATGCGAGCCAGGAAAAACACGGAAAGGCCAAAAATCAGATTCCAAGGATCAAGCAAGGCATCCAACCCATTGCTGTCGTTTGCCCATCGGCTGATGATGGGCTGCATGCTGTCGATGATATTGTCTTTGTCGATCACGAAGTTAGACCCGTTGAAGAAGGTTGCCACGGCTCCGCCCAGAAGTAAAGGACCTACGATACCATTGATGATAAGAAACCATTGGAACAATCTCGGTCCGAAGATATTGCCCAGTTTGTTCTGAAACTCATAACTGACCGCCTGCAGGACGAAAGAGAACAGGATGATCATCCACAACCAATAGGCTCCTCCGAAACTGGTGCTGTAGAAAAGAGGGAACGATGCGAAGAATGCTCCCCCGAAAGTGACCAGCGTGGTGAAAGTAAACTCCCATTTCCTACCCGTGGAATTGATCAGCATCTTGCGTTCCGTCTCGTCGCTGCTAAGACTGAAAATCATGGAATTGGCCCCCTGCACAAACATGAGGAATACCAGCAGTGCTCCAAGGAGTGATACCAGGAACCACCAATAATGTTGCATAAATGCGTAAGTCATAATCGTTTCGTTTTAGGTTATTTCGTGTATTCAGGACCCTTCTTGATTTGCTTGCAGAGGATATTGATCTCCACGGCGAGCAAGGCAGTGAACAAGACGAGGAAGATAAAGAAAGTAAGCATGACGGCATTAGACGAGAGGTCACTGACACCTACCCACGTGGGAAGCATGTCCTGGATCGTCCAAGGCTGTCGCCCAAACTCAGCCACGAGCCATCCAGACTCACTGGCCACATATCCGAGAGGCAGCAATGCGATAGCCGTCCACATCCACCATTTGCCTCGGGTGATGTCTTTTTTGTAGAGGAGAAACAGAGTGACAGCGAAGAAAAGGATAAACAGGCATCCCAACCCGACCATAATACGGAAGGTATAGAAACACAGTGGGATAAAAGGCACCACCTCATCAGCATCCCTGATATACCCATAGCCGAAATAGCGCATGTTCTCCTTGAGGAAATCTTTTTTCTGAGCTAACAAAGCCTCCTGCTCTGCCGTGGGCTGGCCATTGATCTCAGCCTTCAATTGACGGTATTCGCCAAGTGTTTCTATCGCATCACGCCCTCTTCTCATTTTCTCAGCCAAAGATGGTTCCAATTTTCCTTCTGCATTGGTATAACCACCTTTGATGATATCGTTGACACCTGGCACAAAACCGTTGAAATCATGAGTGGCCATGAAAGCCAACGCATAAGGCACAGCGATTCTCAAGGGAGCCTCACCTCCAGCTTTGTAATCAGGCTGTTCAAACGGGTTGAGCAAAGAAATGACCGTCAGACTTTGCCCCTCACTGCCATCATACAAAGCCTCCATGGCCGCCATTTTCATCGGTTGCACCTGGGCTATGGTATAACCGGAATGGTCGCCTGTGACAGCAGCCAGCACAGAGGCCACGAGTCCGACGATGCTCCCGATCCGGATGCTTTCAATGGCCAGCAACCGCTCACGCTTACGGAGCAGATACCAAGCTGACACTGCCACGGTGAACAATGCGCCGATGATCCACGCCGAGGTCACGGTATGGCAGAATTTGTCGATGGCGAAAGGTGAGAATGCCACTTGGGTGAACGACACCATCTCATTGCGCATGGTATCTGGGTTGAACTCACAACCCACCGGATATTGCATCCAGGAGTTTGCCACAAGAATCCACCACGCCGAGAACGTGGCACCCAGTCCGGTGAGCCAAGTAGAAGCCAAATGGAATCCAGCCGACACTTTCTTCCATCCGAAGTACATCACGGCTACGAAAGTTGACTCCAGGAAGAATGCGATGATGCCCTCTATGGCCAGAGGAGCTCCAAAAATGTCGCCGACAAACCAGGAGTAATTACTCCAGTTAGTGCCAAATTCAAACTCGAGGATGATACCCGTGGCCACACCCATAGCGAAATTGATGCCGAAGAGCTTTTGCCAGAACTTGGCCACGTCTTTCCAGAACAGCTTTTTTGTGCGATAGTAACATGTCTCCATGATACCCATGATCAAGGCCAGTCCCAATGTGAGGGGGACGAAAAGCCAGTGATAAATCGCAGTGATAGCAAACTGAGCCCTTGCCCAGTCGACCATTCCCGCATCTACATTCAATAAAAGATTCTGCATAACCAATATCGTTTTTGTTGTTGAATCTAAGGTTTTTCAGACCGGTTGAGCATCTGCTCGCTGACGAACTGAGCCTCCCCGCCTTCTGTCGTGTTCTCCTTGATATAATTTGGGAAAAAGAATATTTTGAGCACCACAAACATAATGAAGAGCTTGATCAGGATGATAGCCCACAGCGTCCGCCCCAGCGTCATATTCCGGAAGCCATCATAATAGAGGTCGAACACCCGATGCCAAAAACCCGTTTTTTTCATGGTGCATTTCTTGATGATTAGACGAACGCAAATATAATAAAAAATTTTGAATGATGTTCAATTATTCCTCAAAAATATCAAAATACTTTCACTTCGGTCTACCGAAACGCCCAAGATTATCCAAAAAGTCAACAAGAAAGCCTGAATGCGATCGGGGCGCCCAGAATTCTGGACGCCCCGATCACCCAAGATGAGATAGTTTATTTGACCCCTACGACGTGCGAAGGGGGCTGTTCGCGATTGCGCCTGCGAGTGACCGTAACCACGGCTTGAGCCAGATTGATGAAAGCCTGACCAGTGATGGTCTCGATATTAGTGGCAGCGGGAGCACCAGCATCACCACTCTCGCAGATGCTTTGCACGAGCGGTATCTGAGCCAAGAGCGGCAGGTTCATCTCTGCAGCGAGATTCTTACACCCCTCACGGCCGAAGATGTAATAGCGGTTCTCAGGCAATTCAGCTGGCGTAAACCAAGCCATATTCTCCACCAATCCGAGAATCGGCACGTTGACCTTCTCATTGCGGTACATGTCGATGCCTTTGCGGGCATCTGCCAAAGCCACGTCCTGTGGCGTACTGACGATCACGGCGCCTGTGATGGCAAGCGTCTGCAACAGTGTGAGGTGGATGTCGCTGGTGCCCGGTGGTGTGTCGAGGATGAGGAAATCGAGCTCACCCCAGTCTGCATCACCGATCAGCTGCTTCAGTACGTTGGAGGCCATTCCGCCACGCCAAAGCGTCGCCGTGTCAGGATTGACAAAAAAACCCACACTGAGCAACCTGACCCCATAGTTCTCCACGGGTTCGATCAGGTCTCTCCCATCCTTCTTCACTGCATAAGGCCTGGCGTCCTCCACGCCGAACATTTTGGGAATCGACGGACCGAAGATATCGGTATCGAGCAGTCCCACCTGATAGCCCAGTCTTGCCAGGGCAATGGCCAGATTGGCCGCTACTGTACTCTTGCCCACTCCGCCTTTTCCAGAACTCACCGCGATGATATTCTTCACATCAGGAAGGAGTTTTCCGGGCTCAGGACGGGGTTTTGACTTAAACTCTGTGGTGATGTTCACCTTCACGTCCGGGCTGACATGGTAGTGGATCGCTGCTTCGGCCGATTTCACCGTCGACTTGAGGAAGGGGTCGGTATCACGCTGGAAAATCAACGAGAAAGAGACATTCATCCCGTCGATCCGCATATTGTCAGCCACCATTCCGTTCTCCACCAAGTTCTTCTTGTTTCCTGGATAGATGACAGTGGCCAGAGCGTCGTTGATCAGTTTAGGATAGAGGGTCATTCGTTGCAGTCTCCACTCGTTTTTTCCTTGCACTCATGGGGCTCCTTGACGATTTTCTCACCCTCGGCGAGTTTTCTGGCTTTCATACCAAAAGCGGCAAATGCGTTGATAAGAGCCTCCTCATTGGTTTTCTTGGCATTATACTGGATCGTCACCGTCTGATCGGCCACACTGGTCTCGATCGACTTGATGCCCTTTACATCTTTCAGGTTATTGACCACTCTTTTTTCACAGTTTTTGCAGTGCATCTGCGGATTTGTCGTTACAACAAGCGTGCGGATGTCTTTCGCAGTCATCATCGTTGCTGTCATGACCAGCAACAACATCATCAATAGTTTTTTCATTTTGCTTAAAATTTGGTTGTCAATTTGTTTGCAAATTTAAGCATAATGGAAGGATAAATCAAATAAATTATAGAATTTTAGAAAAAAAGGTATTTGAGGTAATCTCAGCACTCCACTTTCCCTTCTTATGACCATCGGGATTTGTCGTTGTTCATCGG
>CAMNIN010000093.1 GCA_946540735.1 uncultured Prevotellaceae bacterium | reverse complement strand
GGCATCGGGAAAGCCTGTCATTGGAGGCTCCGATGTTCACATAATGTTTCATCAGTTGTCTCAGGAGGCACTGAGAATTACAGCTGAGATTAATGGTAAGTATCATACACCGGAGGAACTGCATGCTTTATTGGAGCAGCTTTGGGGGCGTGAGGTACCCAAGACGGTTGGCATGTTCCCACCATTCCATACCGATTGCGGCAAGAACACTGTTGTTGGTGAACGTGTTTTCATCAACATGGGCTGCAAGTTCCAGGACCAGGGAGGCATCACCATAGAGGAAGGCGCACTCATAGGCCATAATGTCGTGCTTGCTACCATCAACCATGACCTTGACCCTGCTAAACGTCAAAGTATGAGCTATGCGCCGATCCACATTGGTAAGAACGTCTGGATTGGAGCCAATGCAACTGTCCTTGCAGGAGTGACCATCGATGATGGAGCCGTTGTAGCCGCAGGCGCTGTGGTGACCAAGGATGTGGAACCCAACGCGATAGTTGGCGGAATACCAGCCAAGGTCATCAAAAAGATAGAAGTCTAAACAGAAAAATCGGTATTAAATGAGAAAAATACTGATAATTTTGGGGATATTGTCCTTGACTTCGTGCGTCATCACATTTCCTGGAACAAGATACAAGCACCTTACAGAAGAGCAAAAGAAAAGAGTGGTTGTCTGCAATGCGCCTATCGATAGCCATACCAATGATGGTAAAGTTTATCTGGTCACGATAGAACAGATGCAGAAGTTCTTAAATTCCAAAAATAGAGTGCTCATTTATGAATATGCGTCCTATTGCCAATCTGAATATTGTGTGAATCCAGCTGTAATAGAAAATGAATGCACAAAGGCAGGTGTCCAGTTTTGCATAGTTTCAGTAAGTTACGAAGATGTTTTCAACATTTCAGTTCAGAATACTCCAATACTGGCAATTGAGCCAACCATACTTGGAAAGAAAATCGGTAAAGATTGCAGTAAGGTTTTCTTTGACAAATTGACAGGAACGACATGGAAGACCCGAGGCTATGGCAGGTATTACTCTTACATAAAAGGCAAATTCAAGGGGTGCTATGATGATTATTCTGATGCCTTGACAGGTTATTAAATTTCGATTCATTTGACTAACGTTTCCCCTACACTAAGGGTGGTTTCCTATATGCAAGTATAGGGAATCACCCTTTTCAGTTTAGGCATAATCCCTTTCATAGATGTGATTTTAGCACTACTTTTGCACCAGAGATAAGAAAGAAAAGTTCAACCATCAAAAACGACACGACTATGAAGAAAACGATGGTGAGGTCCAATCGTTTGATGACCTTGGTGATGATGATGGCGATAGCCATTTCCGCCGCAGCAATGCCGTACAACACCGCACGCAACGAGGCTCTTTATCTTTCTGACAAGATGGCCTACGAGCTCGGACTGACAGCAACACAATATGAGGCAGTGTATGAGATCAACCTCGACTACCTGCTCAATGTAGATACCCGCGCCGACGTGTTCGGCTTCTGGTGGGAGGTGCGCAACCGCGACCTGCGCTATGTGCTCAGCACTTGGCAGTACGATCGCTTCATGGCCAGCAACTGGTTCTACCGTCCGCTCTCCTGGAGCACCACAGGTTGGACATTCGGTATCTACAGCCGCTACGGTGTCGGAAGGATGTTCTTCGACCGTCCCGCAGTCTTCGTGACCTTCAAGGGTGGCCACAGCATCAGGGGCAACAGCCACTATGCCGGACATCACTTCGACAAACCCAACCCTCCCAAGGGCCATGGCAACCATAACAACCACAATAACGGAAATCATAACTACAATCACAATAACAACGGAAACTGGAACCACGGTGGAAACCATAATGGGAACCACAACGGCAACCACAACAACGGAAACTGGAACCACGGTGGAAACCATAATGGAAACCATAATGGCAACGGCAATCACAATCCTTCAATGAACCACGGCAACCGTCCAATGACGGGTAACGGCAATCCCTCGATTGGTGGCGGCTTCTGCAACAGTCATCGCAGTGGGTCGGCCAATACTCCCAGCCGCACTTTCGGCACCCGTCCGTCGGGCAACGTGGCCAGCCATGGCAACGGTGGCACATCAGCCGCTCACGGAACCTTCGGTGGACGCAGGTAAGCGCTTACACATCATACACAGCATGGGCAACCATGATGCACTGACAATCTCCACACCCTCGATTTTGGGGGTGTGGAGTTTTTCCACATGTGGATTTTAAAAACCAATATTGCAGTCGGCTGTCACCTCGTCAATCTCGCATTGGAGGAAGTATCGCTCGATGTCGCCGTCAGGAGCAGGATGGCAGCCGTAATCGTATTTCTCCACGAGTCTTTTCAGTTCATCGGCAGTCGGGATGCGTCCATTGTCCCTATAGAATTTCTCAACCTCGCGGATGAAGTCTTTGGAGAGTTCCATGTCGAAGTCCATATCCTCACCGATGCCCATATAGTCCATATCGATGGGGACGGTCATTTCCTTTCGGTCATTCGGTGTCTCAATGAGGATGTCTGTCATGAGGATGGGGTTGTGGCCGTCTTTGATGTCAAACCCCAAAATCGTTGTGAAAGTATTCATGTCTATAGATGTTATGATGTGGATGAAAGAGGGAGGGGGCTGACCCTCCCCCGTGTGATTTTTAGAAGTGGAAGTCGATGACTCCACCGATGTAGAGGTGAGTGCCGGCCGGCAGAGAGCAAACCATTTCCATGAGTTCTGCAGATGGCTCGGCATAGGATTGACAGGAGTCTTCGGAGAGATAGAAGTGGTGGTCGGTGTGGAGCGGGTTCTTCAACTCCTTTTCCAACTGGTAGGTCGGGCCAATCCAGTCCAGGACGTTCTCGGTGGTCACCTCTCCAGCCTTGTCGTGGATGGCTTTCACCCACTTGGCCTTCCATTCATCGGCACCTCCGTTATAAACCATCTCATCGATGCCTACGAGTGTGAACATGCCTTTGGGCAGCAGTTCGTTCACAAGGTAGTCAATCATCTCCTTCCTTGTCTCATCGGAAATCTCGGAGCAGTAGTCATAGAAACTGCCATCGCCCTGCGTCAGGGTGTTCTCGTCGAGAGTGTTCTCCTTGTCCACTCTCTGCTTGGTAATTTGGAATACTTTAGCGTGCATAATAAAAAGTGTTTGAGTTGAGTTTTTTCCCCTTTGGTTTTGGAGCTTTGCTCCAGCCATCGGGATTCGATTTTTCGTGCGATAAAAAGACTGAGGGGAAAGGTGAACTAAAGGCAAATAATTTGAGTGCTCTTTTATGGAATACCCTGTTTTCAACTGAAAACTGTGGAAGGCTGCCACAAAAGAACTGTCAAATAGCGCAGCGGTACTTGCCATGTTCACCCCCTCAGTAACTTTGCATGAAAAAGCGTGTCCCGATGGTGGTAGCAAAACAATAATTCAACTTGTAGAAAATGTATTCCTTTATTGCGCATTCCAATATTTTTGTTATTTTTGCACCGTAATTTACGATTACTTCATTTTAATATAGAAACTGTGATGAAAAGAACTCTTTATCTGATAGCCTGTTTGCTATGCTGCGTGATGGCTGGCGCACAAAGCATGAAAGTGGTAATTGACAGCAAAGGTGAAGAATTGGGTCGACTCGTGCGTACCAATACCACGACTTATACCGTTTCATTGCAGGATGACTATGACGTACCTAAAGTAGGCAACCGTGTAGTCACCTATAGTGCCGACAAAGGTCAGGGTATCATCTATCGCCATCCCGATCGCTCAGGCAATATCAATGTACGAAAGGGACCTTCTATAAAGAGTGCAGTAGTGGCAAAGATTTCGGACCCAGATTTTGACTTGCCCACCCCCTATGACTGTTTGGGTAAGGTGAATGGTTGGTACAAAATCAAGATTGACGGAAAAATTGGCTATGTGCGTGAAGATCTTGTCTGTTGGGATGCAATATGTACTTTTTAGGCATTCTTGTTTCTTCACGCAGAGGTTGACAAATATGGAAAAAAGGCGGTTCCCCACAACGAGGAACCGCCCACATATTAACCAAACATCAATCTTATGAAAAAAAAATGAATTACTATCTATTGACCTTCTTTTTCCATTTGAAATGACAATCCCCTCGGCTTTTGGCTGGTTCATGGAAATCTCTTTTTTTTGCGGCAACAAATCTGGAAACGTATGCCAAAGAAAAAAGACGAGTTGGGTTATCATCTCGAATTGATGTTGATCCGCCACGAGAAACTGAGATGGAGCAATGCCATCATCGATGCTCCCATTTCATACAACCTCCTTGAACGCCGGGCGATGTACTTCCTGACGGGAGAGGTTAAGCGCAAGTTCGTGGAGAAAGGCTTAGGAGTGCCGCAAAACTGGAAGGACTTGTATTTCTACCTGACCGACAGCGACCTTGGGTTGATTGGCGGCTCGAAGAATGTGCCAAGGACATACGAGGTGCTGAGTACCATGGGGGAGAAGTTCATCACAGTCAAGTACATGGATGAGAACGGCAAGGAAATCATAGGGAAGGTTCACTGGGTGGACGCTCTCTTCTATGACAAAGAGACGGGACAGTACGCCGTGCGTGTGTCGCCGGAGATTATGCCATATCTCATCAACCTCAACAAGAATTTCACCTACTTCGACTCTGGGGCGGCCATGAAGCTGCGCTCCAAATATTCGCAGAAGATGTATGAGCTGTGCTGCCGATTTGGCGGTGACTACAGGCATTTTGACTTGAAGCAACAAGCTCAAGGACTTATGTACAAGAAACGTGTCATCCCCATCGCCATCAGCGACTTCAGGGCACTTTTCAACCTGGACGAGATACGTGACCCCAAGACGGGAAAAGTCCTGCAGCCCTCGGTTTACGAAAACTTCAAGGATGTGCGACGATACATCCTCAATCCCGCAATGGATGAACTGCTGACGATGTTCAGGTACAATGCCTCGGACGTCTGGTTCGAGTACGACACTCGGGACCAAAAGGGGAAAAACGGCAAGGTCAAATCCATCGTCATATACATCTATACCCGTGACAATCCCAAGAAAGGAGAACAACGGCCCTGGCAAAAGGGTGATGAGGACTTATGGCCTTTCGAGTGTGTACCCGACGCAGAGGCGGACAAAAGAACACCTGCCCAAAAGCTCCATGCCAGCGAATTCTTTGGCTATGACCCTCAATACCAGGAAGCTGTGGTACAGGCCTTGCTTAATCGGTATCTCAACAAGAAGGAAGTAGCTTATTATATGACCCGTATAAGAAAAATGGCTAAACGCTTCCCTGACACCTTTACACAGGTAATCATGGTGATTCAAGGAAAGGAGAAGCAGCCCAAGTTCATCAAGGGCACCAAACAATACAAGCGCAATGCCATCATCGACTATGTACTGAAAGAAAACCTGAAGAAATTCGGGTGGTCTATTGAGCCGCCAGCATCAAGGAAGGAGAGGGCAATAGACCTCATTGAAACTGTGTGACCATAATACAATTTAATATATCAATACTTATATAATGTAAATCAAGTCAAATTTTAAAGCGCGTTCAAATGAAGAGAAAAAACAATCATCTCCCATTCGTGGGACTGGAGGGGTTAACATCACCCCTTGCTTGCCATAGGCCAAAAATGTTCAAGATATTTGGTAGGTGTTTAACCCTGTCAAGCACACCCTTTGGACACCCCCTTTTGTGCAGGTTTTTAGAAAATTTGTGCAGAATTGGATCTTCGTCACTTTTGTTGCAAAATCGTCCTCTTTAATTGCTTAATTTTGTTT
>CAMNIN010000092.1 GCA_946540735.1 uncultured Prevotellaceae bacterium | reverse complement strand
CAACGACAAATCCCGATGGTCATAAGAAGGGAAAGTGGAGTGCTGAGTTACGTGGAATAAGTCAAGTGTCAATAATCCTAATAATACTATCCGTATGAGACATTTTTTAACCTGCTTGTTGGCCAGCCTTGGACTGGCATCGGCTTGCGGCCAACAGAATTTTGAGAATGCCGACGTGGAGGGCTTCTCTTCGTTGATCGATGAACCTGGTGTAGTGGTGCTGGATGTCCGCACTCCAAAGGAGTATGCGGAGGGACATATCACCGGCGCGCTCAATATCGACCAGGGCGAGGATGATTTCCTCGAAAAGGCGAAAGCTGCGCTGAACAGAGACAAGACTGTCGCTGTCTATTGCAGGAGTGGGCGCCGCTCCTCTTCCGCCGCCGGACGGTTGGCGGTAGAGGGATACCGGTGTGTCAATCTCAAGGGAGGGATCGTCGCTTGGCGGGATGCACAGAAACCGGTGACAACCTCTACCTATGAGGTGGATGTGTTCAAGACCAAAAGCGGGAAGACGGTCAAATTCCATGCGCTGGTGCATGCCAGCATCCGGATGGAATATGATGGAAAAGAAATAGAGATCGACCCGGTGACCAAACTGGGTAACCGTACCATCAACTACAGTGCCTTCCCGAAGGCCGACTATATCTTCGTGACACATGAGCATGGTGATCACTTCGACAAAGAGGCCATCAAGGCCCTGACCGCTGACAAGACGGTTCTGGTCACCAACAAGCGGTGTGGCGATATGCTTGGCTATGGTCAGGTCATGGGCAATGGCGATGAGACCAAAATCTCCGACGACATCACGGTGGTGGCCGTTCCTGCCTACAACACCACTGAGGGTCACCTGCAGTTTCATCCCAAAGGAAGAGACAATGGCTATATCATCACCGTGGATGGCTTGAAAATCTATGTCGCTGGCGATACGGAGGATATTCCTGAGATGAACAGTATCAAGGATATCGATGTCGCCTTCCTGCCTTGCAACCAGCCATTTACGATGACCACAGACCAGCTCGTCGGTGCGGCCAGAATGGTGAAGCCCAAGGTGCTGTTCCCTTATCATTACGGACAGACCGATGTGAGTGGCATTGCTGCACAACTCAAGGACGACGGTATAGAGGTGAGAATCAGGCACTACGAGTAGTGCCTGACGGCGGCTGCCACAACCTCTTGGGCTCACGCTGCACATAAAACATCCCGAAAATTTCTCTATCTTGGATTTTTTCCCTACTTTTGCAGCATTCTTTCCGAAACGAGGAAAACGGATAACATTCTCCCGCAAGAATACTCCAAAGACATCCGACGATACATCCCCTCCTTCTAAGCGGTTTGGGGTGGTGTCCCTTCGGAGTGGGGTGGGGAGGCATTTATATTAACGAACATGAGCAATTACGATAAGGATGTGAATGCGGCGGTCGAGGTGATGCGCCGCGGAGGCGTGATCCTTTACCCCACAGATACGGTCTGGGGCATAGGATGCGATGCCACCAATGCAGATGCCGTAGCCAGGGTCTACGAGATCAAGCGTAGGGTGGACTCCAAAGCTTTGATATGCCTCGTCGACAGCGAGGCGCGGTTGCAGCGGTATGTCAGGAATGTGCCTAATGTGGCCTGGGATGTCATAGAACTGGCGACCAAACCGGTCACCGTAATCCTCGACGGAGCGGTCAACCTGGCTCCCAACCTCTTGGCCGACGATGGTTCGGTGGCCATCAGGGTGACGCGTGAGCCGTTCTCGCAACAACTCTGCTATCGCTTCCAAAAAGCCATCGTCTCTACCAGCGCCAATTTCAGCGGACAGCCGCCGGCTTCCAACTATTGCGATATCTCTCCCGAGTTGCTGGAGGCGGTTGACTATGTGTGCACTTCACGCCGGCAGGAGAAAAAACCACATACCCCGTCGTCGATCGTCAGATTGAGATCTGACGGCCAAGTGGAGGTGATCCGGAAATAACCTGTGTGCCCATGGAGGATGCTACTGTCGAGAACAGCATGTCGGTGACCGACAAAATCAATGAGTGGCGGAAGCAATATGTGGCTGACCGGCAGTTCACGCTTGTGCTCAGTTTCCTGGTGGGCATCTTCGCTGCAGTCGCCGCCTTCGTGCTGCATGGCTTGATCTTCCAGATCGAGGCCCTGCTCACCCATGGCTTCCATATCGAGTCGTTCAACTGGCTCTACCTCGTCTTCCCTGTCGTGGGCATCTATCTCACGTCGCTTTTCGTGAGATATGTCGTCAAGGACAATATCAGCCACGGCATCACACGAATCCTCTATGCCATCAGCCGAAAACAGAGCCGGCTGAAGGCACACAACTGCTGGAGCTCGGTCATCGCTTCGGCCATCACCATCGGATTCGGCGGAAGCGTGGGTGCCGAGGCTCCTATCGTACTCACCGGATCGGCCATCGGTAGTAACCTCGGACGGATTTTCCGGCTCGACGGGAAGACCATGATGGTGCTCGTGGGATGTGGCGCGTCGGCGGCCATCGCTGGCATCTTCAAAGCTCCCATCGCAGGACTGGTCTTCACCCTCGAGGTGCTGATGATCGACCTCACCATGGCGTCGCTTCTTCCTATCCTCATCGCTTGCGTCACTGCCACCTGCTTTACGTATATCCTTGTGGGCAGCGACTCTCTCTTCCATTTCACTCTCGATGCGGCTTGGCAGGTGGAGCGTGTGCCGGCCACCATCCTGCTGGGGATCTTCTGCGGGTTGGTGAGCCTTTATTTTATCCGGTTGATGACCGCTTGTGAGAATGTGTTCTCGAAAATCGGCGACCGGCCTTATGTGAAACTCCTCTTGGGTGGATTGCTGCTGAGCAGCCTGATCTTCCTCTTCCCCTCTCTGTATGGCGAGGGCTATTCAAGCATCAATATCTTGCTCAACGGCCGTACGGAGGCCGACTGGGAAACCATACTCAACAACTCCTTGTTCTATGGCAACGGCCATTTGCTCATGGTGTATGTGGGACTGGTGCTGGCCACAAAGGTCATCGCCACTTCCGCTACCAATGGCGGCGGTGGATGCGGAGGTACGTTCGCTCCTTCTCTCTTCATCGGAGCGTTCGCCGGTTTTTTCTTTTCCCGGCTATGGAACATCAATGAGATCAGCATCTACCTGCCCGAGAAAAATTTCGCACTGCTGGGCATGGCGGGTGTCATGGCGGGCGTGATGCATGCTCCGCTTACGGGCATCTTCCTCATCGCTGAGATCACCGGGGGATACGAGATGTTCATTCCGCTTATGATCGTGAGCATCTGTGCCTATCTCACCATCATCATCTTCGAACCTCATAGCATCTATGGCATGAGGCTTGCCAGGGAGGGAAAACTCATCACACACCATACCGACAAGGCCATCCTGACCTTGATGAATCTCAACAGCATCATCGACCGCCATTTCACTTCCGTGGGGACTGACATGCCTCTGGGACGCCTGGTTAATGTGATCAGCATGAGCTCGACGAATTTCCTGCCCGTTCTCGACAAGGCGGGTACACTTCTCGGCGAAGTGGACCTCAACAACATCCGAAACGTGATGTTCCGCACCGAACTATACAATCATTTCACCGTCGAGCAACTGATGACGCCTCCAGCCGCTACACTGGGGGTCGACGACCCGATGGAGGATGTGATGAAGAAGTTTGATGAGACAAATGCCGCCGCATTGCCTGTCACCGATACCGAATCCCACCTGATCGGATATATCAGCCGCACTCGCATGTATTCGGTCTACCGTCAGATGGTGGCCGACATGTCGGCGGAATGACCTTGCGGCAATGGCCGTAAGCTTTTATCAACCAATTTTTTTGCCAAATGAGAAAAGAAGACCTCAGAATCGTGTTCATGGGCACTCCGGAGTTTGCCGTGGGCACCTTGAAAGCCCTCGTGGAGGGCGGATACAATGTGGTTGCTGCCGTCACCCAACCCGACAAACCTGTAGGACGGCATGGCAGTGTTCTCCAACCTTCGGAGGTGAAGCAGTATGCCTTGGCACAGGGTATTCCTGTGCTGCAACCGGAGAAGATGAAAGACCCTGACTTCGTCGAACGCCTGAGGGAGTTTGAGGCTGACCTCCAGGTGGTGGTGGCCTTCAGGATGCTTCCCGAAGTGGTGTGGGGCATGCCGCGGCTGGGGACGTTCAACGTGCATGCGGCTTTGTTGCCGCAATACCGGGGCGCTGCACCGATCAATTGGGCGGTGATCAATGGCGAGACGGTGACGGGGGTGACTACTTTCTTCCTCGACCACGACATCGATACGGGAAGAGTGATCATGAAACGGCCTTTTGAGATTCCGGATGATGCCGACGTGGAATATGTCTATGATGGACTGATGCGCTTGGGGGCGGAGGTGGCCTTGGAGACCATCGACCTCATCCTCGCAGGTGACGGTCAGGTGAAGGCGGTCCCGCAGGAGGAGATGACTGCCGAGGGCATGATCCTGCACCCAGCACCAAAGATCTTCAAGGAGACTTGCCGCATCGACTGGTCGCTTCCTTCAAAACGTATCTATGATTTCGTACGTGGACTTAGCCCCTATCCCGGGGCATGGACCATGATGACGCAGGATTCTGGCAATCCGGTGGTGGTGAAGGTGTTCAAGACCGCCAAATGCCCAGAACGGATGCCTGCCGGCAAACCTGGAACAATTTCGGTGGAGAAAAACAAACTGTTTGTGGCGACTGGTGATGGCGTGCTGCGGATAGAGGCCTTGCAGATGGCGGGAAAAAAACGGATGGAGGCCAGCGCATTTCTCAATGGCATGAGAAATGTGGAGGCTTGCGTGATGGAATAAGCCTTCCTCAGTGGTGGCGACGCCAAAAGTAATGCCAGATGCGGAAGAATGGCTCACAGAGGCATTCGGAGGGAAAATACCTCACCAGCCGGATGTCGCGCAGGGCGGTCTTCGCATTGTGGCGCCATGCGTTCTTGGTGTCTCCGCCCAGGGCGCGCTCGTCGAATTTCCCGAAATTGCCGCCTTCCATCATCTCGCGGAAGAGCAGACGGCCGCGCCTCTCATCTGGGGCACAGATCAATTTCTCTTCGCTCAGTCCCAGATGATGATGGAGCACCCACATCACTGCGCCGGCGATGCCATGCAGGCCGAGGTGCTTCAGCGTCTTCACGGAGGGTGGCTTCTGTGCGGTGTTCCTCGATAGCAGGTGATGGTAGTCCACGAGGTGGCGAAGGCCCACTCCCTCCCTCAGCAGGTGGACATAAAGGTGAGAGAGCAGGAAGACGCAGTTGAATTCATAAGTGGGCACGCAGAAGCCCCATTCTTCTTCTTTGTTGGAGAAACATGCCTCAGCGTGGTCGCAAAACCATTGCTGCAGACGCTTGTTGTGCCAAGGATTGCTCATCCACGACGGACGGTAGTGCACCTCCACTGGCACTTTCCCGGCATTGAGGAAATCGATGTGATGATAAGTGCGCTTCATGCCGGGAACGATGGAGTCGACGTAGGCAATCACTTTCTTGTCACCTCCTTCCACCCAGATGTCGATGTCTCCGGGGGTACGCATCAGAGGAGTGGGGTAGAGCAGGGCGTTGCTCTGACCTTTGAGCACACAGGAGCGGAAACCCTCTTTCTGGAAATTCTTCCATACCCAAGCGGCTTTCTGATATACCAGGGCGTTGCGGCGCTCTATCTTTTTTGTCCTGGCCATCCAGGTGAGAACGGCTTCCTCTGACAATTTCACCAAGCCCTGACGGTCAAGCCGCTGAATGCCACGCCAGTAAGTGGCCTCCACGGTCTGGTGGCGGGCAAAGACGTAGAGACGCTCCCAGTCAATTTCTTGGTAAGACGCAGGGGGCGTCGGCTCTTCGCTCAGACAATAGCGTAAAAACTCAAAATATCGGGTGTACTCGTCCATCACGCCGCAAATTTAGATAAAATTCGCGAATTATAAGCCTGTCGGGGTAAAAATATATACAATTTGCCCGAATTGGACCTTATTACTCATGAATCAAGAAAAAACTCGTAGAAGAGGGTGTGTCATCTTGAAGTGCCCCCAAAAAGTTAGACGTTAAACACGTTATTTACTCTCTAAGTACTGAGCTCGGTATTTTGCCGGGCTCATTCCTTTTAACTTCATTTTTATTCTAGTAT
>CAMNIN010000091.1 GCA_946540735.1 uncultured Prevotellaceae bacterium | reverse complement strand
CTGATTCAGAAGGTACGGCTTCCACTCAAAAATATTAATTTTTAGAACTCACCATAAGTAAAAAATGCTCTCATTACCTTCGTTCATCAGCAGGTCAAGGATGCTGAGATTAGGCAGAAAACCATGTTTCTGCTCAAACACCTGGTAGTATCTCTTGGCCTCAAACCCACTGTCTACCAACGGATGCTTCGGACGGATCACCTCCCGGAAATCATCGGTCGCACCATCAGCTTCAACCATCTCTGCCGTCATATACTGGTCGGTGCCGACGATCCGGGGCCTGATATCAAGCAACCGGCACACCGTGGCAGTGATTTCCTCATTGAAATCATAGAGGAAAGTCCACCGGCGCTCGAAAAAAGGGGCCAGGTCATCGGCATAGAATTCGAAGAAAGGAGAGTCGCCATAGGCGCTGCAGAGGGCATTCCAGTGCAGATGGCGCCAGTTGCCGTGGTCGCTGATCCTCACGTCGCGGATGCCGCACCCGCGGTCGTGGGCGACAGGCACGGTGAGGGCCTGCACCCCCTGAGTCGTGCTGATCAGGCACCGGTTGCGGTAGGACTGCTTCACGAAATGCTCATGCACTTCCATCCTCACCTCAGCATACCGGTGCAACTTCTGATACCACTGCACCGGTCCGAAATAGGTGGTCGAAAGCAGGGCCGTCCGGCAAGCGGTGTCCATCATCTGCGGTAGTTTTTCTTCCCGTCGTTGAGGAACTTGAGGTAATCTTCCACATCCTCCTTGTAACTGAAGGAACGGGTGAGGGGATTGCCCTCGTTGTCGACGAGCACATAGAGGGGTTGGGTGAGGTAACCAAACTTCATCTCCTCCAGATAACTCCATTTATCGCCGATGGTGCGGAGGGTGCGCTTCTTGCCGTTATACGTCACCTCGATGGGTTTCTCCAAGGGGGTCTTGTCGTCGACGAAGAGCGAGATGAGCACATAGTCGTTGTTGAGCTTGTCGGCCACGGTGGGGTCGGTCCACACGGCGATCTCCATCTTGCGGCAGTTGACGCAACCGAATCCGGTGAAGTCGAGCATCACAGGCTTTCCCTGTGCGGCGGCGGCGGCCATGCCTTCCTCATAGTTGGTATAGGCGGCGCGCACCTCCTTGGTGTTGAGGTTGAAGTCCTGGGTGTAGAGGGGCGGTGCGAAGGCACTCACGGCGCGGCAGGGCGCACCCCACAGTCCAGGCACCATGTAGATGGCGAAGGCGATCGACACCAGACCGAGCATGATGCAGGGCACGGGCATGGCCTTGTCGTCACCCATGTCACTCTGGAATTTGAGCTTGCCGATGAGATAGAGGCCCAGGAGCAGGAAGATGGCGATCCAGAGCGAGAGGAAGACCTCGCGGTCGAGCAGGCGCCAGCTGTAGGCCAGGTCGGCCACGGAGAAGAACTTGAGGGCGAAGGCCAGTTCGATGAAGCCGAGCACCACTTTGATGGTGTTCATCCAGGAACCTGACTTCGGGGCTTGCTTGAGCCATGTGGGAAAGAGGGCGAAGAGGGTGAAGGGCAGGGCCAGGGCGATGGCGAATCCGAGCATGCCGATGGCCGGACCCATCCAGTTGCCCGAAGTGGTGGTCTCTACAAGGAGCAATCCGACGATCGGACCTGTGCACGAGAAACTCACGAGGGTGAGCGTGAAGGCCATGAGGAAGATGGAGAGCAGGCCGCTGGTGGTGGATGCCTTGCTGTCCACCTTGTTTGTCCACGACGAGGGCAGGGTGAGTTCAAACCACCCGAAGAACGACAGGGCGAACACCACGAGCAGGGCGCAGAAGATGAGGTTGAACACGGCGCTGGTGGACAGCTCGTTGAGTTTCTGCGGACCGAAGAGGGCCGTCACCAGGAGTCCGAGGGCCAGGTAGATGACGATGATGGAGATGCCGTAGGTGATGGCGTCACGGATGCCTTTCTTCTTGTCCTTGCTGCGCTTGAGGAAGAAACTCACGGTCATCGGGATGATGGGCCACACACATGGGGTGAAGACGGCGAGGAGTCCGTAAAGCAGTCCCATGAGGAAGATATAGAGCCAGGAGCGGTCGGAGATGTTGCCGCCGTTGAGCTCCTTCAACGGGTCGATGCTGGACGACCACCACGACGACTTGGCACTGGCGATGAGGGCGGAGTCGACGGCCACGCCCGCCATGGTGGTGTCGGCGGTTGCCACTGCGGTGGTGTCGCTGCCATCAAGAGCGGCCACGGGCAGGGGGGCAGCGGCCTCCTCCGGCTGTTCTTCCTTTTGTGGCTCAGCAGCGGGTGCGTCCTCAGGCCCCTTGCCGGAGTATTCAAACTCCACGGTCGAGGGGGGCATGCACATCTCGTCGTTACAGGCGCCATACTCCAGGTAGCCCTTGATGTTATAGGTCTTGCCGGTGATCTTGTATTTCTGGATGAAGGTGACGTTGTTCTCGAAGTAGCGCACCTTCATGTCGAAGATCTTGTCGTCCTCGCTGATCTCCTTGCCTTGCTTGATCAGTCCGCCCACAGGCTGGGCTCCCTCGGCCTTCTCGGTATGCATCACTGCCGACTGGGGTCCTCCCTCGGGGATGTCGGTCGAGTACACATGCCAGCCTTTGTCGATCTTGGCCGTGAACATGACATCCACTTCCGTGGGCGACACTTGCTTCTGTTGCGTGGTGAATTTCACAGGCATCTCCTGTGCCTGTAGCGCCAGGGCCATCCACAGCAGGAGTGACAGCAGGCAGAATTTCTTCTCTTTCATTGTTCTTTTCTTGACGTTTTGTGTGATTTCTCTTAGATGTTATTTCGCTTCTGGTGTTTTGCCCTTATGGGTCATGATGTCGAGCACATAGCGGTCGGTGATGTCCATGCCGGTGCTGCCGATGGCCGTGAGGTTGTGGATGCTCCTGTCGACGTCGTCGTCGATGATGCCTTCCGCCGAGGTCACGTGCTTGTGCTGGATGGCGAGCATGGCGCTCATCACCGCCGTACCGACACCGGTGGTCAACTTCAGTGCGCAACTGGGCTTGGCGCCGTCGCAGATCATGCCGGTCAGGTTGGCGATCATGTTCTTCACGGCATACGACACCTGCTCATAGTCACCTCCCATCAGATAGGTGATGCCGGTGCTGCTGCCGGTACTGGCCACCACACAGCCGCAGAGGGCTGACAGCGATCCCAGACTCTGCTTGATGTAGATAGCCGTGAGGTTGCTGAGGGTGAGGGCGCGGATCAGTTCCTCCTCGGTGTTGTGGTTCTCCTCGGCAAACACCACCACGGGCATGGTGGTGCAGATGCCTTGGTTGCCGCTGCCGCTGTTGCTCATCACGGGGATCATCGCTCCTGCCATCCTGGCGTCGCAGGCGCAACTGGTCACCGAGAGAATTTTGGAGAAGATGCTCTCGCCCATGATGCCCTTGCCCAGCGGACTGCAGAGCGTCTTGCCCAACTGATGCCCGTAGTTCTCGCGCAAACCGTCGGCGGCGGCGCGCTCATTGAGCCGCTTGGCATCGAGGATAAACCTGATCTTATCAAGATCGGTACTGACAGCGAAATCATACACCTTGCGCAGGGTGAGGGCGATGTCCTCTTGCTGCTCCTCGGCGACGGCACGGGTCTGCCGATGGTCCATCATCACGTCCTGGTCGCGGCGCAGGAAGACGAAATGGGTGTGATGCTCCTTGATGATGGCTTCTGCCTCATAGCCTCCGCCAGTACAACAAGCCCGCACATACAATTTGTCGTCATCTTCTTTCTCGAGCGAGATATGGATGCGGCCTTCTGCGATATACCGTTTTCCTTGGGCCACGGCCTCGGGGGTGCAGTCCTTGATGACCTCCAGCTGGTATTCCGACTTCCCGATGAGGGCGCCGAGGGCCACGGCGATAGGAAGTCCGATCATCCCGGTGCCGGGGATTCCCACGCCCATGGCGTTCTTGAGGATATTGGCACTCAACCGCAGGTCGATGCGCTCGGGCAGATAGCCCAGCAACTCTCTCGACTTAGCCACACAGAGGGCCACGGCGATCGGTTCGGTGCATCCCACGGCGGGCACCACCTCGCGCCGCATCAGACTGATGATGGCTTGTGTCTCTTCGTTATTCAACATGAACTTCACATTTTTATGCAAAGGTAGTAGAATTTACGTGCAGAACAAAAAGATTCCCCTTTTTTCTTCCCCAAATCCGACAAATCCCCCTCCGCCCTCCCCTCCCCCGACAACTCCGCCCCCCGATAATTCCAATAACTCCGCCCCCCGATAACTCCGACAATTCCGATAACTCCAATAACTCCGACAATTCCGACCACCCCGACCACTCCGATAACTCCGACCCCTCCGCCCCTCCCCAGAAAATTTTAAAACCCCACCATATCTTGCTAAGTTCCCCATTTTTTCATACTTTTGCACACGAAATAACGACACAGGCTATCGTCCTGACATCAACAAAAGCTACACGACCCTATATCAAATCAAGAAATCATGAATAAATTCATACCATCTCTTTCGGTGTTGGTTCTGACACTGGTCTTTGCACTCTCCTCCTGCATCAAGGACGAACTGCTCAACGCGGAATGCGACATCGTGAGCGCATGGGTGGAAGGCGAACAATATGCTGAGAACTTCTACCTCCCCTCACAGATGCACCTCGACAACATTTCCACCTCCGAGAAGGAAATCGTTTTCACCGTGCGCTCTCTCATTTCACTTCCTACCAAAATACCGGTCTACTTCAACATCACACCGGGTGCCACCATCCAACCAGCCAGCGGCACTGAGCAAGACTTCACCAAAGGTCCCGTGGTCTATACCGTCACTTCGCAGGACGGTGCCTGGAAACGTCAGTATACCGTGGTTTTCAAAGAAGCAAGCATGCCGACCTACAAGTTCAGCTTCGAGAACTATGAGACTCTGGAGAGCAATTCCAACTCCTACCATGAGTTCTTCGAAGTCGATCAGTCAGGAAACCGCCACAACATCTGGGCTTCCGGCAACCCCGGCGCTATCCTGATCAAATACAAATCGAAGGCTGAAGACCAACCTACCTATTCCTTGGTCGATGGATACCAGGGACGTGGCGTGTGCCTCAACACACAGGATGCTGGCTCACTCGGACAGATGTTCGGCAAACCCATCGCCGCCGGCAATCTCTTCATGGGCAAGTTCATCCTCGAGAACGTCCTCCTCAATCCTCTGAAGGCCACGGAGTTCGGACGTCCCATCGACCGGGTGCCCGTCCGCGTGACCGGCTATTACAAATACCGTCCGGGGGCCGTTTTCACCGACAAGGACAAAAAAGAGAAGCCTGGACGTACCGACGAGGCCAGCATCTACGCGGTGTTCTACCGCAACAAGGATGCCCGAGGCAATGATGTCTACCTCTATGGCGACGATGTGCTCTCAAGCCCCTATATCGTGAAAAAAGCCGAGGTGGCGTCACTGCCTCCTACCGACCAATGGGCACGCTTCGAGATGTTTTTCGAAGGCGAGGAGGCCGACCCGAAAATACTGGAGGCACAAGGCTACAACATGACGATCGTCTTCTCTTCCAGTAAAGACGGTGCCTCGTTTGAGGGTGCCATCGGCAGTGAGTTATGTATCGACGAGGTGGAAGTCTCATTCGAAGAACTTGATAAACAATGATAAGAACGACATACAACATGAAGAAGACATATCTTATCTCCTGCCTTGCCCTTTGCTTGGCATTACTGTATTCCGGCCAGTCTCTTGCCGGTACTCCCGACGGACGACTGCAACTGAAAGCCCGCCTTGGCTATAGTATCGGAGCGACAGCGCCGACAAGCGTGCCTGCCACCATACGCAGCATCGACGCCTTCCGCCTCACGCCTTCGCTAATGGTGGGGGCAGACCTGCAAATCAACCTCCACGACAAATGGGGACTGCTCACCGGACTGCATGTGGAGAACAAGGGCATGGACACTGAAGTGACAACCAAAGGTTACCGCATGGAAGTGGTGAAGGGCGACAGCAAGATCGAAGGCCTCTTCACCGGACATGTCAAACAGGAAGTGACACAATGGATGTTCACACTTCCCGTCATGTGTACCTTCGATGTCTCCGACAAGGTGACGCTCAAGGCGGGTCCTTATTTCTCTCTGCTCCTCAGCAATGACTTCAGCGGCATCGCCTCCGACGGATACCTGCGCCAAGGCGATCCCACAGGCCCAAGAATCAATATGGGTCACTACTGTCCAAAGAAAAATTCTTGAACATGATTTAAATTAAATATTTTCAAT
>CAMNIN010000090.1 GCA_946540735.1 uncultured Prevotellaceae bacterium | reverse complement strand
GCTAAATAGTTGATAGACAATAAAACATTTTTTTAACTGTAAAAGTTGGGTTAAGAAGTCAGTAGTTAAAGAAGTTAAGCCATATGCAAAGTGGTACACCATTCTAACAACAAGGTAATGGCTTAACTTCTTGAGCCGAAAGGCCGATAACTACTTTATTTCTTTAACTTCCGAAACATGAAATTTGATTTTGCTGGTCGTGCTCGATGAGTTGGAGCAGCTTGTCCACAGCCTCTTCCTCGGGGATGTTTTTTTCCACGCAGACTTTGTTGCGGTAGAGTGAGATTTTGCCTGGCCCTGCCCCCACGTATCCGTAGTCGGCGTCGGCCATCTCGCCGGGACCGTTGACGATGCAGCCCATGATGCCGATCTTGAGGCCTTTCATGTGGCGGGTGGCCTCCTTGATGCGGGCGATGGTCGACTGCAGGTCATAGAGCGTGCGGCCGCAGCCCGGACAACTGATATACTCGGTCTTGGTGGTGCGCAGGCGCGCGGCCTGCAGGATGCCGAAGGCCGTGGAGGCCAGTTCGCCGGCTGGGATGTCACCGTCGTTCATGAGCCACAGTCCGTCGGTCAGTCCGTCGATCATCAGTGCCCCCATGTCGGCGGCGGCCTCAAGTTGCAGGTCGCCTTTCGCAGCCTTGCCGTGGGTGTATGCCTGGCAGAAGACGACGGGATTCGTCAGTCCGGCGTTCATCATCTCATGCACCAGGGCCCGTTGCTCGCCCTGCCGGTTGGCATGCCGGCTCACGCTCACCACCACCACCTCGGGGTGCACTTTCAGGCAAGCCTGGTATTCCTCCGTCGGCGTGCCATACGGCAGGACAAGGAATTTCTGGGGAGCCTCGATGCTGCCGATCCAGGGCATGGCGTTGTAAGGGAAGATGGGGCAGGTGCCAGGCGTGCCATCATAGGTCTGGAAGTCGACGATATACGACTGTCCGTCGACGGCCTCAGGCCGTTGGCTGCCCGTGTAGATATAGTCGGGCCTCAGGTCGCCCTCGAAATCCTCGTTGCCTATGCCGTTGACGATGACGACGGGCACGTGTGTCCCACCGATATTTCGCACGGCCTTGGTGACGCGGCGCTCCGGCCGCAGGAAGTCGAAGCCGTCGAAAGCTTTGGCAGGGATCAGAGGATGTCCCTCGCGTCGTGTGATGTAGTCGACGAGATGGCGTGCCACGGGAATCTCGCACTCCGGTTCCTCGCTCAGCGACACGCGGATGGTGTCGCCGATGCCGTCGGCGAGCAGGGCGCCGATGCCCACGGCACTCTTGATGCGTCCGTCCTCGCCCTCTCCGGCCTCTGTCACGCCCAGATGCAGGGGGTAGCACATGCCTTCCTTGTCCATCTGGTCGACGAGCAGCCGCACCGAGCGCACCATCACCACCGTATTGGAGGCTTTGATGGAAATCACCACATCATTGAAGTCCTCGCGCTTGCAGATGCGCAGGAACTCCATGCAACTCTCCACGATGCCTTCCGGTGTGTCGCCGTAGCGCGACATGATGCGGTCGGAGAGTGATCCGTGGTTGACGCCGATGCGCAGGGCGGTATGGTTCTCGCGGCAGATCTGGAGCAGTGGGAGCAGCCGGTCTTCCACCTTCCGCAACTCCTCCGCATATTCCTCGTCAGTGTATTCCAGGTGCTTGAACGTGCGTGCCGGGTCGACATAGTTGCCGGGGTTGATGCGCACTTTCTCGCAGTAGCGGGCAGCCACCTCAGCCACCCGGGCATTGAAGTGCACGTCGGCCACCAGTGGTGTGGTGAGGCCCTCGCTGCGGAGCCCGGCATTGATCTGGCGCATGTTCTCAGCCTCACGAGTGCCCTGTGTGGTGAATCTCACGTATTCCCCTCCGGCCTCGATGATGCGGCGCGCCTGTGCCACACATGCCTCGGTGTCGTTGGTCGAGACGGTGGCCATCGACTGCACGCGGATGGGATACTGGCCACCCATGGGCGTGTCGCCCACCCGGGTCACGGAGGTGGCGCGTCGGCGGTAGTTGAAGAGGTCGGTCATCTCAGTTGGTCTTGTATTTGAAGTCCTTGATCTCAGCCAACTGCTCGTTGGCTTTCTTGATTTTCTCTCCGAGGCGGGCTTTGTAGTCGTCCATCTTCGTGGCCACGGCGTCGTCGCTGAGGGCGATGATCTGGGCGGCCAGGATGGCGGCGTTCTGCGCTGCGTTCACGCCCACGGTGGCCACGGGGATGCCCGGCGGCATCTGGATGATGCTCAGCATGGCGTCGAGGCCGTCGAGCATGCCCTTGATGGGCACGCCGATCACGGGCACGTTGGTCGAGGCGGCGATTACTCCGGGCAGGGCGGCTGCCATGCCGGCGGCGGCGATGATCACCTGTATGCCACGGCCGCGGGCCTCTTTGGCAAACTGCTCCACGGCGTCGGGTGTGCGGTGTGCCGAGAGGGCGTTCACCTCGAAGGGGATTTGCAACTCTTCCAGTTGTTTCATGGCTTTCTCCATGACGGGCAGGTCGCTGGTGCTGCCCATGATGATGCTGACGATGGGTTTCATATTTGGTGTTGTTTTGGTGTTGTAGGGTTTAGATAAACAGTACGGCGATGACCGAGCAGGCCATGCCGACGAGGAATCCGCAGACCACCTGTGCCAGGGTGTGCTGGCGCAGGATCATGCGGCTGGTGCCCACCAGACCTGCGAGGAGCAGCACGAGGCAGAGCCACCACACGGGGTTGAAGGAGAAGATCTCGGCGAAGGCGATGAGCGCTCCTGCCACGCCGCCGATGCCTGCCGAGTGGGTGGAGATCTTCCACTTCACGTTGATCAGCGCGCAGACCATCTGGATCATGAGCGAGGCCACCACGATGCTCCCGATGGAGTAGGGGATGTGGTTGGCGTTAAGCATCCAGTAACAGAGCAGGTAGCACACGATGGAGATGATATAGGGCACCACCCTTTTCTCCTTGTGTCCGATCTCGGTCAGGTTCCATCCCTGGTAGTGGCGGTAGATGCGGATGAGTGTTGTGGGCAGCAGGATGGTGAGCGTATAGACGATGATGAAGATATAGAGTTTGGCGGGCCATTGCAGGAAACTCAGGTAGCTGAAGATGAAGAGTGCGAGGAGTCCCAGCACTGGCAGGTAGAAGGGCGAGAAGATGGCGCTCATGATGCGCGCCACCAGGATAATGTCTTTTTCTCTCATTGTCGTCTCAGTGTGGATTTGGGTATGTTCATCTGTTCACGGTATTTCACGATGGTTCGCCGCTTGGTCTGGTATCCCCGTTTCTTGATTTCCTCTTCCAGCTGCATGTCGGTCAGGGGGTGGCTTTTGTCCTCATGGTCGATGATGTCGCGCAGCGCGCTCTTGATTTTCCGTGTCGACACCTCGTCACCGTCGTTGTCGTAGCGGTCGCTGAAGAAAAAGCGGAGCCGGAAGATGCCCCACCGTGTCTGGGCGTATTTCTCGTTGGTCACGCGCGAGATGGTCGATATGTCGAGACCTGTGTCGGCGGCGACGTCTTTGAGGGCCATGGGGGTGAGGTCGGCCTCGTCGCCGTCGAGGAAGAATTTCTTTTGCCTTCGGATGATGGCGGCCATGGTCTTGGTGAGGGTCACCTGTCTTTGGAGCAGGGCGTCGATGAGCATCTTGGCGTTGTCCATGTCTTTCTTGAGCATGGGCAGCACCTCCTTGTCGCGGTGAGAGAGGTTCTTGATGCTGTTGACGGTCTCCATGTAGGCTTCCGACACCTCCAGGTCGGGCAGCCTGCCCCGTTTCAGGGTGAAGGTCACCTGGCCGTCGTCGCTCGTGTCGATCACGAAGTCGGGGGTGACTTGGTGGATGTTGATGCCCTGCACCTCGCCCAGGGCGGCGCCTGGCTTGGGGTTGAGCTTGCGCATCTCGGCTCTGACGGCTTCTTTCTCCTCGTCGTCGAGGTGGAGTTGCTGCTGCAGTTTTTTCCAGTGGTTCTTGAGCAGGTCGTCGAAGGATTTCTCGATGATTCTGGTGAGCAGGTCCTTCATGCGTCCTTCTTTCCGCCGCTTCACTTGCAGCAGGAGGCATTGCTGCAGGTTCTGGGCGCCGACACCGGGCGGGTCAAACTCCTGCAGTCTCTGGAGCACCTCGGCGATCTCGTCGGGTGTGGCGTCGATGTTGTGGTAGATGGCCATCTCGTCGCTGATGGCCTCGGTGTCTTTGCGCAGCAGGCCGTCGTTGTCGAGCGAACCGATGAGATATTCCATGATTTGCCGCTGGCGGTCGTTGAGTTCTGTCTCGCCCATCTGCTCTTTCAGCTTGTCGTAGAACGACACGCTGTCCGACGGGTCTTGCCTCGGTGTCTGTTCCTGCACGGGGATGCGTTCTTCGTCGTAGCGGTCGGCGAAGTCATCGTGGTTTTCCTCTTGGGGCAGGTCGGGACTGGGATTGGTGTCGTCCCAATCTCCTTCCTCGTTGGGCTTGGCCTCCAGGGCGGGGTTGTCGATGAGCTGTTGGTTCACGTAGTCGGTCAGTTGGTCGATGGGTTTTTCGATCATCTGTCCGATGAGCAGTTGCAGTGGGGTGAGCCGCTGTCGCTGGGTCTGTCGTGCGCCTTGACGTAATGTTTGTTTGGCCATGTCTTACTTGAAGTATTCGATGAGTTGTGCGGCATACGAGGCGAGCTGGCTGGGGTCGTCGTTGCCATACCGCTGCCAGATGGCCTTGCAGGGTTTGGTGAGCGGGCTTTCGCCACCATCCTTTTTCCTCAGATAGGGGTCGCAATATTGGTAGATGGTCATCACGTCGACGATCAGTTGGGGGGTGACGCGCATTTTTTTGGCCATCTTGATGATCTCGGGGGTGGAGGGCACCATCGTGTTGGGGGTGAGTCTGAAATAGAGGTCGAGGATGAGTATCAGCATGACGGGGGTAAGCTGTGAGCATTCCGGCAGGGGGCGGAAGTCCATCTCAAACGACTCGTTGACCTCCACGCCGTCATAAAACAGGTCGGCGTTGTTGAACCCATACATTCTTCTGAGGAGTTTCACGCCCTTGGCCAACTTCCCCGGGCTTTTGGCGTAGGTGTTCCACAAGTGCTCCAGGCGGGGGGTCTCGAGTCTTCTCAGACTGAACATCTTGCGATAGAGGTATTGTGGTGAGAGGTGGAGCTCAAGGGCCAGGTTCACCATGTCGCGGGAGTAGAGGGGTTTCACCCCCGCCGGTTTCTTGATGTAAATCTGCATCAGCAAAAGCCAATATTCATCATTCCATCTGGTCTTCATTTCCGTATCTTCTTTAAAGGATGACAAACTACCTTACAAATATAATACCAAAAATCCGAGATTGTACTTTTGGTTAACAATTTTTAAGTCTTTTCGGGGGCTTATGAAGGGATGTCAATGGATGAGATATGACTGACTCCCCCATGCAGTGTTAGCAGCGATCCCGAAGCTACACGAGCTTTACAATCAGGTCTCCATAGCAAACAGAGCAGTAATAGACGATAGAGAATCTTCAGTTAATGTAATTATTTGCACTTTTATTTTGATTATAATACTTTTTTGTTTATTTTTGTATTTGCGAAATAAATAATAGAGATATTATGACAACGACGGCACTTAATAATTTATGGACGTACTTAAAAGGGCTGTCTCTTTCAAAAAGAGACCGTGAGTGGTTGGCTAGCAAGTTGGTTTCACCATCCAATGCGGAAGAATCTGTGTCTGCAGAAGATAAAAAGGCTCTTTTCCTTCAGATGGCTGGCTGTTGGTCAGATAATTCAGAGGGGGATGATTACTACAAGATGATGACCAACCGTAATTCGGAAAGACCATCGAATCGGATTATCCCAAGTTTAGATGATTAAAGACTCATGAAAGGTTATATCTTGACACAGACACATGGATTGACTTCTTCCACAGCCGTTGTGGCATTGAGAAGCACATTGAGAGCACCCCTGTAGATGAGATTTTTGCTTCTGAAATTACAATTGCAGAACTAACTTATGGAGCTCTTCACAGCCAAGCAGTGGAGAGGCATTTGAAGGAGCCTCGTTCGGGCGGATTTGAAATCCGCCCGCATTGAGTGTTAGCATTTGCAATGCGCTTTAATCGGATTAAAAATCCTGATATTCAAAGCATCGGGATTCTTGGACAAGCCAAGCGTCACCCTATAGGTTAAAAGCAGGCAGCTATCATCTCCTTACCTAGTTTATGAATATGAGCGAGGATTTCACTTTCCCTCTCGGCCGAAGGCTTTTTGAATCCATTGATATAGTTGCGCAGCAGAGTGGCATTCATCCCCATGGAACGGGCAAACTCTGCCACGTTGATTTCCTTGTGGGTCAGGAAGAAACGCT
>CAMNIN010000089.1 GCA_946540735.1 uncultured Prevotellaceae bacterium | reverse complement strand
GATGGCGGGATAGCTCAGCTGGTTAGAGCGCATGATTCATAATCATGAGGTCCCCGGTTCAATCCCGGGTCCCGCTACATTGAAAGTCAGAGGGTTACGAAGTTCGTGGCTCTCTGATTTCTTTTGGGGTGAAACGAAAGTGAAACGATTTTCGGGCTTTAGAATCTATTCTGAACATAATGAAACCATTTCTCTTTGAGAGACATTGCATAAGATTTCAATCTTTTTAGAGTCCAAGAATGTCTTTGGTTGCCTCTCCCCTTGACCAATCTACACAAGAGGGGGATGCTGTAATCCGAATGTTTCCATTTTATGGATAACATATTTGACATATTATTTGGAAGTATATTTTATTTTCTATATTTTTGCAACGTGTTTTTCAAACACAAATAACATCGTGGTTTAAGAAATAGCGTTCAGCTATCGATCTAAGTTTCGAGAATGTAGGAGTTTAAGAAACATGTCATAAAGATGGATAGAGTGAATGCTCACGCGATAGCGTGGGCTTTACTTATCTCATGACATGGGCTTCTCCTACAGCCTTCGAACTGGATAATGTGAGTTCACGCTTTTTCTATCTAAGAATTTCAATGATATGGACATTGGTCTCGAATTATTTTAGGTATCGTATACCTCAGGAATTCAACGATTTATGATTTTGTGTAAAAATGTGTAATCTGTTTAGTTTGAATATAACGATATTATAGTTAACTTTGTCTCATCAACTTTGTCAACGGCAAGAAGATGATTGTCAAAAGTCCTCTCATTTTAGTTTTATATGTTGTAAGAAAATAATTATACATAATTTAGAAGATTTAGAAGGCTTATGAAAAAACAAATTCTATTTTTTGTGTTGATGCTCCTGTCTATGACGGCAAGCGTACAGGGTTCTGTAAAGATTGACGGCATATACTACAATTTAAATTCCGTTGACAAAACAGCAGAAGTGACGTATTATAGGCTTGGGTATAGCGGAGATGTCGTCATTCCGTCATCGGTGACGTATAATAATGTAAATTACAGTGTGACAAGCATTGCCAATGAGACGTTTGCAAGATGCACAGATTTAACATCTGTAAGCATACCTGCCACTGTCACAAGTATCGGCAGTAATGCTTTCTCCGGCTGTATCAGCCTGGCATCGATTGTAATAGAGGAAGGGAACACCGTGTATGACTCGCGTGAGAATTGCAATGCCATTATTGAAACAGCAAGCAACAAGTTGCTTTACGGATGCAACGGCACTGTGATTCCCAATAGCGTGACGAGTATTGGAAACTCGTCGTTCTCCGGATGTACAGGACTGACCTCCATCATCATTCCCGATGGCGTAACAAGCATCGGTGAAAAGGCTTTCTCCGGATGCACCGGCCTGACCTTCATCAATATTCCCAATGGTGTGACAGACTTAGGAAATAATGCGTTTGAAAGTTGCAGCAGTCTGGCAAAGGTAGAATTAAACAACAATGCCATCGTGTCAGAAAGATATAAGTATGAAAATATGATTTCAATCAAAGATATTTTTGGCATTCAGGTAAAAGAGTATGTCTTGGGAGAGGATGTGACGAGTATTGGAGATGGTGCATTTTGTTACTGCACCAATCTGACCTCTGTCCATATGACAGACAACGTGACAAGCATTGGAAAACAAGCGTTTTCTTATTGCAATGAACTTACTTCCATCAACATGTCCGACAATCTGACGAGTATTGGAGAATTTGCTTTCTATAACTGTTATCATCTTGCATCCATCACCATTCCTTCTGGTGTGACAAACATAGACGAATGGACATTCGAGGGATGCGCAGAAATAAAGAAAGTCGAGATTTACAGCAGTGCGATATTATCAAAAGAATATCAACAATCCTATTCCTTGGCTAATTTTTTTGGCTCTCAAGTAGAAGAGTATGTCTTGGGAGAGGATGTGACAAGTCTTGGAAAATATGTATTCTCAGGATGCACAAAAATGACTTCCATCAATATTCCTATCAATTTGACAAACATTGGAGAAGGAGCGTTCTATTGTTGCTATTGTCTAAGTTCCATCAACATCCCTTCTACGGTGACTTACATTGGAAAGGATGCGTTCTTTGGTTGCATAGGCCTGCTTTCCATTCAAGTTGAAAGTGGGAATAGGGTGTATGACTCTCGTGATAATTGCAATGCGATTATTTTAACGGCAGGCAACTCCCTCATACAGGGATGCCAGAATACGATGATTCCCAACAGCGTGACGACAATAGGAGATTATGCGTTCTATAGTTGCCCATTGACTTCCATCAGTATTCCAAACAGTGTGATGAGTATTGGATCTCATGCATTCTGTGGTTGCACTGAGTTGACATCCATCAGCATTCCCAACAGCGTGACGATCATAGGACTATCTGCGTTCGCAAGTTGCAAAGGCCTAACCTCTGTCAGTTTGTCCGACAATGTGGGATATATCGGTGATTATGCTTTCTTCTCTTGCACAGGTCTGACCTCCATCACCATCCCCAACAGCGTGACAAGCATTGGTTCTCGTGTGTTCAATAATTGCTCTGGCTTGACCGAGATTCAAGTGGAAAGCGGGAACACAAGGTATGACTCTCGTAACGACTGTAACGCCATTATTGAAACAACCAGCAATAAACTGTTGTTTGGATGCAAGAATACGATCATTCCCAATAGTGTGACAAGCATCGGAGAATGTGCTTATTGGGGTTGTGTTGGCTTAACAGAAATCATAATTCCCAACAGCGTGACGAGCATAGGAGCCAATGCGTTCAGTTACTGTACAAACCTGACACAGGTCGTTATTCCCAATGGTGTGACGAGCTTAGGAGATGCAGCGTTCACCCAATGCTACAATCTTGCAATTGTCGTAATTCCCAATAGTGTGACAAGCATCGGTGATGGTGCGTTCCTTGGTGCCGGTTTGAAAGACGTGTACTGCTATGCAGAACAAGTGCCTACAATTGGCAACAACGTTTTTAATTATTCCTATTACCCAGCCTCGTTGCATGTGCCTGCCGGTTCTATGGATGCTTACAGTAATGCTGAACAATGGAAAAATTTCAAGGAAATTGTAGCACTGACAGACAGTGACCCGAAACCAACAGGAATCATAACGCCAGCAGCAACACAACAGCCTTCAATCGTTGAATGCTATGACCTAAATGGTCGCCGTTCAAGTCTACTTCAGCGAGGTGTCAACATCATCAAGATGAGTGATGGCACCACGAAAAAGATTGTTGTGAAGTGACAGAAAGCAAAGTCAGGATCTATGTGTAAAATCTCCTTGTATTATGCATTTAGAGAAAACCATTATTGAAAGAGGTAAGAAAATGAGTGTGTGTCAATGCTTTTTTTGGCACACACTTATTTGTGAAAGGAATGTGAGATGTTTTTCAGCCTTTAGAATCTATTATGAAGATAGTGGCACCATCTTATCTCAGTAGGGCATTGTCATCATCAATGGCAAGAAAGTCGTTGTGAAATAGCAGACAGCAAAGAAAGAATCTTGAACGATCCTAATAGCTGTATTTCTTGCCGCCGACGATGTAGATGCCGGGAGGCAGAGTGCCCGCTTTTTCCAGGCTGTCAGCGACCTTGATGCCGTAGGCATTGTAGACGGCTTGGCTGGATGTGTCGGAGGCCGTTTCGCTGAGTCTGATGTTGGAACTTGTGCCATATACCGGACGGATGGTGAGTCCCTGGCAGCATCCGCCTCTGGATAAATACCTGCCGGAGTAGCGGAACTGGAACCTGTATGCGTCTTTGGGGCAGGGTCCGCCTGACCAGTAATCGCCGGACTTGCCGTAATCGTACGTGGCGGTACCGTCGCGGTCCCCTGCAGCAGGCAGGAAGATCTTGGCACCATTCGGACCGGTGAACAGCGCTCCCGTGAAACCATTGATGGAGATCCATCGATAGTCGCATTCGTCGTATAATTCTTGTATCTGGCTTTTGGAAGGCATTTGCCAGAAACCGCCCCACTTGATGTGGGCTATATCATATTCCGACCCCGGGATGTCGCGCGGGAAGTCGTGGTATTGATAGTCATACGTCTTGCTGTCGAGGTAGGTCACCGTGCAGTACCTGTAGGTGAGAGGGGTGTAATCGTCCTTCTCGATAATCTCCCCCCAGGCATAATAGCCGCCGGCATCTTTGGGTTGGTTAACTCCCACGTTGCAGCACGACCAATGGGTGCCAGATGGCAACCCGAGGTCAATGGCATGGGGATGCTGGTCGTCAGGGCAGAGCTGCTGTTCGAGGTCAAAATCAGTTCCCATCTCCAGGACTTTGAGGAAGCCACCCCATTGTGGGTGTGACTGGTAGGCCTCCAGGCTTCCTTGAGGGACATACAACAGACAATGCGAGGAGTGATTGTTGTAGGCGGGATTGACGATCTGGGCATTGCACGCAGGCGGCTCCGGGGCGTAGCAACACAGTTGGTCGAGTTTCGCGCCAAACATGCCGTCGTCGAAGCTCTCGAGTGTGGAGGGAAGGACAAGTTTCCGCATGTTCCTGCAATACCAGAACACTTCATCCTCCACTTTCTTCACTCCTTCAGGGAAATAGACCTCTTCTATCTCACTCATGGCGAACAGTTGGGTGGGCACGACGCTCAATTGATCGGAGAGGATGGCGTATTTCGCCTTGGTGTTCACAAATGCCTGTATGCCAATCTCTCTCACACTGTTGGGCACAATGATAGAGTCGCCCTTGTATGACGCTAAGGCTTGGACGCCGATCCGCTCCACCGTCTCCGGTATGTCGATATGCGTGAGAGAGGTCATAGCAAGACTTTGGTCGCCGATCTCTTTCAGTCCGACGGGCAATTCTATCTCTTGAAGTCCTGACCCGCCGAATGTCTGAGGGGGAATGACGGGCAGGTGTGCTGGCCACCGGAAATGCTGGAGGTTGCGGCAGTAGGTGAAAACATCGCCATGCAACCGCGTCACGCTCTGAGGAATCTCGATGTCGGTGATACCCGAGTCTTGGAAGGCGCATGTGTCGATTTCCTCCACACGGTCGTAGATGACCACTTTGCGGAGGGAATGTGCCCCGGAGAAGCAGTATTTGCCGATGCGCTTGGTGCTCCGGGGCAAGATGATGGTGTTCAGCCATGAGCCGGCGAACAGGTAGTCGCCGGCTTCATCGTCGTCGGTCAGTTGTTCCCTGCCGCCGTCATTCGAATAGGGAACCGGCCCCCACACGATACGGGCCTGCGAGAGGTCGAGGGTTTGCTGCACGCACCTCGAGACCTTGATATAGAAGAAATCCGCCCCATCCAAATCCCCTACGACGGCCAGCTCTGGAATATCGTGGAGGCCTTGCTGCTCAAGAGTCTCCTGCAGCATGCCAGGTCTCGATACCCATACGGTGTCCTGGGCGCATACCGTCCATGCCAGTAGCGTTGATAGAAGCAGGATGAGAGGCTTTTTCATGACTTCACGATGTTGACATCCATCACCTTGTGCGGGAACATGAAGCCACGTTCTTTCAGCTTTTGGTAGACGGTCTCGTTCATGTAGAAATACACTGTCCAGTAGTCGGTGCCCTTGCACCAGGTGCGGGTATTGACCACCACGCCGGCCTCTCCCAGTTCGGTCAGTCCGATCCATGGCTCTGCCACGATGGGGGAGTCGTCCACGGGTCCTTGGATGATGAGCGGGTTCTCGGCTTGGATTCCGCGGATGGCGCTCTTCACCTGGTCGAGGTCGGTACCGTATGCGAAGCGGTAGTCGAGGTCCACGCGGCGGTATTTCTCCGTAGAGTAGTTCTTCATTGATCCCGTTGAGAGCACACCGTTGGGGATGATGATGGTCTGTGCGTCGTTGGTCAGGATGATGGTGTTGAATATCTGTATCTCCTTCACCGTGCCCATGAATCCCTGGGCCTCGATGAAATCACCCACTTTGTAAGGCTTGAAGAGCAGGATCATCACACCGCCGGCGAAGTTCTGGAGCGTGCCGCTCAATGCCATGCCGATGGCCACGCCAGCCGATGCGAAGAGGGCGATGAACGATGAGGTCTCGATGCCGAGGATGGAGATGATGACGATGAGCAGCAGCAGCCACGACACCACGCTCACGATGCTCGTCAGGAAGGTGTAGAGCGAGGGGTCGACATTGCTCCGCTTGAGCATCTTGGTGATGATTTTGTTGAGCCACTTGATAATAAACCGTCCGACGAAGTAGACGATGATGGCCACGATGAGGTTCTTGCAGAAGCTCATGGCCCAGTTGCCGAGGAGAGAATAAGTCTCGGGCGAAAGGATTTTCTCTAACATAACACTTGTTTTTTTGAAGGTGAATATAATGGTAAATGGTTTTACTCCAACTGTTTCTCGATGTTGTATCTTGGCCGGTCTTTCACTTCCATATACATTTTGCCGATGTATTCTCCGGTGATGCCGAGGCCGGTGA
>CAMNIN010000088.1 GCA_946540735.1 uncultured Prevotellaceae bacterium | reverse complement strand
GTCAGATTGTGGTTCTGAATGTCGTGGGTTCGAGTCCCACCGGGCACCCTTCAAGGAAAATCCCTGCAAGTGTTTGACTTGCAGGGATTTTCCTTTGCATAGTCCCATGATCAAGAGGTCTTCTTATTCAGAGTCAGCGGATTTTTCCAGTCAGCGCCATTTTATTCTGAGTCACTCCTCTTGTCTATCATGAGGATTAGGATTCGGAGTTATCTGAGAATTCTGACCTGTCTGAGAACTCTGACCTGTCTGAGGACTCGGAGTTGTCTGAGAATTCGGAATCTTCTGAGGATTCGGAGTTGTCTGAGGATTCGGAGAATTACTCCAACTTGCCTGTGCCCTCTGATTATTGCGGTATTTCAACCTAGTTTGGAACATGCGCTCTCTGATACCCCCTTCCGTCACGAAGCGATTCTGCATCGTTATCAGCAGTTTGTGAAGCATGTATATGGCCTGATGGATAAGCGTTACACACAAGTTGGCGATTTCCTCATCACTCATCCGCAGGATTGTCTTGGCATAATCTTTCTTGATCTGCTCACTTCGTGCATATTGCCGCATTTTCTCGTATCTGGGATGAAGGTTGCCCCATTGCTGTAAGTTGCGCACCCGCAAATAGTCTTCATAATCATCGAGCAACTCTTCCAAACTGGCTTTTGCCACATTGGTCAGTTTAATCTCTGTCTCGCCGGAGGTGGCTGCTGCCTGGTTGCCCTCTGCTATATTCTGCTTGCCAGAACGAGCGGCTTGCACCATCTGGTCAATGGTGCGGTCGCCTTTCACGAAATATTTGTGCACAAAATAGAAAGTGATATCATATATCATCTCTGTGACTTGATAGACTCGCAAGTGACGATAATGACCATGCTGAGGCAAAAAGGTGATCGGAGAAGCCTGTGATATTGGATTATTCCGATTACTCTGATTGCTCGGATTGCTCTGAGGATTCCGAGAACTCTGCTTGCCCTGATTATCCGGATTGTTCTGACCATTCTGATTCATAGCACTACCTATTATTACATGGTTCTATCTATATATCGTGGAATAATCTTATTTATTGTGTATTATCGCATGATGGGCTGATGATGACGGATTTGTTGTTGTACCAAAAGGAGAAAAATGGAAGGACGGGCTTGTATCTGAAAAAAAAAATGTATATTTGCGGGTGAAGTATGAGAGAATGCTTTGCTTTTGATAGAATCCAAATTTTTAACTGGTCAAGAACGGCTTACTTCCAAATCATATTCATGAATAGCTGTTCAATTACCATTAACAAAAAAGATATATGGGAAACATGACATTGACAACAGTGGCACTGCGCTATCACGCATTGTACCTGCCTATCAAGCCTGAGGAGATCGACCTCAAGTCGGAACCCACCGCCCCGGTACTGGCCTTCGTCAGACGCCTGAGAGAAAACGGGTTCTGCCTGGAGGAATCACTGCTCCATGCCCTGAATGCCGTGAGTGCCGACACCCTGGCTGGCATCACCCAGTGTATCAATGAGGTGATGGGCGTTACGCTTAACTGGGCTCCTCTTGTCAAGGGATGGGACGTGCCGACCGGTGAGACGATGGCAGACCATCTCGTCACGATGATCGCCAACATCTTCGGCGAAGATGCCGGATTCAGAGGCGAACGGTTGCCTTGCGGGCACTTGATTCCAAATGGTACATTTCCACTGGAACGCTACAACGGCTGTCCGTTCTGCGGCACCCCTTTCAGAACGACCGACTATGTGTTTCGTGGACAAGGCAGCAAACTGAAGGAACTGCGTCTGTTCACCGATGATGACATGCAGCAGGTTTTCTTCTCTCTGCTGGAGTCATCCACACCCCTCGACGGCACCCAGAAAGAGTCTCTCAGCCAGTTGTTGACCGTCTACGACGTGCCTGAGAGTGCCCGGATCACCATGAAGGAGACCACCATGCTTGTGATCAGGAGTCTGATCGGCAAAAAGAGGGATGAAGACGCGACGCGATACCTGAAGACGCCCACAGACGTGCTACGCTACCTGTGGTTTGAGAAGACCGGCTATGTGCAGGTCATCGAACCCAAAGTGCTTATCGCCCATGCCAAGCGGCTGAACATGCACATGTGGCTGGCTGCAGACCAAAGCGCCGAGGCTGCAGCTGTCATGAAAAACAACCTCAAACTGAAATACGACCGCAAGACCTGCCGCAGAGTGGCTTCATGGTTGAATGTCACCCCCATGTCAGCTCATCAGGCGGCCGAGAACATGAACCCCAAACGAGGGATGTGGGTGCGCATGATCCGTGCGCTCCGCCTCGGCGAATATGCCCGGAGGAAAGGATTTGAACACCTGGCGGAAATCATCGATGTCTTCTACAAGCAAAATTACACGACCTGGCAAGGGCACGTGGACAAAGCCAGGAATAACAACGACGCCACCACCGTCTTCGGATTGCTCCGCCAGCGTCCGGGACTCTTTGCCCGTTGCCTGTTCTCAACGATACTCCGCTTCGGCACGGAGAAGACCTTAGCGGCTTTCAGTGAGGTGGCCGACGAGTTGCCAGCCCGCTTATTGCTCTCGCTGGGCAACGCCGCCGAGATCTATTTCGACAACAGACAAGAGCGCTTCGCACGTCCTATCATCGGAGGTACCAAGCAGATCATGCCCAACAAACTGCTTGCGCTCTACAGCGATGATGAGCGAAAGGCTATGGCAGATGCCGTGATGGATATCTACAAAGCATCGATGAGAAGGCGTTTTGCCCAACTGGCGACATCGCACAAAACCATGTATATCGATCCCGCACTCTTCCATATCCCCGTCGGCGTCGGCGACCGCAGCACGACGATACAAGACCTCTCCTGCGCACTGATGGGCACCCGTTTCGCAGTGGAAGGCGATGCCGTGAGACTATTCATGCAATGGGGCAAAGGCCTGCCTGCCCAGCACCTCGACATGGACCTCAGCTGCCGTATCATCCTGCCTCATCGCACAGAGGAATGCGCCTACTACAACCTCACCTGCACGGGAGCGAAGCATTCCGGCGACATCCGTTCCATACCTGAGATGGTGGGCACCGCTGAATATATCGAACTCTCACTCCCCGAACTGGAGGAGGCGAAAGCCACCCACGTCGTCTTCACCTGCAACGCCTATTCCACAGGTGCTCTCTCGCCCAACCTCATGGTGGGGTGGATGAGTTCAGCCTACCCAATGGAACTTTCTGAGGAAGACGGTGTGGCCTACGACCCGTCGTGCGTGCAGCATATGGTCAGGATCAGCGAAGGCGACCTCTCCAAAGGCCTTGTCTTCGGCGTGCTGGATGTGGCGAAACGCGAAATCGTGTGGCTGGAGATGCCTTTGTCGGGCCAGACCCTGCGTGATGTCAACAGCGGAGCCGTGATGGCTTTGCTCGAACGTCTGGACAAAAAACTGTCGGTGGGAGAACTGCTGAGGATGAAGGCGGAGGCACAACACCTCACGCTGGCAGAGACTGCAGACGAAGCCGACGAGAGCTACACCTATCAGTGGGCGCTCAACCCTGCCGAGGTGAGCCGGTTGCTGGCTTCGGAGAAGAGCGGCGAAGCGTGATGACATTGATCTCAGGCCATGCGCCGAGACGGAAAGGCACAGTGCCGCTGATTCCCAGCGACACATACAGCATCCGCTGCCCCTTATGGTAAGCCCCGCCCCACTCCTTATACATCAGCCGGGCCGGAGACCATCCGAAGACACACAGCTGAGCACCATGGGTGTGGCCCGAAAGGGTGAGTGGAATATCAGAATCGCGCAGACCGGGCAGATGCCAATGGGCGGGATTATGCGACAACAAGATGCGGAAGGAATGCTCAGGCAGACCTTCCGCTGCTTTTTCCAAGTCGCCGTAAGTGAGTTCGGGGTCAGAACAGATATGTCCCACACCGATGACGTGGATGGAGTCATCCCCACGATGGAGCGTGACGTGCTCATCGACGAGGGTGCGCCACCCCATCCGCCTTTCAAGAGCGAGCAGGTGATCAAAATGCCGGTGATCGACATAGTCGTGATTGCCCAGAATGGCAAGCACGCCATCGGGAGCCCGCAATCCCGCAAGTACTTCGACGAAAGGTTCTGCCTCGCCCACCTCATGATTGACAAGGTCGCCCGTGAAGACAATGAGGTCGGCATTCTGGGCATTGCCCATCTCCACCACACGGCTCACCACCTCGGGATGCGAGGCCAGCGTGCCGACATGCAGATCAGAGATCTGCAGAATGCGGTAGCCGTCGAAAGCCTCCGGCAACAGAGGCGAGGAGCAAGTCACTTCTCTCACGCTGAGCCTGCGCCAACCCCAGATCAGTCCGTAGGTGAAACAGAGGATGGCAATCAAACAGACTGCCAACGCCCATCCCCACCCCACGACAGGCGCCAGGATGACAAACACCATCTTGGGCATGATGAGGAAAATGAGCGTGAGGAAAAAGAAGCGCAGCGACCTGACATGACCGAAAGGCCAGGTATGCATCACCCACAGCGAGAATGCCACCCATAGGGTGGTGGCTGCATAGAGGATTCTCCAGGCCATCGGCAACCGCATCGCATAGCATGGCCAGATCACCACCTCGGGAAGGATGGCGATCAGCGTGAAAACCAGCATGAGATAGAAAAACATGATCGCTTCGGATTGGAGGGGAATCAAGGGTCAAGAAAAGAGGAAAAAAGACGAGCCATTGCCTGGCCCGCCTTTTTTGTTTGCACCGAAGTGATGGTAATCACTCGACATCCCAGATACCGAACCTGTTGGAACGTCCGTCGGCATCCGTACCCTCGTCATTATCCGGGTCGATGTCCTGGTGATAATTGCCGTCGCCATCACTGACGATCTCCATGAAACCATCGCTGAGAATGGGTCTCACACTGATAGATGGTGTCAAATATATCTTTTTCATTTCCTTCGTTTTTGGGGGTTATTACTTAACAACGACCTTCTTGCCATTGATGATATAGACACCCTTCTGGGCTTTGCTCACCTTCTGACCGTTGAGGTTGTAAATACTCTCGGAAGCGGGGTTGTCGTTGAGTTCGACCTGCTCGATGCCGTCGATCACGAAACCATTGACGCTGGTCTCCACATCACCCTCGGAGGCACCCACTTTCTTCATGTAGGCGCGATAAGCCTTGAGACCGTTGCCGCCTTTTGCTTTCTGGAAGTCGATGGTGCCTGCCACATAGTCGCCAGCGACGATGGGTGAGGTGGCACCCTTCACGATTTGGGCGTAAGTGCCCACGAAGCTGTATTCCTCTCCAGCCACAGTGAGGTCGTTGGCCTCGGCTACGGTCTTGTTCTCGAAGACGGGCAGCGACTGGTCGGCATCGACAAACACGGCATACGGAGTATTGGGCGACAGGTTCTCAACCTCGGTGAAGAGCAGGCGCACCTTGCCGTCAACCTTCTCAGTGCCGTTGAACTTGAGCACCTGAGCCACGCGGAGCTCGTCCTTGGTGGTGGCGAAGGGCAGCACGATGGTATTGAGTCCCTTGAGGAGCTTGCGGTCGCTGGTCAGTTTGGCGTATGCGCCAGCAGCGGGAGCCTGGGTGTCGGTGTCGGAGAGTTTGGCCTCTTTCGGTGCTACCTCATAGAGTTCGACATAACCGATTCCCATCCAGTTGCAGGTATTGCCCGGCATGGCCTTCAGACCCACCTTCACCTCTCCTTCAGCTGTCTGGATAAACTCGATGCTGGCCGGCTGCAGAGTGGTGCTGCTGATGGTAGAACCCTCGGTGTCGTTGGCATAGAACTTCACACCACGGACGTTTTTGCCGGCATACTGGTCCTCGGCGAAGGCCAGACACGACATGTTGTAGGCACCCGGTGCGAGGTTCATCGTGGTATAGAGGGTGAAAAGCCCATTATCCTTGGCTGGATTGCTCCAGTACTCATAGAAATTGTCCTTGTCGCCATAGGCTTTGCTATCATTTTCCATTACCTGGCTGTTGCCGTCGCCTTCAGCCTGCTCGGTAAACCATCCATCGCACTTCTGCCATGTGGGCAGTCCCTCGAGATTGGGGTTGACGAGCATGAAAGTCAGGTCGAACTTGGCGTCGTCCATCGGGTCGGCGTCCTTGGCATACTGGATACCGGCAGCCTTCAGCGTGGCAGCAATCTCGGCGAGAGCCTCGACGGTGCTGCTTCTCTCGGCATTGGCAGAAGCGTCGTTGAGGGCGTTCTCCAATGTCTTGTGGGCATTGGCCACGATCTCCTTGTAGGGTTTGGCGTCGGCCAGGGCCTTGACGATGTCATACATCGACTTGTAATCGGCGTAAGCTACCACCATTTTGTCGGCGGCGGCGAAAAGTTCGTTGACGGCGGCAATGGCAGAGATATACTCATCGGCATCCGAATAGGTCTTGTTGTAGCCGGCCACGCTCCTGGCCAGGTTGTCGTAATAGGCGGAAGGCACCTTGCCCTGATACTGCGACACATTGGCGCAGAGCGTGGAGAGAGCCTTGGCGATATCGCCGCAGTAGTTGAGGGTGAAGCGGTCGAAGCAGAGATAGTTGGCCTCGCCGCCCGTCACACCGGCCTCCACGGTGAGGTTTCCGTCGTTGATGACGCATC
>CAMNIN010000087.1 GCA_946540735.1 uncultured Prevotellaceae bacterium | reverse complement strand
AAGGGGAAATGATAATTCGGTATCGGTTCGTTTATGTCGATTTTCATTCATGTGGGATTCTATTTCAGATGAAGACGGGATATCACAAAAAAAGCAGGGACGCACATCCCTGCTTTTGGATAATTAGCCTCCAGCATTCCTTCCTCCTTTGGTGAGAAATGTGGAGTCATTCGGAGAAGGGCCTACCCGATCTCAATCGACCTGGCTACCTTCACCTTGGTCTCCTCGATCTTGGGAAGGGTGACGGTGAGGATGCCTTCGCTCACCTTGGCCGAGATGTTCTCCTTGGCCACGTCGTCAGGCAGGATCAAAGTCTGCTCGAATTTGGTGTAGGAGAATTCCCTGCGCAAGTAGTGCATCTTCTCGTTTTCCTTTTTCTCTTCTTCCTTCTGCTCCATCTTGATGATGAGGTTGCCCTCGTCGTTGATGTTCACGAAGAAGTCCTCCTTCTTCAGCCCAGGGGCTGCCAGTTGTACGACATAAGTGCTCTCATTCTCCATCACGTTGATAGCGGGAGCGGTGGTGCACGGCTTTGTGGTGCTGAGTCCCACGTTCATCAGATCGTTGAAAAGTTCTGGCAACCAGTAATTGTTCTGCATGTGTCTCATTGTTGTATCTCCTATTTTTAGTTGTTATTGATTTGCGATGATCGAGCGGGCTCAAAACCGCGCTCACTACGATATATGCAAGCACCGTACCAACCCACAAGCCACTGCCAAAAATGACACATAAAGCTGACATTTTGACAAAAACGCGAAAATACTCCTCTTCTTCTACTTTAGATTTCTCTATCTGCGCAAAAAAACGTAATTTTGCGAGATAATTCACTTACCCTTAAACCAGCATCACTCAAACAATGGCAAAACCCGTTTCCCATCATTCGATATGGATGCGTCTGCGCTCCATCAGCCTGATACTCGTCGCAATGACCACCTGTTGCTGCACTGGCAACGCCCAGGGTGGCAGTTCCACGCCCAACGACTCCATCCTCCAACAGGAAGAGGAGCGGCACGAGGTGACCCTGCTTTTCGGCGGCGACCTCATGCAGCACGAAGCACAGATCAAGTCGGCTTTCCGATCTGGCGGGAAATACGACTACAGCGGCGTGTTCGACCACATGGCCCCCATCATCCAGAAAGCAGACCTCGCCATCGCCAACTTTGAGGTGACCCTCGGCGGCAGCCACTTCAAAGGCTATCCGCAGTTTTGCGCTCCCGACGAATACCTGCAGGCCGCCATCGACTGTGGATTCGATATCCTCACCACCTGCAACAACCACAGCGTCGACACCTATGGCCGCGGCATCGACCGCACCATCACGATGATGGACTCGCTGGGCGTTCAGCACCTCGGCACTTACCGCAACATCGCCGAGCGTGACTCGCTCTATCCTTACCTCATCGAGAAAAACGGTATCCGCATCTGCCTGCTCAACTACACCTACGGCACCAATGGCATTCCCGTGCCCAAGCCCTACATTGTCAACCTCATCGACACGACGGTCATCGCACAGGACATCGCCAAGGCGAAGTCGCTCAACCCCGACGTCATCATCTGCATCCCCCACTGGGGCGACGAGTACCAGCTGTTGCCCAACAAAGGCCAGCGCGACCTGGCCGACTGGATGTTTGCGCATGGCATCGACCATATTGTGGGCGGCCATCCTCATGTGGTGGAACCCATCGAGGTGCGCGAGATGGGCGGCGAGAAACATCTTCTTGCCTACTCGCTCGGCAATTTCGTCTCCAACCAGTCGCGCCCCAACACCGACGGCGGCACCATGGTGCGCATGAAACTGGTCAAGGAAGGCGGTCGCACTTATCTCTCTGACTGCGCCTACAACCTCTACTGGGTGTCGCGCCCCGTCACCTCCGGACTACGCCATTTCCGCGTGCTGCCGTCGAGCTATCCCTCTGACAGTCTCAACGCCACGGAGCGCTCCAAGCGCGACACGTATCTCAAGAATACCCGCGCCCTCTTCGAGAAGCACAACAAGGGCATCAAGGAAGAGTGACACATCCCCAAGAACCTCCGAAAGAGGGGATGTGTAGGGTATGGCAGGAGTATACGCAGATCCATGATAATAATCGCAGGATTTGTAAAAGTTTTCTATGGTTGGACGCATCACTTTACAATAATAATTACTATCTTTGCAGTATGTTTCCCCAAGCAGCGGAACGCTCTTCCGGAAGTATCTTTTTTAAGGATCAGCAGCATTTACAGAATAACCAAAATACAATAATTATGATGAAAACACTACGATTACTCATGCTGACTCTGCTCATGGCAGTGACGGGCAGTGCCTTGGCCGACAACTGGGTCAAGACCAGTCCGGCAGACTTGAAGACCGGTGACGTGGTCGCCATTGTCGACCAAACCACGGGCACCGCCATGTCGAACGACAACGGCACCTCCGCTCCCCCATCTGCCACTGCAGTCACTCTCAACGCCGACAAGTCGGCCATCACCGGCACAATGGCCAACACGCTGGAGTGGACTGTCACCATCAGCGACGGCAAATATCAGTTTGCCACAGGAGAAAATTTCCTCTATTGCACCAACACCAACAATGGTGTGCGTGTGGGAACCAACTCAAACAACCTTTTCTCATTCAGGCAAGATGACGCCGGCACCAATTTTCTCTTCAATGAGGCCACCTCACGCTACATCGGCGTCTACAACGCCCAAGACTGGCGCTGCTACACCAGCATCAACAACAACATCAAGGGCTGCGTCATCGCCTTCTACAAAAAACCAGCCGGCGAAGTCACCCTTTCTGACCCCGAATTCAAGTTCGACCCCACCAGTCTCACTGCCACAATCGGCCAGGTTTTCACCGAACCTGTGCTCAGTTATGCTGAGGGATTCGACGGCACCGTGACTTACAGCATCGACAAGCCCGAAGTGGCCACCATCAATGCCACCACCGGCAAACTGACCCTCGTGGCAGCTGGCACCGCTACCGTCACTGCCTCCTCGGCTGAGACCGCCAAATTTACCGCAGGCAAAGCCACCTACGCCCTCTCCGTCGTCAGCCCCACGGTCTACGACATCGCCGGCATCAAGACCATCGGCGAGAACAACACCGGCAAGTTGAAATTCGACAACGCCCAGGTGCTCTACAAAGGCCGCGACGACATGTACGTGAAGGATGCCTCCGGTGCCATCGACTTCTACAGGACGACCGCTTTCAGCAATACATTGAATACCGGCGACATCATCAACGGAACGGCTTTGGTGAGCTACAAGACTTATAACGGACTTCCCGAGATCTTCAAAGTGATAGAGTCTGAGATCACCTCAGAGGCAGGCACCGCCGTGCCTACCGAGATGTCCGACCTCGCCGACGTGACCCTCGCCGAATATGTGTGCCACCTCGTCACCGTGACAGGCACGCTCAAGGTCGACGGCAGCAACTACTACGTCACCGACGGCACCACAGACCTGATGATCTACGACAAGTTCAATGTCGATGGTATCGCAGACAATCTCACCGAGATCAACGAGGGTGCCAGCCTGACCGCCACCGGCATCGTCATCCCCTTCAAGAACAATCCTGAGATTGCCCTTACCCAACTCGATATCGTGCCAAATGAGGTGGTCAGCGTCAAGATCAGCGGTGCAGGCTACGCCACGCTGTTCTATGGCGATAAAAACCTCAAAGTGCCCGCTGGCGTGAAAGCCTTCACCTGCAAGGCCAACAGTGCCACCCGCACACTAGAGTCGAAGGAATACAGCATCATCCCGGCTGGCAGCGCCGTGGTGCTCCAGGCCCCGCAGGGCACCTACGACTTCGTGGTGAGCGTCTCCTCCGACGAGAAAGACAATGAGAACATGCTCATGGGTTATGACGTAGCTGCCACTACCGAGGCACCCAGAGCCGGTGAATACAGATACTTCATGCTCGCCGACGACGAAGAGATCGGCGTGGGCTTCTTCCCCGGAGCCAAGAACTGCGGCCCGTTCGTCAGCGGCGCCCACAAAGCCTATCTCGCCGTGCCCGCCGACCTGGCCGCCGACTACTACACCTTTGACTTCGCCGACGGTATCAAGGGCATCACTCTGCCCGCCGTCATCACCGACAATGCCGAGATCTACACTCTCTCGGGCATGCGTGTGAAAGCCAGCGACCTGAAGAAAGGCGTCTATATCGTCAATGGCTCAAAAATTGTGATTAAATAAGAACCCTTAAAAACAGAACAACATGAAATCATATATCTCACCGGATATCAGGACCGTGGAAATCGGCGATATCATGGACAGCAACAACGGCTTCGACATCGTCAGCGGCACGGAGAAAGACCCGGGCGACGAGCAGCTCGCTCCCTCCTCCCCCTTCGACCAGGAAGGAGCCCCCATCAAGAAAAGCATCTGGGAAGAGGACTGATCCTCCTCGTCTCTCATCGATATTCAAGGGGATGCTCAGCAATTGAGCATCCCCTTAAAAGTACCATGAAATAGAGGAATAAGGCAAGAAAAACTTCTCCTTTTATCTCCTATACGGCGATATTTTCCTATATTTGCAAAAAGAAAAGGCTTGGGAGATCCTTCTCCGATGAAAAACAAAACGAAAACCGAATCAAGATGAAAAAAACAAAACGATGGCTATCATTAGTCCTGATGCTCCTCATCTCGGCGTGGAGTGTGGCACAGAGTGTGTATTGCTGTTCTAACGACGGATTCGTCAATATCCGGTCGGCAGCCAACGACAAGTCGAGAATCGTGGGACGTATGCTGACCGACGGCAGTAAGGCGCGGCTCATTGGAAGGACGGGCAACTGGTGCCAGGTGAGCTACCAAGGCGTGACGGGATACGTGCACCGCAACTACGTGGTCGTGAACCCGGCTCCCGGCGGAATGCGCAAACTTTACTACGTGGTCAACGGCAGCTACGACACGTTCGAGGCGGCGCGCCAACAGGTGGACAACACCCCGCAGGACTGGCTCGACCCCCAGGTGTTCAAGGGCACGAAAGACGGGAAAATCGTCTATCGAGTATGCACCGACTGCTGCTACACCCGTGCGAAGGCCCAGGGTATCATCAAGAACTACGAGGGGTTCCTCATGGCGGAAGGCATCTTCTGGATCTGGGAGACAGACGGGCCGGCCGAATGTGTCTATATCCCCGCAGGCTTCAGCGGTGAGGACACCACCCCCACTATCATGTCGCCACAATAGCACCACATTTCAAATGAAAATCGGCTCTGCGGGCGGGTCAGCATTTCTATGCGATCCACCCTTTTTCGTATAAGCATCCTGCTTATTATTGTAATTACTCAGCACCTAAGTAAGCATAGCCATTCGGGTGGATTTGCATTTGTTCGGGCGGATTTGCAATCCGGCCGCATTGAGTGAAAGCATTTGCAATGCGCTTTTAGCGGATTAAAAATCCTGATACTCACAGCATCGGGATTACAAATCCCGATGAACAACGACAAATCCCGATGAACAACAACAAATCCCGATGGTCATAAGAAGGGAAAGTGGAGTGCTGAGTAATTACTATCAATCTAAAAAAAGCAAAAAAAACACGAAATGTTGCTGTTTTGATGATAAATGTATACTTTTGCAGTACACATGCTCTTATTTTATCTTGACCTACTAACAATAGACTTATGAAACAAACACGCTTACTGATCTTATTGTCCTTGTGGCTGTTGCCGCAATTTCTGCTGGCCAAGCCTATCGGCAGTGCCCAAGCCCTGCGCAATGCACAGACTTTCCTTCAGGCGAAAGGCATACGCCATGCCTCCACTGGCATCAGACGCGCGCCCATGGCTGATATTCCTGGAGAAGAGGCACCCTACTACGTCTTCAACCTCGGCGATGACGACGGATTCGTCATCGCATCGGGCGACGACAGGGCCTTCCCCATCCTCGCCTATTCAGACAAAGGCTGCATGGCAACCGACAATCTGCCCGATAACGTCCGCTACTGGCTCGACTTCTACAAAGCACAGATCAAGGTCCTGAAAAGTTCCGAGGAAACCATTCCGAGGCCAAGACGTGCGCCAAGCACCGTGGTGCAACCACTGCTCACCTCTCGCTGGGATCAACGCAATCCCTATAACCTGGCCTGTCCCCTCCACACCAGTGGCAAAAGATGTGTCACAGGGTGCGTGGCCACGGCCATGGCACAAGTGTTGTACTATCATCGCAAGAATTCCACCCGCCAGGTGATGGAGGAGATACCCGGATTTGACGATTCGTGGAATGGTGTAGAGCCAGTAAAGGACATTCCGAAAGGCACTGTCATCGACTGGGACAACATGATTGATGACTACTCAGGAAACTACAGCGAAGAGCAAGCCATGGCGGTTGCCAATCTGATGCTCTATTGTGGGACTTCTGTAGATATGTGGTACGGACCAGATGCTTCCGGTGCATCTATGAATATGGTTACTGATGCACTCATCAAATATTTTGACTACGATGACGGGGCCACGTATGAATATCGCCAAGACTTTACGGATGCGAAATGGGAAAACGACATCTATTATGAATTGCGTATGGGGCACCCTATCCTATATGGCGGAGATAACGGAAACTATGGTCATGCCTTTGTCATCGACGGATATGATGCAGATGGTCTTGTCCACGTCAACTGGGGATGGGGAGGAGACCAAGACGGCTATTTTGCATTGACCTCTTCCTACGACGAGGTATTGAACGGTTTCTCTAAGAATCAAGAGGCTGCTTTCGGGGTCGTTCCCAACGGGGCTTTTCCACGCCTCACCACTCAGGACTTGACATTGAAGAGTGCGGCAACTGTCACAGGACTGTCGTCCTTGACCTCTTTGCCGGTATCTTTCACCATGACTTTAGCGAACCTGACTAGCATGAAAAACTCATTCGAACATGCCATAGGACTCTACAAAAACGGAGAACTGCAAAGCGTGGTGGCCACACTCGATGATATCAACAATCTGGCGGTGAACGGCAGCAAGACGGTCAACGTCTCCCTCAGCCTGGATGCCACCCTTGCCAACGGTGCTTACCAGCTGAGGCCTATCAGCCGAAAGACGGGGGCCACCAAATGGCGCTGGAACGGCAATTACGATCAATTTCTCACCTTAGCTATCCATGACGACAAAGCCGTCATCACCATGGGAACACCGCCCGTGGAGGGCGACATCATCACCTTCGAGGATATCAGGGTGAGAAAATTGTGCGTGGATAATTGGGACACCAATGGCGATGGTGAACTGAGCAAGCAGGAGGCTGCCGCAGTGACAAGTCTGAACGGCGTATTCGAATATAATGATGAAATCGGCTCTTTCAACGAATTGCTGTATTTCACAGGATTGAAGGCGATTGAAAAAGAAGCTTTCCGCAGTTGCTCTTTTTTATCCTCCTTCATCATCCCCTCCCAAGTGGTGTCTATCGGTGAGAATGCTTTCCGCAACACAGCACCCCGCCAGATCACCATCCCTGCTGCCGTTCAGGAAATAGGGCGCAATGCATTCAGCGGAATATCTAAACTTGAGAAAATCCGCGTGGAGGAGGGAAACGCTTATTATGACTCCCGAGACAACTGCAATGCCCGCGGATTCAACAAGCAAGTGCAAATTTATATGATTTTCTCATAAAAGCACTCAT
>CAMNIN010000086.1 GCA_946540735.1 uncultured Prevotellaceae bacterium | reverse complement strand
GAGCTCACACCCACCAACTCCCAGAAGAGATACATCTGGAAGATGTTGGTGGCCACCACCAGTCCCAGCATCGACATGGTGAAGAGCGACAGGAACGCGTAGTAGCGCTGGAAGCCCTTCTCGCCATGCATATAGCCGAAGGAGTAGATATGCACCATGAAGCTCACCGTCGAGATGACGATAAGCATCATCACCGAGATGGGATCGAGCAGGATACCCATGTCGAAGTGCAGATTACCCAGGGGAAGCCATGTGAAGTTGTAGGGCACGAACGTCTGGTAGGTGCCGTCTGCCAACCTGTCGGCAGTGAAATACTTGAATGCAGTGAAGTAAGACAAGACCGTGACCAGACCCAGCGAAGTGGTGCCGATCAGTCCTGCCACCTTATGTGACATCTTCATACCGCACAGTCCCAATACAAGGAAAGAGAGTGCGGGCAGGAGAAGTATCAGAAAAGCATAACTGTAATCCATTTTTCAGATCGTGTTTTAAATTATAGTTTCATGTTTTCAATACTGTTCACCTGATCGCTGTGGAACCTGCGGTAAACATTGATGATGATAGCGATAGCCACCGCCGTCTCCGCGGCGGCCACGCCGATGGAGAACAGGGTGAAGAAGAAGCCCTCGAGTTGTCCGGGGAAGAGCAGTCGGTTGAACACCGCGAAGTTGATGTCAACGGCATTGAGGACAAGTTCGATGGAGATGAGCATCGCGATAAGGTTGCGACGGGTGACGAACCCGAAGAAACCGATGAAAAACAGCAGCGTGCTGAGAATAAGGAAAAATTCTACTGGTATCATAATTACTTGTCCTTTCTTGAGATGACTATACCGCCGATGATACAGGCCAGGAGGAAGATGGAGATGAACTCGAAGGGGAGCACATACTGGTATTTCTCCGATCCCATGAGGGTGTCGCCGACGAGTTTCATCGGCACCTCGCTGTTGGGGATGGCCAGACTGACAAATTTATGCTTGAGAAGGATCAGCAGCACCATGACGCATCCCACAACGGCGGTGAGGCATCCGGCCAGCACCCTGCCGCCATGAAGGCGCTCAGTGAGGCCCTGCAGCGTGCGCTTGGAGACGAGCTGAATGGCGAAGATGTAGATCATGGTGATACCGCCGGCATAGATGCTCACCTGGGCTGCACCAAGGAAGGTGTAGTCGAGGAGGAAATAGATGCCAGCCACACCGAAGAGCACGAAGAGCAGGAATGTGGCAGCCCTCATGATGCTCTTGGTAGACACACAAAGGATGGCCGAACCGAGGATGACGACGGCCAAGATGCAGAACATTACGATATTTGCCATAGTGCTTACTTCGTTTTGGTGTTGAACTTGCCGATGGTGAGGTCAGCGCCTCCATCGATGAGCTGGGGCAGCGAACCGCCCTGGTAGACCTCCTTGTCGAGGTGGAGGACGAGAGAGCCCCTGTCGAACACGGCATTCTCGAAATCATTCGTAAACTCTATCGCGTCGAAGTTGCAGGCATTGGTGCAGAGCTGGCAGAACATGCAGTCGCCCAGGTCATACTGGTAGTCGAGCAGGGCGCGCTTCTTCTTGCCGGTAGCCTCATCGGTGCGCATCTCCGATACGATCTTGATGGTCCCGTTGGGGCAGGCCTTCTCACACAGCGTGCAAGCGGTGCATTTGTAGGCGCCGTCTTCTGTGCGCTTGAACACCAGCCTTCCACGGTGACGCTTTGCCACATGGAGCGTGGTTTTGCGGTTCTCGGGATACTGCTCCGTCGACTTGGCGATGAAATACTCCTTGAGAGTCGTCTTCATACCCACCGCCAGCGTCTTCACACCTTCCGCGATACCGCCGAAATATGATTTGTTTTCCATTTTTTACTGTATTGTCGTTCTAATGGTGTCGTTAGGTCTTTAGAAATGGAGTCCGAAAGCCACGATGACCGTCATCAGCACGAGGTTGAGCAGTGCTAGCGGCATGAGGTATTTCCACTCCAGTTTCAGTATCTGGTCGATACGCAGGCGCGGGAAAGTCCATCTCACCCACATGAGCAGCCATACGATGAAGAAGGTCTTGCCCATAAACCACACGATGCCCGGGATATAGTCCATCACCTGGTCTAAGGCGGCGATGCCGACGTTGACCGGAGCCCATCCGCCCAGGAATACCGTGGCGGCGATGCCGGAGATGATAAACAAGTTGAGGTATTCTGCCAGATAGAAGAATCCGAATCCCATACCCGAATACTCGGTGTGGTGACCGGCGGTCAGCTCGCTCTCTGCCTCAGCCATGTCAAACGGGCCTCGGTTGGCCTCTGCGTTGCCGGCGACGAGGAAGATGAGGAAGGCGATGATGGCAGGCAGGTGCCCTTTGAAGATGAGCCACTGCCACGGACCGGTCTGGCTCTCGACGATGCCGCTGATCTGCATGGTGCCGGTGAGGATCACGGCGGTGATCAGGCAGAGGCATAGTGACATCTCATAGGAAATCATCTGCACTGCGCCACGCATGGCCGACACGACGGAATACTTGTTGTTGGAGGCCCATCCGGCGAGGAAGATGCCCACGACACCGATAGAGGAGATGGCCGTCAAGAGGAAGATGCCGACGTTGAAGTCGACCACCACGGCCCCTTTGTTCCAAGGCAGGAAACCGAAGGCTCCCACGGAGCCGATGATCACGAGCAACGGTGCGACGGCATAGAGGAACTTGTCGGCACGGTCGACGAAGAAGATTTCCTTGATCAACATCTTGAGCACGTCGGCGAAGACCTGCAGCAATCCCCACGGGCCGACACGCATCGGGCCAATACGGCATTGGAAGTAGGCGCACACCTTACGCTCCATGAAGATGAGGGCGATGGCGATGAGCGCATATCCCACGAGGATAAAGGCGCCCACGATCACGCACTCAATCAGTATCGACCAGAAGTCGCCCAGGCCGAGGGTCTGGCGGAGCAACGAGTCGAACCATTGTGTTACTATCGAAAAATCAAACATAGAAATAATTCTTGATTTTGAATGTTAATTATCGGTCAATGTCGGGAATCACGACGTCGATGGCCGCTGTCGTGGTGACGAGGTCGGCGATCTTCTGTCCGCGGAGCATGCTGTCGAGCGCGCCCACGAGGGTGAGTCCCATGGGGCGCATCTTCATGCGGTAGGGGCTCTTGTCGCCACGGGAGTCGAGATAGACACCAAACTCGCCTGCAGCGCCTTCCATGGAGAAGTACCACTGTCCTTCCGGCACCTTGATGATCGGTTTCTGCTTGATATAGAAGTCGCCCTCGGGGATGTTGTCGATCAGCTGCTCGATGATGTCGAGGCTCTGATACATCTCCTGGATGTGCACGAGGTAGCGCCCCATGGAGTCGGCAGAGGTGAGGAGCACCTGCTTCCACTCCACCTTGTCGTACAAGTCGTAGGCATGGTTCTTGCGCACGTCGTTGGCCCATCCGGCGGCACGTCCGGCCGGTCCGGTGACCGCATAGTTGATGCAGTCGTCGCGGTCCATCACGCCCACTTGCTCGAAGCGGTTGTGGGTGATGACGTTGTCGCCGAACACATCCATATATTCCTGGATCATCGGACGGAGATAGGTGCAGAGCGCCTTGACGTTCTTCACGAAATTGGGGTCGATGTCGTCCTGGAGTCCACCTATTCTATAATAGTTCTGTATAAGCCTGCCGCCGGTGGTCTCTTCCATCACGTTGAGCACATGCTCACGGTCGCGCATGCAATAGAGGAATGCGGTGAGGGCACCGAGGTCCTGTGCGCAGCATCCGCAGTAGAGCAGGTGTGAGTCGAGACGCTGGAGCTCGTCCATGATGGTGCGGATATACTTGATGCGGTCGCTGAGCTCCACGCCAAGTCCTTCCTCGATCACTCCGACGAGTGCATGACGGTGCATCATGGCGGCGAGGTAGTTGAGCCTGTCGGTCAGGGCGAGGGTCTGCGGGTAGGTGTAGCTTTCCCACATTTTCTCAATGCCGCGGTGGATGTATCCCAAGTGGGGGTAGATGCGCTTCACGGTCTCGCCGTCGAGCACGGTCTGCAGACGGAGCACGCCGTGAGTGGACGGGTGCTGCGGGCCGACATTGACCACATAGTCATCATCGGTGAGCAGGCGGTTGCGCTTGCAGACGAGTTTCCCGTCTGCATCGAGGGAATACTCCTCAGTGTAGTCACTCTCCACGTCATCCTCAAGGGTATAGGAGTCGTTGAACTCCCAGTTCTTGCGGAAGGGATAGCCCTTGAAGTCGTTGCGCAGGAAGAGGCGTGCCATATTGGGATGGCCAAGGAACTTGATGCCATAGAAGTCGTAGACCTCGCGCTCGAGCAAGTCGGCTGCGCGCCACAGGTTGATGACGGAATACACCAGATAGTCGTCACCGGTCTGCTTGGCGATGGTCTTGACGCTCGTGCGCTCGTGGGTCTCGGTATTCTCAAGGATATAGACACATCCCAGTCCCTCCTCGCCGAAGTCCTCGCCGATGAGGGTGACCAGGTAATCGAAGTGTTTCTTCTCCTTCAGTTCGCGCATCTTGTCGGCGAAACTGTCAAAACTGAAAAGCTGGAAATCTAACTTCATTTCGCGTCCTCCTGATTTTGCTTGAGTTGTTCAACGAAATCCTCCGGCACGTCGGTCACCACGATGGGCTTCTTCCAGCCCGACGAGATGGCCTCGTTGGAAAGACCGAGCTCACGCTCCTCGCGCGACTGCTTGTGGTTGGCGCCGCCGAAGAACTTCTCTGCCTTCACCTTGCGCTGCAACTGCATCATGCCATAGAGAATGGCCTCAGGACGGGGAGGACAGCCGGGGATGAAAACATCCACGGGCACGATTTCCTCGATGCCCTTCACCACATGGTAGCTCGACTTGAACGGTCCGCCGGAAATGGCGCATCCGCCCACGGCGATCACATATTTCGGCTCGGCCATCTCGTCGTAGAGACGCTTGAACACCGGAGCCATCTTATGGGTGATCGTGCCGGCGCACATCACGAGGTCGGCCTGGCGAGGGGAGTTTCGAGTCACCTCGAAACCGAAACGCGAGAAGTCGTATCGGGCACAACCGACGGCCATGAACTCGATACCACAGCAGGAGGTGGCGAAGGTCAGCGACCAAAGGGAGTTCGACCGTCCCCAGTTGATGAGCTGGTCGAGGCTTCCGGTGAGTACGTTGACACCACCCTCATGCAGTTCCTCCACGATTTTCTCAAAGCTCTCATTATCCTTGAACTCGTCGTAGGGAATGCTTTTGATCTTCGGCTTCCTTATTTCCATTCCAACGCTCCTTTCCGCCAGGCATAAGCCAAGCCAAATACGAGCACCAAGAGGAAGAAGCCGATGCTGACCACTGCCATGGCACCATACTCCTTCACCACTACTGCCCAGGGATAAAGAAAGACAGTCTCGATATCGAACATCAGGAAGAGGATGGCGAAGAGGTAATAACCAATCGACACGGGAATCCAAGAGGATCCGTGCGTTGGAATACCACATTCGTAGGGCTCACCCTTAACCTTGTTGTACGACCGAGGTCCAATCAACTTGGCGATGACATAAGCGCCCAACACCAAGACAACTGCCGTCAAAATGACGGTAACTAACAAAGTGAAATACATATAAATGTGTGTTATAATGATTATGTGCTCACAAGGGTTGTCACTTTTGGCCGCAAAGTTAGCAAAAAAAAGGCAAACATTAACGATTATTTGCCTTTTTTTTGATTGAAGTAATTACTCAACACCAAAGTATGCACAGATGCCCTGGTGGAAATCCTGATACACAGAGCATCGGGATTCTTGGACAAGCCGCTCGGCATCCTATGAGTGCTGAGCGGCAAATCCCGATGAACAAGCGGCAAATCCCGATGAATGAATCCCCGGGACGGCGTATTCGATTCGCTATTTTCCGAATCGGGCCTCCACGACATTGACGACGTAGTCACCGAGTTTCTCCAGCTCGTTAATCATATCCATATAGAGGGTGCCTGCTGCATAGTCGTATTCGTGGTCGTTGACGGCATAGACGTTCTCCTCCTTCAGCCGTTTCCGCATCAGGTTGATTTCGTTCTCTATTCGGTAGGTCTCTTGGATGTCGTGGTCGGAGCGGCGGCCGCGCATCACAGTGTTCATTTGCTGTAGTGCTTTCCCGCAGAGTGCCATAAAGGCTTGCAACTGTTCGGTCTGATGTTTGATGAACGCCTTTCCTGACTCCTGTTTCCGGCCTATCGTCAGGGCCAGTTTGTAACACGCATCACCTACGGATTCCAGTTCACTGATCTCCCGCATCATCTGGCGGATTTTCTTTTTCGTCAGGTCGCTCAAGTGGCCGTCGCTCACCTGTTCCAGGTAGTGGGCGATCTCCATCTCCAACTTGTCGGCGATTTCCTCTTCATGTTCTATCTCGCCAAACAATTCCTGAAAATGCTTCGAGTCAGTCTCGTTGAACAACAAGCACACCTTATCATACGTCTCACCCACACGCTGGCCGAAATCTGCAGTTTCTCTTTGTGCCTGGAGAACAGCGATTTCCGGTGTCTGCACAATGTTCGACTGGATATATCGCAGGCGGAACTCCCCCTTCTCGGGCTTTTCTTTCTTCTCGGGCAGCAGCCAGCAGACCACACGCTCCATCTGCGGTACGAACCCGATGAGAAGGGCCGTATTGATGACATTGAAGCACGTGTGGAACATGGCAAGCACCACGGGCAACTTCGTGGCCTGACCACCAGCGGCGGCATCATAACCCACTAGGTGACACACCATATTGACAAACGGATAGAACACGATGAGCACCCAGATCACACCGATGACATTGAACAGCAAGTGTGCGAGTGCTGCTCGACGCGCCTGCGTGTTGGCACCGAGAGCCACGATATTGGCCGTGGCTGTCGTGCCGATATTCTCACCCATCACCAGCGCGATGCCTAAGTATATGGGCAGCACCCCCGTGGAACAAAGCAGGATGGTGATGGCCATGACAGCAGCCGAAGACTGGACGATGCAGGTGATGATCGTGCCAATGGCAAGAAATGCCAGGATGGTGAGGTGGCTCGACGTGTCGAAAGAGGCGAAAAACGAGATCACGTCCCCGTTGTGCTCCAGATCCATCGATTTGCCTGCGCCGCTCAGCATGACCAGCGCAAGGAACAGGAAAGCCGTACCAAACAGGAAGTCGCCCACATTGCGATGCCGCTTCCTGTAGATCAGGATGATTCCTAACAGGAAGAAAGGATAGACAATGGCGGTCAGGTCAACGTTGTAGCCCAAAGACATGATCCATGCCGTAAGCGTCGTGCCAATGTTAGCACCCATGATGACCGAAATGGCCTGCGCCAGCGTCAGCAGTCCTGCGGAGACAAACGAGACGGTCATCACCGTTGTGGCCGACGACGACTGCACCGCGCAGGTGACGAGAGTACCCGTCAACATCCCCGTAATGCGATTGGTTGTCATCTTGCCCAAAATGTGCCTCAACTGAGGTCCTGCCATTTTCTGCAAGGCCTCACTCATCATCTTCATACCATAAATCAGCAGGCCCAGAGATCCGAGCAGCTGCAGTGCCAGCATATAATAATTGGTTTCCATCACTACTGTCCAAAGAAAAATTCTTGAACATGATTTAAATTAAATATTTTCA
>CAMNIN010000085.1 GCA_946540735.1 uncultured Prevotellaceae bacterium | reverse complement strand
GTACGAACCATGAGAGAAGTGCCAAATTTATTTGAGCAATTCCGAACGGGAGTACAAAAAACAAAAAAATACTTATTTTCACTTAAAAATCAGCCGGAGTATTCAAATATTTCCTTATATTTGCCCTGTCAATCACCAACGATTTCGAGCATGACAATAGGCAAACATATCTGCAAGACACTGAAAATGATCAGGCACCAGGTGGCACAGGCCAACGACATACCTTATGAACCCACGGAATGCCATCATCAGGGCGACTGCTCCGGCACATGTCCCAAATGCGAGCAAGAGGTGAGGTATATCGAGGACCAGCTGGTCTTGCGCCAAACTCTTGGCAAGGCTGTGACCGTGGTAGGCGTCTGCGCCAGTCTGGCAGCGCTGACCTCCTGCCACAAGGGTATTTTCGGACCCAGCACCACGAGTGGTTACATGATGCCCATCGAGGAGACGGAAACAGAGAATCCTCCATTGACCGGCATCCCGCCCTCTCCGGAAAAGATCAAGGAAGGTGCCGACAGCACCCGGACCGAAAGCGAGCCCAAGACGATGGTGGTGAAGACCGACACGCTGAAAGAAGACCTTGTCTTCGGCGATATGCCTGAGACCCAGCCCGCCTTCCCCGGCGGCCAGCGTGCCCTCCTGGACTATATCAACCAAAACATCCATTATCCGCCTGAAGCCGTGAAAGACAGCGTGAAAGGACGCGTGGTGGTGAAGTTCACCATCAAAGAAGACGGCAGCATCGACAAGGCGAGCGTCGTGAAGGCACTCCATCCCCTGCTTGACAAGGAAGCCGTCAGAGTCATCGAGTCGATGCCCAAATGGATTCCCGGGAAGCGCAACGGCAGGGCCATCCAGGTGAACTACAACATACCCGTCACATTCGTGTTCCCTTACAAATCATCCCACTGACAGATGCAGCACGCCCCACTCATCGGCATGGGCCGCCACCGGCTGGCCATCGACGGACAGGGTGTGACCACACTTGTGGCTTTCCATGGTTGTCCGTTGCGGTGCGAGTATTGTCTGAATAAGACGTGCTGGCATGAGGATGGTATCTGGCGTGAAGTGACGACAAAAGAACTCCTCGACGAGGTCAGCATCGACAACCTCTATTTCCTGGCCACAGGCGGCGGCATCACCTTCGGTGGTGGCGAACCGTGCCTGCGCAGCCTTTTCATCGACGAGTTTCATCAGATGACGGACCGACGCTGGCATCTCAACATCGAGACGAGCCTCAACGTGGAGCACACCCACGTGGAGCGGCTTCTGCCCTTGGTCGACCAATGGATCGTCGACATCAAGGACTGCAATCCCGACATCTACGAACGCTACACTGGAAGAAGCCTGCAGAATGCCATAGCCAATCTCAGATGGCTGCTCTCGCACGACGGCATGACCGAAAAGATCACCGTGCGGCTACCCCTGATTCCCAGGCACAACACCCGCAGCGACATCAGCAAAAGCCGCCTGCAACTCTCGGAGATGGGGATCACCCATTTCGACGAGTTTGAGTACGTCGTCCGGAAATAACCACCCGCCGACTGTCTTTTTTATCTCAGCAGACCCAAAACTCAGTTTTTTTGCCTAATTTTGCAGTCATGGAAAATCAGATCAGAAAGACCCTTTTGGGAATGACCCTTGACGAACTGAAGCAAACCGTCAAGGAGATGGGCATGCCTGCTTTCACCGGCGGACAAATCGCGGACTGGCTCTACAAGCACCATGCGAAAACCATCGAGGAGATGACCAATATCTCGAAAGCCAACCGGATACGGATGGCGGAGGTTTTTGACATAGGACTCCTCCCACCTACCGACTGCCAACGCTCTGTCGACGGTACCATCAAATACCTCTTCCCCACCCATGACGGCAAACAGGTGGAGACGGTCTACATACCCGACGGAGAACGTGCCACACTCTGCGTCTCGTCACAAGTGGGCTGCAAGATGAACTGCCTCTTCTGCCAGACTGGAAAGCAAGGTTTTGAGGGGAACCTCACCGCCGGCGACATCCTCAACCAAATCTACGCCCTGCCCGAGCGCGACACCCTCACCAACATCGTCTTCATGGGACAAGGCGAACCGATGGACAACCTCGATGCCGTGCTGCGTGCCACGCAGATCCTCACTGCCCCCTACGGATGGGCTTGGAGCCCCAAACGCATCACCGTGAGCAGCGTGGGCATACGCCAAAAACTGCGCCGCTTCCTCGACGAGAGCGAGTGCCATGTGGCCATCAGCCTCCACAGTCCCATCGCTGAGCAGAGAGCCATGCTGATGCCCGCCGAGCGGGGAATGCCGGCCGCCGACATCATCGACCTGCTGCGGCAGTATGATTTCACCCACCAACGGCGCCTGTCGTTCGAGTACATCGTCTTCGGCGGCGTCAACGACACGCCGCGCCACGCCAAGGAAATCGTCAGGCTGCTCCATGGCCTGGAATGCCGCGTCAACCTCATCCGATTTCACCAGATACCTGGCGTGGATCTCCATGGCGCACCAGAGGAGCGCATGGAGTGGTTGCGCGACTATCTCACCGCTCACGGTGTCTTCACCACCATCCGGGCCAGTCGCGGACAGGACATCTATGCGGCCTGCGGTCTGCTGAGCACCGCGAAGAAGATCGCCGAGTCTCGCCGGCAATGATCTGCATCACCACCCACTTTGGCGCCATTTTCACCATATTATGATGATTTTTGCATAAAAAGTCGTAAATTTGCAACGTCTTTGCCCCGGAAGGCATCAAGACAAGACCAAAAAGAATAAAAACCACCCGAAATGGAAGACAAGAAAATCCGCATCGCCATCACTCACGGCGACACCAACGGCATCGGTTATGAAACCATCTTCAAAGTTTTCTCCGATCCCGCCATACTCGAATTGTGCACCCCTATCATATACGGCTCGCCCAAGATAGCTGCCTATCACCGCAAGAGCCTCAACATGCAGGCCAATTTCAGCATCATCAACAAAGCTGAGGATGCGCGCGACGACCGCGTCAACATGCTCACCTGCTTCGACGAAGAGGTGAAAGTGGAACTTGGGACACCGACCACAGCATCCACGCAAGCTGCGCGCAAGGCACTGCTCCGGGCCGTGAACGACTTCGGGCTGGGACTCTTCGACGCCCTGGTGACGGCTCCCGCCATCTTCGAGGAGACTGCCGGCGAAGAGACCGTCAGGGAGTCGCAGCAGCGCTGCATCGAGCGGGCACTCAACCAAGACGGGAAATCTCTCTGCATCCATGTCAACGGCGACTTGCGCATAGCCTCCGTGACCGGAGAGCAACCTCTCGGCGATGCTCTCCGAGAGATCCGCAAGGACCTGATTGTCGAGAAGGCCACAATCTTCCACCAGAGTCTGCGACGCGATTTCCGCCTGTCCAATCCCCGCATAGCCTTGCTTCAAGTCAATCCACAAACAGGTGCCGAGGAGGAGGAAATCCTGAAACCCGCCATCTCCGAACTCTACAACGCTGGCATCGGGGTCTTCGGTCCCTACCCCGCCGATGACTATTTCAGCCACTATGAGCACACCCATTTCGACGGCACCCTCGCCATGTATTACGCCCAGGCCATTACCCCGCTTCGCATGCTTGCCGAGGAGGGCCGCATCTCACTGACCACAGGCTTGCCCATCGTCTGCACCGCACCGGGCATGAGTCCCAGCTTCGAGATCGCAGGACAAGGCGTGGCTGACGAGAGCCAGCTCCGCAATGCCATCTACCTGGCTATCGACGCTGCCCGCTACCGCGAGGCATTCGACGAGCCGATGGCCAACCCCCTGAAAAAACTCTATCACGAGAAGCGCGACGAAAGCGAGAAAGTAAGATTCAGCATCCCCAAGAAGAACGAGGCCAACTGACCATGAAGAAAACCTATCAGAACGGTTTCTTCCTCTTTGGTCTGGCTGTGCTGGCCATCATGGTGTCACAACTCAATTTCAGCGAGGTGTGGCGCCATCTCCAAGAAGCCGGATACTGGTTTCTCGCCGTCGTGGCTCTATGGACTTTCCTCTATATGATGAATACCTTCTCGTGGTATGTCATCATCCACAATGGCCTGCCCCGCAAAAGCGAGGTGGGTTTTTGGTGGCTCTACAAGATCACCGTATCCGGGTTCGCCCTCAATTATGCCACACCAGGTGGCCTGATGGGAGGCGAACCCTATCGTATCATGTCGCTGAAACCGAAAATCGGCACCGAGAGGGCTTCCTCGTCAGTGATACTCTTCGCCATGACCCACATCTTCAGTCATTTCTGGTTCTGGCTCCTCTCCGTGGCGCTTTACATCATCACACAGCCGATGACTATCGCCATCGGCATCCTCCTCGCTGTCACTACCTGCTTCTGCCTGACAGGCATCTGGTTCTTCATGACCGGTTATAAAAAGGGACTTGCCGTGCGCGCCATGCGCGTGCTCAGCCACCTGCCCTTTGTGCGCGGATGGGCCATCCGCTTCATCAAGAGCCACCGCACCCAGCTCGACCGCATCGACCATCAGATAGCTGCCCTGCACAGACAGAGTCCGAGGGCCTTCCTCTGCGCCGTGTTGTCGGAACTGTCGTGCCGCATCGCATCCGCACTTGAGATCTATTTCATCCTGAGGGTGATGATGCCCGACGCCAACTACCTCCAGAGCATTCTCATCCTCGCCTTCACCAGCCTGTTTGCCAACATGCTTTTCTTCATGCCTCTGCAACTGGGCGGACGCGAAGGCGGTTTCCTCATGTCGGCCAAAGGACTGCACCTCAGTGCCGACGCCGGCATCATGGTGGCTCTGCTCGTACGCCTCCGCGAACTCATCTGGACGGCCATCGGCCTGCTGCTCATCAAATGGGAGAGAAATTGAGAATTTTTCCTAAAATGTATGCCATAATAGCAGTTATCTCAGAGAAAATATGTAATTTTGTCATCCAATGAGAACAAACAACCTTCAAGACATCAAAAACCGCTATAACATCGTAGGCAACTGCGATGCCCTGAACCGTGCCCTCGATATCGCCCTGCAAGTAGCATCCACCGACCTGTCGGTGCTCATCGTAGGCGAGAGCGGCGTGGGCAAGGAGATCATTCCCCGGCTCATCCACGACCATTCCACCCGCCGCGGCAAGAACTACTTCGCCATCAACTGCGGCTCCATCCCGGAAGGCACCATCGACAGCGAGCTCTTCGGACATGAGAAGGGAGCCTTCACCGATGCCATCGGCGAGAGCAAGGGGTATTTCGGCGTGGCCGACAAGGGCACCATCTTCCTCGACGAGGTGGGAGAACTGCCCATGGCCACCCAAGCCCGCCTGCTCCGCGTCCTTGAGAACGGGGAGTATATCCGCGTAGGCGGCCAGGAAGTCAGGAAGACCGATGTGCGCGTGGTGGCTGCCACCAATGTCAACATCCGCAAGGCCATCAGCGAGGGCCGTTTCCGCGAGGATCTCTACTACCGCCTCAACACCATCCCCATACAGATGCCTCCACTGCGTGAACGGGGAAATGACATCCTGCTCCTCTTCCGGCTTTTCGCTATGCAGATAGCTGAGAAATACCGCCTGCCACGAATCACCCTCACTGAGGATGCTCAACAGAAAATGCTGAAATACAAATGGCCCGGCAACGTTCGTCAACTGAAGAACATCACCGAGCAAATGTCGGTGCTCAGCGAGAAGCGCGAAATCGACGCCGAGACCATTCGCCGCTTCATTCCCGATGACCAGGACACCACGCTCCCCGCCCCTATTACCACGTCGAACAGCGCACACAGCTATGAGAACGAGCGGGAGGCTCTCTACAAAGTGCTCTTCGACCTGCGGGCAAACGTGAGTGAACTGCGACGTGAACTCAACGGACTAAGACAACAGATCGACGACGCCTCGACACTGAAGACTCAGGCTCAGTCGCTGAGCACACCATACAACTCCGTCAGCTCTCCACTCCCCGACTCCACTTCCCACAAGGCTCTCGAAGCCTCACACGAGGTGGAAGACGCTGAGGCCGAGGAAATCGCCGACTCCGAACTGGAAAGCCTCAACCTCAACGACCAGGAGCGCCAAGCCATCACCAAAGCATTGGAGCGCAACAACGGCAACCGCAGCAAAACCGCCCAGGAACTGGGTATCTCACCCCGCACGCTATACCGCAAACTCAAACTTTATGGACTCACGAAGAAATAATGGCCTCGCAGCCTTCCTGGCATCACTTTTGCTGGTAATGGTCTTGGACGCATGCAGCGTGTCCTATTCTTTCAATGGCGCAAGCATCGACTACGACAAGACGAAGACCATCACCATCGCCGACTTCCCCATACGCTCCAATTACGTCTGGGGACCGATGCAGTCCATCTTCAACAATGAGCTGAAAGACATCTTCGCCAAGCACACCCGACTCTCACAGGTGAAGCGCAACGGCGACATGAAGATAGAGGGTGAAATCACACAATACTCTCAGCGCAACAAGAGCGTGTCGAGCGAGGGTTACTCCGCACAGACCGAACTCTCGATGACTGTCAACGTGAGATTCACAAACAACAAGAAACATGACGAGGACTTCGAACGGCAGTTCACCTCTACCACCAGCTATGAGTCTACTCAGTCGCTGAACTCGGTTCAGGAGGCCTTGGTCACTCAGATGGTGAAAGAAATCGTCGACCAAATATTCAACGCCACCGTGGCCAACTGGTAAGCAAAATGGACCTGAAAGAACTCATCAACCACCCTGAGAAGATGACTAAGGAGACCCTCTACGATCTCCGGCAACTCACTGCGCTACACCCCTATTATCAAACGGCACGGCTGCTGCTGCTCCAAAACCTCTATCTGCTGCACGACTCCTCTTTCGACGATGAGTTGCAAAGGGCGGCGATCTATATCACCGACCGTACGAAACTTTTCGACCTGGTGGAAGCCCGCCACTACCAACTCAAGAAAACCGACGAGAAGCCGAAAGCCGGCCAGGCGCAAGGCGACCGCACCACCTCACCCATCGACGACTTCCTGGAGACGATACCCGAAGACCAACCTGCCCCCAAGAGCAAGCGCCGAAAACCCACCACCGTCGACGCTACCGTCGACTACGTGGCCTACCTGCTCGCTGCCGATGCAGCTGACCATGAGCAAGAAAGCATCCCCGAGATGAAAGGCCAAGGACTCATCGACAAGTTTATCCAGGACGACGGAGGCAAGATGCAACTGCATGAGCAAACTGAGTATAGCCCTCAACTCACCGAGGAACAGCCGCGAAGCACCGAGGAGGGTTATTTCACCGCCACTTTGGCTCGGATTTACGTCAAACAAGGCCGATATTCGAAGGCTTTGGAAATAATTAAGCGTTTAAATTTGAATTATCCAAAAAAAAGTGCTTACTTTGCAGACCAAATCCGTTTTTTGGAAAAATTGATCATAAACAACAATAACAAATAGATTAAAAAATGTATTATTTATTCGTCATTCTCATCGTCATTGCATCATTGCTGATGATAGGTATCGTGCTGATACAGGAGTCGAAGGGCGGCGGTCTGTCGTCAAATTTCTCCTCAGCCAATCAACTGGCCGGTGTGCGCAAAACCACCGACTTCATCGAAAAAGCCACATGGGGTCTTGCCATAGCTATGGTTGTACTGAGCGTGATCTGCGCTTACGTTTCCCCCACCGTCACCGAACAGAATGTGATTGAGTCGAGCACCACCAACCCGCTCGCCAACCCGACCACACAGCAGAACTTCGGCGCTGCTCCCGCTTCCGACCAAGCTGCTCCTGCCGCTGCTAAGGAAGCTGCACCCGCTGCTGAAGCTCCCGCAAAGGCTGCACCCGCTGCTGAGGCTCCCGCAAAGGCTGCACCCACTGCTGAGGCTCCCGCAAAGGCTGCACCCGCTGCTGAGGCCAAATAACAAGACTCAGGCAAAGATTTTTGAAAAAAACCGCCGCATTATTTGGCGGTTTGAGTAAATTGTCTTACCTTTGCATCCGCTTTCCATCGAAAGCGGTCAGATGGTGCCCGTAGTTCAGTTGGTTAGAGCGTCAGATTGTGGTTCTGAATGT
>CAMNIN010000084.1 GCA_946540735.1 uncultured Prevotellaceae bacterium | reverse complement strand
TACTACATCCCTCTCACTTTTCCCCTATCTCGTGTCCACTTTTTCGAGAGCAACACCTGTTTTCATACGATGTATAAAAAAACGCCAGGCTAACCCAGCAGCAGTTGCGCTACCAGCGGAATCGTGACCACAGAGAAGAGCGTGCTGATAAACGTCAGTTCGGTGATCAGTGTGGTGTCACGTCCATATCTCAGGCAAAGGATAGTGCCGTATGTGGCCACCGGCATGGCGATGATCAGCGTATTGATATCCAGCACCAGCTTCTCGAAACCAAGGAAAGAAAAGAGAACATAGATGATGAGTGGCAGGAGGAAAAGCCGGAATGCCGTGGTGACATATACCACCCGTGAGCCCATCATCGTGCGCCATGAAAGCTTCGACATTGACGATCCGATGATGAGCAGCGCACCAGGCACCGTCATATCACCAATCATGGAGACAGGCTTGCTGATCACATCCGGGATGGAGTCTATGCCCCATGCGACGATGACAATGGCAAGATACGCGGCGATCATCGGCGGACTCACCAGCACTTTCGGCCGGAAGACGACACGCCCCTTTTCGCCATTGACCAACATGGTGCCCACGGTGAAAACGGCGAAAGTATTGACCACATTGAGGATGGCCGCATAGAACACCGCCTGATGGCCGAAAATCGCCCCCACAATGGGATACCCGATAAATCCCACATTGCCAAACATCAGGGCGAACCCCACAGGTCCGTAATCCTCGCTCTTCCTGCTGATCAACCTCGGCAACCACCACGCCACAGCGGTGAGCAACACATAAGTAAGCAGACTGATCCCCAACAAAGGCAAGATCAATCGGCTCTCGGGAAGTGTGCCGCCCATCGTCGACGACAAAATGAGCGCCGGGCAAGTGATGTCGATGATCAGGTTGGAAAGCCGACGGTCAAAGTCGCCTCCCATATAGTCGAGTTTTCCCGCCACGTATCCCACGATCACGATGGCGAGAAGGATCAGCATGATGGTGATATTTTCCAATTTACATCAATTTGGTTTCAGACGACAGAAGATATTGATGGCACATCTCGGCGCAACGTTCCCCATCTACCCCTGCGGAGACGATACCACCGGCATAGCCAGCACCCTCGCCACAAGGGAAAAGGCCGTGGAGACGGACATGCTGCAGCGTTTCGGCATCACGGAGGATCCTGACCGGCGAGGAGGTACGTGTCTCGACAGCGATGAGAACAGCCTCGTTGGTGAGGAAGCCCTTGCTCTTCTGACCGAAAACGCGAAAACCCTGCCGCAACCGTCCGGAAACGGGTTCGGGCAACCAGAAATGCAAAGGGCTGGCGATGATGCCAGGCGCATAAGACGAGCGGGGGAGATCGTAGCTCAGCTTACCTGCCACAAAATCGGCCATGCGCTGGGCGGGAGCCGTCTGCCGGCGGTTTCCCTGCATCCAGCAGTCGGCCTCCAGTTTCTCTTGGAAACGCATCACTCTCAACGGATCGTCTCCCTCTACATCCTCGGGACGCGTCTCCACCACCATACCACTGTTGGACCATTTCGTGCCCCTGTTGCTGGGACTCATGCCATTGACAACGATTTGCTCAGGTCCTGTGGCGGCCGGGATGACAAAGCCACCCGGACACATGCAGAACGAGTATACGCCACGCCCCTCGACCTGGGTCACATAGCTGTATTCCGCCGCAGGCAGGTATCTCCCTCTGCCTTCACGGTTATGATACTGAATCTGGTCGATCAGTTGCGAGGGATGTTCCAGGCGCACCCCGACGGCGATGCCCTTAGCCTCAATCTCTATCTTTGCCTCCTGCAGATAGCGATAGACATCACGTGCGGAATGCCCTGTAGCCAGGATCACAGGTCCCAGAAATTCCAACGACGTCCCGTCAGAGGATCGCACGGCCTCGATGCCCGCCACATGGTCTTGACGGATGATCAGCCGTGTCATCAACGTCTGGAAATGCACTTCGCCGCCACTGGCAAGGATGGTATTGCGCATCCCCTCGATGACAGCCGGTAACTTGTCGGTACCGATGTGCGGATGGGCATCGACAAGGATATCTGTAGAAGCGCCATGCTGGCAGAAGACGCGCAGGATCTTGTCGACATTGCCCCGCTTCTTCGACCGGGTATAGAGCTTGCCATCCGAATAAGCCCCTGCCCCACCCTCGCCGAAGCAGTAGTTGCTTTCCGCATCCACCCGCTGGGTCTTGGCGATAAGGGCAAGGTCTTTTTTCCGGTCATGCACATTCTTTCCCCGTTCGACGACGATGGGCCTGAGTCCCAGTTCGATGAGCCGCAAGGCAGCGAAGAGGCCACCCGGACCCGCTCCGACCACGACCACCGAATGCCCATTTGAGACATCGGGATACACCGTTTTCTCAAACCACTCCTCAGCAGGCTGCTCCTGGATATACACCCGAAGGGTGAGGTTGACATAGATGGTGCGCTGCCGTGCGTCGATGCTTCTCTTGAGGATGCGGACATGGGTGATGGTGCGCTGGTCGATGGCCAGTTCGCGTGCCACATACCCTGTCAGCACCGACATTGATGCCGCCACGGAAGGGATGACCCTGACCTGTAAATCTTTCACCATAAGACTATGAAGATGCGGAATGAAAAAAGACATAGGGACGTGACTCGTATCACGTCCCTATGATTGACATGTGATGATTTGAGACAATCCTCTTAGAAATTGATACCCAGGTTGATGCCGAAGGCATTTCCGTGAGAGGAGAAGTCACCCTTGTTGTTGTAGTCACAGATATTGACGACACCAAACTGATAGAGAGCCTCCAGGTAGAGGTTGTTCCACTCCACGCCGCAACCGACCTTAAATCCCATGTCCGGGCGCTTCAGATAGTCGGTGTCACCAGCGACACAATAGCTGAAATACGGGCCTAAGAAAGGCAGGATGGCGATGTTGTTCTCCGTAGTGACGCCATATTTGATCAAGACAGGCACCTCAAGGTAGTTAAGATGGCCATCAAAGCTCTTCACATTGGGGACATCGGCGGTCTGGAAACCTTCGAGTTTGTTGGCACCACGCTGGGTGTAGTACAGACCACTCTCCAGGAATACAGGAGAACTATCGGTGACACGGAGTCCGACGACACCACCAAGTGTCATTCCGGTACGTCCTTCGTCGGCTTTGAGGTCGCCACTGATACTGCTGAAGTTCACACCGAAGCGAACGCCCCAATAAAGGTGCTCCTCATCGAGCGAGAAGCCACCGCTGCTGAACTGTGCGAAAGAAGGTGCGGCAGCGAAGAATGCCACAATAGCAAAAAGTAACTTTTTCATACCTAAAATATTTAAATGTGAATAATCTTTCGTCTTCTACACGCTGTAACAACATGCAAAGTTATTCCTTTTTTTTAAAACTGGCAAAATTTTCGGATGAATCTTTAGAATATTGCCTGATTGAGATACGGTCACTCCACCTCTAGTCGTAGAGATGGAAAATGCGTTCCATCATCTGCCATTTCTCATCACTGGTGGCAGTGGCCTCACATTTCTGGAACTGGGCCACGAAGGCTTCCCACTCGGCTTGTCGGGGCAAGGTGGCCAGACGCGACATCGCTTTGTCCCAGTCGAAGTCCAACGGTGCATCGACGATCATCACGAGCCGCTGGCCGATGATATACACCTCCATCTCAAGGATGCCCACCTGCCGGATGCCCTCTCGGATCTCCGGCCAGGATTCCTCACGGCTGTGCGCTTTGCGGTAACGGGCGATCAGTTCCGGTTCGTCCTTCAGGTCCATGGTCTGCACATATCGCTTGACCTGGCAAGAACAGGGCTTCTGCTGATATCCTTCCGTCATGGCTTGAATGTTGTAGAGTGTTGTGCCTTATAGGCCCGGTATCCATAAACGCAGATGATGATGAAGCAGAGCAAAGGCAGCACGAAAGAGACATTGACCGCCGGGTGTCCGAAGATGACCTTCTGGTCGATGATCATGCCCTGCAGCGGTGGCATAATGGCTCCACCCACAATGGCCATGACAAGGAAAGCGGCTCCGAGCGACGTATCACGGCTGTCGACATCCTCCAAGGCGATGCCGTAGATGGTCGGGAACATGAGCGACATGAAGAAGCTCACGCCCACCAAGGAATAAAGCCCTGGCATACCCACGATGCAGATCGCGCCGATGGTGCACAACGAGGCCCCGATGGCGAAGATCGACAAGAGGACTCTTGTGTTGACATACCTCATGAGGAAAGTAGCGATGAATCGGCTTGACAGGAACATCACCATGGCAGCGATGTTATACATCTGCGCCGTAGCCTTGTTGATGCCAAGATTGTCGGCATACTGGATGATGAAAGTCCAGGTCATGATCTGTGCTGCCACATAGAACATCTGAGCCATCACACCTTCGCGGTAGACCACATTGTGCCATAGATTGGTCAGCGTCTCACGGGCTGTATGCGTCAGTCCGGCGGCCTTTTTCTCCTCGCTGTCGGTCTTAGGCATCTTGGAAAGCGCGAACACCACAAGCATCACCGTCACCACCAGTCCGATCACCACATAGGGATTGCGGATGACAGCGAGGTCGTGCAGTCGGATGTCAGCCTTCTCGGCCTCGGAGAGCAAGGGGAAAATGATCTGCCCTGCCGCGTCGCGCTTATCCGAGATCAACTGCGGCAGCACGATCAGTGAAGCCACACTCATGCCGCAGAGCGAGCCCATGGGGTTGAAAGCCTGAGCGAGATTGAGTCGCTGTGTGGATGTGGCCTTGTCGCCCAGAGAAAGGATGAACGGATTGGCCGTGGTCTCCAGGAAAGCCAGTCCGAACGTCAGCACATAGAGTGAGACGCAGAAGAAAGCGAAACTCTGCATCGATGCTGCAGGAATGAAAAGGAATGCACCGAAGGCATAAAGAGCCAGTCCGAGCATGACGCCCTTCTTGTAACTGTATTTCCGGATGAAGAGTGCCGCGGGCACCGCCATGGTGGCATACCCGCCATAGAAAGCAAACTGCACCATGGAAGCTTTAGCCGCCGTCAGTTCCATCAGGGTCTGGAAAGCAGCCACCATGGGATTGGTGATGTCGTTGGCAAATCCCCAGAGAGCGAAGAGCGACGTCACGAGGATGAATGTGAAGAGATACTTTCTCTCGACAAGTTTAGGTTTGTTCATGAGTTTTATTGATAAATAGGACCGAAATTAGCACATGCTCTATAATCGGCGCCCTCTTTGTCCATGCCGAAGGCATTCCAAGCTGCAGGACGGAAGATATCCTTATCCTCGATGTTGTGCATGCACACGGGGATGCGCAACATGCTGCACAGGGTGATGATATCGGCGCCGATGTGTCCATAGGCGATGGCACCATGGTTGGCACCCCAGTTGTTCATCACCGAATAGACATCCTTGAAAGCATCCTTTGAGGGGTCGAGGCGCGGAGCGAACCAAGTAGTAGGCCAAGTAGGATCGGTGCGTTTGTCGAGGATGTCGTTCACCTCCGGGTCGAGGTCCACGGTCCATCCTTCTGCCAGTTGCAGCACCGGACCGAGTCCCTGCACGATATTGAGGCGGAGCATGGTCATCGGCATTCCACCTTTGGAGAGGAAATGCGATGAATAGCCGCCTCCTCTGAAATAGTCGCGGTCGGCGGGCATCCAACTGGTGGCATCCAGGCATGCTTCGACATCAGCAGGAGTCAGTTCCCAATGGGGTTTCATCGTGGGACAGCCTTTCTCGTCGGTCATGGCACCGGTGGCATCCAACGTTGTGGCGCCACTGTTGATCAGATGGATGAAACCGCCAGCGGCAGCACCCTCCGGGCGTTTTCCCGTCACACGTTCCACAGCCTCTGGACTCCAATAGGTGCGGATGTCGGAGAACATGACACCTCTGTTGGTGAGCAGATGGCCGAAGAGCATGGAAAGGCCGTTGAGGAAGTCATTCTCAGTGGCCAGGATATAAGCCTCTCTCGGACCATTCCAGTCGAACGAGGTGCACAAGAGCGACTCGGGGAAATCGAAATTGGGCTTATAGTCGGTCCACTGCCGCTGTCCCTGCACGCCAGCGGCGATGGCATTGTGGCCGATGGCCTCTTCCAGATAACCTTTTTTGAGCAACTGCTCAGAGCCATTCATCAAGTCGCGGATGATCATCATCGTCTTCACGGTGAACGCCCAGTCCTCATCCTTTTCCTGACGGTTCTTGCCTTTACCCTTGCCGTTGAAGGAGGTCATCGGTCTTCCCGGGAACAGCGGACGGTCCTCGTTATAATCATGGCCCTCATGGGGCTTGCAGTATTTCTCCACCCACGCCATGGCCTTCTCAAACTCCTCTTCGTCGTAGATGCCGAAATCGACACGACGGAGGATTTCCACCAGCGACACGTATTCGGTGCGCATACCCAGGTAATGCTGGAGGAAATCAGCATTCACGATCGAACCGGCGATACCCATGCACGTGTTGCCCAGAGAGAGATAGGACTTGCCACGCATTGTCGCAACAGCCTGTGCGGCGCGGGCAAACCGGAGGATTTTCACCGCCACGTCGGCGGGGATGGTATTGTCGTCGAGGTCCTGCACGTCGTGGCCGTAGATGCCATAGGCAGGCAGACCTTTTTGGGCATGTGCGGCAAGCACGGCGGCCAGATAGACAGCTCCGGGACGTTCTGTCCCATTGAAGCCCCAGACGGCCTTGGGATAGTGCGGGTTCATATCCATGGTCTCGGAACCATAGCACCAGCATGAGGTCACGGTGATGGTGGAACCGACGCCCTCGCGCTCAAACTGTTCAGCGCAGGCAGCGCTTTCTCCGACACGGCCGATGGTGGTGTGGCTGATCACGCATTCCACCGGCGAACCGTCGCCGTTCTTCAGGTTGGTCTCGATGAGCACTTTCACGGCCTTGGCCAGATTCATGGTTTTCTCTTCAAGGCTTTCACGCACGCCGCCCTGACGTCCGTCAATCGTGGGACGGATACCGATTTTCGGATAATTTGCTTTCATGTTTTTAAATAGTTTTGTTTTTTATCGTTATTCTGACATATTCTTAATATAAGGAAGATCCACCAGGTTTTTGAAGCCATAGAAGCGTGCCGCATTTTCGCCGAGGAAGAGGCGTTTCTCCTCATCGGTGAGTTGCTGCGACTTGAGCACGAAATCATACGACATCCTGTAGGTAATGGCCGTGATGGTGCGGGGATAGTCGCTGCCCCACATGATCTTGTCGGGACCGATACATTCGATAGCCTCACGGATAGCACGGATGGCCGAGGGGAAGGGGTAGAACTCGGCATTGTAAAGCCACGTGATGCCACCCGACTCAAGCATCACATTCTCATGGCGTGCCAGGAGGACTTGGGATTTCCAGCCCTCCACGGTGGGCATGCCGAAATGTCCGATAGCGATTTTCAGCCGCGGGCACTCCTCGATCACCTCCTGCATCTCCTTCACCTGCGTATCGCCATCAGCGAGGGTGACGGAAAGGATCACGCCCCGTTCCTCCATCAGTTTGAACATCCGCATCATCTCCTCGGAGTTGAGCATCACCCGTTTCTTGTCGGTGATGATACGATGGGCAGGGACGGCGATGCCCGGGAAGCCGCTGTCAATCAGTTCCGCGGCCTCAGCGAAGAAACCAGGATGGAGGTAGTCGGCCATACCACAAGCGAAGAAACGGTCATGGTATTGCCGCCGCACAATATCGAGATAGTCATTTTGCTGTCCGTCGATAAACTCCTGCACGATGACAGCAGCCGACACCTGGGCATAATTCATGTTGGAGATAAAGACCTCAGCCGTGTTGGTGCCGTCGATCATAAACGGCGGCAGCATCTGCACCTCCGTTCCGAGGAACATGGATCGTCCGTTGGGCAGAGGAGATATTTTCTGTCCGTTCCAAGTGGTGTCTTGTCTGAGCCATAAATGGCTGTGTGCATCTATGATTATCATGGTTATCGCATTTTGGTTACAAAAATACGAATAAGTGAGTGAATTGCCAAATTTATTTAGGCAAATTCCTTTCTAACTGAAGTTTCTAATTAGCCTTCGGTTTCACCGAAGGGAAGAATCATTGACTAAAGTTTCGCAAGTAGCGAAGGACCTGCATGTTTTAACATAAAATTGGAATA
>CAMNIN010000083.1 GCA_946540735.1 uncultured Prevotellaceae bacterium | reverse complement strand
ACTACATCCTCGATGAGCGCAGCCGTGAGTTCTGGGGCGAGGGATACCGCTGGTTTGACCTCGTGCGCACCCAGACATGGAAAGAGCGTGCCTCAAAATATCGTATTGCCGGCAGTGGCTACACCGACAAAGATCTCCAGACCTTCACCCGTGACATCCCCGACGGTTACTACCTCCGTCCTATCCCACAGGGTCAGCTCGACGGTATGATCATGTCGAACGACGAAAAGAAATTATATCAGAATCCTGCATATAGAGATTAGTTTTTAGGTTATTTGTTTATAGGGTGCAAGGGCAGCTGTGAAGCTGCCCTTGCTTTTCGTGTTTCAACCCGTAGAGACGTCACATCGGGGCGTCTCCATCCATCACGAAGCTTTGAAGTCCGAAAATAAAGGTAGATTTAATTCATTCTTACTTGGTACTCGGAAAAGTCCAAATGTATTTGGCTTTTCACTCGTTTTTCCGTAACTTTGGCTGACGCCGAAGTTACTTAGCACTCGGAAATGGAAATAAAAGCAAGCTTTTCTTTCTCATTTCACTCGTTTTTCCGTAACTTTGCCCCAAATTGTTGTAATTATGGTTATTTCTATAGATTTTGACGGGACTGTCGTAGAGCACAAGTACCCGAAAATAGGGGAGGAAATCCCTCATGCGACTGAGACATTGCGAAAACTCATGGAAGATGGTCACAAACTCGTGCTGTGGACGGTCAGGGAAGGCCGGCTGCTCGATGAGGCCGTGGAATGGTGCCGTGAGCGGGGCGTGGAGTTCAGCGCCATCAACGAGACCTTGCGGGCCGACACCAATGAGCACAGCCACAACACGCGAAAGATCGATGCCGACATCTATGTGGATGACTGCAACATCGGTGGCCGCTTCGACTGGGAGACGGTCTATCACATGATACACGATCATCTCACTTATTATGACATTATCCGTGAGGCAAAACGTGAGGCACAGCAGGCGGCCATCGAACCACCTAAGAAAAAACGCCGCTGGTTCGGTTTCTGACCCTCACAGCGTATCGTGTTTATCTTGACTCTTTCCTATGTTTCATATACCTTCGTATGAAAAAACTTTTTTTTCTTTTCCTTCTTTCACTGACCTTGTCTGTTGGTGCCAAGGCGGGTGACTCATTGTCGATCCGTGCCATCACGTCTGGGCGTTTCGCCGCTGAGAACCTCCGGTCGTTGACACCGCTGGCCGACGGTGAATGCTTCGCACAGATCAGCACCGGGCGTGACCAGATCCTACGCTACCGTTTTGACACGGGTATGCAGACGGGGGTGATCTTCGATGCCGCCTCCACAGTGGGGGATACCATCGAGAGCATCGACAACTACAAGCCCAGTCCAGACGACCGGTTCATACTCGTCGGAACCCATACCAACCGCATCTACCGCCGTTCGTTCACCGCCGATTATTATGTCTATGACGTGGCGAGCCGCCAGCTTACGCCGCTCTCTCGGAACGGGGCACAGCAGTCGCCAGTATGGTCGCCCGACAGCCGCAAGGTGGCTTTCGTGCGTGGCAACAATATCTTCGTGGTCGATCTGGCCGATGGCATGAAGGAGACACAGGTGACGAGCGATGGTAAGTTCAACGAGGTGATCAACGGCATCCCCGACTGGGTCAACGAGGAGGAGTTCGGCCTGAGCATCTCCATGGCTTTCACGCCCGACAGCCGTCATATCTGCTGGATCAGGTACGACGAGTCGGCTGTCAAGACCTATGCCCTGCAGCTATTCAAAGGACTCGCCCCGGAGAAAGAGGAGTATGCTGACTACCCCGGCGAATATGCTTTCAAATATCCCAAGGCGGGCCAGGACAATGCCTCCGTATCGGTGTGGAGCTACGACCTGGAAGGCCATGCCACTGTGCAGTTGCCCCTGCCATTGCCCCATGAGGGGTATATCCCCCGCATCTTCTCTGGAAAGAAGGGCAGCGATGTGATCCTCTACACGATGAACCGCCACCAGGACTCGCTGATGGTCTACCGGGCTGATGCCGCCTCACGCCAGTGCTCGCAGGTGCTCCTTGAGACGGTGCCCAAATACGTCAAGGAGGATGTGCTCTCGGGTATCTCGTTCTGTGACGACAAAATCCTTCTGACGAGCGACCGCGACGGATGGATGCAGGTTTATCTCTATGACCCTCAGAAGAAGTCGTCGCAGCGGCTCACCAATGCCCAATATGGCGTGTCGCAGGTCTATGGCTATGACGCCCGCACCGGAAAGCTCTACTATCAGGCCGCAGGGCGGTCTCCGTTGGAGCGTGAGGTATACGTCGCACAGCGCGGCAAGGTTCAGTGCCTCACGCCGCGCAAGGGTTGGAACAGTGCGGTGTTCTCTGCCGACTACAAATACTACATCGCCACATGGAGCGACATGAACACGCCCTATGAGTGTGATGTCTATAACATCAAGGGAAAGAAACTCCGCTCCGTGGTCGACAATGCTGCCTTGAAGAGCCGCCTCTCCTCGATGGACGCCCCAGTGAAGGAATGCTTCGATTTCACTACCTCCGAGGGGGTCACTCTCAATGGATGGATGATGAAACCGCATGATTTCGATCCCTCGAGGAAATATCCTTTGGTGATGTTCCAATATAGTGGGCCCGGCAACCAGCAGGTCGTCAACTCATGGGGCTTTGGCTCAATGGGGCAGGGCGGCATCTATGACCAGTATCTCACCGAGCAAGGTTTCATCGTTGTCTGTACCGATGGCAGAGGAACGGGAGGACGTGGCGCTGAATTCGAGAAATGCACCTATCTGCAACTTGGGGAGTTGGAGGCACGCGACCAAGTGGAGACGGCCCTCTATTTGGGCACATTGCCCTACGTCGACAGTCAGCGCATTGGCATTTGGGGATGGAGCTATGGTGGCTTCTGCACCCTGATGAGCATGAGCGAGGGCAGGGGAGTGTTCCGTGCCGGCGTGGCCGTAGCACCGCCCACCAACTGGCGCTTCTACGACTCCATTTATACGGAGCGTTTCATGCGCACCCCGCAGGAGAATCCCGATGGATATGCTGTCAATCCTATCGTGAGGGCAGAACGCTTGCACGGCGCTCTGCTCATTTGTCACGGTCTGGCCGACGACAATGTCCATCCGCAGAACACTTTTGAGTATTCCGAGGCTCTGGTGCAGGCTGATAAGGATTTCAAGGAGATCATCTACACCAACCGCAATCACAGCATTTATGGTGCCAACACCCGAAACCACTTGCTAAGGCAGATTGCATCCTTTTTCATAGAGCAACTGAAGAATGAACATCAACAACCATAAAAAAGACAAACAACATGAAACTTGGAAATCTAATCTTAGGATGCACCCTGATGGCCATGATGACACCGGCTGTCGCATGGGGCGCTGATATCAAAGTCATCGTCAGCAACGACGAACCCATACAACGGCAGGAACTCGCAGAGGTGAATGTCGATGACGTGTATAGCCGCATGGGGGTGCAGAAAGGTGCGAGCCTTGTGGTGAAAAACGCTCTCGGTCAGGAGGTCGCTTACCAGATCACATACGACGGCAAGCTGCTGATCGATGCCGCTGTCAGACCCTGCGGACAGGCAACCTATACCATCTCTGCAGGAAAACCGCAGCAGATGAAGACCTTCGTCACCGGAAAGATGTACCCGGAACGTGTCGATGACATCGCATGGGAAAACGACCGCACGGCTTACCGCCTTTACGGCCCAGCTCTCCAACGCTCTGGAGAGAAAGCCTATGGCATCGACGTGTGGGTGAAGAACACGCCAGACCTTGAGGTCGACAAGCGTTATCAAGTGGAACTCGGCAACCATGCCAAGATCCAGCAACTGATCAAAGAAGGAAAGAGCGATGAGGCCAAACAGATGGAGATCGCGACAACCTATCATTTCGACCATGGTTACGGACTCGACTGCTACAAGGTAGGACCCACGCTGGGCTGTGGCACTCCGGCCCTCATGGAGAACGGCCTTCTCGTGATGCCTTACAGTTACCGCACTTACAAGATCCTCGACAACGGACCGCTGCGCTTCACCGTTGAACTGGAGTACAACCCCACCACGGCCAATGGCAACAAGAATGTCGTTGAGCACCGCATTATCAGTCTCGACAAAGGCTCAAACTTCAATAAGATGACCGTATGGTATGAGGGCATCACCCGTTCCACCGACATCGCTGCGGGTGTCGTGGTGCATGAGGAAGACATGCAGAGCTTCAAGTGCGGCCGTGACTTCGTGGCCTACGCAGACCCAACTGATAACCCTGCCGCTCAGAATTTCCAGATCTATGTGGCTGCCCTCTTCCCCAATGGAATCAGTGAGACCCGTCCGCTGCTCTATGACGCGCCGCGGAATGGCGCCGCTGGTCATGTGGTGGGTATCCTCCGTGACTATAAGAACGCTGAGCGCTACACCTATTATTTCGGTTCGGCTTGGAGCAAGAACGACGTACGTACCTTCGATGAGTGGATACTCCGCATCAACGGTTTCCTCGATGCGCTGCACAGTCCCCTCACCACCACTATCCGATAGTATTCCTTAGAAAAACCTGATAAGAATGAAAAAACTACTCTTAGGCGATGAGGCCATTGCACAGGGTGCTCTTGATGCCGGACTGAGCGGTGTCTATGCCTATCCGGGCACACCCTCTACCGAGATCACGGAGTATATCCAAGGCTCACCTCTCGCCGCACAGCGAAATGTGCACCGCAATTGGTGCACCAATGAGAAGACGGCCATGGAGGCAGCTCTCGGCATGTCGTACATGGGCAAACGAGCCCTGGTGTGTATGAAACATGTGGGGCTCAATGTGTGTGCCGACCCGTTTGTCAACTCAGGTATGACCGGCACCAACGGAGGGGTTGTCGTTCTGGTGGCCGATGATCCGTCGATGCACTCCTCACAGGATGAGCAGGACAGCCGGTTCTATGGCAAATTCGCCATGGTGCCGGTTTTCGAACCGAGTTCACAGCAGGAGGCTTATGACATGATGGACGTGGCCTTCGACTATTCTGAGAAAGAGCACCTGCCTGTGCTGATGCGTGTCACCACACGCATGGCACATTCACGTGCCGTCGTAGAGGTGAAGGATACCCCCCGTGAGGAGAATCCGCTCAACTACGACTCCGTGGCAGCCAATTGGGTGCTGCTTCCTGTCAACGCGCGTCGCCGCAACGACCATGTCACCGCACAGCAACAGCACCTCGAGGATGATGCCGCAGCTTCTCCGGCCAACGTTTATTTCGAGGGTAAGGACCATTCGATGGGTATCATCGCCTGCGGAATCGCATACAACTATGTCAGGGAGTGCTTCCCGGAGGAGTGCCCGTATCCCTTGCTGAAGATTTCCCGCTATCCCTTGCCTAAAACCTTGGTGCGCCGCATGACAGAGGAGTGCGACTCCGTGCTCGTCGTCGAGGAAGGACAGCCTGTGGTCGAGGAGATGCTGGCCGGAATCATGCCCGGAAACGCCGTGATCAAGGGACGCCTGACGGGCGACCTGCCCCGTACGGGTGAACTGAGTCCCGACTGCGTTCGCCGTGCTTTCGGCATGCCGGCTCACGAGGCTTATCAGAAATGCGAGGATGTCGTGGGGCGTCCGCCTGCCCTTTGCCAGGGTTGTGGCCACCGCGATGTCTATAAAGCCCTCAACCAAGTGCTCCTCGAATATCCCAATGCAAGGGTATTCGGCGATATCGGCTGCTATACACTGGGCTTCCTGCCTCCCTTCCATGCCATCCACTCCTGTGTCGACATGGGTGCCAGCATCACCATGGCCAAAGGTGCCGCTGATGCCGGGCAATGGCCAGCCGTGGCCATCATCGGCGACTCCACATTCACCCATTCGGGAATGACCGGACTGCTCGATGCCGTCAATGAGAACGCCAACATCACCGTCATCATCAGCGACAACCTGACTACCGCCATGACAGGTGGACAGGACTCCGCCGGCACCAATAAGTTTGAGGCCATCTGCCGCGGACTGGGTGTCGATGAGGCTCATCTCAAGGTGGTGGTGCCGCTGCCGAAGAACATGCCGGAAATCACAGCCACCATCCGTGAGGAGATCAATTACAAAGGCGTGAGCGTCATCATCCCCAGAAGAGAATGTATCCAGACGCAGAAGCGCCATCTCAAAGAAAAGAAAGCCAAGGAGGAGAAACAATGAAAACCGATATCATTCTTTGCGGTGTGGGAGGACAGGGTATCCTCTCCATCGCCACCATCATCGGCGAGGCAGCCATGAAGGAGAATCTCTACATCAAACAGGCCGAGGTGCATGGCATGTCACAGCGTGGAGGCGACGTGCAGAGCAACCTGCGCATCTCCTCACTTCCCATCGCCAGCGACTTGATTCCTAAGGGGCAGGCAGATGTCATCATCTCCATGGAGCCGATGGAGGCACTGCGTTATCTGCCTTTCCTCAGTAAGAAAGGATGGATCATCACTTCGTCGACCCCGTTTGTCAATATCCCCAACTATCCCGAGATAGACCGTATCAAGGCAGATCTCGAGGAAGTGGAGAATGTCATCATAATCGATATCGAACAACTGGCCAAGGACAATGGCGTGCCGCGCTCGGCCAACGTCATCCTGCTCGGTGCCGCTCAGAAGGCGTTGGGCATTGAGTATGAGAAAATCGAAGAGGCAATCCGGCGTGTCTTCGGACGCAAAGGCGAGGCTGTCGTCGAAGCCAATATCAAGGCGCTGGCCATAGGAAAGGAAGCACAGAAATGAAAGCGACACCCATAGACAAATCACTGATCGACAATGCCATCCGTGACTATGGCATACAGGATTTCGCCAAAGCCACCATCCGTGAGGTGAAAGCCATCGCCGCCTTCGCTGAGAAGGAGTCTGGCGTGGAATTCATCAAGATGGAGATGGGCATCCCTGGTCTCCCCGCTGCCAAAGTGGGAGTGGAGGCCCAGATCAAGGCTCTCCAGGAGGGCATCGCCAACAGCTATCCCGATATCCAGGGCTATCCCGAACTGAAACGGCAGGCCAGCCGTTTCGTGAAGGCTTTTATCGGGGTGGATATCAATCCAGAGGGATGCGTTCCCACCGTGGGGTCGATGCAGGGCACCTATGCCTCGTTCATGCTTTGCTCTCAGGCTGACCCGAAGAAAGATACCGTCCTTTTCATTGATCCGGGATTCCCGGTGCAGAAGATGCAATTGCAGGTGATGGGTGTCAAATACCAGACATTCGATGTCTTCGACTATCGAGGCGAGAAACTGGCTCCCAAACTTCTGGAGTATCTCTCCGAGGGCAATATCTGCGCCATCGTCTATAGCAATCCCAACAATCCGTCGTGGGTATGTCTCACCGAGGATGAACTGAAGGATGTCGGACGACTGGCCACGGAATATGACGTCGTCGTCATCGAGGACCTGGCCTATTTCGCTATGGACTTCCGCCGTGACCTCAGCCGCCCCTTCGAGCCTCCTTACCAGTCGACCGTGGCCAGATATACCGACAACTACATGTTGCTCATCAGTGGTTCGAAGGCTTTCAGCTATGCGGGTGAGCGCATCGCTGTCACGTGTATCAGCGATGCCTTGTTCCACAGGCATTACGACGCCCTTGCCGCCCGTTACGAGGGATTGCCTTTCGGTTTGGTCTTCTCCACGCGCCTGCTCTACGCACTTTCATCAGGCACCAGTCACAGTGCGCAGTATGCGCTCGCTGCGATCATGAAGGCGGCGTGTGACGGCGAGTACGACTTCCGTGAGGAAGTGATGGAATATGGCCGCAGGGCTAAGCGTCTCAAGGAAATCTTCCTGCGTCATGGCTTCCATATCGTCTATGGCATGGACATGGGAAAACCCATCGCCGACGGCTTCTATTTCACCATCGGGTATAAGGGCCTGACCAGTGGTCAACTGGCTCACGAACTGATGTATTATGGGGTGAGTGCCATCTGTCTCATCACCACCGGCAGCCATCAGGAGGGACTCAGGGTTTGCACTTCTTTCATCCGCGACCACCAATATGATCAGTTGGAAGAGCGCATGGCCATTTTTGAAGAGAACCACCAATAGCATTCATAAATGTAGAGAGGGTGTGTCAAAATGAAGTGAACCCCAAAAGTTGGACAAAAAACTTTTGGGGTTCATCATGTATATAC
>CAMNIN010000082.1 GCA_946540735.1 uncultured Prevotellaceae bacterium | reverse complement strand
TTGAGCTATTGACTACCTACCACTCAAAAATACCCTGCAAAATGAGCTATACGCCTAAAATTCAGTATGGCACTGCCGTGATGATGTTGTTGTCCGGCCTTGTGCTCTCCTTCTGTTCCTTCTTCATGAAGGGTGACGTCCTCGACGGCGTGTTGTGGTATGCTGGCCAGACCATGGTTTATGCTGGCAGTATCTTCGGCGTGGCTATGTTGATCCGTACCAAGAGCGGGGAGATCAAAAACTACATTGACGAAAGGCTGAAAGACCATGATCGTGTTGATTGACAATGGCCACGGTTCAAACACCGCAGGGAAGCGGAGTCCCGACGGCCGCCTGAGAGAATGGTCCTACACTCGTGGAATCGCAACAGAGGTGGTGCGCCGTCTGAAGGCGCAGGACGTGGATGCACGGCGCATCGTCACTGAAGAGACGGACATCTCCTTGCCGGTGCGCTGCCAGCGGGTCAACAGGCTGTGCAGGGAATACGGTAGCGCCCAGGTCATCCTGGTCTCTATCCATGTCAATGCTGCGGGCAATGGCCAGTGGCTCAAAGCACGGGGATGGTCTGTCTTTACCTCACGTGGACGGACAAAGGCCGACCGATTGGCAGATTGTCTGTATGCGGCGGCGGCTGTTCACCTCGATGGTCACAAGCTCCGTACTGACTACAGTGATGGCGACCCCGACTGGGAGTCTGGTTTCTATATCCTCCGCCACACGCATTGTCCTGCCGTCCTCACCGAGAATCTGTTTCAGGACAACCGCGAGGATGTGACTTTCCTGCTTTCCCCCGAGGGCCGTGAACGTATCATCCGCACCCATGTGGATGGAATCCTGTCGTTTGTACGCCACCAAACCTCTGGGGCTCAACTATAGCAGTAGGAGAGGAACACGATGACGAGGAGGTGCAGAAACTGGTCGAAACCGAATACGACCCAGTAGGCCTTGCTGGTGGTGTCTTTCAGTTTCTCCACATTCGCAGTGAGGATGCTTTTGCCTGTGTCGATGAAGAAGTGGGTGCAAAACTGGATGAAGAAAGCAGCCAGGCATCCTCCGAGGGGCACTTTAAACAAATAGAGCGCGAATGTCATGAGTGTGGCATGGATGATGGCATGCAGCAGGATGTATTGCAGTTCGCTTCCGTTTGACTTGGCTCTGATGATGGCTTTTGTCGTCAGACAGAAATCTCCCAGGTAGTGGCACAGCAGCAGAGCGCACATGATGAGGCACCAGAGGTTTTCTTCTTTGGTGATGTTGCTGCAGGAACAAAGTGTCAGGGAAAACATCCCGGTCATCAAGAATTTTCTCATAATCTATCGGTTTGAAAGATGGGTCTGAAAAGGGTTTATTCGGCGACGAACGTGGTGATGCTGCGCGGAGGCAAGGTCACTTGTCCCTGCGTCTTGCCCACGGGCTTCAAGGTCTCTCCCGATACGTCGGAGGTGCGGTACATCTGCCACTGCCCGACGGTGCCCTCTGAGAGGCGGAGAGAGAAGTCTTGCACCGACTGGCTGTAGTTGATCACGACTGCCACCCATCTGCCGTCGGCGTTGCGATAGGCTGAGCACATCACGCCGTAGGGATTGAACTCCTCGGGTGAAGAGACCTCATAGCGGACGGCTCCGGGCCGCACGAAACGGCTGTAGTTGCCCAGGGTCCACATCAGACGTGAATCGACGGCGTAGCCGCTGCTCATCCGCCGGTCGGAATAGACTCGGATGAGCCCGTCTTTGTAGTCACCGCCTACAGCCCGCCACCACGACCAGCTCTCAGCATCGGCAAACACCAGGTCGTGGTGGATGACACGGGCCACATAGAGGGCTGTCTTCATGGAGAAGTCATAACCGCCGCCACCACCGATCTCCTCGTCGTTGCTCATGATGCACAGTTCGGTTTGCCAGAATTTCAGACCGTATTTGGCGATGGTGTCACGTAGTTGTTCCCTGATCTCCCGCATGTAGGGGACGGGGGTGTTGGTCCAGTAACTGTGCCCCACCATTTGCCGGGGCACGTTGGGCAACTCACCGAGATAGGTGGCCGTGCTGTCTTTTGAGAAAAAGGTGCGGATCTGGTTGCCACGCTCCCAGTCGGTCTTGTAGATGCCGAGCAGGCAGCGCAGGTCGCTCGATTCGTCAACGAGGATCTGCGTTGTCAGCCCTTGCCGTTGAAATTCCTTGCTGGTTTCCCTCACGAGCCGCGCGATCTCACGGTTGGTGGCGGGTGATCCTTCTTGTTTGGGCCCGAGCCAGTTCCAGTGCCCGTCGGGTTCGTTGACCGGACAGAGGTAGTCGAAGTGGATGCCGTCATGCTCTTCTATTCCCTTCACGGCGGTCGCCATGAACTGTGCGAAATCGTCGTAGCAGTCATCCTTCAGGTTGATGGTTCCTCCACGGCCGGTGTTGGTGGCAAGTCCGTTCTGTGTGAAATAGACGGGTGCGGAGTTAAGGAAGGCCAGGAAATGGGGGACGCCGCGCTCTTTGGCCATCCTCAGGAATTTCCGTTGCCCGGCCTGTTTCGTCCAGTCGTAGGTGCCTTTGTCGGTGAGGAAGCATTCCGTCCGTGTCGAGAAATTGATTTGTGCGTCGCGTCCTTGTTCGGCGCTCCCTGCTCCGAGATTGAAGCGCCATACGGAGAGTCCGATGCCGAGCGGCTTGCCTTGTTCGTCGCATCGGGTGGAGAAGAGCCAGTCGGCGATCTTCACCTGTTCGGCCTCATTCTCCCATAGGCCGATGAACTGCATGGACCAGGCATCCGATGCTCCGAAATGCTGGATGGTCTGACGTGGCTGTCTCTCCTCAATGGTGTAGTCGATGGCTTTGCAGGTCATGGAGAGAATGACCGAAATCAGGAATAGGATTTGTCTCATAAGAAGGAATTTGTGTCTGTGGACATACAAAGATAATGCATTCTTTTCATCTTCCCAATATTTTTGAATATCCATGAACAGAAAATTTGGAGACAATCTAAAAAAGTGCTACTTTTGCGGTATACTTGATAACACTTAAAAACAACCTAATTATGTACAGCAATCCTGCAGAGTGCCTTTATTGCACCAATAACGAGACTCTTCACAATCTGATGATCCCATTCGCTCAACTGCGTGTCTCGCGCGCTTTCCTGTTCAAGGAGCAAACCTATCGTGGACGTTGCCTCGTGGCTTACAATGGTCATGTCAACGACCTCAACGAATTGTCTGATGAGCAGCGCGACGCATTCATGGCCGACGTGGCTCAGGTGACACGTGCCATGCAGAGAGCGTTCAACCCCGAGAAAATCAATTATGGCGCTTACAGTGACAAGCTCTGCCACCTTCATTTCCACCTTGCACCCAAGTATGTGGATGGTCCTGACTATGGAGGCACTTTCCAGATGAACCCGGGTAAGGTCTACTTGTCTGACGAGGAGTATCAGACAATGATTGAAACCATCAAAAAATACCTCTGACTCCTTTTCATGAAAAAGTTTCTTCTTGCCCTTTTGATGCTGGTCACGGCTGTATCGGCCGCACAGGCTCAGGAGGAGGAAAACGATTCCTTGGTGAGTGTCATCGGATGGTTCTGCACGGGTGATACCTTGGAATACATTTTCGGCACTGAGGTATACTCGGTGGCGGGCAATGATACCACTATGGTGGAAGACGGTGGGTGGACCAAATTCCGTATTTGCGTGACAGACTCCACCAAGAAGGGGTATATGATGGAGTATACCCCTTTGGAGGTTGAGAATGAAGATACGACGACTCTGCAAGGCAGGATGAGACTCATGGCCGCACGTGCCTCTCTGGGTACACGGGTCATATTCTCTACCGACGAGGTGGGCAGAGTCAAAGAGATCGTCAACTGGAAGGAGGTCTATGAGCAGTCGCTTGCAAGGATAAATCAAATCACGGAAGCGATCTATCAAGAAAATCCAGCTCTTAGTTCTGAAATCAGCCAGGCTGACATGCAGAAATCCTTGAGAAAGTCCTTTGACGATGTCCTTGGGTCAAAGACGAAAATGTTGGATGCGTTCGTCAACCTGAAGCTTCTCTTTATCTATCATGGTTTGTCGCTCCCTCTTGGAGAGTCTGAGGTGAAGTCTGAAGGAGAGGAAATTCATTACCATGTGACAAGAGGAAAAATGGAAGATGAGGAGGCGGCTTCCGATGATGATTATCAACTGCTTATCAAAATGGAATTTCCAGAAGAGCACGGCGTGAAGAATTTAAACAACTACTTCTATAACTATTTCCCGGATGGGTGGCCGCGCGGTTTCTTAGTGACCAATGTGGAGCATTTTGGTGGGCGGCAGAAGATCACGCTGTTTCACCTTGACTGGGTAAGCAAGTCGTGGAGGTGAGATGATACCAGTATGGCTGCAAGAAAGTCATATTGGGATGAGGAGAATCGCGAGAACTGTTTTTGTGTCCGTAGGCAGACGGAATCAAAGACGGGCCTCGTGATTCTCTTTCATCTCTTTTAGTTCAGGTGGAAGGAGATGGGCAAGGCGTATTTCACCCGCACGGTTTTGCCATCCTGCATACCGGGGGTCCATTTGGACATGGCTTTGACCACCCGGACTGCCTCTGCGTCAAGGGCGTCGTTGACTTTCTGGATAACACCGACATGGCTGATGCTGCCATCTTGCTCGATGATGAAACTGACAAGGACACGTCCCTGCACGCCTGCTTTACTGGCAGCTTCCGGATAGCGGACATTCATTGAGAGGAATTTCATCAAAGCTTCTATGCCACCGGGGTATTCCGGCATTTTCTCTACCACATCGAAGACGCCTGTAGCGACGGCTTCATCGTTTCCTTCTTCGTCGTTTACTTCAGTAGAAAGACTGCCTATTGCTATTGCAGCTACTGGCGGAACTGCTTTCTTGGTGGTGATGAGGATGACGCCATTCTTGCCTTCCTCCCCATATAGTTCAGTGGATGACTTGTCTTTCAGCACGTCGATATGGTCGACCGTACTGGCATCGAGTGCTTCCATTTCCTCCTTGCTGGCACGATTGCCGTCGATGATGACGAGTGGATCCTTCACGTTGCTTTCCTCAACGACTGTAAAGATGCCGGTGGACTCGGTGGCGGGTGCCGTGTCGGCTTTCACTTCGATGGTCTTGCTGCCGACATTCTCTTTTCCGGCTTTGCGGCCTTTCTTCACCATCTTCTTCTGAGGTTGTTGGTAAACGTAATGGGTGACGGTCTCGGCGTTGAGCGTCAGGACAATGCCCAGGATGGGCAGCAGCGCAAGCAGTTTCAAGCAACTCTTGCCGTTGGATTTCTTATTGTTAAGCATCATGTTTATGCGGTTTTTTAGGGTACTGTGAGTGATGCCGTTGACGATGGAGTACCCGCCATTGACAGCGGCCTTTTGGATAAGTAGATAAAGATACTGTCGCATATTGATGCCTTGAGAGAGTACAGCTGCGTCAGCCTCGTATTCGTGGATGGCACGCAGGTCTTGGCGGAGCATCCAGATGGCGGGGTTGAACCATTGCAGCGCTGTGAGGGTATCGACGAGGAGCACGTCGAGCGAGTGCCGCTGACGTATATGTCCCCGTTCATGTGCCATGATGGCTGGCTCTTGATGTTCGAAATCGTTGACGTTGAGCACAATGTAGCGCATCCAACTGAAGGGTGCCAGTGGCCTGTCAGTGACGGCGATGACGGTACCGTCGGGTTGTGGGTAGCGTCGGCTGTGCATGATGAGGCTGACCACCTGAATGACCGACCATGCCACATGCCCGGCAACGATGAGTACACCGAGGAAGAACACGACGACCGCTCCCGTCTGCCACCACGGAAGGGATGGCTCGATCACGGCCGCCAACGGCTGCCCGATGCCGACGCTGGCCTCACGGGGTGTCAGGATGACAGTATGATGGAATGTGAAGACACAAAATGGCAACACAAACGATGCTACCGCCGTGGCGAGCAGCACCACACGGTTGACACGATGAAACGTGTCGCGGCTGAGCAGCAAGCGGTAAAACAAATAGAAAACCGCTATCAGCACTGCCACTTTCAAGTCGTATTTCAAAAATTCCATCATCTCCTTAAACCTTAAACCTTATCACCTCATCACCTTATCACCTCATCACCTCATCACCTCAATGACGAATGCTCTATTTGTTCTATCAGTTCTTTCAATTCTTCCAGGGAAATCTTTTCGTCTTTTACGAAACTGCTGACAGCATCCATGTATGAGTCGTCGAAGTAACTCTTGATGACACCGGCCAGACTTGAACGTCCGTATTCCTTCTCCGATACTATCGGGAAGTATTGATAGGAGGTGCCAAACTGCTTATGGCCGAGCATGCCTTTCTTTTCCAAAATCCGTACCGTGGTGGAAAGTGTATTGAAGTGAGGACGTGGCTCGTCGTAGTACTCCAACAGTTCCTTGACGAACATGGGGCCGTGCTGCCAGTACAGATCCATGATTTCCTTTTCTTTGCGTGTCAGTTTTTTCATTGTACGTTTTCTTTTGGTTTCGCATCCATCAAAATGCGTCAGTATCTTATCCGGACACAAAGAAACTAAAAATTTTAGTTATATCAAACTAATTTCTTTAGTTTTATGATTTGTTAAGGAAAAATCGCTCCATTTTTTAGTTGTTCACACAAGTGTGCCCCGCTATTTCCATTTTGCCAAAGAGGTGGCGGTCGGGCGTGCCTCGCCCTACCTCCTGCGCATCGCTCCCGACGACGTGCGCATCTGTCTGCCATCTGGCAATATGGTTCCCGAAGAACTGCTGATAATAATCTTGCCTTCTACGAGTCTCTTAATGGGGCGGGTACGATATGAAGAGTCTCCTTCAGATTTTATAAGGCTGATACCGGAGGCATCCTCTACAATATGACTGAATTCCGACCAATATGGAGCTGAAGCATAGCTCTCAGCAGTCCCGACAGGCACGTGGAGTGTCATTCCCTGTAGGTGTTGGTAGCTGTCAAAAATATCCTGTTCCAACAGGATCGGTGTTTGCCATCGTACGTAGATATCCTTCAATTTATTTCCATAGGAAAAAGCATCACGACCGATGCTTTCAAGACTTTCCGGCAAGGAAATAGATTCCAACTCATCCAGCTGTGAGAAAGCGTTTTCACCTATCGAGACCAGATGTTCCGGCAAGACAATTGTTTTCAGCCCTTCGCAAAAAGCAAAGGCCGAGTTGCCGATGCTCTTGACGGATGAAGGGATAGTGATGCTTTCCAACTTAGGACACTGCCAGAAGGCATAATCATCTATTCTCTCTAAACCCTCAGGCAAATCCACTTCCTTGATACCTGAGCACATGTAAAAAGTTTTTTCTGGTATAAAGGAAATAGAAGACGGAATGGAAATGGATTCCAAAGCATAACACTGAGAAAACACTTCCACCCCCAGCGTGTCTATGTTTGATAGGTCGGGAAGTCTGGGTAGTTCATTGCAATGGGCAAAGGCCCAACTGCCTAATTTGTGTACTGATGAAGGATACGTCACCTCTCTCAGCATGGTACAGTTGCCGAAAGTGTTCTCTGGTATGCTGTCCAGCGGGTTCTCAAGTACTGCCTTCTTCAGTCTTCTGCCGTTGTTGAACACAGATCTGCCGAAGTTCTTCACCGAAGATGGCACCAAAACCTCCTCTATATATGTCTGGCCGAAAGCGTTGTCGCCGATGGTTTCTACCGATGGCGGTATAATGAGCCTTTTGATTTCACTGCCATCAAATGCATAGTCCGATATGGTCTTCACCGTATTGGGGATGACTACCTCATCCAAATATGTGAAGATAAATGCACCTTCGCCGATCACTTCAATGCCGTCAGGAATGGTATAAGTTGTCTCTTCATCCCAGTCAACATACATCATCATCGGATAATAGAAAAAGTATTTTTCGTTGTAAAGGGGTGTGACCATTTTGGGGCAATTGAAGAAAGCTTCATAACCTACATATTCCAGTGACTGCGGTATGTTGATTGACGACAGCTCATTGCATCCTTCAAACGCATTCCGGCCAATCGCTACCAAACTCTCATTCAAGTCCACCCTCCTCAATTTCTTACACCCGTAGAATGAGAAGGACTCCAGATATAGCATCGTTTGAGGCAGATACACCTCACTCAAATCTTCACAATCACGGAAAGCCATAAGGCCTACGCCGACAACTGGTGTCTGTTGCTCTGTCACGTGTGAAGGTACCCTGACGATACCGGCATATTGTCCCGGCCCGGCCACCAATTCGCAATAATCTTGCTCCACGTAACGGTAGTAAAGTATTTCCCCGTCTTCGTTGGCTTCGCAGAAATCGTAGATGGGTGTGTCAGCGGCCTCAATGGAGGGCCGTTCTTGCAAAATGGATGGAAATGTGGATAATACACTCTCATATCTCACATCGCACAGTTCATCAGCATGATGAAACTTGTCTTGGGCCACCCCTTTCTCCGTGACAACCAGTGACAGGATGGAAAGTATGGCGTATTTTATATTCATTTCTCCAACTATTTTGAAAAGTCATTAAACTCTTGCAAAATTATATTTTTAAAACCATAAAAACCGACGCGCTTGTGTAATTAATGTTAATTGTTGTGAGGATGACTTGACAGGACACAAGAAATGTGTTTTTTTGTAGTAGAAAGAATAACGTAATTACTCAGCACCTAAGTAAGCATAGCCATTCGGGTGGATTTGCTTTTGTT
>CAMNIN010000081.1 GCA_946540735.1 uncultured Prevotellaceae bacterium | reverse complement strand
ATCCCGATGCTATGAGTATCAGGATTTATAATCCGCTTATCGCATGACAAATGATTCCACTTCATGCAGGTGGATTGTTGGATAAGATAAGCGTCACCTTCATAAGGGTGCCGAGCGACAAATCATTATTCAAACATTTCCACCCAATGCCGGAACCGCTCCAACCCTTCTTCTCCGAACTTTGCCAGACTGCGCTCAGCTTGCATCACTGTTTTCTCTTGGTCGAGATGGGTCTTGGAGAAAAATTTGTCGGCATAGCAGATCACTTGTTCCTCGAGGGTTTCGGGCAGGAAATTCTGGTGGGGCAGGGGGAGGCCTTGGCTTATGATCTCCTCCAGCGACAGTCCCGCGCCAGTGTGCCGTTCGCACACACGGGCATGGCGCTCAAAGCCTTGCTCACGCATCATGGCAGCTCCGAGGATGCCGTGGCATATATAGGGTTCCGTGCCGTGGCAGAGGATGCCGGGAGCGTTGGTGCGGCAGATGCCGATGTCATGGAGCATGGCGGCTTCTTCGATGAACACCTTGTCGAGATGCAGTTCGGGGTGCCGTTCTGCGATAAGCAGGGCTTTCTGAGCCACAGACCGACTATGAACGACGAGGATGCGCCTCAAGGCGTCATCCTCGTCGTAGTATAGGTCGATGATCCGTTGGTAGTCCATCGGCGGGATTATTCTGCGTTCGGGCGCTCGATGTAGGCGATGACATCTCCCTTCATCACCTTGCCGCCACGCTTGATGTTGATTTCCACCAGTCTGCCGCCGATGGCTGCCGGTACGTCGACGATCTCACCCCAAGGAGCCTGGATGTAGCACAACTTGTCGCCTTCCTTGTATTCCTTGCCGATGTAGGGTTCCACGGTCGGGGCGCATTCACCGTCGCCGTTGAACTCCCAGTAGATCTGTCCCTTGACAGGAGCCACGATGGCATCAGCCTTGGCGTGTTTGAAGGCTGCCAATTGCTCTGGCGAGAGTTTCGAGCCGAGTTTGGCATCCTTGGCTTTCTGCAGGTCGGCCAGGAAGTTCTTCTTGGCCTGTCCGCTCTTGAAGTTGCGGTATTGCTCGGGGTGCATGCCGAGTTCGTAGAGTTCCTCGTCGTCGGGTCCGTATTCCCATCCGTTCTCGTCCATTTCTTTCTTGAAGTCGTCGAGCGCGTTGGGGATGAGGGTATGCGGGTCGGCATCGGTGAACTCGCGCCCTTGTTTGGCGGCCAGCTCTTTCAGTTCGGGTGCGATCTCGCCAGGGATGCGCCCGCTCTTGCCGAGCACCATGCCCCACATGGCATCGTCCATCATCACGTAGCGGCCCTTGCCTTGCTCGATGGTGAGCAGGTTGGTCAGGGCGATGTTCTTCACATATTGTGAGAAAGGAGTCACCAGTGGTGGGTATCCCACCTTCGGCCATACGTATGCCACCTCGTCAAACAGTTTCACGAGCAGTTCGTCGATGGTCAGTTCGGGCTCACCTTTCTTAGCACGGGTCTTGTTGATGATCTGATGGATGCCGCCCAGGTCGGCCATCATGCTGCCCATCATGCCACCGGGAAGACCGCAGCCCAGAAGCAGCGAACTCATGTGCTTGTTGCCCGGGTTGATGAAGTAGCCCAACCAGTCGTCGATGAATTCCTGTGTGAGGGAGCGTGCCTTCATATAGGCGTTCATGTTGATCTCGGCCACTTCGAAGCCCTCGTTTTTCAGCATGCTCTGCACCGAGATGATATCGGGGTGCACCTTGCCCCATGAGAGGGGTTCGATAGCGGTGTCGATGATGTCGGCGCCGTTGTTGCATACTTCCAGGATAGAGGCCATCGACAGACCTGGTCCGGAGTGTCCATGATACTGGATGATCACTTCGGGATGCTTGTCCTTGATGGCTTTTGTCAGTTTGCCGAGCATGGCGGGCTGTCCGATGCCGGCCATGTCTTTCAGGCAGATCTCGGGAGCGCCGGCGGCGATCAGCTCATCGGCGATCTTGCTGTAGTATTCCACGGTGTGCACCGGTGATGTCGTGATACACAGTGTGGCTTGCGGGGTCATGCCTGCTTCCAGTGCCCATTTGATACTGGGGATGATGTTGCGGGTGTCGTTAAGACCGCAGAAGATGCGGGGGATGTCTACGCCCTGTGCATGCTTCACTTTGTATTGCAGGCGTCGGACATCATCGGGCACAGGGTACATGCGGAGGGCATTGAGACCGCGGTCGAGCATGTGCGTCTTGATTCCGACTTCGTTGAAAGGCTTGCAGAAAGCGCGAACAGCAGCGTTGGGATTCTCTCCTGCAAGGAGGTTCACCTGCTCGAAAGCACCGCCGTTGGTTTCCACACGAGCGAAGCACCCCATGTCGATGATAGCTGGGGCGATACGTTCCAACTGATCTTTTCTGGGCTGGAATTTGCCAGACGACTGCCACATGTCCCTGTATACGAGACTGAACTGGATTTTCTTTTTCATTGTTATCAGTTTAAGTTTAAGGATAAGTCTGATGAATATGTGTGTTCTGTATAGTATTAGCCGCAAAGTTAGGGAAAAAAAACTCAACTCGCAACAAAGCTTTCGTTTTTTTTCCGTAAAAATGATAGTTTCCCTTTTTTCATGCCTTTGCCGACAAGTGATGATGTGAAATGGGCTCTGCGACGATACGCCCGCTCGGGAGAAAAAATGAATGATTTCATTTTGTTCTCCGCTCGCTTATTCGTACCTTTGCATGAAAAAGAGGAAGACTTATGCGAAGGAATGGTTTTTGGGGCTTGCTTGTGATGGTCGTGCTGCTTATTGCCTGCGGCAGGCCGAGTGCTGATCAGGATAAGGATGAACAGCCGTTTGTGACCAGGAGCTACGAGGCGGTGGGTGACTCCATGCTCTATGGCTTGGCTTGCGATGGCTGTACGGATACTGTTCTTGTCCTGCTGCCCGATAGTGGCGGCGACCCGGTCAATTACAATATCCTGCAGGCCATGCGTGAGCATAAGGTGTTCGGACGTCCCACGATCGGCGACAAAATGGCGGTGCTGGTTAATCCGGAGAACCCCACCGAGTTGCTCCTGGCCATCGACCTTGAACAGGTCAAAGGCACCTGGTATTATGTGGAGATGCCCCAATTGCGTCATCACCGCGATTCTTCAGCCGCTCCTCTTGTCCAGTTGAGCAAAGAGGATCAGTCGCAAATGGATTCGATGCTGCGTGAATTGATGGTGCCAAGGGAATACAGCTATTCCCTCAAGCGCGATTTCACGGTGAGTTCGGCCGGTGGTCCTCCCCGTACTTCCTCACTCGACCGTCAGTCGCCAGTGGTTTATCCTCCGATGAAGCGGTATACAGAGTGGCATGTCTTCAATGGCAAGATCATCTTCACTTATGGGGGCTATTTCAATCCATCCAACAATGACTCTGTGGCTTTGGTCAACGACACGGCGGAGTTTGTCTACCTCCGCCGCGACAGCATGGCTCTCCGTTTTGCTGACCGCCTCCAAGGTTTCACCTTGAAACGTGACACGGTCATGGAGGACTTAGGGGCATCCGGCAAGAAATAAGTTCTCCTGCTCTTCTAAAAGTGCTTGGCGAGCCTTTCCTCAGCCAGCTTCTCGTATTTCGTGCCGGGGATGCCGTAGTTGGCATAAGGATGGATGCTGATGCCGCCGCGGGGTGTGAATAAGCCTGTCACCTCAATGTATTTGGGGGCCATCAGCCGGATCAGGTCCTTCATGATGGTGTTCACGCAGTCCTCATGGAAGTCGCCGTGGTTGCGGAAACTGAAGAGGTATAGTTTCAGACTCTTGCTTTCCACCATGCGCTGTGCCGGGATGTAGCTGATCACGATTTCTGCGAAGTCGGGCTGCCCGGTGATGGGGCAGAGTGAGGTGAATTCCGGACAATTGAGTTTCACCCAATAGTCGTTTTCCGGATGTTTGTTCTCAAAGGTTTCCAGCACCTCGGGAGCATAGTCCGAGGCATATACTGTTTTTCGTCCGAGAGATTTCAGACCCTCGGTCTCTCTGTTGCCTGTATTCATGTGGGTCAGGGGTTATAAATTGAAAATGCTGTAGCTGATGTTCTTGTCATAGACATCCTCCTGCTCATGTCGCTTCACCCATTTCACCACCATGATGGTCATGGGTAGGACCACGATTTCGTAGGCGGTCTTCAGGATCACCTGCCACATCATCAGTTGGGGAAGCGCGGCTGTGGGCACGACGCCGTAGAACGCGAGGGGGAAGAAGAAGAGAGAGTCGGCGCTCTCGCCGAGAAGGGTACTGCTGATGGCACGGACGGAGAAGTGCCTGCCTTCCGACTTCACTTTCATGCGGCTCATGACGAACGCATTGATGAAGCTGCCGGCAAGGAAAGCCGCGAACGAGGCGAAGGCGATGCGCGGCGCCAGTCCGAAGATGGCATGGAAACCGGCGTCGTTGTCCCACCATGGGGCACCGGGAATGGCATCGCAGACGGCGCAGACGGAGACGAAGAAGAAGTTCATGAGGAATCCCGTCCAGATGAGCAGCCGTGTCTTTCCGTATCCCCACACCTCGCATACACAGTCGTTGATGATATAGGAGACGGGGAAGATGATGAGCCCGCCTGTCACGCTGATGGGGCCTAATGCGATTTGCTTTGTGCCGAGCAGGTTTGCCAGGATGAGGCAAACGGTGAAGAGTATGCTGAAAAGCATGAACAGCATGCTCACTTGTCTGTTGTCTTTTTGCATGTTTCTTGTTTTTTAAGAGGTTACAAGCACTCTAATCGAAAAATCGGCTGCAAAGTTACTCATTTTTCTCCGCTTCCACGTAAGATTTTCCCGGATTATTCGCAGGAATCAAAATGATTTGTTATTTTTGCGACGGATTTGTCCGGGGGTGGAAGTCCCTGTTTAACCTTTCAATGACGACGAGATGAAAAGAATCTGTATATCCCTCCTGATGGTGGGTTTCGCCTTGGTTCTGAATGCCCAGGTGAAGATGAAGATAGAGGGCGTTTGCCCAGCCTCGACCGACACGGTGAACGTGCTTGACCTCTCTCATGGCTTCGTCAGGGCTAAGATTCCAGCCCGTGACGGACGCTTCTCCACGACGCTGCCCATAGGCATCGGCGAACTGATCGGTCTGGGAAACAGGGTGTATTATATGCCGGTCTTTGGCGATACCATCCCCGTGTTTGTCGACTTGGTGGAGCACCAGGTCAAGGGGTCGCCGCTCAATGAGCTGACCTCCCGTTGCGACCGGTCGCTCGACTCTCTCCATACCAAGACGGTGGCCGAGCTTGCCTCATTGCATTCGCAGCTCACTCCCGACAACAAGGAGATGTTTTCCGAGCGCATCCAGCGGGTGATTGAGGAACAGACGGCCAAGCGTTTTGAGATCCTCTCAGCTTATAAGAACACCATGGTGCCCGCCGTCTACCTGCCCGATTTCTGCATGGAGATGACCTACGACCAGTTGGCTCCTTGGCTCGACGAGTCGGCTCCCTACATGTCGCACCCGAGGATGCAGCTCGTGCGGCAGTTGGCCGATGGCATGCGCAAGAAACAGCCGGGCCGTATGTTCGTCGATTTGACGATGAATGACTTGGACGGCAAGTCCCACACGCTGAGCGAGTGGTGCGGCAAGGGCAATTACGTGCTGGTGGATTTTTGGGCCAGTTGGTGCGGCCCCTGCCGGAAAGAAATGCCCAATGTGGTGGAGACCTACGTGAAATACCACAGCAAGGGTTATGAGATCGTAGGCGTATCGTTCGACAATAAGGCCGAACCATGGAAGGCCGCTGTCAAGCAGTTGGGCATGGACTGGCCCCAGATTTCCGACCTGAAAGGGTGGGAGAGTGCGGCTTCCGAGGCCTATGGCATCATGGCGATCCCCTCCAATGTGCTGCTCGACGGCGAGGGACGCATCGTGGCCAGTGACCTCCGCGGTGAGCGGTTGCATGCCAAGCTTAAGGAGATTTACGGCTTCTGAGCCGTCGGTGTTTTCATGCCATAAAGCGACGGAGGTGTCACCACAGTGGCACCTCCGTCGTCGTCAGATGACTTGTGAGAGCAGCCATCCCATGTAGGCGGCGAAGATGAGGGTAAGTACGGTGCCTTCCCATCGCTCCACCTTGAACTTGGTGAATGAGAAGAGCCATAGCAGCACCATGCTCAGGGTCATGGTGGAGAGGTCGATGGTGGTGATGCCCGTGATGTTCATTGGTTTCACGAGTCCTGTGATGCCGATGATCATCAGTATGTTGAACACATTGCTTCCTATCACGTTGCCGATGGCGATGGCGCTCTGTCCTTTCCGTGCGGCCACCACGCTGGTGGCGAGTTCGGGCAGAGAGGTGCCGCCGGCCACAATGGTCAGACCTATCACGGCCTCCGGCACCCCGAGCTGTTGGGCCACTTTGGTGGCACTGTCGACGAACACGTTGCTGCCGACGATCAGACAGGCCAGTCCGAGCACGACCAGTCCGATGGCCACCAGCGGTGTGTAGTTCTTCTTCTCCTCTTCCTGAGCCTCCTCTTTGTTCTTGCGGGCTTGGTGCAGCGTGTAGAGAATGAAGATGATGAAGGCGGCAAACAGTATCAGGGCGTCGAGGCGCTGGATTTTCTGGTCGAGGCACATCAGGGTGAGCATCACGGCTGCGAGCATCGCCCAGGGCATGTCTTTCTTCACCGTGGAGCGGGCAATGACGATCGGGGTCACCATCGCCGATACGCCTACGATGAGCAGTGTGTTGAAGATATTGCTGCCCACCACGTTGCCCACGGCGAGGTCGGGCGTGCCTTTCAGCGCCGACATCAGGCTCACGAAGAATTCTGGCATCGAGGTGCCCATGGCCACGATGGTCAGGCCGATTACGATTTGCGGAATGTTGAGTCGTTGAGCAATGGCCACGGCTCCGTCTGTCATCCGGTCGGCACCCCAGATGACGAGTGCCACGCCTGCGATGATAAGGAGAATGTTCAGTATCATAGTTTTTTTTGATTTTAAACTTGGTGAAGGATGGGATGAGGGGTCAGAGACTGATGTGTTGGCAAATCGCCTCCAGTCCCTCTTGGTCGGTCTTGTCGAAAGCCGACAGCTCGCGGGAGTCGATGTCGAGCACGGCGACGATGTCGCCGGCGTCATTTCTTACGGGTACCACGATTTCTGAGCGCGACAGTGAGGAGCATGCGATATGCCCGGGAAACTGTTCCACATCATCCACGATGATGGTCTCGCCACGATCCCAGGCCGTGCCGCAGACGCCACGCCCCCTGCGGATGCGGTAGCAGGCAGTGGTGCCTTGAAAAGGACCAAGCAGCAGCTCGTCGCCGTCGACGATGTAGAACCCCACCCAGAAGAAGCGTTCTCCGAAGGCTTCCCGCAGGGCTGCGGTCACGTTGGCCAGCACACCGGTCGTATTGGTCTCTCCCTCCACCAGACTCTTGATTTGTGGCAGAAGGGCCTTATAAGTCGCTTTTTTTTCCATCGGTCGTATGATTGAACGTGCAAAGTTCGTAAAAATAATCGACATCATCAAGAAAAACCTCTTTTTTATCATATCCGATACACTGGTGGGGATATTTTTTCTTTCAATCTGTCGCTTGTTTTGAGGGAAATGTGTAATTTTGCAACTCATACAGTCGAAAACTCTTAAAATTATTTCAATATGACCCGACAGAAACGATACATCTTGCAGGAAAACGAAATTCCTACACAATGGTACAACATCCAGGCCGAGATGCCTACCAAACCGTTGCCACCCATCCATCCCGCCACTCATGAGCCCTTGAAAGCTGAGGATCTGGCAGCCATTTTCAGTTTGGAATGCTCCAAACAGGAACTCGACACCGTGCATCCCTGGATCGACATCCCCGAACCCGTGCTCGAGATGTATAAGTATTATCGTGCCACTCCCTTGGTGCGCGCCTATGCCCTGGAGGAGGCTCTTGGCACTCCCGCCCACATCTATTTCAAGAATGAGAGCGTCAACCCGCTGGGGTCTCATAAAATCAACTCTGCCCTTCCGCAGTGCTATTACTGCAAACAGGAGGGGGTGACCAATGTCACTACAGAGACCGGTGCCGGACAATGGGGAGCTGCCCTGAGTTATGCCGCCAAGGTATTCGGACTGGAGACGGCTGTCTATCAGGTGAAGCTCACCATGCAGCAGAAGCCCTACCGCTCATCGATCATGCGCACTTTCGGCGCCACGGTAGAGGGGTCTCCCTCGATGTCGACTCGTGCAGGAAAGGATATTATCACACGCGACCCGATGCACATGGGTTCGTTGGGCACTGCCATCTCCGAGGCCGTCGAGCTGGCCACCACCACGCCCAACTGCAAATACACCCTCGGGTCGGTGCTCAACCATGTGTCGCTCCATCAGTCGGTCATCGGCCTTGAGGCCGAGAAGCAGATGGCCATGGCCGGTGAGTATCCCGACAAGGTCATTGCCTGCTTCGGAGGCGGCTCCAACTTCGGCGGCATCGCCTTCCCCTTCATGCGTCATAATTTCACGGGCGAGCGCCAGACGGAGTTCATTGCTGCAGAGCCGTCCAGTTGTCCTAAACTCACACGAGGCGTCTTCGATTATGACTTTGGCGATGAGGCTGGTTATACTCCGCTGCTGCCGATGTTCACGCTCGGTCATGATTTCAAGCCTGCCAACATCCATGCCGGTGGCTTGCGCTATCATGGAGCGGGTGTCATCGTGAGCCAACTGATCAAGGACGGATTCATGCACGGAGTGGATATTCCCCAGTTGGAGGCTTTCAAGGCGGGTGTCCTGTTCAGTCGCACCGAAGGCATCATCCCCGCCCCGGAGAGTTGCCACGCCATCGCCGCTACCATCCGCGAGGCTTTGAAGTGCAAGG
>CAMNIN010000080.1 GCA_946540735.1 uncultured Prevotellaceae bacterium | reverse complement strand
TTGCTGACAAGGAACTGGATCAAGATGCAGTTGTTCGGAAATTCCGAACAACTGCCGCAGATGGCAAAAACTACCAGGTTTTGCATTATAATCTTGATGTAATCATAGCTTTAGGTTATCGTGTACAGTCGCCCATTGCTGTACGCTTCCGTCGCTGGGCTACACAGCGGTTACATGAATATATCCAGAAAGGCTTCACGATAGATGATGAGCGACTGAAACAAGGGGGCAACCGATACTTCAAGGAACTCTTGCAGCGCATCCGCGACATTCGCAGCAGCGAACGCAACTTCTATCAGCAGGTGACGGACATCTATGCTACATCGACGGACTATGATCCACGAGCAAGGATGACAAAGTTGTTCTTTGCTACCGTTCAGAATAAGATGCACTATGCCGTACATGAGCATACGGCTGCGGAACTTATCTATGAACGTGTAGATAATGAGAAACCTTTTGTGGGTATGACAAACTTTAAGGGCAACTACGTGACCCGTGACGATGTGAAGATAGCCAAAAACTACCTCTCGGAGTTGGAATTACAGAGACTTAACCTGCTTACCTCCCAATTCCTCGACTACGCCGAGTTTCAGGCACTGGAGCAGAATCCGATGACCATGGCCGACTGGATAGCCGCCCTTGATGACCAGATTCTCCGACTGCGGAAGAACATTTTGGAGGGCAATGGTACGGTTTCACATCAAGAAGCCATTGAAAAGGCTGAGCGAGAGTTTGAAATCTATCGCGAGCGAGAAATGCGACAGTTAGAGAGCGACTTCGACAAGGCTGTCAAGCGATTGAAAAACAAAAAAGACGAGGACGACAAGGACGAAGCATGAGAATACTTATTGAAGAATACCAGTATGACGTAGCCAGGGTGAAGGACATTCTTCATGGAATTGATGCCTTGGAGAATGTGGAAGGCAAGGTTTCCATTCACTATGTGGGGTATTACTACAATACCCTGCTAAAGGACTGCGTGTTTATTCTTCCGAAAGTGCTTCTCAAAGATGTTGCAGGACAGGAATTGGCTTTTGGCAAATACAAACCTGAGGATATCGTCACTCCCGACAAGAACAAAGAAATGGAAGTCCAGGAAAAAGACTTCCTATACAAATTTGCCGTATGGATTTATCGTGCTATCGTCGTTTATAAGAACGACAAGCGGAATGACACGGACATCGTGTATCACACGAAGATTGCCCAAATAGGTAAAGGCAGTCGCAGATTGAGCAATACCTATCTCGACATTCTGCTGCAACTGCTACAATTCAATCAGGACAACCAGAGTTTCTTTTTCTTCATCGTCAAGATTGTGATGCCTGTGTGCTTGTCCTTCCCTGTGGCCGTTCCGCCCACACTGAAGCCGGATGGTTTGAAGGGGCAGGGAAAACCGTTGTGGCATATATTCCCGAGAAGGTGGAGCCAGAACTGATGTATAAACTGTTCACCGCCGTATGCTGTTCGTTAGATGAAGTGATCAATAACCTGAAACAAATATAATTCAAAATAAAGTGGACATAATTATTCGCTATCACTTTCTTTATGCTGACTATGGCGATCTGTAGCACCCATTTGCACCATGTTTCAGTGGCACATGCACCACTTTCGTTTGCTTGGATTAAATGAAGACAAATTTTTTCCGACTAGATCCATTTATTTCTTGTTTTTTTACTATCTTTGTCATGGCCGTCGGAGTTTTATTGTCTTTATAATGCACCACAAAGGTAATTGAATCTTCTGACGCAGCAAAAACAGCATACAAATTATTGTCTGTCAAGAATTTATGTTTAACATTAAATCAAAGTGGTGCTGGATTCAGACTTATGAAAATAATAGCCACACTTTTAGTCGCAGGACTTGCCGCATTATCGACAGTCAACTACAACAATGATGCAAATGCAGCAAATTCCACCAACAACGCCGCAAATACCTCACAAGTTCAAGATACGAAGGTTCTTGGCAAACTCTATTTCGTCAACCTCAAAGAGGGAGAACAGCCTATTATGACCGCCTTGAGTTTGTTCGGCAACCGTTGTGGAAGCGAAGGTTTCAACCACAAGCCATACGCCACCGAAGGTATCCGCTCCGTTTTTGAACTTGACGAATGGATAGAGTTTCAACCACAAGCCAATGCAGAATCAGGTATCAAGGTAATGGTTTTCAAGCATCAGGAAGACCAAGGTCTTTACCTGAAAAAACCTTTGAACGACAAGACCCCTGGCTATATTCAAGAATTGGACCTGAATAAAGATCCAGATGGAGACGAAACCTCACATTGGGGGTCGTTCTACCTTCATCCCGAAGAGGTCGAACCGGGCTACTACGACTTTGTCTTCACCTACCAAAATAAGGTCTTTGCCATCATGTTCACTCAATTTTTCAAGCCAAATGAAATCTATGAAAAAACCGATTCAGAGTTGGAAAAATTGATGTCACAAAGTCTTTAGCACGGTATATCCTCATTTGTCGTTTTGCTCCGTAATCATGATCGAGCAAAACCTCAATGTCATCAAACTCGCCGACCCGATCCATAACATGGGGCCAAAGGAGGGTATTTTTCCTCATTTTGGCAGAAAAAAACAAATCATCAGGGGATTTTGGAAGGTTTTATCAACTCCCCCAACGGCTTTTTATCGTAACTTTGCGCATGATGATCACAGGTGGATCATCACTCCTTTTTTATTAACATTATAATCATTTACAACAATGAAAAAAACTTTTTTAGCTTTCGCCATCGTGGCAGCAGGTCTGTTCGTGGCATCATGTGGCAACAAAAACGAGAACACTCAGTCGGCTGAGGCAAGTGGTGAACAGCAGACCGAACAGGCTGAGGCCGCTGCCGCCGAGACTGGCGAAACGGTAGAGTGCGACAACTTTACGCTGAACGTTCCTGCAGGCATGAAATACAACGAGAACGGAAGCTCGTCGACCAGCATCAGCCTGGATGCTCCTGAATATGGTCAGTTTGAGAGCGTCACCATCTACGTCAACAAGGAAGAGACCAGTGCCGCCAAACTGCTGGACCAGTATTTCGGCGACGGTGCCGACAAGGAGAAGTCGGGTGAAGTCACCATTGGCGACAAGAAGTTCCTGCAGCTCTACTATGTCGACAGTTCCGACAACAACAGCGACCTGTTTGCCGAGGTTGAGGGTGGTGTACTCGTGGTGAGCCTCTCGAAGAACGTGCCCGTCGAGGCTGAGGTTTTGAAGCCCCTGGTTGAGAGCATCAAACTGAAATAAACTCATCCGCTAAAAAAACAATATGAAGAAAGCATTTTTGACCCTTGCCGTTGTAGTTGCCTCTGCTATCGCCTTGGCAGCTTGCGGCGGCAAGGATAATGCCACCAAGACTGGTGATGAACAGCCAGAGGCTGTGGCACTCGATGGCTACAAGACCCATGAGTTCGCCCACTTCACCATCAGCTTGCCCGAGGAGTTCACGACCACGGGTGAACAAGACTACGGCGGGACGACCACCGTGCGCTTTAGTTCGGAGAAAATGCTGAAGTTGAATGACGACGAAGAAATCTCGAGTTCTGCCACCATCGACTGCAGTGCCATGAACGATGGAGCCAAACCGGCCCAGGTGAAGGAGACGGCGGCAACGATGAAAGCATCACAGGAAGCTGCCGGCGAGACTTGCGACGAACCTGTCATCGATGGCAACATCATCCTGATGCGCCACTATCATGACATAGGTGATGGCGAGAACGGCATCTCCTGGAGATGGTGGATTGTGAGCGAGAGCGGCAAGAACATCTCCGGCAATCTCTTCTACCCCGAATCTCAGGCCAAATTCTACGATGGCATGGCCCAGAAGATTGTGAAGACCATCAAAATCAAGTAAACTAATAGATGCTGATGCCGTTGTCTGCACACGATTATTCCTGACTTCAATGCAGACAGCGGCATCACATCAGGTTTTTCATTCTCAACACTTTGTATACCATCACCGACAGGGCTGCGATGATGACGTAGACCATCAGCACTTGCATGCGGTTGATGGTGATCGGCTCGATGCTTGCACCTGGCAGCGCAGAGACCCATCTCACCATCTGTGTCTGAATGCCCACGACGGCGGACAACATCTTGGCCACCCAAGGCAAGAGCGGCGGCAAGAGTGAAGCGACAAGCATCGCCGCCGTGAGATAAAGCACCACGGTGGCCAAAGGAATGACCACGAAGTTGGTCAGCAGGAAATAGACGGAGAAGCGCCCGAAATAATAGGCCGTGAGCGGGGCCACACCCAGTTGGGCGCAGCACGACACCACCACCATCGCCCAGACCCATTTGATGACGGGGTGGGCAAACAGATACTCAGAAGAAACCCAACCATAGACCGGTTTGTAAAGCACCAAAATGGAAAGCACGGCCATGAACGACATCTGGAATCCCACGTCATAAAGACTCATTGGATTGGCCACAAGCATGACAATGGCCGTCGCACCAAGGGCATTAAGCGACATCCGCTGCCGATGGAGCATGGTGGCCAGAGAATAAATCGTGATCATGGTGGAAGCCCTTACCACCGAGGGCGACAAACCCGTAAAGACCGCATAAGACCAGATGCCTGCGATAACAAGGGCCTCGCGCCACAGGTTCCGCCGCCGCGCCCCCATCAAGAGCGACAGAAAGATATAGATAATGCCTAAATGAAGACCCGACAGGGCGAGCACGTGTGAGGCTCCTGAGATGGAGTAGACATCACGCAGGTCGTTGGTGAGCCTCGAACGGTCACCCAATGCCATGGCTACAGCGACGGCCATCTCGTCGTCGTCGAGCCCGAGTGAGAGATAATGGCGCAGGGTGCGCTGCCTGAATTGCATGGCAGCCAGAATGGTGCGGTCGAGATAAGACAGGTCGTGAAGACTGACGACGGTCTTCCGCCATTCTCCGGGCAAGATGAGGGTCGTAGCAGTGAATCCATGACAGCGCAGATAGAGTGGGTAGTCAAACTGGCTATGATAGTAGTTCTCGGGCGTGTCGAGCCGGGAGGATGCGACGATGCCGTCGCCCAGATGCAACGACAGATAGCGTCTGTCCACGGTGTCACGGAGCAGGGAAGCCTTGACTTTCCGGGGCATGGTCTGATCCCCCACCAGCCATAGGTCCATCCTCATCACCTTGCCACGTTGCTGGGGTTCGCTGGCCACTACGGCCTGATAGGTCACCGTGTCCTGCGGCAATGGCTGGCGGAGTTTCCGGTCTTGACGCATCACCAGTGTCATGCCCAACAGCAGGGAGGCCATACTGAGAAGAATGCCCTGACCGACATCATGGCGGCGCATCAACAGGGCCGACACCACACTGACGACCAGAAGACCAAAGGGATAAAGCGCACCGTTGGCGCCCAACAGTCCTCCCCACTCATAACCGATGAAAACGCCCAAGGCCAGGAAAACGGCGATGCGCAGCAACGGATAGAGTTGGATGACACCATTGGTCCTCATCGGTTCACGCGCGGTCCAATAAATACTGCAACGTGACTTTGTGGCCGATCAAGTGAAGCAGGTCCATATCGGCCATGTCATTGCCCTCGATGATCTCAATGCCACTCTTGGTGATGGCCACATCCCATCCGATATATCGCAAAGAAGGGGTGATGGAGGCCGCCTTGCGCACGGTCGACAAGACTTCATCCCACCGGGGCACATGGAAACCGACCACACTCTGCTGGGTGCCTGGATGGATCAGGATGACAGGCTCGAAATCCGACAACGACCCCATGCTCTCGACGATGCCCGTCGACAAGTCGACAGGATAGACGACACCGCCCTGATGGAAGTTGTCGACCACCGAATCACCCACACCGACCCGCAGCAAAGCCTTGATGACCTCAATGCGGCCCTGCCTGTCGATGACGGTGTATACCCTCAGCGTATTGACCGACTTGCCCCCGAAAGACATCCGCTCATCCTGTTCGACAACCTCCTCCAAGAGGTAGTGGTGGCTGCACAGCTTCCCGAGAAGCTCTTCGTCGACCTCCTGAGCCTGAAGGATGGCGATGCCAAAGCCCTGAGTGCCGATATTGGGCTTGGCAAACACCCTGCCCTGCTGCTGGATAAACGCACGCACTTGGTCCTTGTTGGACTCACCACAATGGATCCAAGCCCGTTTAGCCACTTCCTTGTAGAGCTGATGAAACTGGCTCTTGTTGTTGACACATGGTACGGACTTACGGTCGTTGAACCGTTTGTATAGAGGGGCTGTGCGCCCACTGGTCAGGAACGCTTCCCGCTCCTTGGGAGACAGCCGGTAGAATTTGCCTACGGTATAGTCGTAGATGTCACATTGGTAACGGAGTTTCGAATAGACCAGGTCTGCGATGACCTGGAAAAGGTTGCGCCCGGTCTTCTCGGAAACCTGTTTGCTGGCAAGGATGACCTTTTTGAAAGCAGATGGCATAAGCGATTGATTGTTGGATGAAAGTCATCGGAGCCACCTGAAGGGCGGCTCCGATGATACGATTGCATAAAAATTGAGTGATCAGAACTTGTCTGCGGCGGCGTAAATCCACTCGTAGATGCAACTGGCCACACCGAAGAAGGCGATGCCTGCCGTGCAAAGAGCAAGGGCCAACTTGGTGTTGACATCGCTCTTGAAGGTGGGCAACGGGGTTTCCGTCTTCTTGATATACATGGCCTTGACGATGAGCAGATAGTAGTAGAGACTCACCACCGTATTGATCAAGGCGATGAACACCACGATGTAAGCCCAACTGCCGATGGTCGTGTCGAACGTATGACCGCTCACACCGGCCATGAACACAAAGAACTTGCTGAACATGCCGGCAAACGGCGGGATGCCGGCCAAGGAGAACAGGGCCAGCGTCATGAGGAACGACAGCTTCGGATTGGTGGTATAGAACCCATCGTAGGCATCCATGCTGGTGGTGCCGCCATTGTTCTGCTCCACCACGTTGATGACGCTGAACACGGCCAGGTTGGCCACCACATAGACGAGGACATAGAACGACAGGGCTGTGATACCCATCGTCTGCTCACCCGTCACGGCCAGCATGATATAACCGGCCTGGGAGATGGAACTGAAGGCCATGAAGCGTTTCAGGTCCTTCTGGCGGATGGCGAAGAGGTTGGCCACGGTGATACTCAGCACGATCACCACATAGAGGAAATAGTGCCACTGGGTATAGAGTGCGGGGAACACCTTGAACAGGATGGCCATGAAGGTGAAAGCCGCAGCTCCCTTGGAAGCCACACTCAGATAACCTGTCACTGTGGTCGGAGCGCCCTCGTAGGTGTCGGCCGTCCAGAAGTGGAACGGCACGAGCGAGATCTTGAAGCCCAGTCCGCTGAAGAAGAACACCATGCCGGCCACGGTCAGCATGTTGGCATGCAGATTGGCTGCCACGTCGCCGAAGTACAGGGTACCGCAGGCGCCATAGAGCAGCGAGAGGCCGAAGAGCATCACGCCACTCGAGAAAGCGGCGGTGAGGATATACTTGGCCGCAGCCTCGGCGGAGTTGTTGCGATGCTTGTCGAGTGCCACGAGGCAAGCCATGGGAATGGAAGCCATCTCCAGTCCGAGATAGAACAACAGGAAATGACCGGCCGACATCATCATGAACATACCCAGCAGGGTGGAAGCCACGAGCATGTAGAACTCACCCTCACGGCCCTTGCCCTCCTCGGCGGTGATCCAAGGACGACTCATGATCACGACGATGAGCGAGGCCAGCGAGAGAATGGCCTTCATCACGTTGACGGCCTGTGAAGTGACATACATGCCACCGAAAGCTGATTTCGGCTCAAGGGGGAGGATGCACACCACGGTGAGCACCCCCATGAGGATGCAGGCAAACGGGTTGAACCAACCACGGCTGTCGTCTTTCTCAGAGGCGAAATCAGCAATGAAAAATGCGATCAGGATGGCCACAAGGATGGCCTCTGGAATCATATTTAGAAATTGACTGTAATTCATATCACTTCTTGTTTATGGTTGGATAACGGAGAGGATTGGTGCGACAGCATCGGAGATGACATTGCTTGCCCACATGGGGAAGAGACCGAGACCTGCGACACAGAAAATCAGGCAGCAGACAGCGACGCGCTCGTCCCAGGTGGCGTCGGTGAGTTCCTCATAGTGAGGATCGGCGACTTTCTGGTAGAGGATCTTGCCCACCACGCGGAGGATATAGACAGCGGTCACGACGATCGAACCGCAGGCGATGATCGTGGCCGTGCGGTGGAACATGTCGTTGTTCTCAAACGAACCTACAAAGATGGTCATCTCTGCCACGAAACCCGAGAAGCCCGGCAGACCGAGGTTGGCCAAACCAGCCAGCACATAACCCACGGCCAGGAAAGGCATGATCTTCATCAGACCGCCAAGCTTGCGCACGTCACGGGTGTGGGTGCGGCCGTAGATCATACCGATGAGGGCGAAGAAGAGGGCCGTCATCAGACCGTGTGAGAGCATCTGGATGATAGCACCGGTGCAGGAGGTGCGGGTCATCATGAGGATGGCGAAGAGCACCAGACCGCAGTGCGACACCGACGAATAAGCATTGATATACTTCAGGTCGGTCTGCACACAGGCCGACAGGGCACCATACACCACGGAGATGGTGGTGAGGATGATGAAGATCCACGAGAGTTGCTGTGCGGCGTGAGGCAGGAGATACATGGCGATGCGGAAGCAGCCATAACCTCCGAGCTTCATCAGCACACCGGCATGAAGCATGGAGACTGCGGTGGGCGCGGAAGCGTGACCGTCGGGGCTCCATGTGTGGAACGGGAAGAGCGCACCCAGCACACCGAAACCGATGAAGACAAACGGGAAGAGGATGTTCTGCACATTGTCGGGAATGGCCATGCCAGGCAGACTGTTGTTCTGAGCGATCTCCACCACGTTCATCGTCGAGGCACCGCTGAAGAAATAGATGCCCAGGATGCCCAGGATCAGGAGGGCCGAACCACCCATCAGCATCAGGGTCAGTTTCATGGCCGAATACTCCTTCGCACCACTACCCCACACGCCAATCAGCAGATACATCGGGATGAGAGCCACCTCATAGAACATGAACATGGTGAACATGTCGGTGCTGATGAAGAAGCCATAGACACCCGAACTCAGCAGCGTGAACCAGAGGAAATACTCCTTGGTGAGCGGCTTGAGCTGCCAGGAGGCGAAGGTGCCTGTAAACACGATGATGCTCGAGAGCAGCAACATCACGACCGAAATGCCATCGACGCCCACAGAGTAGGCGATGTGCAACGGCTTGAACCATGAATGTGAGGCCACATAGAGCATCGGATACTCGGAGGCCGGCATCGTCTGGCGCAGGTGGATGAAATCAATGGTCAGATAGATGGACAGCAGGAGCAACAGCGAGGAGCCCACCACCATCACGCCACGAACCTGATTGAGCGTGCGGGCAAGCCAGAGGCCCAGCAGCATCAGGACGGGTATTATAACGAAAATAGTCAGTATACTCATTTCTTCAGTCTTTTACAATGCGCATAACAATAATAAGGTTAAAGCCACAGTTCCGGTGAGGAACCACACAGCATACTGGCGCACGTCGCCACTCTGCCATCCGCGGATGCTCTCGCCGGCCTCGCTGGTGCCCCAGGCCATGAAGTTGAACGTGCCGTCGATGACATGGCGGTCGAACCAGGCGATGGGTTTGGAGACCAGGTTGAAGATGATCTTGTGGGTGACGAAGAGCCACACCTCATCCATATAGAAGCGCTTGTAGGCGGCTCTGTGCAGACGAGGAAGCGCAGAATAGAGTCTATCGGCCACGGGCTGCTTCTCTCCTTTGTAAATATAGGTGGCCACGGCGATGCTCAGGATGGCGATGATCGTAGAGGTCAGCGCGATCTGGGTATTGAAGTGGATGGTGTAGTCCTGGCCGCTGGCGGAGACATAGCTGCCGAAACTGCCACCCCATCCGAGGAATCCGGCCAAGGTGGTGTAGACACCCACGCCCACCGTGATGACGCATAGCACAATGAGGGGAACGGTCATGGTCAGCGGAGCCTCATGGGGCGTGTGATGCTCATGGGCCTCCTTGTTCTCTGTACCCCAGAAGATGCCATAGTAGAGGCGGAACATGTAGAAGGCTGTCATGGCAGCGATACCCGTCATGATCCATCCTACCACCGGACTATACTCGAAGCAAGCCGTGATGATCTCATCCTTCGAACTGAATCCCGAGAAGAACGGGATGCCGGCGATGGCCAGGCAACTGATGAGGAAGGTGATGTGAGTGACCGGCATGTATTTGCGCAGGCCGCCCATGAGTGCCATCTCATTGGAGTGCACGGCATGGATGATGCAACCAGCACCGAGGAAGAGGCAAGCCTTGAACATGGCGTGAGTGAACAGGTGGAACATCGAAGCCATGTAACCCAGTTGGGCGTGGTTGTCGAGCAGGGCCTCATGTCCCGGCAGGCAAACGCCGAGCGCCACCATCATGAAAGCGATCTGCGAGATGGTGGAGAAGGCCAGCACACGCTTGATGTCGGTCTGCGCACATGCCACGGCAGCAGCATAGAAGGCGGTGAAGACACCCACCCACACCACGATGCTCATGGCCTGCGGGGCATACTCGATCCAGAGCGGGAACATACGTGCCAACTGGAAGACACCGGCCACCACCATCGTGGCAGCGTGGATCAGGGCCGACACAGGGGTTGGACCCTCCATGGCGTCGGGCAACCAGATGTGCAACGGGAACATGGCACTCTTACCGGCACCGCCGATGAACATCAG
>CAMNIN010000079.1 GCA_946540735.1 uncultured Prevotellaceae bacterium | reverse complement strand
TCGGATTAAAAATCCTTATACTCACAGCATCGGGATTGCAAATCCCGATGAACACGGACAAATCCCGATGAACACGGACAAATCCCGATGAACACGATGACAAATCCCGATGAACACAATTACAAATACCGATGTAATTAATGGTGCGACGACATTTCGCTCTATGGTTCGTAAACTTTCGCCAAAGTTACTTATGGCAGGATTTAATCCAATATAATTTGGCACTTCGCCCGATGATTTGTAACTTTGCCAGTGAAACGATCAACTATCATCATTATGAGAAAACCACATTTGCTCCTTTTCCTGCTGAGCCTCTGCTGGACGACGGCCAGCGCTCAGTGTGAACTGTACCCCAAACATTTCAACCTCGAAGAGATCACCCTCCTTGATGGTCCGATGAAGAAAGCCATGGAACTCAACATCCAGGTGCTGCTGAAATACGATGTAGACCGTCTGCTCACGCCTTACGTGCGGCAGTCGGGACTGGCAGCCACCGACAATGCATCGAGCCGCTATTATCAGTGGGAAAAGAAGCACCCGTCGTTTCCCAACTGGGGAGGTGACGCAGGATTCAACCTCGACGGACATGTGGGCGGTCACTACCTCTCGGCCCTCGCCCTGGCCTATGCCGCCAGCAAAGACGAGGCCATGAAAGTGAAACTGAAAAACCAGATGGAATACATGCTTGATGTCATGAAGGACTGCCAGGACCAGTATGACAGCAACACCGAGGGCATGAGAGGCTTCATCGGCGGACAGCCCGTCAATGAGATCTGGACCGCCCTCTACAAAGGTGACATCGCCCCCTACAAGAGAAGGGGCGGATGGGTACCTTTCTATTGTGAGCACAAGATCCTGGCCGGACTGCGTGACGCCTACCTTTACGGCAACAGCGAGAAAGCCAAGACCCTGTTTCTGAAGCTGGCTGACTGGAGCGTGGACTTGGTCAGCAAGGTGGGAGACGAGGACATGACACGGGTGCTCGACACCGAACATGGCGGCATGAACGAGAGCATGCTCGATGCCTATCAGTTGACTGGCGATCCCAAATACCTGGCCGCCGCCAAGAAATACACCCACAAGACCATGCTCAACGGCATGCAGCAAGTCAATCCCACCTTCCTCGACGGGAAGCACGCCAACACCCAGGTGCCCAAATATATCGGCATGGAGCGGATCTGCGAGCAAGACCCTACTGCCGCAGACTACCTGAAAGCAGCCGAGCATTTCTGGGATGACGTGGCCCATAACCGCACCGTTTGCATCGGCGGAAACAGCGTGAACGAACATTTCCTGTCGAAAGAGAGCGGCGACCGCTATATCAACGTGCTCGACGGACCGGAGTCGTGCAACTCCAACAACATGCTCAAGATGTCGGAGATGATGAGCGACCGCACGGGCGACGCCCGCTACGCCGACTTCTACGAGAACACCATGTGGAACCACATCCTGTCGACACAAGACCCGGAAACAGGCGGATATGTGTATTTCACCACGCTCCGCCCTCAGGGCTACCGCATCTACTCACAGGTGAACCAAGGCATGTGGTGCTGTGTGGGCACCGGCATGGAGAATCATTCGAAATACGGCCACTTCATCTACACCCACGATGGCAAGAGCACCCTTTACGTCAATCTTTTCACACCCAGCGTGCTCGACAACGAGACGTTCGGCATCCGCCAGGAGACCCTTTTCCCCAACATCAATCCGGTAGCCTCGAACATCCCTACCCCCGACACGGCCACCTCTGACCTTACCATCACCAAGGGAGGCGACTATACCATCGCCATCCGTCATCCGGCCTGGACCGGCAAGGAGTTCGGGATCACCGTGAACGGCAAGGCTGTAGACTGCGCCGTCTTGTCAGGAGAAGCCAGCTACGTCAAGATCCACAGGACGTGGAATGCAGGTGACAAAATCAGGATTTACCTTCCCATGCGGCTCACCTACGAGGAGTGCCCCAACTATCCAGACTACATCGCTTTCAAGTTTGGCCCTATCCTCCTGGGTGCCAAGACCACGGCAGCCTCAGAAGCAGAAGCAGCCAGCAGCGGTCTGCCATACGAGAAACTGCAGAATGAATATGCCGGAGCCGGCCGCATGGACCATGCACCCGGCAGCAAGGGTTCCTCGAAGAGCCTTATCTCTGCTCCGATGCTCATCGGACAGCGTGCTGACGTGCTCAACCGCATCAAAAGGGCAGTGTCGGATGACCTGAGATTCTCCATTGACGTGAGCCGCGACGACATCGCCTCCTATCCCTGGAAAAAACTCGAGCTGATGCCCTTCTACCAGATTCAGCACGCACGCTACATGTGCTACTGGTATCAGCAGACCGCCGACAATTACGCGAAGAGCGACATGGCCAAGAGCGAAGCCGCCAAGGAAGCCCTCGCCGCCCGCACCATCGACTTCGTGGCTCCTGGAGAGCAACAAAGTGAGGCCGGACATGAGTATGATTACTCGAGCGACTCCAGCACGGGCAATTTCAACACGGAGCACTACCGCGACGCCAAGGCCAACGGCCACATCCAATACACCCTCTTCAACGACCAGCGCAAGGTCAAGGCCCTCAGCGTGATGCTCCGCTTCAACCAGTTTGACCGCGGGAGGAAAGGCACGCTGACCATCAACGGAGAACGCGTGGCCGACATCGCCATCCCGATGAGGGTGGAAGAGAAAGATGCCAACGGATTCTTCAACATGGAGTTTGCGATTCCCCAGAAAATCATCAAAAAGGCCAAAGGCAAGAAATTCGTCGTCAGGCTGACAGCCTCCTCCGACACGATGTGTCCTGGCATCTATCGAGTCAGTCTGCTGAAATGACACCAAGCGTGAAAACCTAACCCATATAACAACCCATCTACAAAAAGCATCATGAAGAAGATCCTGTTTTTCGCCCCCCTGCTACTGCTGCTTGCCAGCTGTCAGGAGTCATTGGAAGACCGTGCTGCCCGGGAGGTGGTGGAATACACCCGGAAAGCCTGTCCGCAGAAGCTCAATGATTTCACCATCCTCGACAGCCTGACCTTTGACAAGTCGACCCACACGTTCACCCAGCACCTGACCCTCACGGGAAACGCAGACAACGTGGAGCGCGCCCAGCAGATGAACTCCCAGCTCAAGGACGACCTGGTGATGGGTGTCAAGAGCGACACCAGCCAGAAGCGGTACAAGGACGAGGGCTACAATTTCCGCTTCATCGCCCGCTCGCAAAGCAACAAGGATGTCATCCTCTATCAAGCAATTGTCACCAAGGAGGACTATCAATAGACCGCAGCGGTCGAAGAAGTGACACAAAACAAATCGGGGATGCCGTGGCATCCCCGATTTTCATTTCTTACACTTTGGAACTCATGCATTCTGAGCGGCCTCCAGTGCGCGGCAAAGCTGGTCAGGACAACTGGTGTTCTTATAGCCGCACCTGATACCATCGAGTCTTTTCTTGATCTCGTCGACCTTCATGCCACGCACCAACGAGGAAATGCCCTGCAGATTGCCATTGCATCCCCCGATGAAGGTTACGTCGCGCAAGGTGTTGTCGTCGTCGATTTCCACCTCGATGAACTGGCTGCACGTGCCAGAGGTCTTATAGGTAAAACGTTTCCGGGCCATAGCTGTTACTTTACTCAGGCTTCATGTTGGTGTAGACAGTCTGCACGTCGTCGAAGTCCTCAAGTTTCTCCACCATCTTGTCGATGGTCTCGCGCTGCTCTGGAGTGACATCCTTCAGGTCGTTGGGGATGCGGGTGAACTCAGCACCGGTCACCTCGAAGCCCTCACTCTCGAGATGCTTCTGGATATCACCGAAACTCTTGGGGTCGCCATAGATTGTGATCTCATTGGTCTCCTCATCCTCGTCGAACTCATCCTCCACGCCGTAGTCGATGAGGTCGAGAATCAGTTCATCCATGTCGATGCCATCCTTCTTTTTAAAGGTGAACACACATTTATAGTCGAAGAGGAAACTCAGTGAGCCCTGAGTGCCCAAGTTGCCGTTGAATTTATTGAACACTGAGCGCACATCGCCCACAGTACGGGTGGTGTTGTCGGTCAGTGTATCCACAAAGATGGCGACGCCATGAGGTCCATATCCCTCATAAGCCACCTCTTTGTAGTCGCTTTGGTCCTTGCCCATCGCATTCTTGATGGCACGCTCGATATTATCTTTCGGCATGTTCTCGCGCTTCGCATTGGCGATGATAGCGCGCAGTGTGGGATTGTTCTCCGGTTCAGGACCACCAGCCTTGACGGCGATGCTGATCTGTTTTCCGATACGCGTGAACGTCTTGGCCATGTGGCCCCATCTCTTCAGCTTAGTCGCTTTGCGGTATTCAAATGCTCTTCCCATTGGAGTAATTTTTTTGTTGTATTGATTGGTTTTTTATCTCAGTTCGGCACTCAATTTGGTTTTCAAAGCCTGAATCAGCTTGTTCATAATCGCCTCGATCTGTTTGTCGTTGAGCGTGTGCTGGTCATCCTGGAGGATGAAGTTCACGGCATAGCTCTTCTTGCCAGCAGGCAGGTTCTTGCCCTCATAGACATCGAAGAGTTCGACATTCTTCAGAAGTTTTTTCTCCGTAGCCCGTGCGATCTGCTCGATCTGCGTGAACTCCACGCTCTTGTCGACCAGCAATGCGAGATCGCGGCTGACTGCAGGGTACTTGCTGATCTCACTATACTGCACCTTGTTCTTGCGGACGATTTTCATCAGTGCCGTCCAGTTGAGGTCAGCGAAATAAACCGGCTGTTCGATGCCTGCCACCTTGAGCAGTTGCTGGCTCACGATACCCATCTCGCCGAGGAGCTTTCCACCCCTGTTCTCAATAGCGATCGATTTGGAGAAGATATCGTTGGAGCCGTTTTTGAGCACCACGGCACTCGTCTGCACTCCCATTCTCAGCAGCACGTTCTCCACATAAGCCTTCAGTTCATAGAAGGTGCTGTCCTCATTGGGGTGAGCCCAACTTCCGACGACGCGCTTGCCAGTCACCCACATACCGAGGTGGTATTCCTCGCGGTAGGCCCTCATCGGGTCGTCGGCATTCTTCTTCTCCGGGTCAAACTGATAGCAGTTGCCGAACTCGAAGAAGCGCAGATTGGGCATACGGCGGTTGATGTTATAGGCGACGCTCTCCAATCCGCCGAAGACCAGCGACTGCCGCATGACATTGAGGTCGCTACTGAGCGGATTCATGATCCTCACGAGGTGCTCGGGCTTATAGGTATTGAGGTGGTCGTAATAAGCCGACTTGGTGAGCGAGTTGTTCATAATCTCATTGAACCCGCATCCCACCAATTGCTCAGCCACGAGGTTGTGGAGTCTGTGCTTGATATCCTCTTCGCCTTTGATGACCAACGAGCTCTTGAGTTGTGTCGGTATCTCGACGTTGTTGTAGCCATAGATCCGGAGGATGTCCTCCACCACGTCGCAGGGACGCTGCACGTCGACACGGTAGGCCGGAACACGGAGGACAAGGCCCTCTTCCGATTCCTTCTCGACGACCATCTCGAGGCTTGTGACGATGCTCTTGACGGTCTCAGCAGGAATGACTTTTCCCACCAATGAATTGACGTAGTCGTATTTCAGATCGACCACGCTGTCGGCGATCGGACTGGGGTATTCATCACAGATCTCCATGGAGATCTTGCCACCGGCGAGTTGTTTGCAGAGGATAGCAGCTTGCTTGAGCGCATAGATGATGCCATTGGGATCGACGCCCCGCTCGAAGCGGTAGGAGGCATCGGTGCTCAGTCCGTGGCGGCGGGCGCTCTTCCTGATCCATGTGGGATGGAAATAGGCACTTTCGAGCACGACATTACGGGTGGTCTCGTAGGTACCGCTGCCCTTTCCGCCGAAGACACCGGCGATGCACATCGGCTCCTCCTCGTTGCAGATAGCAAGGTCGTGAAGTCCGAGTTCGTGCTCCTCACCATCGAGAGTGACGAATTTCGTGCCCTCGGGCTGCGGTTTCACGATGATGTGGTGCCCGGTCACCATGTCGGCATCGAAGGTATGCAGCGGCTGTCCGTAAGCCATCATCACGTAATTGGTGATATCCACGATATTGTTGATGGGTCTCAAGCCCACGGTCGTCAGTTTGTTTCTCAACCATTCCGGCGACTCCTTCACCTCGCATCCCGTCACGCTGACACAAGCGTATCTCCGGCATGCCTCGGTATTCTCGATAGTGACCTTGATGGGCAGGCTGTTGTCGTCGACCTTGAACTCGTCGCATGACGGACGGTGAAGGGCAGTCTGGTAGCCATTCTGCTTGAGCCAGGCATAGAGGTCGCGGGCCACGCCCCAATGCGACAAGGCATCGGCGCGGTTGGCGGTGATGTCGACCTCGATGAGCCAGTCGCTCTCGAGATGATAGTATTCTGCTGCCGGAGTGCCCACGACAGCATCTTCAGGCAGCACGATGATGCCATCATGGCTGGTTCCTACGCCGATCTCATCCTCTGCGCAGATCATGCCGCACGACTCCACGCCGCGGAGTTTCGACTTCTTGATGACAAACTCCTTGTCGCCGTCGTAGAGCACGCAACCCAGGTCAGCCACGATCACTTTCTGTCCGGCAGCCACATTGGGTGCGCCACAGACAATCTGCGATGGTGTCTCCTTGCCCAGGTCGACTGTGGTGACATGCAGGTGGTCGGAATTGGGATGCGCCTCACAGGTGAGCACCTGTCCGACGTAGAGACCTTTGAGGCCACCTTTGATGCTCTGCACTTCCTCAAGAGCGTCCACTTCGAGGCCGCCAGAGGTGAGAGCAGCACAAACTTCTTCTGCCGAGAGGCTGAAATCCACATACTCTTTCAGCCATTTATAAGAGATATTCATTCCTTGATGGTTTTATGCTTAATGGTTATATCTTCTAAAAATCGTGCAAAATTACATAAAAATCAGTAAATGCCCAAATTTTCAGACTGAATAACTAAAGATTCTCGCCCTTATCTAATCTTCATAAGTCCATCTCGTTATGAGTTGATGCGAACAGGCCCCGTCATGAGAGGGTCATGGCGGGGCCAGTTTCTGGTTTACGGTGAAAGGGAGGTCAGTCGTCTCCGACGAGCGCCAAGAGATAATCCACGGTGCCATTGAGTCCGAAGGCGCTCACATCGAGAGACACATCGTAATTGCGTGCATCATACCATTCTGTCCCGGTGAACGTCTTGGTATAGAGTTCACGGGTGTAGTCATTGTCGACAATCATCAGTTTGGCGTCGGCACTGGAAACCCCGTATTTCTCCATGATGCGCTTGATGCGCTTCTCCTCTGGACTATGGATGAAGATTTTCAAGGAATTGGGATGGTCCTTGAAGATGTCGAAAGCGCATCGTCCGACCACTACGCACGACTCCTCCTCTGCGATCTGCCGGATAACGGCGGCCTGAGCCTCGAAGAGTTGATGGGAGGTGAGTTCCGGTCCCAGGTCATGATACTGGTTATCAATAATATACGATCGGTAGAACTGAGTGAAGTCATCCCACCAGGATGTATTGCGAGACTCCAGTCTTGCCACCGTATCGGCTGCGATATCAAACTTTCTGGCCACGGCCTCCAAGATTTGCTTGTCAAGCAGTTTCACGCCGAGTCGCTGGGCGATGGCCGCGCCCACCTCGTGCCCGCCAGTGCCGAATTGGCGGTTGATTGTGATGACAAATTTCTCGTGTTTGTTCATAAGTATAGCAATTAAATTTCACATCTATGTTGCGAAGATAGTGAAAAACTGTGATATTTGCAAATTTCAGCGTCAATTTCCGACAAATAAACTTGCATCTACGCTGAGATAGGAGTGTCGGGAATCATTTTTCGCCAAAATAATGGTCAAAAAAAGAGATGAATGGAAAAAACTTTGTATATTTGCAAAAAATTGCACCTAAAGATGGCAGTGAGCCCCTGTATTCCTGCCATGGTCATTCATTAACCAAAGCTATTATTATGAATCTTGATGGAAGAAGAGAGAGCGAGAATTTCGAGGATCGCCGTGGTATGAGTACTGGCACGAAAGCCGGTTTGGGAATCGGAAGTATGCTTCTGATAGGTCTGATCACCCTGCTGATGGGTGGCAACCCGATGGACGTGATTCAACAGACAGGCGGCCTGGGCAGTATGACAGGCGTTGAAGAGGAGAGCACCCCTCAGACCTTCTCGCCCGAGGAGGAAGCGCAAGTGAAGTTCTGCAAGCAGATCCTTGCCAGCACCGAGGACGTGTGGTCGGCTGTTTTCAGGCAGAAGTTCAATGCCGAGTACACCCCTCCCACCCTTGTGATCTTCAAGAACGCCGTACAGACCAACTGCGGTGGTGCCACCTCAGCCGTTGGTCCATTCTATTGCTCTGCCGACCAGAAGTTGTATCTTGACCTTGCCTTCTTCAAGCAGATGGAGGGTCAATTGAAATCGGGAGGTGACTTCGCCCGTGCCTATGTGATCGCCCATGAGGTGGGTCACCATGTGGAGAACCTGCTTGGCATCCTCGGCAAAGCCCATTCACAGATGAGCCGCGTGAGCCAGACACAAGCCAACCAGATCAGTGTGCGTCTGGAGCTGCTTGCCGACTATTACTCGGGAGTATGGGCCCACTACGAGGACGAGGCCTTCGGCTCACTCGACGAGACCGACATGCGTGAAGCCATCAACTGTGCCCAGCATATCGGCGACAACTACCTGCAGGAGCAGTCGCAGGGCTACTCACAGCCAGAGTCATTCACCCATGGCACCTCCGAGCAGCGCATGCGCTGGCTGAAGCGCGGCTATCAGACCGGCGACATGAACACCACGACCTTCTCGGGCGACTACAATTCGCTATAGTCACAGGAGATCCCAAGCATCGGATCATTTAGAGAAACCCGAAATATAGAGAGAGGATGTGCCAGGCACACCCTCTCTTCATATTCTTCCCCTTCGGTCATCCCTCCGGAAGAGCCAGGGCCAAAGGCGGCGACTACAAAGCCACGGGCTCATAAGGCAGGCCGAAGACATCCGCCACCGCCTTGAAGGTGACTTTCCCATTGACCACATTGAGACCCATATAGAGGGCATGGTCATCACGGCAGGCCTGCTGCCATCCTTTGTCGGCCAAAGCCACGGCATAGCGCAACGTGGCATTCGTCAGTGCGATGGTCGAGGTGTTGGGCACAGCCCCAGGGATATTGGCCACGGCATAATGCACGATGCCATCGACCTCATACACCGGATCGGAGTGCGTGGTGGGCCTTGAGGTCTCGAAACATCCCCCTTGGTCGATGGCCACATCCACGAGGACGGTTCCTGGTTCCATCATCCTGAGCATGTCGCGCGTGATCAGCCGCGGAGCCTTGTCGCCGGGGACCAGTACCGACCCCACGATGATATCGACATCATGCAGCTCTCGTTCGATGTTATGCCGGTTGGAGTAGACCGGCACCACATTGGCCGGCATCTCGGCCTTGAGTCTGCGCAGCAGGGGAAGCGAGATATCCGTGATGATGACCTGTGCTCCCATGCCGGCGGCCACATGAGCAGCAGCCTGTCCGACAACGCCACCGCCGAGGACGAGCACTTTGGCAGGTTTCACCCCCGGCACACCGCAGATGAGTTTTCCTTTTCCGCCTTTGGTCTTCTGCAGATAATAAGCGCCGTTGATCGTGGCCATACGTCCGGCCACCTCACTCATCGGGATAAGCAGGGGCAGTGAGCGGTCGGGCAGTTGCACGGTCTCATAGGCAATGCAGACACCTCCGCTGGCGATCATGGCGTCGGTAAGGGGCTTATCGCAAGCGAAATGGAAGTAAGTGAAAACCACCTGTCCGGGTTTCACCAACGGATATTCCGGTTCGATAGGCTCTTTCACTTTGACAATCATATCAGCCACTTCATACGTCTCCTCAATAGAAGGAAGGATCCGCGCCCCGGCCTTCACATACATTTCATCAGGGAAACCGCTTCCCTCGCCAGCAGTATGCTGGACATATACCTCATGCCCATGCGCCACCAGCTCTGAGACTCCGGCGGGAGTCATGCCCACCCGGTTCTCGTTGTTCTTGATTTCTCTTGGAATACCGATTCTCATTGTACTATGGATTTTGGGGTTAAACATCATGACAAACCAAATTGTGCTTTTCTTTGAAGAAAAAAGTCAGTAAACCTTGACTTTACACGGCAAATATAGCAAAAAAAACTTGAAAAGGCACTCCTTTGAGAGGGATTTTTTTTGAATGATTATCTATTGCGTCATCTTCATCACATCCTCGAGCGTGAACTTTCCCGAGAAGATCATCAGCGTTAATTCTTCATTGTCTTCTACCTGCATGACCACGGCCGACTGCTGTTTGGCGATGTGGTGGAAAATGTTCACCTTGCTGTCGTCCTCGTTCATCTGCATCAGCAACTCGTAATTGCCTTTGGCGATAATGTCCTTGACGTCTTTTTTCATTTTTGCCTGTGCCACTTTGTTCTCGGTATTGATGATCTGTATGCCCGTCAGTTTGCCGGCCAGGGTCTTGATGTCTACGCCAGGCACCGAGGGAGCAGCTTTCTTGCCCGCCATGCCGAGCATGTATTTCGAGATGTAAACGTACGTCACGTTCTTCATGTCGGCATATTTCTCAAATGCCTTCACTTGGGCATTGGCATGGAGGCTGCATGAGGCCACCACGATGCCGATGAGGATTTTTATGATCATCTGTTTCATGTTATTCCATTACCTTTAGTTTATCGTAGAATGATTGTTCCGTCTTGTCGCTCAGGGCTTTTGCCTTTTCCAGATGTCCCATGCCCTTGTTCAGGTTCATGGCCAGCATGTTAAGCGCGCGT
>CAMNIN010000078.1 GCA_946540735.1 uncultured Prevotellaceae bacterium | reverse complement strand
CAAATGCAAATCCACCCGAATGGCTATGCTTACTTAGGTGCTGAGTAATTACTTTATTTTGCCCAAAACTTAATAATTCTAAAACCTAGGAGCCATCACGTTAAATCGAAGATTTAAGGCCAAAACTTTTTCTGTTTTTACGCTTTTTTTTGTAACTTTGCAAACTATAAATCCGAAGGCTAAAATGTCAGAAATACAAAACCCAGAAAGCAACTATTCTGCGAAAAACATTCAGGTGCTCGAAGGCCTTGAGGCCGTGAGGAAGCGCCCTGCCATGTATATTGGCGACATCAGTGAGAAAGGACTTCACCACTTGGTGAACGAGACTGTGGACAACTCCATCGACGAGGCGATGGCCGGTTATTGCACCCACATCGAGGTGACCATCAATGAGGACAACTCCATCACGGTGCAGGACAACGGCCGTGGCATTCCTGTCGACGAGCACAAGAAGCTTCACAAATCAGCCCTTGAGGTGGTGATGACCGTGCTCCACGCCGGCGGTAAGTTCGACAAAGGCTCCTACAAGGTGAGTGGCGGTCTCCACGGTGTCGGTGTGAGCTGCGTCAATGCTCTCTCCTCGCACATGATGTCGCAAGTCTTCCGCGACGGGAAGATCTATCAGCAAGAATACGAGAAGGGAAAGCCCCTCTATCCCGTGCGCGTTGTCGGCGAGACCGACAAGCAAGGCACCCGGCAGCAGTTCTGGCCCGACAAGACCATCTTCACCACTACGGTCTATCAATACGACATCATCGCCCGCCGCATGCGTGAGTTGGCTTACCTCAACGCAGGCATCACTATCATCCTCACCGACCTCCGTCCCGACGAGAACGGCAACACCCGTCAAGAGCAGTTCCATGCCAAAGAAGGTCTGAAAGAGTTCGTGAGGTTCATCGACCGTCACCGCACGCACCTCTTCGACGATGTCATCTACCTGAAGACCGAGAAGCAGGGTATTCCCATCGAAGTGGCCGTGATGTATAACACCGACTACTCCGAGAACATCCACAGCTACGTCAACAACATCAACACCATAGAAGGCGGCACCCATCTCCAAGGCTTCCGCATGGCGCTCACCCGCACACTCAAGAAATATGCCGACAACGACCCGGTGATCTCCAAGCAGATCGAGAAAGCCAAGATCGAGATAACCGGTGAGGATTTCCGCGAGGGACTCACCGCGGTGATTTCCATCAAGGTGGCCGAGCCTCAGTTTGAGGGTCAGACGAAGACCAAGCTGGGCAACAGTGAGGTAGCCGGAGCCGTACAGCAAGCCGTCGGCGAGGCGCTGTCCATCTATTTGGAGGAGCACCCCAGAGAAGCCAAGCAGATCTGCGACAAGGTGGTGCTGGCCGCCACCGCCCGCATCGCCGCCCGCAAGGCGCGCGAGAGTGTCCAGCGCAAGAACGTCATGTCAGGCGGTGGACTTCCCGGCAAGTTGGCCGACTGTTCCAACAAAGACCCGAAGGAGTGTGAGATCTTCCTCGTCGAGGGTGACTCCGCAGGTGGTTCAGCCAAGCAAGGTCGCGACCGCTACACCCAGGCCATCCTTCCCCTTCGCGGAAAGATCCTCAATGTGGAGAAAGTGATGTGGCACAAGGTGTTTGAGAGCGAGTCGGTGATGAACATCATCCAGAGCATCGGTGTCAGGTTCGGTGTGGACGGTGAGGGCGACAAGGAAGCCAACATCGACAAGTTGCGCTATGACAAGATCATCATCATGACCGATGCCGATGTCGATGGTTCCCACATCGACACCCTCATCATGACGCTTTTCTATCGATTCATGCCAAGAGTGATCCAGGAGGGGCACCTCTATATCGCCACCCCGCCACTCTACCTCTGCACCTACAAGAACAAGGTGAAGGAATACTGCTACACCGACCAGCAGCGCCAGGCGTTCCTCGACAAGTACGGCAACGGTGTGGAAGGCACCAGCATCCACACACAGCGCTACAAAGGTCTGGGTGAGATGAACCCCGAGCAACTGTGGGAGACCACCATGAATCCACAGACCCGCCTGCTCAAGCAAGTGAGCATCGAGAACGCAGCCGAGGCCGACGAGATATTCTCCATGCTGATGGGCGACGACGTGGAGCCCCGCAGGGAATTCATCGAAGCCAACGCCACCTACGCCAATATTGACGCATAACCCTTTATTCATCAACCCTATCCACGGATGCCTGACGGCATCCGTGTTTTCAATTATAGAAGCATCACGACCATGAGAAGAATCACAATCCTCACCCTTTCGTTTTTCACCGGCATAGTGGCTGCCATGGCCCAATCGCAGATGCCCATGCAACTATGGTACGACCGGCCCGCCTCGTATTTTGAGGAGACCCTGCCTATCGGCAACGGCAAGATAGGAGCCAGCATCTCCGGAGGAGTGGACGACAACGTCATCTACCTCAACGACATCACCTTATGGACTGGCAAGCCCGTAGATCCCAATCTTGATGCCGGAGCCAGCCAATGGATACCCAAGATCAGGGAAGCCCTTTTCCGTGAGGACTATGCCCTCGCCGACAGTCTCCAACTGCGAGTGCAGGGTCCCAACTCACAGTTCTACCAGCCTTTGGGTATCTTCCACATCCTCGACGACAACGACAGCAAAGTGAGCGACTACAGACGCACGCTTGATCTCGACCGCGCTGTCTGCACCGACCGCTATGCGCAAGGCAAATGTCTGTTCACCAGGGAGTATTTCGCCTCGCATCCCGACAAGATGATAGCCATGCGCATCCGTTGCAATGGCGGCCGCAACATCAACTGCCGCCTGTTGCTCACCTCCCTTGTTCCCCACCGCACGAAGGCGAAAGACAACGGCCAGCTCATCATGACCGGCCATGCCACTGGCGACGAGCGTGAGAGCACCCACTTCTGCACGATGATGTGGGCTCAATCAACCGACGGCACCATCACTGCCGCCGACTCCGTCGTCAGTGTACGCGACGCTTCCGATCTGATCATCTATTTCATCAACGAGACCAGTTTCAATGGCTCTGGCCATCACCCTGTCAGCCAGGGAGCCCCTTATCTGGAGAAAGCCTCCGATGACATCTGGCATCTGGCCAATTACACCTACGACCAGTTGCTGAGCCGTCATGTCGCCGATTACGACCGTTACTTCAGCCGTGTGAAACTCTATCTGGGCGATGTCTTCCAATCGCAGGAAGACCTGCAGATTCCTACCGACTCGCTGCTGAAGCGCTATACCGACCATGGTGGCGACAGCCGTTTGCTGGAGACGCTCTATTTCCAGTACGGCCGCTACCTGCTCATCTCTTGCTCACGCACTCCTGGCGTGCCTGCCAACCTGCAGGGTCTCTGGACCCCTCACCTCTATTCCCCTTGGCGCGGCAACTACACGGTGAACATCAATTTGGAAGAGAACTACTGGCCAGCGGAAGTAGCCAACCTCAGCGAGATGGCCACACCACTGTGGGGATTCATGCAATCCCTCTCGGAAAACGGCAGCCACGTGGCCCGCAACTACTACGGCATCAACCGCGGCTGGTGCTCCAGCCACAACAGCGACATCTGGGCCATGGCCAACCCTGTGGGCGAGAAACACGAGAGTCCGGAATGGAGCAACTGGAACCTTGGCGGCGCATGGCTTTCGCAGGCCCTCTGGGAGCACTACCGCTATACACTCGACCGGCAATTCCTCACTGATATTGCCTACCCGCTCCTCCGTGGCGCTTCCGAGTTCTGTCTCGACTGGCTCATCGACAATCCCAAAGCCCCCGGCACCCTGATCACCGCCCCGAGCACATCTCCCGAGAATGAATACAAGACACCCGCCGGCTACCATGGCACCACCTGCTATGGCGGCACTGCCGACCTGGCCATCATCCGCGAACTGTTGCAGAACACGCTGGCCGCCGGACGGATACTGGGTGAGAACAAGTCCTTCCTCGCCGACGTGGAGTCACACCTCAAGCGGTTGCATCCTTATACCATCGGTCATGAAGGCGACATCAACGAGTGGTATTACGACTGGGATGACTGGGACATTCATCATCGTCACCAATCACACCTCATCGGCCTTTACCCGGGCCATCAGATCACTCCCGACGGTACGGCCAACCTGGCTCAAGCAGCGCGCAAGAGTCTGGAAATCAAAGGTGACAAGACCACAGGCTGGAGCACTGGATGGCGTATCAACCTCTGGGCGCGTCTGCACGACGGCGAACAAGCCTATCATCTCTACCGCAAACTACTCACCTACGTCTCGCCCGATGGCTACCATGGCAGTGACCGCCGCCGCTCGGGTGGTACCTACCCCAATCTTTTCGACGCCCATCCCCCCTTCCAGATCGACGGCAATTTCGGTGGCACTGCAGGAGTCTGTGAGATGCTGCTCCAAGGCGACGAGAGCCGCCTGCTGCTGTTGCCCGCCCTACCCTCCGCATGGCCAGAAGGCAGTGTGAGAGGGCTGCGCGCCCGTGGCGGCCACACAGTCGACATCACCTGGCATGAAGGCGGCACCCATGTGGAAGCCACCATCCACAGCAAGTCGGGCGGCAAACTGCTGGTCTGCTGCCAAGGGAAGGCAAAGAAAGTGAAATTGAAGAAGGGTGGTGCGGTGAGCGTCGTGTTCCCCGCCAAACCCTGACCGCCTATGCAGAGACGCCACGGTGTGGCGTCTCGCAGCATTCAGGAGCGCCGGTATTTCGAGGGCGGCATGCCTACATGCTCCTTGAAATACTTGCCGAGGAACGACTGGTTGGGGAAATGCAGCACTTGTGCGATTTCCTTGATGCTCATGGTGGTATTCTTCAGGAGCACCCTGATCTCGAGTGTGACGTAATGGTCGATCCACTCGTTGGGCGTGCGCCGGCTCACCTGCTTCACCGTCTCAGAGAGGTATTTGGGTGTGATACACAGCTGCTCACCATACCAGCTCACGCGCCTTTCTTGCTTGAAATTCTCCTTCACCAGAGCGATGAACTTATTGAAAATGGCATCTGCCCTTGTCCGCCTGGGAGCCACCAACTGCGTCTGATAGATCTCATTGCCGATATCATAGATCATCGCCTTGAGCAGCGACATGGTCAGTTGCTTCCTGAAATGATGATCTTTGTCATCCACTTTATTCCGGATATGGCGGAAATAGTCGATGAAGACATCCGCTTTCTCCTGACTGAGCCTGAACACGGGATTGGAGTTCGCCAGCAGGAAGAGTTGCGAGATTTCGTGCACCTCCTTGATCACCTCGGCGAAGAAGTCGCTCGACCCCATGATGGCCACACCCTTGCAGTCGGGGCTGAACATATAGTTGCCGATGACCTGTCCGTCGTTGACGATGATGACATCGTTTTTGTGCACCATGTGCTCCTTGGTGTCAACGGTATATTGTGCACTGCCCTCCAGGCACATGGCCACGAAGAGACATGCCACCCGCCGCGGTTCCGACGACAACGGCACGCGGTCGACACTGTCGAAGAGCACCAGATCGTCGTCGATGAACGAGCTGTCGTCGAGCACCAGTTTGGCGTTCTTCGGGGAAATATCGTTGTTGTTTGGAGCCATCTCAGGGTTGTTGGTTTAAATGTTTCAATTCCTTTGCCACCTCCTCCAGTTGGGCATACCAATCCTCGCCAAACCGGCGGATGAGCGGGTCTTTGAGGAATTTGTAGACCGGCAACTGCAGCTGATTTCCAAGAGCCACGGCATCCCGGCACACGTTCCACTCATTGTAATTGAGCCCTGTCACTCCACCGCTGAAAGTTTTCTCCCGGATGGGGTAAAGTGCACAGCTGATGGGTTTGCAGAATGCTGTGCGCCCGGCCCGGAAAGCTTTTTCCAGTGCACAGAGGCACAGTCCGTTGTCATAGCAGGTGAACACACAGTCGCGGCCCTCCACGATGCTGGTGACCAGATCCCCCTCGGAGTCGGTGTAGGCCACCCCCTGTCGATCCACCACAGCCTGAGCCGAGGCCGACATGTCGGGCCACACCTCGTCGAGACAAGCCTCAATCTCCGCCACCTCATCCAGTGTGACAGGAGCCCCGGCATCCCCTTCCACGCAGCATTGCCCTTTGCATTTCTCAAGGTCGCAGCAGAAGCATTTGAAAAGGATGTCGGAAGAGAGGAGCACAGATCCCACTTGCAGGATCGGAGGCACTTTATCCATAGCTATCCGTGTATAGTTCACATCACCAGTTGATGGGCTGTTGACCGTGTAGCACCAAATAATCGTTGGCCCTCGAGAAATGGTGGTTGCCAAACCACCCGCCCCTGTTGGCCGAGAGCGGAGAAGGGTGCACCGACTGCACGACGAGATGCCGTGACTGGTCGATGAGAGCCGCTTTGGAACGCGCATACCCACCCCAAAGGATGAATACGAGGTGCTCACGCCCATCGCTCAAGGCCTTGATGGCCGCGTCAGTGAAAGTTTCCCATCCTCTCCGCTGATGGCTTCCTGCTTGGTGAGCCCTCACGGTGAGTGTGGCATTGAGAAGCATGACCCCCTGTTCAGCCCATCGGGTCAGATTCCCCGAGGCGGGCATGGCTTTTCCCAGGTCATTCTCGATTTCCTTGAAGATATTGATGAGAGAAGGAGGCATGGGCACGCCATCGGGCACAGAGAAGCTCAGTCCCATGGCCTGTCCAGGCTCATGATAAGGGTCTTGTCCGATGATCACTACCTTCACCTTGTCGAACGGGCATAGGTTGAATGCGTTGAAGATCAGCGGTCCCGGAGGGTAGCACGCATACTGGGCATATTCCTGCCTCACCATTTGCACCAAAGAGGCGAAATAGGGTTTCTCGAACTCCCCTCCGAGACGTTTTTTCCATGACTCCTCGATCTTGACGTTCATCCGCCTATTTATCGCTGATGAGGTTTTCTCCGGTCATGTCAGCAGGCTGCTCCAGTCCCATGATATGCAGGATAGAGGGAGCCACGTCGGCGAGGCGTCCGTTTTTCACCCTTGCGCTGTTGTTGTCAGTGACGTAGATGAAGGGCACCGGGTTGAGCGAGTGAGCCGTGTTGGGCGTTCCATCCTCATTGATGGCATTGTCGGCATTTCCGTGGTCGGCGATGATGATAGCCTCGTAATCAGCGGCTTTGGCAGCCTCGATCACCTCTTTCACGCAGTTGTCGACGGCCCACACAGCCTTGGCGATGGCATGATAGACACCTGTGTGGCCCACCATGTCGCCGTTGGCGAAGTTAACCACGATGAAGTCGTATTTCTCGGTCCAGATCGCTTCCACGAGCCGGTCTTTCACCTCATATGCACTCATTTCAGGTTTGAGATCATAGGTAGCCACTTTGGGCGAAGGCACGAGTATGCGGTCCTCGTTCTCGTAGGGAGCCTCTCGTCCACCGTTGAAGAAGAAAGTCACGTGAGCGTATTTCTCCGTCTCGGCAGTGTGCAACTGCTTCTTGCCCAGTTTCGAAAGGTATTCGCCGAGGGTGTCCTCCACGTTCTCTTTCGGGAAGAGGATATGGACCCCCTTGAAGTTGGCGTCGTAAGGCGTCATGCAGTAGTATTGCAGTCCGGGGATGGTATGCATGCCAGCCTCTGGCATGTCCTGCTGAGTAAGCACCGTGGTCAGTTCTTTAGCTCGGTCGTTGCGGAAATTGATGAAGATCACCACGTCGCCCTCTTGTATAGTGCCGTCGATAGCGGCGTTGTTGATGGGCTTGATAAACTCATCGGTCACGCCCTCGTCATAGCTCTCCTGCATGGCAGCCACCATGTCGCCTGCTTGTTTGCCTTTACCTTCCACGAGCAGGTCGTAGGCCTCCTTCACACGTTCCCAGCGCTTGTCGCGGTCCATGGCATAGAAGCGCCCCACGATCGAGGCGATATGAGCATTATTGGCATCACATACCTCCGTCAACTGGCGGATGAAACCGATGCCACTTTTCGGATCGGTGTCGCGTCCGTCCATGAAGCAGTGCACGAAGGTGTTCTTCAGGCCATACTCCTTGCCGATCTCCACCAGTTTGAAGAGATGGTCGAGTGAGGAGTGCACGCCGCCGTCGGAGGTCAATCCCATGAGGTGCAGACGCTTGCCAGTCTGCTGGGCGTAGCTGTAGGCGCTCACCACCTCAAGGTTTTTGAGTATCGATCCGTCTTTGCAGGCGCGATTGATTTTCACCAGGTCTTGGTATACGATGCGTCCAGCACCGATATTGAGGTGTCCCACCTCAGAGTTGCCCATCTGTCCGTCGGGCAGTCCCACATCCTCGCCAGAGGCGTCGAGCTGTGAGTGAGCGCTCACGGCATTGAGGTAATCCAGATAAGGAGTAGGAGTCCTGTAGATCACGTCGCCTTCTCCCTTTTTGCCGATACCCCATCCGTCGAGTATCATCAGTAATGCTTTCTTTGCCATAATGTTATTCTGTTTTTTACCTTATTCTCGTGCATGGGCAGCATCCGCTGCTTAGCCACTGCAAAGGTACGATTAAGTGAGCAAAAAGCCAAAATATTTTGGCGATTTCGCTTGTCAGTTTGGAATCTGTTTCCTATCTTTAACGCTTAATAGCTGTATAATGGGATTATGATGCAGATTTGATAACAAAGCCCTACCATACAAAAAAAACAGTGCTCGATGCCCTGGACCATCCCCAGATGCCACTCCAGCAGGTCGTGGAGGAGTTGAACCGATTCGAGAGAGTGAACCTGACTTTCACCAGCGACACGCTAATCATCAAGTAGGCCATGAGACACACACTAATTCAGTCTCGACCTGAAGAGCTGGTTCGTCATCAATCCTACGATGAAGTGCCTTGTACACATCGGCTATACGGGTAGCAATCACTGGGGATTCATGTATCGTGGCGACAACTTTACGATAAGCCAAGGGCACCGGAGCCGGCAATGCCGAGAAGAGCCGACTGTAATACATATTGACATGAACGATACTTAAGTAATTTTTTTCTGATTATCGTGTAGTTTTTGATATCTATGCTGCGTCTAATGGTCAAATGATTCGAAAACAGATGAGACAATGAATGCATTAGAAAGACAGTTTGCGCAAACCGTAGCGGAACACAAGAGCACCATCTATACCGTGTGCTACATGTTCTCGCAAGATGCCGACGAAGTGAACGACCTGTTCCAGGAGGTACTAGTGAATCTTTGGAAGGGTTTCGATGGCTTCGAGCATCGCAGTGATGTCAGGACGTGGATCTATCGCGTGGCGCTGAACACCTGTATCTCGCAGGGCCGTAAAAAGCGGCGCAAGGCGGAAGTACGTCTGACGATGGACATCAACCTCTTCGAAGACCGCGACGAGGACACCCGTCAGGTGGACATGCTCCACAAGCGGATTTCTAAGTTGCAGCCATTCGACAGGGCCATCGTGATGCTCTGGCTCGAGAACCTCAGCTATGAGGAAATCGGACAGATAGTAGGCATCACCACTAAGAACGTCAGCGTCCGTCTGTACAGGATCCGTGAACAGCTGAAACAAATGTCAAACGATTAAAATTTACCCATTATGGATACGCAATTAGAAGAAATGCGCCAGCAGATGCAGACGCTGAAGAATAAACTGAGCAAGCAGGAGATAGTGAACGACAAAATGATACGTCGCTCAATGCGGAATACCGCTGGCAACATCAATCGCAGATATCTTGTCATTATGATCCTTTGCCTTCTGATGATTCCCTATAGCTACTGGGCTTTCGTGATGCTTTCTGGTTTCTCCATTCCTTTCTGGATTTTCACCTGCATCGTGATGCTGGTTTGCCTGGGAGGGACCTATTATAACAGCAGAAGACTGCGCGACTCGGACATGATGACGCAGAATCTCGTGGATGCCGGCCGTTGTATGGCTCGTGCCAAGAAGTTCGATGCCAACTGGCTTTTAGTGGGCATTCCTATGATAATCGTCTTTATGGGTTGGTTTATGTATGAGTCCTACCTGCTTCATGAAGATGCTTTTTACAATGGGCTGTTCTGGAGTGGATGTATCGGCGGTGTCATTGGGACTATTGGTGGATTCTGTCTCCACTTCAAGACCCAGCGACAGTATCAGGACATCATCGACCAGATAGAAGACCTTACGAACGAATTGATGTAGCGAGCAATCGTATCATGGCGAAGAGGATGTGCCACATTGGCATATCCTCTTTGTCTTATCGCTCTTTCCCACCAAGATAGTGCTCCATTTCAGGAAGTCTTCAAGCATAGGGCTGAAGGTATCGATAAGGATGCCTGCCTCTAAGCAGACGCAGAATGGAGCTATTTCATTATAAAGAATATTGCGTCCACGAGTAAGAGAAAGTATAAATCAAGATAAGGAACTGATATATGAGATAGGTTTTATGTTAAAAACCGGTGGAGCGATGCAATATTTCCGGCTATTGGTGTTTATTTAAGTAGAACACAATAGAATCTATTATCACATTCAAGATGAAAACCATGAAGATTTGGAGAAACATTTTTATGATGTTTGCTGCTTTCTCCCTCGCCTCTTGCAGCCTCGATGATGACAACGACAAGGACATTACCAATGAGATCAACATGAGCGTATCCGCTGAACCGGGCGTGATGTACAACCTCTTCGACAGCATGGGAGAGCATCCCATCGAGTGCATGCGTGTGATGACAGAGGACGAGCCGGGACGATGGCAAAACCTGTACTTCAGCGCTGTTAAGGGCTTCACCTATGAAAGAGGGCATGAATATGAGTTGCGCGTGAAGCGGACAATTTTGGCCAATCCCCCACAGGATGCCAGCGACCGCAGATACGAGCTTGTGCGTATTCTCGCCGACAAGAAAGTGGAAGACGTGGCAGAGCCTGTGGACAAAGTGGTAAAGACGGAAGCCGACATCGAGTACGAGCAGCAGTGCCCCGTAGAGAAGTATGCCATAGCCAAAGGGGGTGAATATCTGATGGACGCCGACGGCAAGATGACATACGCCGACGGCACGCCGACTCCCGAAATTGACAAACATGCACAAATCTACCTGGAGAACATCCTCGACAAGAGCCACCCGCTATGGCAAGCAGGTGCCCGTTATCAAGCCACCTACGCCTACGTCCTTTCACCGCTTACTGATGAGATACGCCTTGTGCCCAGCAATCATGCTTGCTTCCTCTTCAAGAACATACTTACCGAAAGCGAGATGGCCCACGTACAGCAAACGATGAAACAGGGCGAAACGCTGCACTACAACCTCATCCTCGCCAATGTTTACAAGCGCGGAATACAAAAAATGTTGTTCACTATCAAGAAGAAATGAAAACAATTATAACATGGAGAATCATCCTTGCGATGCTTGTTGCCTTCTCCCTCGCCTCTTGCAACAGCGACGATGACGTTGTAAAACAGTTGACGAGCAAACAAAAGGAGATGTATGCACAGAACATTTCCGGTGAATATCCTGGTGAGTATGTCATCATCTATAAGGACAAGGACTGCACAGATGTGACGGACGAGAAGGGTCGACACATAATAACAAAAGCCCATGAAGCAATATTCGGCAACGTGCAGATCGAAGTGTCCGACTACAAGATGCAGCATGTGTTCTTCCAAGACTTTCCCGTTTCGCTGATTTCAAAGGTCGTGGATGCGGACGAGGGACTGAGCCGTGCACTTGCCGAGACTTCCCCGCAAGCCATTACTGCCCGCCATGGATTCGACTACGATACTGACTATTCGCACATCAAATGGGCTTTCATCCCCAATGTCATGCTGCTGAACTTGAACTACGGCGGTACCGATCACCACATCCGCATGGAGTTTAATAACAATAGCCAGTATTACAAGTTTACACAGGATGAACTGAAACAGCCGAAAGCGTTCCGCTCACTTGCTGAAGACGGCATCACCCTGCAACTGGAAGCTATCTACGACGGCTCCACTCTCATACAACGCTTCGGCTATGAGAATGGGAACTATATGCATATTATCTT
>CAMNIN010000077.1 GCA_946540735.1 uncultured Prevotellaceae bacterium | reverse complement strand
TGTATAAGTCCGTGCCCTCTGTAAGTTGGTTTGTTGCGTAGGAATGACGAAAACAATGGAATGTGATTTTCTTCTTGATACCAGCTGCAGCAATCCAAACCTTGACAGGGCGATTGATGTAAGATGGGTCTTGCAGCCCTTCAAAAACAAGTCTGTCTGGGTCGCCTGGCTCACCACAGATGAGGTAGGCCTGTTCCGAGATAGGCATGTACTCCACACCTCCTGTTTTTCTCTGAGTGAAGTTAATGCGGTAGCGGTCTCCTTCTTTTGACAACTCACTCCATTTCAACTTCCGTATATCACTATGCCTAAGGCCAGTCAAAGCACTAAAGAATGCTGCTTTTTTCAGCATTGGGTAATCACAAGGAGTAGCTGCGAGTTTGTTCAGTTCCTCGATAGTAAGGTACTCACGGCGACTTTCTACTCCCGAAATGCCTTTTACCTTAGCAGCTATGTCAACGTCGAAATAATTGTCAATGAATGCCTGATGTAGAGCTGCCTTGAAAAGAGTGAAATAGGTGGAAGCTGTATTCTGAGAGATGACACCTCTTTTGTTGCCCCCTCGCGGAGCTTTTAGCAAGAAGTCTCTGAAACTCTCTATCAAGTGCATATCAATCTGAGCAAACGGTAAAGGCTTATTCTTGTTAAATATCTTCAGCAAGTCGTGGGCTCTATCCCAATTGACACCGACGGATTTGGTGTCATTCTTGTAGCGTTTAGCTGCCTGCTTTCCGAAATATTCAATGAAGTCTTCTTGTCCTCTGGCTTTCTTCTCCACCATAGCTTGTTCGGTGTCAGAATAAAGTTCCGCATTGTCATATTCACGCTGGCGGAGGATACGCACATTGTCGGCAAAGACACACGTTTCGCGGTCTGCATTTGAACGACAAACGATGATGCCGTTCACATCCCGTTTGGGCTTATAGGATTGGTTGCCGTATTCATCCATACGAGCAGGACGAGTCTTGTCCCACAAAGGAGTTCTGATGATACGGTTTAGATACTCTCGTTCACGGCAAGGCTTGTCATGCCCAGGCTTGAACACAGGATAGGCTTCGAGGTAAAGATACCACTCGTCACGAAGCTCCGACTTTCGGAGTCTGACGGACACTTTGGTGTGGAGCATTGCTTTCTTCATAATATATCGGATTTATAGAGATTATCGATTTCGTCTTTGGGGATATAGACATAGTTGCCTATTTGTCGTGAGGGGATAGAATACTTCCGTACATGCGCCCATACGGTGCTGTCGTTGATGCGATACTTCTTACAGATCTCTCCAACGGTATAGCAATTCTCTGGTTCGAGGTTGTAGAGCTTTGGGATTGGCTTCTCCTTCTCTCGTTTCGCTTTTTTGCGAAGCATAAAGTTGGCTTCCAGTTCCGAACGTTTGATACGAATGAGATGCTTCCCAAAATTCATTGCTGGAATACGGCCTAATCGTATGAGACGGTACAACGTACCACGTTCAATATGGTACAAGGCTACAGCCTCTCTTACCGAGATATATTCTCGGATGTCTGGCACTTGGGCTGCTATCTTTGCGAGACGAGCCTCTTTTACTTCTGCATCGCGCCTACGTTTCAAATCGACTGCGCTGCATCTTTTCGAGCAAAACTGTGAGTCAAGTTTCTTCACAAGGAAGACTTTTCCACACACTTTGCATTTTCTCTTGATTTCCAATGCAATTCCTGGCATAATTTTTTGTTCAAAATTAGACTTTGTTTTTATTTATAATTATTTGTTTCAAAACTTCTACTTTTTTGTTAAGGTACAAATATGGAACACGTCTGAGATAGGAAATGATAGAAATCGATAACGAAGACCAAACCCCTTAAAACGGCAAATCCGTGTAACTCGGTGAGCTACACGGATTTGGTTTCCGATTGTTATTGTTTGTTATCTTTGAACTAGTGGACCTCCTCAAAGTCGGCGTCCTGGATGTTGTCATCACTCTTTGGCTCTTGCGGACCGGCTTGCTGGCCGCCGAAGCCTGCGCCTTGGCCTGCGCCGGGCTGAGGACCGGCTTGGCTGTACATCTTGGCACTGGCGGCTTGCATCACCTGGTTGAGGTTGTTGATGGCGTTGTCGATGGCGGTGATGTCGCCGCTCTTGTGGGCGTCTTTCAACTGCTGCACAGCTGCCTCCACATTGGCCTTGTCGCCACCCAGCTTGTCGCCGTTCTCTTGCAGGAAGGTCTCGGTCTGGAAGATCATGGAGTCGGCCTGGTTCATCTTGTCGATACGCTCGCGCTCGCGCTTGTCGTTCTCGGCGTTCTGCTCGGCTTCTGCCTTCATGCGGTCGATTTCCTCTTTGCTCAGGCCAGAGGAGGCCTCAATGCGGATAGCTTGCTCCTTGCCGGTGGCCTTGTCCTTGGCCGAAACCTTCAGAATGCCGTTGGCGTCGATGTCGAAAGTGACCTCGATCTGAGGAACGCCACGGCGTGCGGGGGCGATGCCGGTGAGGTTGAACTGGCCGATAGACTTGTTCTGGGCTGCCATCGGACGCTCGCCTTGAAGCACGTGGATGGTCACCTCGGTCTGGTTGTCGGCTGCGGTAGAGAATGTCTCACTCTTCTTGCAAGGGATGGTGCTGTTGGCGTCGATCAGTTTGGTCATCACACCACCAAGGGTCTCGATACCGAGGGTCAGCGGAGTCACGTCGAGCAGCACGATGTCGCCCACGCCACTCTCCTTGTTGAGGATAGCTCCCTGGATGCTGGCACCTACGGCCACCACCTCGTCGGGGTTGACACCCTTAGATGGCTCCTTGCCAAAGTAGTTCTTCACCAAGGTCTGCACGGCGGGGATACGGCTCGAACCTCCCACGAGAATCACCTCGTCGATGTCGGCTGTGCTGAACTTGGCATCAGCCATGGCTTTCTGACAGGGTGCCAGGCAGGCCTGGATGAGGTGATGGGCGAGCTGCTCAAACTTGGCTCTCGTCAGAGTCTTCACCAAGTGCTTGGGCACTCCGCCGACAGGCATGATGTAAGGCAGGTTGATCTCTGTGGATGTGGTGCTCGAAAGCTCGATCTTGGCCTTCTCGGCTGCTTCCTTCAGACGCTGCATGGCCATCGGGTCCTGACGGAGGTCGGCGCCCTCATCATTCTTAAACTCCTGCACCAGCCAGTCGATGATGGCCTGGTCGAAATCATCACCACCGAGGTGGGTGTCACCATTGGTGGATTTCACCTCAAATACTCCGCCGCCAAACTCCAGGATGGAGATATCGAATGTACCACCGCCAAGGTCGAAGACGGCGATCTTCATGTCTTTGTTGGCTTTGTCGACACCATAAGCCAGGGCTGCGGCTGTAGGCTCATTGACGATACGGCGCACGTTGAGACCTGCGATCTGACCGGCCTCCTTGGTGGCCTGGCGCTGTGAGTCGCTGAAGTAGGCAGGCACGGTGATGACGGCTTCTGTCACTTCCTCGCCCAGATAGTCCTCTGCGGTCTTCTTCATCTTCTGAAGCACCATGGCTGATATCTCCTGAGGGGTATATTTGCGGCCTTCAATCTCCACACGGGGATAACCGTTCTCGTTCACCACCTTGAATGGCACGCGCTCAGCTTCCTTGCGGCTCTGCTCATAGGTCTCACCCATGAAGCGCTTGATGCTGTAGACGGTGTTCTGGGGGTTGGTGATGGCCTGACGCTTGGCAGGGTCTCCCACCTTGCGGTCGCCGTCTTTCACGAAACCTACCACGGATGGAGTGGTGCGCTTTCCCTCACTGTTTGCAATCACTACTGGCTCGTTGCCTTCGAATACCGATACGCACGAGTTGGTTGTTCCTAAATCTATTCCAATAATTTTTCCCATTGTTGTATTGTTTTTTTGTTATTATTATTCGGTTGAATGGATCGCTTCATTGCAGAATCCGATGCTAATACAACAAATGGCGTGCCAAAAGTGATACTTTCGGAAAAAAGTGACATTCTGTCAGTGCGCAAAAAAGATTCCATCCGCTTTGAATGACAGGCGGATGGAATCTTTTCTGTAGTGGTTGAAGGTATTATCCTTGCTCGGCTATAGCTTGCATGATCTTGGCTTCGATCTCTTCGCAGAGCTCAGGATTGTCGTTGAGCAGGGCTTTAGTGGCATCGCGGCCTTGGGCCAGTCTCGACCCGTCGTAGGAGAACCACGACCCGCTCTTCTGGATGATGCCGTGCTCCACACCGAGGTCGACGATTTCGCCGACTTTCGAGATGCCTTCGCCGAAGAGTATCTCGAATTCTGCCTTGCGGAAGGGTGGAGCTACCTTGTTCTTCACGACTTTCACGCGCACTTGGTTGCCGATGGCTTGGTCGCCGTCTTTCAATGTCGACACACGGCGGATGTCGATGCGCACGCTGGCGTAGAATTTCAGGGCGTTGCCGCCAGTTGTGGTCTCGGGGTTGCCGAACATCACGCCGATCTTCTCACGCAACTGATTGATGAAGATACAGCAGGTGTTGGTCTTGCTGATGGTGGCAGTGAGCTTGCGCAGGGCCTGGCTCATCAGGCGGGCGTGGAGTCCTACCTTGTTGTCGCCCATGTCTCCCTCGATCTCGGTTTTCGGAGTCAGGGCGGCCACGGAGTCGATGACAATGACGTCGATGGCCGATGAGCGGATGAGCTGATCAGCGATTTCCAGGGCTTGCTCGCCGTTGTCGGGCTGCGAGATGAGCAGGTTGTCGACATCCACGCCAAGGTGGGCTGCATAGAACCGGTCGAAAGCGTGCTCTGCGTCGATGAATGCTGCGATGCCGCCGCGCTTCTGGGCCTCGGCGATGACATGGATGGCGAGCGTGGTCTTACCTGAGGATTCCGGACCGAAAATCTCGATGATGCGTCCGCGGGGCAGACCTCCCACGCCCAAAGCGGCGTTGAGGCCGATGCTGCCGGTGGGTATCACTTCGACGTTCTCCACTTGTTCGTCACCCAGTTTCATGATCGACCCCTTGCCGAAGTCTTTTTCTATCTTGGCCATGGCGGCCTGAAGCGCTTTCAGCTTGCCTTCTTGTGTGCCGTCTGACTGTATGGTTTCTTTCTTTGCCATAGTGGTTTCTGTATGTTTTTTTGGATTATTCGTTGGGATTTTGCCGCTGTGCGCCTTACAGTTCCAGGTCGCCGTCGAAGACCTCATGCCAGGGGAGGCCTTTCTCGTTGAGCAGGGCCATGAAGGGATCGGGGTCAAACTCCTCCACGTTCCACACGCCGGGCTTCTTCCATACTCCCTTGAGCAGCAGCATGGCTCCGATCATGGCTGGCACGCCGGTGGTGTAGCTCACGCCTTGCATGCCGGTCTCCTCGTATGCGGCTTTGTGCGAGCAGTTGTTGTATACGTAATAGGTGCGCTCCTTGCCGTCCTTGATGCCACGGATGCGGCAGCCGATGCTGGTCTCGCCTTCGTAGTTCTCGCCCAGGTCCTGTGGATTGGGCAGCACGGCCTTGAGAAACTGCAGGGGCACGATTCTCACCTTGGCGGTCTTCGTGGGGTCATCGGCGAGTGGGGCTTCATAGACGACTTCGTCGATGCGGCTCATGCCGATGTTCTGGATCACGTCGAGGTGCTTGATGTATTGCTCGCCGAAGGTCATCCAGAAACGGGCCTGGCGGATTGTCGGGTAGTTCTTCACCAGACTCTCCAGCTCCTCATGGTGCAGCAGATAGCTTTCACGCGGACCGATGTTGGGATAGGTGAGTGGTTTGTGTATCTCCAGCGGCTCGGTCTCGATCCATTGCCCGTCTTTGTAATAGAGGCCTTTCTGGGTGATCTCGCGGATGTTGATCTCGGGATTGAAGTTGGTGGCGAAGGCCTTGTGGTGGTCACCGGCATTGCAGTCGACAATGTCGAGGTAGTGCATTTCGTCGAAGTGGTGCTTGGCGGCGTAGGCGGTGTAGACGCCGCTCACACCGGGGTCGAAACCGCAGCCGAGGATGGCGCAAAGGCCGGCTTGCTCGAATCGCTCCTTGTAGGCCCACTGCCACGAATATTCGAAGTGGGCTTCGTCTTTGGGCTCATAGTTGGCGGTGTCGAGATAGTGACAGCCGCAGGCCAGACAGGCCTCCATGATGGTGAGGTCTTGGTAGGGGAGGGCGAGGTTGACCACCAGCTCGGGCTTGAAGTCGTTGAGGAGGGCCTTGAGCTGCTCCACGTCGTCGGCATCCACCTGGGCGGTCTTGATATCCATGTCGTAGCCGGCCTTGTGGATCGACTCCACCAGTTTGTCGCATTTGGCTTTCCTGCGGCTGGCTATCATGAAATCGGTGAACACATCGGGATTCTGGGCGATCTTGAACGCTGCCACGGTGGCCACGCCACCTGCTCCTATCATTAATAATTTTCCCATGGTTTGAAATATGTTATTGATGTTTTGTCTTTCAGTCTTTCAGCTCGTCTCCTTTGATGCCGAGGGCACTCATCAGCGAGTAGCCGAGGATTTCCTGGCGGAAATTGCCGCCAGGCATGGGCTGCATCGCAAGCACGGTGACACGCTTCTCGTCGCCGCCTTTTCTGAGGATGTCGCGCACGCTTCCATAATAGTCTTCTCCAGGCACCACGACGATGCGTTTCACTTCCGCGGCCGACAGGCCTAGGCGCAGGGTGTCGAGAAGCAGGTCCTCGCGGCTGATGATGCTTTCCTCGCTGAGGGTAGAGATGACAAACTCGCCGAGGTTGTCGCTGAAGGCCTTGCCGTCAAGTTCGGCTTTGAAATCCCCGGGGGTGAAATAGTCCATCCGGGGCTTGTCCTTGCTGTGCACGAGGGCCACTTGGGTCTGCTCCTTTCCTTCACGGATTCCTCCGTCGAGGGCCAGGCAGTCGATCCATCGGGCAATGTCGGCATTGGGGATGGGGCGTCCGATCATGCGCTCGAAGTTGACGATGAGGTCAAAAGCCACCCGGTCGGCGAAATCGGCATCGACGATGATCAGGTTGTCACAAGTCACTTCTGTACGTTGAGTGTCGTTCATAGGTACAAAGTTACGCAATATTTTGAAAAAAAAGCCAAAGCCTTGTGTTTTTTCTTTTTTTTGTGATGGTTTCGGGTGAATCGGCTGTCATTGATGAAAAAGAGACGTCACATCGTGGCGTCTCTGTAAGCATTAGTCTGGTGAAACAATTCCGGTGGCTTGGGAATCAGAAGCGGAAGTCGAGTTCCACGTCCACGAAGTTGTAGTCGTGCTTGTTGAGCGTGCGGTCGTTGACCCTTGCATACTCAGCGGTGATCTCGAGGTTCTTGGTGATGAAGTAGTTCGCGCCTACCTCATACATGGTCTTGGCAGAATCCCATTCCTTGGTCTGACGATAGCACTGGTAACGGGCCTTGGCATGAAGCTTCGACTTCACCACTGGCACGATGCCGAAGACATACCAACCGTCGGCCTTGTCGCCCTTCGAGTAGTCGATCTCGTTGCTGCCGATACTTTTGGCTGCCAGTCCCTGGCTGTGGAGATACTCTGCACGGAAGGTGAACTCGTCCTTGTCGTACTCCGCGGAGAGACAGTAGCGGTTGAGGGGCACGCTGACATTCTTGTTGGCCACAGGGTCGAGCATGTCGCCATGGCTGCCGGTCCATCCGAAGGCACCGATGCGCACGCCGCTGATTGGCATCACCCACAGACCGCCGATGATGTCTTTGCGGTTGTCCTTGTCGCTGCGGTTGATTCCCTCGCCGTTGTAGACGCCCACCTGATAGTGCAGGTAGCGGTGCCCGTCGCTGGCCGGGAACAGGTCGCCCTGTAATTGCACGCCGATGTCACGGCCGCCAGAGGATTTCTCACCGGCGCGGTCGCCGAAGCCGGAGAGCCTGTTGATCACGTCTGCATAGGCATACCATCCCTGGGTGATGGGGTGGGTGGGGTTCTCAAAGGTGAAGGCTCGCTTGAATTGTCCCACTCTGATGCGGGCTTCTTTGTGCTTCACCCATTCTGCATAGAGGTCGACGAGTTGCACGGTGGGTTCGCCGGGGCCTTTGGCGTTCGTGCCTTGGATCTGGACTCTCCAGTCGAAGTCGCTGATTTTCCCGTCGAGGATCATACGGAGCAGGCGCAGGTTGAACGAGTTGCTCTGCGTCTCCTCCTTGTCTTGCCATTGATATTGCAGCATGCCATAGCCGCTTAACTTGATGTTGTCATACCATTTCTTCTCTTGCTGGGCATTGGCGCATACGACCGCAAGCAGCAGCAGGCAGGTGGTCAATAATTTCTTTTTCATAGTTTTTGGTATTTTAAGGGTTTGGATAGTCTTAGAGGGCTCAGGGGCGCTCTTCCAGAAGCACGACGTTCTCCACGTGTGGGGTGTGGGGGAACATGTCGACTGGCTGGACGGCCATCACCTGATACTGGGCATCGAGATCGGCCAGGTCGCGCGCTTGGGTGGCGGGGTTGCAACTCACATAGACGATGCGCCGTGGGCGGGCGCGGAGGATGGTTTGTGTCACGTCGGGATGCATGCCGGCGCGGGGCGGGTCGGTGATAAGCACGTCGGGACGGCCATGCTCGGCGATGAATGTATCGGTGAGGATGTCTTTCATGTCGCCGGCGTAGAAAAGGGTGTTGCTGATGCCGTTGATGCGGGAGTTGACTTTGGCGTCTTCGATGGCCTCCGGCACGTATTCGATGCCGATGACCTGACGGGCCGAACGGGCTACGAAGTTGGCGATGGTGCCTGTGCCGGTGTAGAGGTCGTAGACGAGTTCGTCGCCGGTCAGCGCCGCAAACTTCCTGGCCACGGAGTAGAGCACGTGGGCTTGGTCGGTGTTGGTCTGGTAGAAACTCTTCGGGCCGACCTTGAAGCGCAGATCCTCCATAGTCTCGAAGATGTGGTCGTTGCCTTTATAGGTCACTATCTCCAGGTCGCCGAATGTGTCGTTGCATTTCTGGTTGTCGACATAGACGAGTGAGGTGATCTGCGGGAACCGCTCTGCCAGGTGGTCGAGCAGGCCCTCGGCACGCTCCTTGTCGCCTTCGGCTTCAAAGTGGAATTGGATCAGCACCATCCATTCACCTGTGTTCGAGTTGCGGATCATGATGTCACGCAATAGGCCGGTCTGCTGGCGGAGGTCAAAATAGGTCATACCTGTGCCATTGGCGTAGTCGCGCACGGCGTTGCGTATCTGGTTGTTGAGGTCGTCCATCAGCATGCATTCCTCGATGGGGAGCACCTTGTCGAAAGCTCCCGTGATGTGCAGGCCGATGGCGTTCATGTTGTCATAGGCTTTGCCGCTGGCAATCTCCTCACGGGTGAGCCAGCGCTTGTTGCAGCATTCAAACTCCATCTTGTTGCGGTATTGACGGGTCTTCGCCGAACCCAGGATGGGGGAGATCTCGGGCAGCGCCACTTTGCCGATGCGGGTCAGCTGGTCGTACACCTGCCGCTGCTTCATCTTCAACTGCTCCTCATAGGGCAGGATCTGCCATTTGCAACCGCCGCACACACCGAAATGACGGCACATCGGCTGCTGGCGCAGCGGACTGGGCTCTATCAGTTTGATTACTTCGGCCTCGCAGTAACTCTTGCGCTTCTTCCTGACTTGAAGGTCGACGATGTCGCCTGGCACCACGAAGGGCACGAACACCACTTTGTCGTCGATGCGTACCACGCACTTACCTTCGGCAGCACAGTCTGCGATGGTCACATGCTCATAGATGGGCAATGGCTTCTTGTTTTTGGCCATGATGATTCGGTCTTGGATTTGTTGGGTCTTGGGTGTTTTTTCCTCTCTCCTCCTTCCACCCATCCAGGATGGCGGAAGGATGCACCTAAACTGATTTCTGCAAAAATAAGGCATTTTTGCTGATATACCAAATATTTTCGTTTGTTTTTGTTTAAAATGCCTTTTCTGGTTTCCCGAAATGTGAAGCAGCATAGTTCTCGAATATGAAGAATGTAACCTCGACATGACAATTTTTTATCCAAAAGTTTTGCCGTTACATGTTTTTGCAGTATATTTGCAACTCTGAAAAGACACACATTAATTATTTATTGATAACCATCAACTAATTATGAGCGAACAGAAAAGAGTTTATACCTTTGGCAATGGTAAGGCTGAAGGTAATGCTAAAATGCGTGAACAGCTCGGTGGTAAAGGTGCTAACCTTGCCGAGATGAACCTTATCGGTGTGCCCGTTCCGCCGGGATTCACCATCACTACAGACTGCTGCAACGAATATTATGAGGTGGGGCAGGAGAAAATCAAAGAGGTGCTCAATGACGACGTCACCGCTGCCGTGAAGCATATCGAGACCTTGATGAACTCCAAGTTCGGCGATTCTGCCAACCCGCTGCTCGTCAGCGTGCGTTCCGGCGCCCGCGCTTCTATGCCTGGTATGATGGACACCATCCTCAACCTCGGTCTTAACGACGAGGTGGCCGAGGGTATGGTTCGCAAGACTGGCAACCCTCATTTCGTCTACGACTCATATCGCCGCTTCGTGCAGATGTATGGCGACGTGGTGCTCGAGATGAAACCTGTCAACAAAGAAGACATCGACCCGTTTGAGGAGATCATCGAGAAAGTGAAGGCTGAGAGAGGCGTCAAGCTCGACAAAGACCTCTCCGTCGAGGAACTCAAGAAACTGGTGGCCCTCTTCAAGGCTGCTATCAAGGAGCGCACTGGCAAGGACTTCCCCAATGACCCGATCGAGCAGCTCTGGGGCGCTATCTGCGCTGTGTTCCGCAGCTGGATGAACGAGCGCGCCATCCTCTATCGTAAGATGGAAGGCATTCCCGACGAGTGGGGTACAGCCGTATCAGTGATGGCAATGGTATTCGGTAACATGGGCGACACCTCTGCTACTGGTGTATGCTTCAGCCGTGATGCTGCTAATGGTGAGAACCTGTTCAACGGTGAGTATCTGGTGAACGCACAGGGTGAGGACGTTGTGGCTGGTATCCGTACCCCACAGCAGATTACGAAGATTGGTTCTCAGCGCTGGGCTGAGCGTGCTGGCATCTCTGAGGAGGAGCGCGTGGCCAAGTATCCTTCAATGGAGGAGGCTATGCCTGAGATCTACAACGAGCTGAATAGTATCCAGGACAAGCTGGAGCACCACTATCACGATATGCAGGATATGGAGTTCACCGTACAGGAGGGCAAACTCTGGTTCCTCCAGACACGTAACGGTAAGCGCACGGGTGCTGCTATGGTGAAGATCGCCATCGACCTGCTCCACGAGGGTATGATTGATGAGAAGACCGCCATCATGCGTTGCGAGCCCAACAAGCTCGACGAGCTGCTTCACCCCGTATTCGACAAGGTTGCCCTCTCGAAGGCAAAGGTCATCGCACAGGGTCTGCCCGCCAGCCCGGGTGCTGCCTGCGGTCAGATTGTGTTCCACGCCGACGACGCTCAGGCTTGGCATGCCGATGGTCACAAGGTGGTTCTCGTTCGTATCGAGACCTCTCCTGAGGACCTCGCTGGTATGTCGGCTGCCGAGGGTATCCTCACGGCCCGTGGCGGTATGACCTCTCACGCTGCCGTTGTGGCTCGTGGTATGGGTAAGTGCTGCGTATCGGGTGTAGGTTCTCTGAACGTAAGCTACAAGGACAAGACTGTTGAGATTGACGGCGTTACATATAAGGAGGGTGACTACATCTCTCTGAATGGTACCACTGGTCAGGTTTACGCTGGCGAGGTTCCCACCAAGGCTGCTGAGCTTTCTGGCGACTTCAAGGAACTGATGGACCTCTGCGACAAGTACACCAAGCTGCAGGTTCGTACCAATGCTGATACTCCACACGATGCACAGGTGGCTCGCCAGTTCGGCGCCAAGGGTATCGGTCTGACCCGTACTGAGCACATGTTCTTCGAGGACAAGAAGATTATCGCTATGCGTGAGATGATTCTCTCTGACAGCGTTGCCGGACGTGAGAAGGCTCTTGCTAAGCTGCTGCCTTACCAGAAGGCTGACTTCAAGGGTATCCTCGAGGCTATGGACGGTCTGCCCGTGAACATTCGTCTGCTCGATCCTCCCTTGCACGAGTTCGTTCCCCACGATATTGCCGGACAGG
>CAMNIN010000076.1 GCA_946540735.1 uncultured Prevotellaceae bacterium | reverse complement strand
CGGCATAAAAAAAGAATAAATTCTTTTTGTTCTGCTCTCATTTTGCACTACCTTTGCAGCTCCATGAAGGTTTTTGGAGGAAAGAGCGACGAATTTCTGGGGTTTATACGAGAAGGGAAACCCTTGACCAATGCCGATAAACTCAACTTGATTATCCAGTTGAGCATTCCATCGATATTGGCCCAAATCACCAGTGTGGTGATGTTCTTCATCGACCAGGCCATGGTGGGACACTTGGGGGCGGAAGCTTCAGCTGCCTGTGGACTGGTGGAGACCTCCACCTGGCTGCTGGGCAGCCTCACGGGGGCCGCTTCGATGGGTTTCTCCGTCCAGGTGGCTCATTTCATCGGTTCGAATGATTTCGTCAAAGCGCGCCAGGTTTTCCGCCACGCCTTGATTGTCACCACGATACTGAGCATTATGCTCATGCTGGTGGCTGTCGCCATCGCCCGGCCTCTGCCTTACTGGTTGGGGGGCGGGGCGGATATCGCCCGCGACGCCTCGCTTTATTTCCTCATCTTCTCACTCGCTGGCCCGTTCTTCCAGCTCAACAGCTTGTCGGGTGCCATGCTCAAGTGCTCTGGCAACATGCGTATCCCCAGTATGGTGAGCGTGGCCATGTGTGTGCTCGACGTGGTGTTCAACTATTTCTTCATCTATCAGGCCCACCTTGGTGTGATGGGTGCGGCCATCGGCACTTCGCTTTCCATCGTGATATGCGGTTCGGTGCAAGCCTACATCGCTATTTTCCGCAATCCGATGCTGTCGCTTCGCAGAGTGGGAGAGCGCTTCGTGTGGGTGACCGACTATCTGCGCAATGCCCTGAAGATAGGTGTGCCGATGGCCATGCAGTCGGTGCTGATGAGTGGCGCGCAGATCGTGAGCACGATGATCGTGGCACCGCTCGGTACGATAGCCATCGCCGCCAATACCTTGGGCATCACCGCCGAGAGTCTGTGCTATATGCCAGGCTATGGCATCGGCGAGGCCGCTACGACGCTGATCGGGCAGAGCATCGGTGCCGCACGGCAGGATCTCTGCAAGAGCTTCGCCCGGATGACGCTCTATAGTGGCATGATCGTGATGGCTGTCATGGGGGCTGTGATGTTTGTGCTGGCCTATGAGATGATGGGTTTGATGACTCCGGTGGAGGAAATCCGCTCGCTCGGCGCGCATTGCTTGCGCATTGAGGCTTTTGCCGAACCGATGTTCGCTGCTTCCATCATCGCCGTCTCGGTTTGTGTGGGTGCCGGCGATACGCTCAAACCGGCCCTCATCAGCCTGGGCAGCATGTGGTTCGTACGCCTCACCCTGGCCTACGCCCTTTCCATCCCTTACGGACTGGTGGGTGTATGGATCGCCATGGCCATCGAACTGACGTTCCGTGGCCTCATGTTGTCTGCCCGCCTTTTCAGGGGCAGATGGATGAACACAGTTGTGATGCAGGCTGAGTCTTAGAACTCCCTCGCTTTTCCTTGGGCTTGGTCGAAATCTTCCACCAGTTGCCTCATGACCTCTGCTACCGGGCGTATTTCCTTCACGGCCGATGCGATCTGGCCGATTTCCAACATACCTTGGTCGATGTCTCCCTCGAAGATGCCGCGCTTGGTAGCTGCCTGTCCGAGGATGGCCCTGAGTGCCTCGACGGTGGTGCCGCCTTTCTCGGCCTCGGCGATGCGCTCGTAAAGGCCATTCTTCACCAGACGGGTGGGGGAGATGAGTTTCAGCGCGAGCATGGTGTCGCCTTCCTCCACGCTGAGGCAGCGCTCCTTGTAAGCCTCAGAGGCACTGCTCTCCTGGGTGAGGGCAAACAGCGTGCCGATCTGCACTCCTTCTGCTCCCAGCACCATGGCGGCCAGTATCGCCTCGCCTGAGCCGATGCCGCCTGCGGCGATGAGGGGCAGGGTCGTGGCTTTCCGCACTTGCGGGATGAGCGTCAGCGTGGTGGTCTCCTCCCGGCCGTTGTGACCGCCGGCCTCGAAACCTTCTGCCACGACGGCGTCGACGCCGGCTTCCTCGCATTTGCGGGCGAATTTCGAGCTCGACACCACATGGGCCACCTTCATCCCTGCCTCATGGAAACGCTGGGTGTATTTCTTCGGACTGCCAGCAGAGGTGAAGACGATCTTCACACCCTCGCCGATGAGGATATCCACCAGACGGTCGATCTCTGGATACATCAGCGGCACATTGACGCCCCAAGGTTTGTCTGTGGCCTCACGCATTTTGTGGATGTGCTCCACCAGGGTCTCGGGGTGCATCGATCCGGCTCCGAGAAGACCGAGTCCTCCCGCATTGCTCACTGCGGCGGCCAGGCGCCATCCACTGATCCATACCATGCCGCCTTGGATGATCGGATATCGGATACCGAAAAGTTCGGTGATTCTGTTGTTGTTCATTTCGTTGTCGTTTTATGATCGTTTCTTAGTTTACTGCAAAAATACGGTTTTTGTTCCTATTTCGTGGTGTCAGAAGCTGAAAACTTACAGAAAAGGCGTGAAATCATTTTTCTTTATTCCAATAGTCTCATAATTCCAAATTTATGCCTAATTTTGCAAAGTCAAATCAAAATCAGCGATTTATGGTATACAATGAGATCGGAAAAACCGGCATGAGCGTTTCTAACCTCAGTTTCGGGGCATCTTCCTTGGGCGGTGTGTTTCACGGCGTAAGAGAGGATGAGGGAATCAAAGCCGTACATACAGCAGTGGACAATGGCATCAACTTCATCGATGTCTCACCCTATTACGGACATCTGAAAGCCGAGATGGTGCTGGGAAAGGCACTCAAGGAAATCCCCAGGGACCGTTATTTCCTCTCCACGAAGGTGGGGCGTTACGGAAAGGATGGCGTCAACACTTGGGACTATTCCGCAGAACGGGCTACGGCCAGTGTCTATGAGAGCATGCAGCGACTGAATGTGGACTACATCGACCTGATCAACGTTCACGACGTGGAGTTCGCCGACTTGCAGCAGGTGGTCAGCGAGACCCTCCCCGCACTTGTCGAACTGCGCCGAAAAGGGGTCGTGGGACATGTGGGTATCACCGACTTGCAGCCCGAGAACCTGAAATGGGTGATCGACCATTCCGAGGATGGCACGGTGGAGAGCGTGCTGTGCTTCTGCCACTATTGTCTCAATGACGACATGCTCCTCGACTACCTCGATTATTTCGAACAAAAAGGCATCGGCGTCATCAATGCCTCGCCATTGTCGATGGGACTGCTCTCGCAGCGTGGCGCTCCCGACTGGCATCCCGCTCCTGAATCGTTGAGGGAGGCATGCCGCCGTGCCGCGGAATATTGTGCCCGGCAGGGATATCCCATTGAGAAACTTGCCATGCAATACTCCACCAGTCTTAATCCGCGCATTGCCACGACGCTCTTCAGCAGTGCCAATCCCGCCAATGTGCTCAAGAACATCGATTTCGTCAGCCAACCGGCCGACGAGGGCCTCGTGGCTGAGGTGCGGCGCATTATTGGCGACCAGATGCGCGTCAGATGGAAAAACAGTTAAAAAACACAAGATTATACATGAAAGCGATTCAGATTTTAGCCGAGCGGCAGATGGCTGTCGTCGACGTTGAGCAACCGGTCTTGGGACCCGAGGAGGTGCTCCTCAAACTGGAGTATGTAGGATTTTGCGGTTCGGACCTGAACACGTATCTCGGACGCAATCCTATGGTGAAGATGCCGGTCATCCCCGGACATGAGGTGGGGGCCGTGATCGAGAAGGTAGGGGAGAAGGTGCCCGAGGGACTGAAACCCGGTATGGTGGTGACGGTCAACCCCTACACCAACTGCGGCAAATGCGCCTCATGCCGCAATGGCCGGGTGAATGCCTGCCAGCATAACGAGACGCTGGGCGTGCAGCGCAATGGTGCCATGCGTGAGCGTATCGCCCTGCCGTGGGAGAAGATCATCCCGGCCGGGAGGCTCGACTCCCGCACCTGTGCACTGGTAGAGCCGATGAGCGTGGGTTTCCATGCTGTGTCGAGGGCACAGGTCACCGACATCGACGTGGTGGTTGTCATCGGTTGCGGTATGGTGGGCATGGGTGCCGTGGTGCGCAGCGCACAGCGTGGCGCCACCGTCGTGGCCGCAGATATCGACGACGACAAGTTGGCCCTGGCACGGCAGATGGGCGCTACCTACACCATCAACACGCTCAAGGAGGATGTGCACGCCAGGTTGCTGGAAATGACTTCCGGTTTCGGACCCGACGTGGTGATCGAGGCCGTGGGCAGTCCGGTGACTTATCAGATGGCGGTCGACGAGGTGGCCTTCACAGGTCGTGTCATCTGCATTGGCTACGCCAAGTCGGAGGTGTCGTTCCAAACCAAGTATTTCGTGCAGAAGGAACTCGATATCCGTGGCTCGCGCAATGCACAGCCCTCGGATTTCCGTGCAGTCATCCACTATCTGGAGAAGGGCTCTTGTCCGGTGGATGCGCTGGTTTCCATGGTCGTCGCACCCGAACAGGCGGAGGAGGCCATGCAGCAGTGGGCGAAAGCGCCTGGCAAGGTGTTCCGCATACTTGTCGACATGAGATGAGATAAGAGAAACTTGTGTATTTTGAACAAATATGGAAAAGAGAATGCTTAACATGAGGCATTTTTATCTGTTAGCCCTCACGGCATGCCTGCTGGTGGGGGCGAGGGGTTATGCGCAGAAAAGCATCTATATCCCGGATGAGTGGCGCAACCCCTGGCCGGCCGACTCGCTGCTCTATGCCGAGAACGACCCCGACAACCGCTACACCTGGTCGCATTCGCGATCCGTGGAGTCCGACAATGTGATCGTCTTCTGGGACAAGGGCTATGGCTCGACCCTGCCATCGCAGGCACCGGCGCCATACCGTGTCAATGAACAAGACTTGCTGCAGAAATGCGAGGATTTCTATGACCTGGAAATCAATCAGTTGGGCTTCGTCAATCCGGAGACCACCAACTTGCGTAACTATAAAGTGATGGTGCTGCTCAACCATACCACCGACTGGGTGTGCTATGGCGGCGGTTACGATTTCGAGGTGTCGGCGCTGTGGCTCGGACCTTCTGCCTGCCAACCTGTGGGGCACTCCGTGGCCCATGAGGTGGGGCACTCCTTCCACTACATGTGCTATGCTGACGCTTCGGGCAATAAACATACCTCTTCGCCGACCATCGGCACGGGGTTCCATCTGGCTGTGGGCAATGGACAGGCCATCTGGGAACAGACGGCGCAATGGCAAGCCAACCAGTCGTTTCCCAAAGAGATGTTCCCGCAGAGCATCAATGTGTTCCGCAATTCCCACAACATGGCCTTCTCGCATGAGTGGCACCGCTACCAGTCGTATTGGTTCCTCTATTTCCTGTGCCAGCATTACGGCGACATCCAGACCGTGGGCAAGGTGTGGCGGCAACCCATGACGGGCGCCAAGGACTTCAACCAGGCACTCATGGCGCTCAAGGGACTGGATGCCGAGGGCCTCTTCCGGCTCTATTACGACTACGCGGCTCGGTGCGCCACCTGGGATTTCGATGCCTGCGCGCCTTACCGTGATGCCTATATCGGCGACCTCAACTACCGTTGCGCTGCCGTCGGCGATCGTCAGTACCAGGTGGCACTGTCGTCGGCTCCGCAGTCGTCGGGATTCAATGTCATTCCCCTGCAGGTGCCCGAGGCGGGCAAAGAGGTGAAGGTGCATTTCACGGCCTTGTCGGCCGGAAGCCGGTTGGCTGAGGCTGACCCTGCCGAACTGATGAACGGCGAGACGCAGTTGGTGAAGGCCAACCGCACGACCTACATCCGCAACACCATCTCCACCAAGAGGGCATTCCGCTTGGGCTTTGTGGCTCTGATGAATGATGGCTCGCGCCGCTATTTCCAGGATGACTCGCTCTACTGCCAGACCAGTCAGGAGGTGACCGAGGATGTGAGAATGACGGTGCCGGAGGGCACGCAGCGTCTTTGGATGATCGTCGTGCCGGCTCCCAAGCAGTATGTGCAGCACCAGTGGAAAGACAACCTCACCAACGTGGAGCATTGGCCCTACCGATTCGAGGTGGAGGGGACGGATATCAGCGACCGGGCCACCGTCTACATGTCGCCTACCATCGACGGGCGTGAGGTGGGTGACATCACGCTCGAATATGATGTCTACATGCCGGTGAGAAATGATTACACGGCGACGGCAGTGACGGTGTCCAACCGGGCACTGGCTACGCTGGGGACGGCTTTTCAGATGCAGCCTTCTGAGATCGCCGGCAAGATGCAGAATTACGCTGCGGCCGGACCTTCCGTGGGTCGGATTATGTTCTATCCGCTCAATCCCATGACTCAGGCGCTAGTCAACCGCACGTCGACGGCCAATGGCTATGGACACTGGTTCAATGCCAATGGCGTCGTCACCGATTTCTCCAACGGTTATGTGTATAGTGAGTTCTATCCTTCGTCGATGACGTTCAACATCGGACAGAACCCCGGCAGGATGACGAATGGCAAGGAGATGACCTTCGGTCAGGCTCTGCGCTACAAACAGTCGGAGAACAGTGAGGCGGTCGCTCGTTTCCTCTTTCATGTGCATATCGACAACAGCCGTAGTGAGGTGGTGCTGCGAAACATGACTTATGACGATCCAAGTGGTATCCAGGCCATCCATGCCAGCGATAGTCCGGCCGGCAAGAAGGGGGTCTATACCATTAGTGGACAGCAGGTCAGCAGTCCGGCGCAGCATGGCGTGTATATCGTCGATGGTGTGAAGAAGACGTATTGATTCCGTCGTCGTGAAAAGCCAAAGCGGGGGAGGTCTGAAAAAGGCCTCCCCCGCTTTGGCTATGGGTATGTGTCGGTGTCAGAAGACCACTTTCTGAGTGATCACCCGGCCGTCGGTGAGGGTCTGCCGGCGCAGGTAGAGCCCGCGTGAGGGAGTGGTCACTTGTTTGCCGTCGATGGTCAGGTATTCGGTGCGCACGGCATCGGCGATCGTCGCATGATGGATGCCGTCGGGCTTCTGGTAGGTGGGATAGTACTCGTCGACAGCATTCTCGGCATCGGCATTGCCGGCTTTCATGATGTCCTCGACGAGGGAATTGAGATACACCTCCAGGTTGGAGTACCAGCCCTTCTCCTGGTCGATGGTGAAGAGTCTGGCATCGTTGGCGTTGTTGGGGTCCAGACCGTTCACTTCCTCCCACTCGTCGGGGATGCCGTCGTTGTCGGTGTCGAAACCGGCCGGACGCGATCCCGTGCCGAAGTTGGCTTCCGTGTAGCCGTTCACGTCGGCCACCACGTCGACGATGCCGGCCTGGTGGGTCACGCTGCCGGTGTAGGTGGCCGTCCCGGTCTCAGCCTCATGCTGGTAGCGGGTGTCGACGTCGTCGCGGTGCAGCGAAGCTCCGGCGTAGGTGATGACCTTGGTGAAGGCATCCTGGGCTTTGTGGGTGGTCACCTCGCCGGCTGGAGCAGCCTCGTCTACCTTGATGCTCACGCAGTCGACGTTGTTGGCGTTCTTCACGTAGGTCACGTCATTGCCGTAGAAATGGTGGCTGTCGGTGCTGTAGCGCTCTCCGTTGATGGTGAAGGTGCCGCTGTCGTAGACCACGCCCTTCCAGTCGTAGTTCTCACGCTGGTTGGCTGCTGCCGCGGTCACGTAGTTGCCGTGGATGTAGTAGCGGCTGGTCATGCCGACAAGGTCGGATGGGGTGGAGTTGCCCGAGGCGCCCACGGTGACTTGTGTCACACGCGTCTTGTTCGATGTGGCGGGACCGGCCTTGTAGTAATTGTTCACCATGTTGATATAGCCGCCGCCCGGTCCGCCGTAGCAACCGCCTGTGCCCCAGTTGTAGATGACGCAGTTGCGGAAGTCCACGATCTCGGCCTGCACGTAGTTGTCCCATTTGTAGGTGTTGTACTCGGTGTTGTTCTTGTAGCCGCTCCATTGGTAGCGAGCACCGTTGAAACGGGGTGTGCGGTTCTGCAGGTGCTGCAGCAGGTTGTGGTGGAAGGAGGCGAGTTTGCCGCCCCAGATGCCGCCGTAGCCGTGGGCTCCTTTCCCGTGGCCGGCGTTCACCAGACTCTCGGCGATGGTGCACCACTGCATGGTGAAATTGTTGTTGTCGTAGAAGGAGGCCACCTCGTCGATGCTCCACGAGAACGAGCAATGGTCGATCATCATGCCGTTTTTCTGGCGCTGCCAGAGGGCGTCGGCACCGTCGTTGACATCCTTCTCCTGTCCGCGGCGGATGCGGATGAAGCGGATCACGTTGTTCGATCCGGGCCTGAGTGTGCGGTAACGGATGGTGATGCCGGGGTAGGGGGCGGTCTGTCCGGCGATGGTGGTGTTGTCGCCGATGGAGAGGTCGCTGTTGAGGGCGATCACGCCGCCCACGTCGAAGACGATGATTTTCTTGGTCGAGCCTTTCACGGCTTCGCGCAGTGAACCTGTGCCGCTGTCCTTGAGGTTGGTGACGTGGATAACCTTGCCTCCTCTTCCACCTTCCACGTAGCGTCCGTGGCCTTCAGCGCCTGGGAATGAGGGGGCTTGGGCCATAGCCAGCATGGGGAAGAGGATGGCCATGATTAGATGTAGTGATTTTCTCATTTTTTGTTTGTTTCAGTTGATGGTTTACGGCTGTGGAATGTCGGGTTCCGGCCGGGCATTGGGGCGGAAACAGACTCCAAAATGCAAATTTAGCGCATTTCGTTGAGATTCGGGCCATTTTACCCGCAAAGGTGACGAATTTTAAGAACATTTCAAGCTTTTGTTCGTTTTCCTTGCTAAAGTGTCCGATTTGTTGCTCCCTTTTCGCTCTTCGGTGGGATTTCTTTGTTCATTGGGATTTCATTGTTCATTGGGATTTGCATTTGTTTGTCGGATTTGCAATTGTTCGGGCGGATTTGTAATCCGGCCGCATTGAGTGTAAGCATTTTTAATGCGCTTTTATCGGATTACAAATCCTGATACTCAGTTCATCGGGATTGCAAATCCCGATGAACTGCGAGAACTGCGTCAAATCCTGATGAGCGGACGATATTGGAATACTATATTATCTTTCCTTTTTCTGCGTTTTTTCTTTCCAAGACAGCGTTTTTTCTTTCCAAGACAGTGTTTTTCTTTCCGAAATGGTGTTTTTCGACCCTTTTTCTTTATTTTTGCATTCTGAACAAGATAATTTTGCATTTTGAACAAAAGTTTTTGCAATCTGAACAAGTAAAAATCCAATAACATGCATGTTTTTTCCTCCTTCCTTCATGTGGGACGTGTCGTCCTTCTGATGCTCCTCTCGCTTGTTGTCGCCTCTTCCTATGCCGTCCCGGCCCGACCGGGGCAGATGCGCCAGATTGTCCTTGCCGACGGCACCACGGTGACGGCAACCCTCGTGGGTGATGAGCACGGCCATTATTGGGCGGCAGCTGACGGGAGAGGGTTTCTGGAAAGACGGAAGGGCGTGTTTGAGAAAGTTGATGTCAATGCGCTCAGACTTCAGGCTGACCAGCAAAGAAAGACTTTCAATGCCGAGTTTTCCCAGCGCCTTGGGATAAACAAGGCAGCCATGGCCGGAAGCTATTTTGGTCAGAAGAGAGGACTCATTATCTTGGTCAATTTCTCCGATCTCGCTTTTTCTTCTGAAGATCCCCATGGTCTCTTTGAACGTATCGCCAATGAGGAGAACTTCTCTGAAGGCAGATTCAAAGGGTCGATGCGGGATTATTTTTATGCTCAAAGCGAGGGCCAGTTTGAGTTGACTTTCGATGTGGCTGGACCTGTCGAAGTCTCTAACAACATGGCGTATTATGGTGGCAATAAAAGCTCGGATAAAGACAGCCATCCCGCTACTATGGTCATCGAGGCTTGCCGCTTGGTCAATGACCAGGTCAATTTCGCTGACTATGACTGGGATGGCGATGGGAAGGTAGACCAAGTGTATGTGGTATATGCAGGCAAGGGGGAGAACGATGGCGGGTCGGCTGATGCGATCTGGCCGCATACATGGAGACTCTCCAGTGCGAAGAGAAACGGCGACGGCAGTGGTGCCTTGAAACTGGACGGCGTGACCATTGATACGTATGCCTGTGGAAACGAGATGAATGGCCTGGGGCTTGTGGCCGGCATCGGCACCATGTGCCATGAGTTCAGCCACTGTCTGGGCTATCCTGATTTCTACGACACCGATTCCAGCGGTGGAGTGGGAATGTGGACCTGGGATCTTATGGACCATGGGTGCTATAACGACAAGGGATATCAACCAGCCGGATATACCAGTTATGAACGGTGGGCGGCAGGATGGAAAACACCGGTGGAACTGCTCAATTCGCAGCGTGTGAAGGACATGAAACCTCTGCAAAGTGGCGGCAATACCTACATTATTTATAATAAAGGTAACAAAAATGAATATTACTTGTTGGAAAACCGGTGCCAGACTGGGTGGGATGCAAGTCTCCCAGGAGGTGGACTGCTTATTCTCCATGTGGATTACAATGCTACTGCATGGAAGAACAACACGCCCAATGACAACCCTGACCATCAACGTATGACTTGGGTGCCCGCTGACAATGAGCTCCAGAAAAATCCTGTTACGGGTAAATACGATGATGCCGGACTGGCACAGGATCCTTTCCCATTTGGTGATGTGAATGCTTTTGGTCCCGCCACTACGCCAGCTGCCAAATGGTATAACAAGAATACCAATGGCACGTATTTCCTGGATTCCTCTGTAGAGGAGATCATGCGTAATGACGACGGAACGATTTCTTTTGTTTTCAAGGGAATCGGTGAGCTTCCCCGTGAGATTCTCCTGGGTGATGCCAATGATGATGGCCGGGTGGATGTCTCTGACGTGATGGCCATCGTCAATGTGATTCTCGGTAATCCTGTCAAAGTCTTCATTGACGAGAATGCGGATATCAATACCGATCATCTGTTCAATGTTTCCGACGTGATGGGAGTTGTCAATATCATTCTCCATTTAAATCCTCAAGTAGAATAAGCCACCACAACGTCCGTCCTTGATAGCCATAACAACAATAAAGGCACCCGATTATGCTGGGTGCCTTTATTGTTGGCTTTTCAAATGAATTGGAGATCACCAGAGGCTCTGCTTGCTGGTGCGTGCAGGCTCATCTGTACCTTCGGCTTCCTCGTCAATCTCCTGGTTCCATTTGCTGGGGTCATCTGTCGGGTTGAGGCTTGTCGTACTCATGAAGTATTTCATCGACATTGTCCTCTCCTTGATTTCAGGTGATGAATAAATCTTCTTCATAATCATTTATCGTTTTGGTTTTCTGATCTTTTGCTGTGCTTGACACCTCCCGGAAGTCCTGGCCGGACTGCCGGGAGGTATTCAAGAGTGACTTATTTCACGGCCACCTTCTTGCCATTCACGATGTAGATGCCCTTCTGGGCTTTGTTCACGCGCTGGCCGTTGAGGTTGTAGATGCGCTCGCCTGTCAGACTGGCTGCCATCTCGATGGCCTCGATGCCGTCGACAAACTCACCGTCGATGCAGAACATTGGTTCATCTACTGCTTCGGTGCCCTTCTTCAGGTATGCACGGTAAGCGGGGATGGCATTGCCACCGTTGGCCTTCTTGAAGCCCTTGTCGCCGGCGATGAAGTCGCCTTCAGCGATAGGAGACTCGCCCTTGGCGAATGCAGCGTAGGTACCTACGAAGCTGTATGCGGGATCAGTTATCGTGAGGTTGGTCGGCTCCACGACGGTCTTGTCTTTGAACTCGGGCAGTGTCATGTCTTTGTCCACGAAGACAGCATACGGAGTATTGGCCTCAAGCTTGGTCACGGTGCTGAAGTTGATCACCTCGCCACCCTCGGTGGTACCGTCATACTTCAGGGCACGGGCTACGCCGAGCTCCTCAGCGGTAGTCTCGAAGGGCAGCACGAGAGTGTTGAGACCCTCAAGCAGTTTCACGTCGCTGGCGATGGTCGTATATGCTCCAGCAATAAGTGTTTCTTTATCGTTGTCACTTATCTTACCTTCTTTCACACTGGAGAGTTTGTAGAGTTCTACATAGCCAATACCCATCCAGTTGCGGGTATTGCCTTCGACTGTCTTCAAGCCAATCTTCACGTTGCCTTCGGCTTCTTGCACGAACTCGATGCTGGCTTTGTCAAGAATGGTAGAGGTGACAGCACTTCCCTGAGTGTCGTTGGCATAGAAGAACACACCGTCAACTGTAGTGGCTGCATACTGGTTCTCAGCAAAAGCATAGCATGACATATTGTAAATTCCCGCGGGCAGATCAATACTGGTGAAGAGGGCAAACTTACCGGAAGCCTTGGCAGGATTGCTCCAATACTCGAAGAAAGAGGTCTTGTCGCCATTGGTCTTGCTGTCATTCCGATTCACGTTTATGTTTCCATCACTTTCCTCTGAACCCCAGCCGTCAGGTTTAGCCCAGTCTGGGAACTCGTCAAAGTTGGGATTCGTCAACATGAAGGTGATGTTGAACTTGGCATCATCCATTGGTTCAGCATCCTTGGCATATTGGATACCGGCAGCCTTGAGTGCGGCGCAAACATCTTCGAGCGCCTCAGCGGTGGTGCTTCGCTCTGCATTGGCAGCACCTTCGGAGAGGGCGTTCTCCAGGGTCTTGTGGGCGTTGGCGACGATTTCCTTGTAAGGCTTGGTGTCAGCAAGAGCCTTGATGTTGTCGTACATCGACTTGTATTCAGCATAGGGCTCTAACAGTTTGTCGGCCTCAGCAAACAAGGCATTGACGGCAGCGATGGCATTGATATAATCATCGGCATCAGAATAGGTCTTGTTGTAGCCAGCCACGTTATTAGCCAAAGACTCGTAATAAGCGGAGGGAATGATTCCCTGATACTTGGTCACTGACTCACAGAGCGTCTTGAGGGCTTTGGCGATATCGCCGCAATAAGCGAGGGTGAAGCGGTCGAAGCAGAGGTAGTTGGTTTCGCCGCCCGTCACACCGGCCTCCACGGTGAGGTTTCCGTCGTTGATGACGCATC
>CAMNIN010000075.1 GCA_946540735.1 uncultured Prevotellaceae bacterium | reverse complement strand
AAGGGCGACGAACTGGGCGGCTCGCACTGGAACCTGGTGAACACCGACAAGCCCAGCATCAACTACACCACCGGCGGCGACCTGGAGTTCACCACCGATGAAGACGGCAAGATCACCGGAGCCAAGAGTCTGGTGGGCGCCTGGGGAGGACCCTACGTGGAGCACCGCCTCTCGTCGCTCTTCGCCCGTCTGAGCTACAACTACGATGAGCGCTACATGCTGCAGGCCACCATCCGCCGCGACGGGTCAAGCCGGTTTGGCTCCAACAACAAATACGGCACCTTCCCCTCCTTCTCCATCGGATGGAACATCATGAACGAAGCCTTCATGCAACCCTACCGCAACATGATCAACAACCTGAAACTCCGCGCCAGTTGGGGTAAGAACGGTAATGACAACATCGGCGACTTCGCCTACACCACCAACACAGCCCTGGGAGGCAGCAGCAACTACTACTACGGCCAGACCGCTGCCATGGTCTATGGCTCGAAAGCCAACCGCCTGGCCAACGAGGACCTGAAATGGGAGGAGAGCGAGCAGACCGACCTTGGCCTCGACCTCGCCCTCTGGAGCAACAAACTCACCTTCAGCGTCGACTACTTCATCAAGAAGACCAACGGCATGATCATCGAGATGCCCATCCCGAGCTACGTCGGTGAGGCACGCCCACTGGCCAACGTCGGCGACATGCAGAACAGCGGCGTGGAGTTTGAACTGGGCTACAAGTGGCACATCGCCGACGCCCACTTCGCCATCAAGGGCAATGCCTCCTACCTGAAGAACGAACTGAAGAACCTGGGCAACGACACCGGCTTCATCAACTACGGCATCAGCCAGTTCTCCGACGGCGGCACCCGTGCCGAGAACGGCGAGCCCTTCCCCTTCTTCTACGGCTACAAGACCGACGGCATCTTCCAGAACATGGCCGAGGTGCAAGCCTACACCAACAAAGACGGCGGCCTCATCATGCCCAATGCCCGTCCGGGTGACTTCCGCTTCGTCGACACCAACGGCGACGGCACCATCACCTCCGACGACCGTACCAACATCGGCAACGGCGTGCCTACCTGGACCTTCGGCCTGAATCTCGACGCCGACTGGAAAGGTTTCGACCTGAGCGTCTTCTTCCAGGGCGTGAGCGGCGCCGACGTCTTCGATGCCACCTACCGTCAAGACATCGCCTCCGGCAACTACCCCACATGGGTGCTGCAGCGCTGGACCGGTGAAGGCACCGGCAACACCGTGCCTACCCTGGGCGACTCGAAAAACTGGGTGTGCAGCGACATGTATATCCAGGACGGCAGCTACCTGCGCCTGAAGAACATCACGCTGGGCTATACCCTTCCCCGCTATCTCACCCAGCGCATCGGCATCCACCGCCTGCGCGTCTACGCCCGCGCCGAGAACCTCATCACCTGGACCAAATACTGGGGCTTCGACCCGGAGATCGGCTCCGGCGCCACCAGTCTGGGTGTCGACTATGGTGTCTATCCGCAAGCCCGCACCTTCACCGTCGGATTCAATGTCAACCTTTAATAAAAGATTGATTTCGGCTGCGCCGATTGAGAATTGAGGATTGAAAAAAATTATAAACTTTAAAAAATAAAAATGATGAAGACCAAAATATATCAAATCTGCACAGGGATCGTCTGCTTCGGCATCATCACGGCGATAACCTCATGCAGCGATGACTTCCTTGAGGTGAAGAATCCCACGGGAGAACCTCTGGAGGAATACTATACCACTGAGGAAACCCTCAACGAGGCCCTCACCTCGGCCTATGCCCCTCTGCACTGGCCCGACTGGGACAATGCCGCCTACAACGACCTGACCGTCGACGCCGAGATCATGGGCGACGACTTCTGGGTGGGTGGCGCCGACAACACCGACAACCAACACTGGCACCGGCTCTTCAACTTCGCCGCCGACGGCAACAACACGCTGGCCACCCTCTGGGGCGACTTCTACAGCGGCATCAAGCGATGCAACGACGCCATCAAATACGCCAGTTGGGAAAACGCCAAAGTGAGCACACAGTTCCGCCGTTCGATGGAGATGCAGGCCCGCCTGCTCCGTGTCTACTACTACAACATCCTGTGGCACTACTACGGCAACGTGCCCTTCTACCTGGAGAACCTCTCGGTGCCCTACACCGCCCCGCAGATGAAGGCCGACGAGATCTATGCCCAACTCCTGCCCGAACTGGAGGAGATCATCGCCTCCAACGTGCTCCCCCTGCGCTGGCCCAACGCCGAGTCGGGACGCGTGAGCCAGGCCTTCGCCTACATGCTCTACGCCGAGATGGTGATGTATCAGAACGACACCGCCCGCTACCCGCAGGCCCTCACCTACATGAAAGCCCTCATCAGCAGCAGTGACTACGAACTCAACCCCAGCTACGCCAACATCTGGCAGGAGAGCGGCGAATGGTGCAAGGAGAGCATCTTCGAGATCAACTACAACGACGACCAGGCCCAGCGCGACTGGGGCGTCGGAGCACTCAACGCCGGCGGATCGGTGCTCCCGACACTCATCTCGCCCAACGGATTCACCGACGACGAGTGGACCGGCATGGACGGATGGGGATTCCTCCCCATGCGTGTGGAAACCTACAACATGTTTGCCGAGGGTGACCTCCGTCGCGACGCCACCTGCTGGGACGTGCGCGGCACCACCTACACCGAGCGCTACCAGGACACCCACCTGTGGCTGAAGAAATACCGTCCGACACTCGACAACTGCAAGGACTGCCCGACGTCGAAGAACCTCAACTACAACAACAACAAGCGCATCTACCGTTATGCCGAGACCCTGCTCAACGCAGCCGAACTGCTGCTGCAGACCGGAGGCAGTGCCGCTGAGGCCACGGGCTACGTGAACCAAGTGCGCACCCGCGCCGGACTCACCGACCTGCCGAGCGTCACCATCGACGACATCCTCAAGGAGCGCCACCTGGAGTTCTGCGGCGAAGGCAAGCGCTACTTCGACCTCGTGCGCGCCGAGGGCATCGCCGGTGTGACGGAGAAAGCCACCACACGCCTCGTGCCCGACACCTACGGCTACCGCACCAACTCCTGGACCCCCAGCAAGAAATACATCCCGCTGGCCCAGTCGGAACTCGACGCCGATCCCACTCTGGTACAGAACAACTATTAATCCCCAACCATTAAACCATCAGAAGACATGAGAAACTTGTTAAAATATACATTAGGAGCCGTGTTTGCCGGCATGGCCATCACATCGTGCTCGACCGATGAGTTCGCCGGCGCCGACCCCAACGGACTCCCCACCGTCAACGGTCAGGACTTCCAGATAGCCGTCGACCAAGAGACCAACCAGATGGTGGCCAGCTACACACCGCTCGCCGGCACCTACCCTGTCTGGATCCTTGACGGCACCTCCTACTCCACCCTCAGCGAGGTGGGTTACAAGAACGACGAGGCCGGCACGCACACCATAGAACTGCGACTCGGCAACCGCAACGGCATCAGCCAGGCCGGCGTGGTGAAGGAGTACACCTTCAATGAGACCAAGATCGACTACACCGCCGACTTCCGCCGCATCACCGGTAAGGAGTGGCGCCTCGACAACAAGGAAGTGGCCCACCTGGCCTGCGGTCCCGCGGGCACGGCAGGCACCGAGTGGTGGTCGGCACAGCCCGACGAGAAGAAAGACTTCGGCATGTATGACGACCGCATCACCTTCACCGCCGACAACCGCAAGGGCGGCTCGTTCACCTACAACGCCGGTGCCGACGGTCTGACCTACGTCAACAAAGGCACCACGAAATGGGGCTCCGCCGATGCTGATTTCGATGCCACGATAGGCAACCAGACCTCGACATGGAGTTTCGAGGTCTACGACTGGACAGACGCCGACGGCAACGTCAGTCAGCAGCGCTACATCCAGCTGGCCTCCAACACCGCCTTCCCCTACATCAGCGACGACGCGCAATACGAGAACCCCCGTTTCCGCATCGAGACCCTCACGGCATCCAAGATGGTGCTCATCTACGAGACCCCCAGCCGCTCCATCGCCTGGCGCTTCATCTTCACCAGCAAGGCCGAGGAGAAAGGTTTTGAGGGATTCGACCCCAACAGCGACTACAACATGTGGAAGGGCGCCCAGTACAACATGTTCTTCTACTACGCTCCGGGATGGGCACAGATCGCCGACCCGGGATTCGAAGCCAACGGCAACGACTACACCGTGACCCTCCCCGAAGCCACCACCGACCAGTGGCAGGCCCAGATGGCCTTCAAGACCACCAACATCTCGACATCTGCCGCCCACAACTACGACTTCTCCTGCATCCTCAACCCCACCATCGACATCAAGGGCGTCACCGTGAAGCTCGTGATGGACGGCGATGACAACGTGTATTACTTCGCCGACCGCGTCGACCTGAAGGCAGGTGAGGACTACATCTTCTGGAAGAGCGACATGCCCGGCATCGACATGGAGCGCGTCAACCTCTTCTTCGACTTCGGAGGCAATGCCGCCGGCACGGTGATCAACATCCGCAACATCGTGCTCAAGGACCATGCCAACGACGACGGCACCATCCTGCCCAAGGAAGACCCGGAGAGCAGCGTGACATGGGTGGACGTGAAATCCCCCGACAACCTGGGCCGCGGCTTCAACACCGCCGGCGAGATGCAGTTCTGGTGGGCCGACGCAGGTTGGCAGCAGATCGGCAACCCGAAGTTCTCCTTCTCTGATGGCGTCTACACCATCACGTCCGTCGACGCCACGTCGGCCGAGTGGCAAGCCCAGAACTCCATCCACAACGTAAGCCTGCCCATCGAGGCCGGACAACTCTACGACATCCGCGCCAAGATCGAGTCGAGCGCCGACCTGGGCCGCTACACCTTCAAGATCTGCGATGAGGGCGATGACAACAACACCCTCGTCTACAACGGCAGCCTGAGCCTCAAGGCCGGTGATAACACCGTCGAACTCGTCGGCGTGAAATGCCAGAAAGAAGGCAAAGACTCCGGCTTCGAGACCGCCAAACTCTTCATCGACCTGGGCGGTTGCCCGGCAGGCCTGGAGATCCGCCTGAGCGATATCATCGTGCAGAAACACGGCACAAGCGGCGGTGAGAGCAGCGACGACATGAGCTGGGACTGGACCTCTGACAACAACCTCTGGAAACCCGTCTATGAGAGCGGTCTGAAACCCGTCTTCTGGTATGCCCCCGGATGGCAGCAGATCGGCGACCCCAGCTTCAAGCAAGAAGGCGACACCTACATCGTGACCCTGCCCGAAGCCACCTCCGACCAGTGGATGGCTCAGATGCACTTCGACAGCAGCATCTCAGCCCTCCAGAGCGACAAGTACAACTTCTACTGCGTGCTCGAGTCGGACAACGACCATCCCGGTGTGACCGTGAAACTCACCCAGAACGGCGATGACAACAACTACTTCTTCGACCCCCGCGTGCCCCTGACGGCCGACGAGCCCTACATCTTCAGACAGGAAGACGTGACACTGCCCAAGGGCGACGCCCCCGCGCTCAACCTCTTCTTCGACTTCGGAGGCAATGCCGCCGGCACCACCATCCGCATCAGCAAGATCTATCTGGAAAAAGCAAAATAACGGAGGCACCCATGCGAAAATACATCTTCTTAGCAGCCATGGCCTGCACCACCGCCTTTGCCAGTTGCGGTGGCGACGACAACGACGAACAGCCCGTCAGCCAAGTCACCATCACCTGCCAGCCCGAAGCACTCACCCCGGGTGCTGAGGGCGGCACCTACACCCTCGCAGTGGGCACCACCGGCGTGGAATGGGGAGCCTACAGCGAGAGCAAGTGGATCGAGGTATCGACCCGCAACAGTGCGTCGCAGCAAGGCACCGTCATCGTCGACGTGGCCGCCAACCCCACCACCGACCCGCGTGTGGGCACCATCGTCCTCATGTCGGGCATGGCCCGCAAGACCATCGAGGTGAGTCAGGCGGCAGCAGCGAAAGCCGCCATCAACGTGCCCGAGGGCTATACGATGGTGTGGAATGACGAGTTTGACAGCGGCAGCGAGCTCAACCCCGATGACTGGACCCATGAAGTGCAGCGCTCGGGATGGGTGAACAACGAGTTGCAGAACTACGTCAACCACAAGACGCCGGAAGGCAGTCTGGTGACCGAGTTGCGCAACGGCACCCTGCGCATCCGCTGTCTGAAAGAGGGCGGCATGGTCTATTCCGGCCGTGTCTACGCCCACGTCAACGAGGGTTGGCAATACGGCTATTTCGAGGCCCGCATCAAGTTGCCCTCAGGCAAAGGCACCTGGCCCGCCTTCTGGATGATGCCCGTGGGCAACGACTGGAACACCAACCCCTGGCCCATGTGCGGCGAGATCGACATCATGGAGGAAGTGGGTGCCAACCCCGACTACGTGTCTTCCTCCCTCCACACCCAGGACTACAACCACACCAAGAACACCCAGAAGACCCATGAGATGGAGATCAAGGGTGCCGAGGGCAGTTTCCACACCTATGCCCTGGAGTGGACCGCTGATGCCATCACCACCTACGTCGACGGTCAGGTGCAGTTGTCCGTGACGAAGTCGCAGATGGGCAGCAGCCACAACCAGTGGCCCTTCCACTACGCCTTCTACCCCATCCTCAACCTGGCCTGGGGAGGCGACTGGGGCGGATACAAGGGCATCGACGAGGAAACCCTTCCCGTCACGATGGAAGTAGACTACCTCCGTGTTTTCCAAAAGAAATAGTTTTTCAGTCAGATGAGAAGAATATTCCTATTCGGCATGATGGCAAGCCTGTCGCTTGCCATCCATGCCCAGCGACCCGCATACCTCGACGAGAGCCTTCCCGTGGAGCAGCGCATCGACGATGCGCTCAGCAGGATGACCCTCGACGAGAAAATCGCCGTCATCCACGCCCAGAGCAAGTTCTCCTCGGCAGGAGTGCGCCGTCTCGGATTCCCCGACTTCTGGACCGACGACGGTCCTCACGGCGTGCGCCCCGACGTGCTGTGGGACGAATGGGAGCAAGCCGGCCAGACCAACGACTCGTGCGTGGCCTTCCCCGCCCTCACCTGCCTGGCAGCCACCTTCAACCCCCAGATGTCGCGTCTCTATGGTGAGAGCCTCGGCGAGGAGGCCCTCTACCGCGGCAAGGACATGATCCTCGGTCCGGGAGTCAATATCTACCGCACGCCCCTCAACGGCCGCAACTTCGAGTACATGGGCGAGGACCCCTACCTGGCCAGCCGCATGGTGGTGCCCTATATCCAGGGCTTGCAGTCGAAAGGCGTGGCCGCCTGTGTGAAGCACTACGCCCTGAACAACGACGAGAACAACCGCCACCAGGTGAACGTCGTCGTCGACGACCGCGCGCTGCATGAGATTTACCTGCCCGCCTTCAAGGCCGCCGTCACCGAAGCCGGCACATGGGGCATCATGGGCGCCTACAACCTCTACCGCGGACAGCACAACTGCCACAACGACATCCTGCTCAACCAGGTCCTGAAGCGCGACTGGGCGTATGACGGGGTAGTCGTCTCCGACTGGGGAGGAGCCCACGACACCGACGAAGCCATCCACAACGGCCTTGACATGGAGTTCGGCACTTGGACCGACGGTCTGACGATGGGCAAGACCAATGCCTACGACCTTTATCACCTGGCCGATGCCTACAAGCAGCGTATTCTGTCGGGAAAGGTGAGCCAGCAAGAGCTCAACGAGAAGGTGCGCCGCGTGCTGCGCCTCTTCTTCCGCACGACGATGAACCGTGAGCGCGGCTACGGCTTTCTCTGTTCCGAATCCCATTATGCCGCTGCCCGCAAGATCGCCGAGGAAGGCATCGTGCTGCTGCAGAACAGAGGCGGACTGCTGCCCCTCAGGCTCGAAGGCAAGCGCCGCGTGCTCGTCGTGGGCGAGAACGCCATCAAGATGATGACCGTCGGCGGAGGCAGTTCGTCACTCAAGGTGCAGCATGAGATCCTGCCACTCGACGCCCTGGAGAAACGCCTATCCCGTCAAGGCATCACCTGCGACTATGCCCGCGGCTATGTCGGCGACACCGTGCAGAGCTACAATGGCGTCACCGTGGGCCGCAGCATCGCCGAGACCCGTCCGGCGGAGGCACTCCTTGCCGAAGCCGTGGAGAAAGCCCGTGAGGCCGACTACGTGATTGTCTTCGGCGGACTCAACAAGAGTGATTTCCAGGATTGTGAGGGGCATGACCGCAAGGAGTATGGCCTGCCCTATGGTCAGGATGAGCTGATGAGGCAGTTGGCCGCCGTCAACCCCAACGTCGTCTTCGTCTGCATCTCCGGCAATGCCGTGGCGATGCCCTGGAGCGACAAGGTGCCTGCCATCGTGCAAGGCTGGTTCATCGGTTCGGAGTCGGGCGAGGCACTCGCCTCCATCCTCCTGGGCGAAGCCAACCCTTCGGGCAAGTTGCCTTTCACCTGGCCAGCCACGCTCAGCGACGTGCCCGCGCACCGTCTGGATGCCTACCCCGGCGTATGGCGCGCCGACCACCAGGTGATCGACGAGGAATACAAGGAAGGCATCTATGTCGGCTATCGTGGTGTCGACCGTTACAAGACCCGTCCACTCTTCGCTTTCGGCCACGGATTGAGCTACACCACCTTCAGCATGGGCAAGGTGAGTGCCGACAAGCGCACGATGAGCCCGACGGAGCCGATCACCTTCACCGTGACGGTCACCAACACGGGGAAGTGCGCCGGTGCCGAGGTCGTTCAGCTCTACATCAGCGACCTCAAGTCATCGCTCCCCCGCCCCAAGAAAGAACTCAAGGGCTTCAGCAAGGTCTATCTGCAGCCCGGCGAGAGCCGCGAGGTGAGCATCACCATCGGCAGCGATGCCCTGAGCTATTATGACGATGCCAAGCGACAGTGGGTGTGCGAGCCAGGCGACTTCGAGGCCCTCATCGGCAACAGCAGCGACCACCTCACCACAAAGACTCGTTTCACAGTTAGATAGTTAGGATAACAATTAGTTAGGTTATTGAGTTCTAGGAGCACATCATAAATCGTCCGATTTATTTTGTGCTCCTCTCGCTTATTCGTAACTCTGGCTTCGCCGAAGATACTGGCGCTCGGAAGAAAAAATGAATAAAATCATTTTGTTCTTCTCTCGCTTATTCGTATCTTTGCACGACATGCGAAAGATACTGTCACTCCTGTTTTTGCTGTCGTGCCTGGGAGCCTATGCCCAGCCCGACCTCGACTCCCTCTACCATTGTCTGGACGAGGAGATTGCCCGTTTTCCCCAATATGTGGCCGCCCGCGAGCGCGGGATAGACTCCTTGCGCCAAGCACTGCGCCAGACCCGTGACGACAGCGCACGTTATGCCCTGTCGTATCAGTTGTATGAGCGCAACCTCGCCTTCGTCAACGACTCCGCCATCCACTATCTCCGCCAGTGCATCACACTGGCCGAACAGATGGGTCAGGCCTCGCAAGCCAACGAATGCCGCTCTCTGCTCGCCGTGCGCTGTTCCAATACCGGCATGTATGACGAAGCCCTGGAGATCCTGCGCCAGGTCGATCCCAGTGTCCTGAGCGGGGAGTCGCTTGGCAAATACTACGAAGCCTACAACCACGTCTACAACGAACTGGCCTATTACACCCACCTGGCCGACATGAAAGAAGAATACCTGCGCGAGGCCGGCCGCTATGAGCAGCTGATGCTCAGCATCCTGCCCGTCACGTCGGATGCCGTGTACTTGCGCCGTGAGATGATCGCCCAGACCAGCGGTCGGCTGAAGGAGTCGATGTCGATCAACGACGAGTGGCTCAAGACGGTGGAGCGCGGCAGTCACCGCTATGCCCTTGTGGCCCTCTACCGCTACCTGGAATACAAGGCCCAGAACGACACTACGATGATGATGTACTGGGTGGCGGAGTCGGCTTTGGCCGATGTGCGCAACGCCACGCTCGATCAAGGCTCACTATGGGAGTTGGCCAACCAGCTCATGCTCCAAGGCGACATCGACCGTTCCTACCGCTACATCAGTTTCACCAGTGAGTGCACCAATCGCTTTGGGTCACGCCAGCGCAACTGGCAGATAGCCCCTTTGCTCTCCGAGATAGCCAACAACTACAAGGTGAGCAGTGAGCGCAACCGCCATCGGTTGCAGCACACCATCATGGGCATCAGCATCCTGGCCCTGCTGTTGCTGGCCACCCTCTTCTATGTCAACCGCCAGCGCAAACGGCTGTCACTGGCCCAGGCGAAGCAGAAGAAGACCAATGCGATGCTCGCCACGGCCAATGCCCAGTTGTCGGAGAAAAACGAAGCCCTGTCGGATGTCAATGGCCAGCTCCAGGCCCTCAATGCCCAGTTGGCCGAGTCCAACCGTGTCAAGGAGGAATATGTGGGCCGCTTCATGCGCCTTTGCTCGATCTACATCGACAAGATGGACGTTTTCCGCAAGCGTGTCAACAAGATGATCAAGAACCGGGAGTATGAGGAGCTCTACAACACCACCCGCAGCCAGGAATCCAAGACCCAGCAGTTGGAGGAGCTGTTTGAGAGTTTTGACGCCGCCTTCCTCCATCTTTTCCCCAATTTCGTGAGTGAGGTCAATGCCCTTTTGAAGCCCGAGGAGCAGATGCAGTTGGAGAAAGGCCAGCGCATGAACACCAGCCTGCGCATCCTCGCCCTCATCCGCCTTGGTATCGACGACAGTTCGAAGATCGCGGAATTCCTCAACTACAGTGTCAACACCATCTACAACTACCGTGCGCGTCTGAAAGGCTCTGCCTCTGCCGGCCGCGAGGAATTTGAGACGCGAGTCAAGCAAATCGGCATGCCGAAATAAGGAAACGTAAGGTCAGCTGACTTTTTGGGGATTACTCAAATAAAGCGTATAGTACCCGAGTACAGTGCTCTGGTGGATTATTGTTTTTCCCTGTATTGTGACGGAGAGCAGCCATAGACCCGTTTGAAAGCATGGCTGAAAGAGCTGGTCTCATCAAATCCACATAGCCGTGCCACTTGTGAGACAGGCATTTCCCGGCTTTCGGTGAGCAGCGTGGCGGCACGCTCCATCTGTATGGCCGAGATATAGGCTTTCGGCGACTCACCAGCGGCATACTGCAATCGTCGGCGGAAAGTCTGCACGCTCATGTTGAGCTTGCCGGCGATCTCTTCCACGCTGAAATGTCCCGTCGGCATGGCCTCGTTGACAATATCGATGACACGTATGAGCAACTGTTTATCCTCATCCTGTGCGCTGTTGTCATTCTCACGGGCGGTCTCCGTGGATTCCGCCGGTTTTTCCTCATTGTATGTCTGTGTTGAGGAACTTCTCAGTTGTTCGATCTCGTGAACCAATTCATTGATTCTTTTCTGCTGTCGGCGCAGGTTGCGGTGGTTGATCCACCATGCAGCCATGATGATGAGCAGCATACCGATGATGCCCATGAGGATGGAGCGGTGATGGGCCTTGTGCGCCTCCTCGTTTTCCTGCTGCAATTGCTGGGTGCCGAATTCGGCATGATAGCGCGAGAGGGCCTCAGCCGTGGCATTCGTGTAGAGCGAGTCTTTCAGCAGATCAAAAAGGTCGAGCTCCTTCTTCGCCGAGTCAGGGTTTATTTTCCAATAGCTCTCGTAAAGACCGCGGTGGGCATGGATCTCATTGTAGAGGTCTCCCATTTTCGACAGCAGGGAGGCCGCTTCCTTGTAACAGGGAATAGCCTCGCGCTGCCGCTCTTGGCAGAGCAGCGACATGCCCAGGTGGTTGAGTGCGATAGCCACGGAATGATGGTCGCCCCTCTCTCTGAAAACCGGTATCACCCGACGGAAAATGGCCTCAGCCTCCTGGTAGCGGTGCAGTCCCAAGAGAGCGGAGCCTTTCTGCGAGAGACGGATGCTCGCCTGCATCATACGTCCGGAGAGCGAATCTATCCTGTAGGCCTTCTCAGCATACGCCAAAGCCTTATGGTCATCACCCAGACTGTGGTAGATCTCTGAAGCCATGCCCTGGATGACCGCTTTGCGTGCAGGGTTATCGGCTTTCTCGGCATGTCGCAGTGCACCCAGGATATACTGTTCGGCCTCCTTTGTCTGGTATCCCGCCATATAGATACCCGCCACCGTATTCATGCTCGACGAGATGCGGTCATCATCGCCGCTTTTCTGGTCGATCTCCAGGCACTGTTTGGCATACTCCGCCGCCAGCTGGATCTTGCCCATGCGAAGGTAGACCAGCCCCATCAGGTTCAGACAGTCGGCGCGGGTCTCGTTGGAGGGGTGAATCAGCGGCAGTGATTTCAGTCCGTAGTGGGCGGCCTTTTCATATTGCTGCTGGTCGTATAACCATTCTGCGGCCCAGTACCATACCTGCTGGCACAAGGAGTCGGTATTGGTCTGTGGGGGGAAGCTCACCTTCTTGTCGGTGAATGCCTCCTTGTCGAGAGCATCAAAAAACTGATTGGCTGCCATCACGCTGTTTTCCCGGTCAAACTGCTCCAAAGTCTCTGTCACCGTCTGTCCGATGGCCGTATTGACCAAAAAGATATGAGGCAGGGCAACCCAAAGGATTTTAATCCACAGTGAAAATGGATGGTATCTCATTTGAAATGTCAGATCGAATTACGAATATCGGGTATAAATGATTTGCAAAGATAATGCATGCGAAATAAAAAACAAAAATTTAAGATTGAAAAATGTAGAGACGTCACATTGGGGCGTCTCCTCCTCCATTCCCGGATATCACATCAATCAATTATATACATTTCGGATATCACAAAAACCTATTATTTCTTTGAAGGAACGATATTTTTCACTATCTTAGCGGCGGAAATGGGCCGGGATCCATCGACTCCCGGTGATAAGAGGATATCGTGAACAGACAAAATCAAGGAGTGACCATGAGCCATCTGAACAACCCCTATCCCGACGAACGGCGCTACCCCGTCGGCATACAGACCTTCTCCCGTTTGAGGGAGGAAGGCTACGTATATATTGACAAGACCGACCTGATGTGGCGGATGACCCGCATGAGTCCCTTTGTCTTCCTAAGCCGCCCGAGGCGGTTCGGCAAGTCGCTGCTCACCACCACGCTCTGCTCCTTCTTCGAGGGGCGGCGCGACCTCTTCGAGGGACTCA
>CAMNIN010000074.1 GCA_946540735.1 uncultured Prevotellaceae bacterium | reverse complement strand
GTGGTCAGCCTTTATTTTGCATTATATTTTGGTGGTACGATTGCGGATAATCATAAAAATTTAACAATGCAAAAGTAGATTATTCCCACCTTTTTCGTTCTGGAGAAAGGCCAGACATGTCGAAAGCTGTTGCGACAAATTCAGGAAGGAGGCTCGCATTTTGTCGCATTCGCTCATGTAGATTTGTAAACCGTTTATGGATACATAAGTCCGCCTAAGCAAGGCAAAATTAGCATTAATTATTATATCTACCAAGAAAAAAAGTTTTTTTAACATTTTTATGGTTCGGGGGCACTCAGTCTCCCACTTATTTCTATTATGTGAATTGGGATTTGATGCTTGATGCCCGGAGGGGTGACGTTTGATTTGTCCAAGAGTCCGCACGCATGAGTATGTGCATTTGACAAGCTTTTTTCGGATTAAAAATCCTGATACTCAATGCATCGGGAGTATGTGTATTTGACAAGCTTTTTCGGATTAAAAATCCTGATACTCAATGCATCGGGATTCTTGGACAAGCCAAGCGTCACCCTTTGGGTGCCGAGCGACAAATCCCGATGAACGGAGAGTATGTATATTTGCCACGCTTTTTTCGGATTAAAAATCCTGATACTCACAGCATCGGGATTCTTGGACAAGCCAAGCGTCACCCTATCGGGTGCCGAGCGACAAATCCCGATGAACGGAAATCCCGATGAACGGAGTACGGAGGAAGGGTGGCGAAGCCCGATGAACGACGGGGCGGACTACCTGACAGAGACGTATTTCCGGTTGCCCCGGATATAGATGCCTTTGCTGGAGGGAACCCCTTTTATCCTTCTCCCTTGCAGGTCGTAGATGGCGTCGACGTTCTCTGCCGAGCCCTGATTGAGGTCGCGGATTCCGGAAGAGAGGATATATTCCAAACCTTTGGCAGCATCCACCTTGCCATATCCCGAACGCGCCGGACTGGCCAAAGTATACTCATCATTGCGCGAACTCTCACGCAGCACATTCTGGATATCAGCGAGCGTCAGCGAGGGGTCGGCCTGCAGCCACAGCGCAACGATGCCACTCACCACCGGACAGGCCATCGACGTGCCCGTCTCAGCAGAGTAAGGGAAGCCCTCCCACTGCATGTTGTCGGCCACGACCACATCGTCATCCATTTCGTAGCGGTTCCATGAGGAGACAATAAAGACACCGGGAGCACAAGTCAGAGGTTGTGAAACACCATTGAGCATGGTGCCATAGCTGGAGAAATCCATGACGGCCCCCTTGGGCAAACCATACGATGTGGAAGACGAATAGGTACGCTCTCTGTTGTTGGCACAATAAGCCCCCACGCTGATGACCTCGTCGATGCTGGTCCAGTCGCCGGCGGACAAATCGCTGTCTCCTTTGGAGAATCCATCAGAGCCATACTGCTCGAAGCCTTCTGTCTGTTCCCAGAGGTCGATCTCGGTACCCTCCGTGCCCGACACGGCGATGGTGAAAAACGCCCTGGTCTTCACCTCTCCGTCGGCCAAGAGGCTGAAAGAAGGTTTTCCGCCCACCGAGCCAACAGCGAGAAAGAGGTCGCCATCGAAGTAGCCGGCGAGTTGTTCGTCGTCGTCGAAATCCAGGATGGCCGTCTCAGTCCCCGGGTCGACCGTGCAGGGAGCCGACTCCCAGAGCACCTTCTTCGTCATTCTATTGTAGAGAGCCACCTGGACAGAGATCTCGCCCCCGGCCCTGGTATACCCCGCTACGCCAGATTCCACTTCACCCTTGCCCATCAGACCATGGCTGGGCAGCATGGCCTTGAGCAACGGCTCCGACTCGGTGAAAAGCTTGTGGATATGGATGGGAGAATCGCCTTCGTTGCCCACGGAGAACACCGGGATCAACTGTTTCGAGACCTGCCGGAGGAGCTGGGATATGCTCCCCGTCCCATCGTGAGGACCCTCATGGGAATTGGCGCTGACACTCAGCACCATGGGCACTTGGTACTTCCGCGCATAACAAGCAGCGAACTGCACACACGTCTGGAACTCGGGGTCTCCCACCTCATTGCCCTCGTCATCAGTTTCAGGAATGGGGATGAGCACGATATCCGCATCGGGAGCCATTCCACCGAATCCCATCGGAGATACCGAACCCGCCGCTATACCAGCGGTATGGGTGCCGTGGGCGAAGTCGTCGGTATCTGTCGTGAGCGACGCGATGAGTTCGGGCGTGTCGTAGACAGACCCCGGGAAGGTGATCGTCCCCGCCTCAGGGTCTTCGACGGTGAACGGGTTGCCCCCCTTGTCGAAAAGTCTGTAGACGGCCTTTATGCGGGAACGTCCCTCACTGTCCTTGAAGGCCCTGTGCTGGAAATCGAAGCCAATGTCGATGAGGCAGATGGTCACGCCCTTTCCTGTCATGGGAAGGTCGGCAGGCGTCGTGGAGCCGTCGATCAGCGTGACCCCGGTCTCCTGACGCACCACATCGGTTTTCCACTGGGGGCCGCGGCCCCCGTCTATGCGCACGACGCCGCTGATGCGTCCGAGAGCATCAGCACTATCAATCGGCAGGCTGATGACGGCCATGTCGCCCCACCGAGCCTGTATCTCAGCCCCCACAGCTTTGAGCTGTGCGAAGGTCTGTGCGGCATGTTCCTGTGCGATTTGCACCGATAGGCGCGTAGTGGAAGTATTCCTCACCTGCATCTGCCCGTCGATGTTTGGGGCTTTGGCGACCTGAGATGCTCTCATTTTCTTCACCTGACTCACCCGGTTTATGGCCTGGGGAGTCCATTTCGACTGTGCCATGGCCGTCACAGCGACCATGAGCAGCAAAAGAACGGGTAAAAGTTTTCTCATATCTAATTGATTGTTGATCTTAGGGTTTTATCGGTTCACAATATATTCCACCTGTGGGATGGTGACATATCCACCGTCGGCGGTGGTGTTGAAATGGTAGAGTCCGAAGCGCACCCCCTTCCAGAAGCCGAACCCGATGAAGAACGGGTCGCCAGCAGAAGAGAACCTACGCCCATCCGGACTATAGTCGAAGCGATAGGACTGCGACGGGATGTCGAAGGAGATCCGCAGATAGACCCGCCGTCCCTTCAGCGGAACGAGGACAGTCTCCCCGCTATCGCCCGCCCGATAGAGATGGCACCTGCCGTTCTGCCGCATGATGCCCAAGAGTTGGTTGCCTTTCCCCATACAAGCCAGACCTGCCCGCCCGCCTTCGGCGATATGAGCGAAATCAACCACTACCGTGGCCACGCTCTCATATCCCATCACCTTCTGTGTCAACGTATTGCGGGCTTTCATGAAATGCGGTGCGCAGAGCGCATGAAGGGTGAGGCATCCTGGGTGCTCCGTCAGCGACCATGCGCTGTCGACGGGATTGTGGTTCCACTGCCACTGCGGTGAGAGGGTCGCCGAGGAGAAGTCATCGCTCGTCTGCGGCAACCGTGGTCGTTGAGCAGCCAATGGCATGGTCCACACCTTGACAGGTTCGCCGATGCCATTGCGGTCGATATCCACCCCGATGACCGGCCACCCGTCTTGCCAATGCATCGGCTGGAGATGCACGACACGGCCGAGGGCACCAGCCTGCTGGAAATGGAAGAACCACCAGTCGCCCTGCGGGGTATCGACGATGGCCCCCTGATGAGGGCCGTTGACCCCGGTGCTGCCCTGTTCGAGCACCACCTTCTTCTCATAAGGTCCATAGATGTTTCTCGACCGCAGAATCGTCTGCCACCCTTTCTCCACGCCCCCTTCGGGGATGGAGAGATAGTACCAGCCGTCGCGCTTGAGAAATTTCGTCCCCTCGGCCACCGGTCCGGTGTAGATGGTCACGCCCTCGTCGAGCAGTTGGCGCCCATCGGCACTCATCCGATGGAGTATGATCGGTCCGGCGCCATGCTGGCTCCGTCCGAGGTAAGCCAGTCCGTCCTCATCCCAGAAGGGGCAAGGGTCTTCCCAGTGAAACACCTCCTTCACATGGTGCAAAGGACTCCAAGGACCCTCAGGCCGTTCGGCCTGCGTCATGAAGAGTCCTTCATGCGGTGTGCAGAAGAAGATCCAGAACTTGTGGTCGTGGTAACGGAGGGCAGGAGCCCATGAGCCACCGGCGTAACGCTCATTAGAGTCCCATCCTGGCAAGTCGAAACGGTGGTAGACCTGCGTCAGTATGCGCCAGTTGACCATATCGTCGCTCTCCAGGATCTGCATGCCGAGGAAATGGAAGTCAGAGGCCACCATATAGTATTTCTCCCCCACCCTGATCACATCGGGATCGCTGTAGTCGGCATTGAGCACGGGGTTGATGTAGGTGCCGTTGCCCTGGTCGCCCCACTGCAGTCGTCCCTCCTGCGCCATCATGGCCAGTGAGAGTCCACAAAAAAGCCATATAGAGAAGAGTCTCATTGTCATAGATGTTATCATTAGTCGTCAAATTCCAGTCGGGCGGTGTGGCTCTGGAGGTGGTCAAGGTCAGGCAGGCTCATGTAGTCGCCGAACTGCTTGCGCAGCATCTCATGGCTGTTGCCCGGCACCGACAGCTGTATGCCCTCAAACTCATGCGTGGTGAGCGGGAAGATATCCCCGATATCGTAGACCAGGTGGAATGGGATGCCATAGTCGTAGGTGAGCGTCTTGCCCCCCGTCGCTCTGCTGATGAAGCGAAGGACGGGGAAGGTGAGGTGGCGGTTGCACCAGGTGATGAGCCGTATGGTCCGCATCGCCTTCCGCCGGTTGCTGGCCGTGCGGAAGATCTTGAAGGTATGTCCCTGCAGCGGTTCGGCCACCAGATGAGTCCAGAGTCTCATTTGGTCGAAAGGGAAGATATCAATAAAGATTCCTCTTTCGCGGAACACCTGGTCGTAGGGGCTTTCCTCCTCGAGGACGGAGTGTTTGTCGCGGAGTTTGGCGAAGAAATAGAAATAATTCTTATCTGTGTCGTTGGTCTGCAAAGCGATGTGCTCAGGCAGTTCGCCCGGCAGCACTTCCATCAGCCTGAGGTAGTCTTTACGGAGCAACCCCACGTCGAGGTCGTCGTCCCAGGGGATGAAACCATTGTGGCGGACAGCACCGAGAAGCGTCCCTCCATAGAGGAAATAGGGAATGTCGTATTTTCGGCAGATACGGTCGAGCTCGGCCACAATCTCGAGCATCTTCATCTGCTGGCGGCGAAGCATAGAGCCCTCGGGATTGAACCTGGCCTTCAGGGCCTCCGCATCAAATTTAGGAGATTGAGCCATGCCAGAAATCATTTTGTATTAAACATGCAAATATATGAAAAACTCCCGAATAATCCTTTTTTTTCAACAAAAATTAAAGTACGAAGTCAAAAAAAGGGCAAGAGAGTATTATACAATCAATAAAAAAGGCTAATTTTGCACGATACAAACACCAATCCAAAAAGAAATGATCATCGGATACACCACAGGGGTCTACGACCTCTTTCATATCGGACACCTCAACCTGATGAAGAACGCCAAGGGCATGTGCGACAAACTGATTGTCGGCGTGACTGTCGATGAGTTGGTAGCCTACAAGGGCAAAAAGGCCATGATACCTTTTGAGGACCGCATCGAGATTGTGAGGAGCATCAAGTATGTGGATGCCGCCGTGCCTCAGTATGACATGGACAAGCTGTCGGCGTGCAAGAAACTCGGTGCGAGCTACCTTTTTGTGGGCGACGACTGGTATGGTACCGACAAATGGAAACAATACGAGAAAGAGTTTGCCGCCGAAGGTATCAAAATCATCTATTTCCCTTATACGAAAGGCATTTCGTCGACCCAGATCACCAAAGCGCTCCAAGCTGTTCGCGGCCATGACCTTGGGGATGTGAAATGAGATTAGTTAGAATTGAAAATTGAGGGCGGCCGGTGGCTGATTACAAGATTACATATTAAAAAAGTTGAAAATGACTGACAAAGATTTTTGTTTGAGTTCCTATATGGCGTTCCGCTATATCTGGAAAGACGGGATGGACTTCTGCGAGGGGTTCCAACATAAGAATTACGCTCCTGTGTCGGACGAAGAGCGCATCGCTGTGCATACCTCTGCCGACATCGACGCTGCCATCCAAGAGCAGTTTGATGAACTTTACCGGAAATACGACCACATCGGCATCCTGCTCTCCGGCGGAATGGACAGTGCCAACCTGGCCTCCTACCTCCGTCCGGGCAGCCACGCCTATACGTTCAACTCTGTCTCGGGCGAGTTTGACGCGGATGTGGAACGTGCCAGGAAATACTGTGCGAAATTCCAGCTTCAGCATCATCTGATCGACATCACGATGGATGACTATGAACTCTACGCCCCCATCGTCATGCACTACAAGTTCGCCCCCGTCCACTCCATCGAGCCGCAGATCTACAAGGCCGCCATCATGGCCAAACAAGACGGTGTGCAACTGATGATTGTGGGCGAGAGCGCCGACCTGATCTTTGGCGGCATGGACAAGTTGATTTCCCCGGAATGGACCTTTGACGGTTTTGTGAAGCGCTACACCTTCCTCGACCCCGCCTTGGTGCTCACCCACCCAGTGTCGCAGAGCGAACTGTTTGAGCGTTATCGCACAGGGGAGACGACCATCGACTACATGAGGTTCATGGACGAGGTGTTTGCCATCGAGAGCAGCAGTTCATACCTCAATGCCTTCGGAGCCGCATGGTTGCCCTATTATGACCCCTATGCCCGGTTGGTGATGGCCGACCCGCTCGACATGGACCGCGTGCGCAACGGAGAGCCCAAATACCTGGTGAGGGGACTGTATGCCATGAAATATCCCGAACTGGAAATTCCTTTCAAGATCCCGATGCCCCGTCCGGTGGACGTCGTGCTGAAGGACTGGACCGGTCCCAAGCGCATGGAGTTCCGCCGCGACATCCCCATGGATCAGCTCACCGGCAACCAGAAATGGCAGCTGTGGTGCGCGGAACAGTTCCTCAACCTGGCAGAAATTTAATTACGATATGCAGTTCGGCACCCAGCTGGGTGCCGAACTGTTTATCTAAGAATCCGTCTGAATGGAGTTTAGGTTGCAAATCCTGATGAACGGTGTGAACAGCGTTTTTCGGATTAAAAATCCTGATACTCTTTCCATCGGGATTACAAATCCCGATGAACTATAATTCCCGATGAACTATAATTCCCGATGAACTATAGAGCCCGATGAACGACGGGATACGATAAGTTTACTTGCTGATGAGTCTCAGGATATTCATCAGGCTCTCCGGGTCGGACCAGCTGAAATCCGGGGCGCTGATGGCTGTCTTGAACAGCCGGTAGCGTTCCTTATCGAGCGCCTGCCACAGGTCGCGGTCATGGGCCTCGATGATTTTTCCGTCGAGCAGGTAATAGAAGTGCTTGAAGACCGGCAGGAGGAAATCGTTCTCCTCATTGGTGTCGTTGGTGAAGGCGTCGATATGATCGCTGCTGAGATCGATGTGCGTGATATTGACATTGTTCTTCAGATTGCGCTTGTAGGAATCCATATCGATCAGTTCGATACAATAGAGTGAATTGCCCCTGACCGAGTCGACGAAATAAGCCAGGCGGTTGTCGATATTGATGAACTTCCTCTCACCGAAGTCGACACTTGAGATGATATCCATTCTTGCCTCCTTGATGTCAGTCCCCTGTAGATAGAGCAGGGCTGCATTCTTGAGGAAGACATTGGAATGTGGCGACTTGACAATCCGTCCGTCGTTGAGTGTGATAGTCGCCGGCTTATTCTGTTTAAACATGGTGAACATCGTCGTGCGCTTCTGGGCGGAGGCACACAAAGCCAGCAGACCTGCCATGAAGAGGAGGGAAAATCGTTTCATCATCGCTTCAATCCCCTCTAAATCAGAACGTACACATTCCATCCCAGCAGGCCATGTCGCTACGCACATACCCCACTACCCCATCGATACGGATCTTATACCAGCCTTTGACCAGACCAAGGCAAGGATAGCAGTCAGGCACACCGTCGAACTCAGGGATTTTCGTCACCACGGCCGACTTGAGGGAAGGTCCTCTTCGGACGTTGATGTTGCCCTTGCGCTCCTGATTCCGGTAGACGATGCCCTGTCCCTTGGCAGCACTGAAAGTCACGACCCTCAGCCCCGTCTTGGGCACTTCGTAGGAGTCCTGCACACTGACGGTAAACGTACTCGTATTGGTACGCTCATATCTGCCGACGACCTCACCCTTCTTGTCGACAACCATTTTCATGCTTTGTGCACTCATCGTGGCACTGCAAACCATGCCGATGAGAAAAAGGAAGAATTGGCTCCATGCTCTCATATCGCAAAAAATTTAGTTTCCGTAATAGAGTCTCATTGCAGAGACCCGCTTTTCGAGGGTAAAGTTATGCAAAAGAAAGGAAACAGACAAATCTGGGGACTACTTTTTTTCGGCAGTCCCCAGAAAAACCTATGAAAAGGGGTCAGTTGATCAAATAGACCTTATCCTGTCCCTGATAGGAGCATCTCACTGTGGCCCGGCCATCTGTGATGGCACCCACCACGATACTCACAGCCGGGTCGGAGGCAGTGGCACGGATGACGGAATGGTCATTCACTGGTGCATAGACCTGATAATGAGAGACATCCATATATCCATTGGCATTGGTTGATCTCACAGGCGTATCGGGCAAGCGGAGTGTCTTTCCGTCGACGGTGATGGTCACCTGTGGCACCACAGGCGGCTCACAGGTCACGCCAGGTTTAGAGAAGCCGAGACCATGGAGGTCGAAGAGGCCCTGGGGACGCTGCGGCTGCGTTCTCGGTCCGAAGGGCCGCCGCTCATTCGTGGGCTGCTGCACCTCGGGGCCTTCAGCCACGAGGTAGATGGCATGTTTGCCTCTCAGGCCCTCGACCGTCGGCACTGCCAGTTGATAGGTCGTTGCCACTCGGCGTGCATCGGCCGGCACCTCTATCACGCCGATCTCCCGTCCTTTCCAAGTGTCATTGGCATAAGGTCCGTCGAGCATCACGTGGATCCGGAAAGCGCCGTGTCCACCCGGTGTCAGATGAAGGTTGAGCACAGTGCCATCACCTTTGGCCGTGCCTTGGAAAGCCTTGACACCCTTAGCATCCTTGGCCAGTCCACCGAATCCGAAGTATTTGAAGCCCACGATCCCCTTGTTGGTGATTCCCGCCAGGTCCATGCTGTTGTTCCAATTGTCGTGGTTATCCTGCATCCAGTCATTTCCAGTCATGTAACAGGCATATCCCGCGGAATAATAATGATAAGGAGGCAGTCCGAAAATCTGGAAACCCTCGGAAGTCACCTCTGCGCCCCGATACGTCATACCATCGGAAGCAGAAGCCGTCCATTCCTCGTTTTTGGCGTAAGGATCATAGGCGGTGATGTGAACCATTCCACCTTGAGCGACCGGTTTCTTGTCGCATACGATTTTGACAGGTGCCACCATGGACTGTCGTGCATTTCCGAATCCCCGGGGCGGACGGTGGTAGAACACATACCACTGCCCGTTGATCTGCTGGATGGAGCCATGCGTGTTGTGCGCTGCATTGGTCGTGGTGAGATGCGTTCCGTCCTCATTAGGCACCACGCCGCGGGAGTCGACCAGAACCCCACCCGACCTCCACGGTCCGAGCGGCGAATCACCGAAGGCATAGCGCAGTGCCGAGTTGGTGGACCCCAGTCCATAGTCAGGCCCTGAATACCCCGAGAACACCATCACGTATTTGTTGCCCACCTGCCGGATGGACGAAGCCTCGAAGAAGTTGAAGTCGCCCGGATTCTGGTCTTTATAGAGAGCGGGATATTTCGTACCCTCCGGGTCGCGCACCACTCCGTATCTCGCACTGGCCGGGATGAAATAGTCGTGCAGTTGGGTACCCGGCCTCATGGCGTACATGTTGTCCTGGTCGAGTTCACAAGCCGTGGAATGCTGGAAGCCATAGAACACATAGGCCCGGAATCCCTTGTCGAAGTCAGGATCTTTCTTGTCGGTGATATTCTCAATGAACACCGAGGGATCGAAGTCGATCAATGAGCCAGGCAAGCATCTTCTTCCGTCCTCCGTCAGGTTGACAGGAGTGAAAGGTCCATTGGGTCTGTCGCCCTTGCACACCATGGCCACGCGGTTCCACCCGCGTGAATGGGGATAGAGGTAATAGGTTTTCTTGCCCGTCGCCTTGTCTCTCACCTCCACGAGGTCGGGGGCGAACATCGTGTCCCACTGTCCGTCGACGAAATGCGAGAAGATCGGTCCCTCGTCCCGCCATTGGCTCAAGTCCTCCACAGGAGCCGACCACATCCTCACGTCATTGCCACAGTAGGACGTGTAATTGACATCATGCGACCCGATGATATAAGCACGGTATTTGCCGGGATTGTCGGGGTCCTCGAAGACACGCGGCTCACCGTCAGGCAAGTGTTCCCAAAGTGGAAGATAGGGGTTTTGCGCACAGACCGTCGCTGTGGCCACGAAAATGAATAGTTGCAAAAAGATTTTCCTCATCATTGTCCTATAAGTTAGCGTAATAAAAAGTCAGCGTGAAAAACAAGGCAAAAATATAAACTTTAGCTGACATGGCAAAACGATTCGGCAAGATTTAGTGAATTTTTGAAAGAAAAACGTCCGAGATCCTGTTATTTTGAAAAGAAGTCGTGTGGGATATGTCAAAAGAGGCTGGACGTTGCACAGAAGAAACAGGAAAAAAGGCCAATTGAAGGTTTCGTTGAGTCAAAAGGGCGATTGACTGAAAAGATTTGCGGCTTTCTCATGCATACCGTACTTTTGCATCAAATTACAACCCTCAACAAGAATCAATGATGAAAAAGGTTTTTATGACAACAATGCTCCTGACCCTGATGACAGCAACATGGGCATACGACTATCCCTATCTGATGGTAGAGACAGCCGACGGCGAGGTGAAAATACTATCTGTGGAATCACTTGTCCTGACTTTCGGTGATGGCAAACTGACAGCCGTCAATGCAGAAGGCACTCAGGCCCTCGTCCTCACCGACCTGAGCAAGATGTATTTCTCTTCCACCCCCTCAGGCATCGATACCGCTGATACCACCTCAGAAGAAAGACAAGCCGTGGACATCTATTCCGTCAACGGGGTGAAGATGGGCACTTTTGAGAGCGTGACGCAAGCACAGCAAGAATTAGGAAACGGTATCTACATCGTGAAAAGCAAAAACAAGAACTATAAGATAACTATCAAATGAAAAAGACAACCGTATTATCACTCAGTCTGATGCTGGCAACCATGCTGCAAGCACAGACCCTGAACGTGGTGGTGGGCGACGTGACCTACGCTGTCCCCTCAGAACAAGCGGGAGAAATGACCTATACCGACGGTAAGCAGTTGGCCATTCTCGGCAAGGAGTACGACCTGAGCGAGGTCTCCAAGATATATATCGATGAGAGCGAAGTGACCGACAACCGAGTCAGTGTCGTCTACGACGGGAACACAGCCAAAGTGACAGTGGCAGGCAATATCGCACAGTATATCACCACCACCGTAGAAGGAGCGCATGTGACCCTCGCTCAAAGCAGCGAGGTGAGTGCCGACAATGTAGACGAGATCACCTATGCCCTCTCCGGCACGTCGCAGGATGGGGAGTTTACACTCTCTGGAAGCTACAAATGCCGTGTGGAGATGGACGGTCTCACCCTGACCAATCCGCAAGGAGCAGCAGTAGACATCCAGAACGGCAAGCGCATCGCCCTGTCGATAGAGGGCGACAACACCTTGACTGATGGCGCCGACGGCAGTCAGAAAGCCTGCCTGGTCATCAAGGGGCATCCAGAGATCACTGGTTCGGGCACCCTCACTCTCAAGGGCAACACCAAACACGCCTACAAGTCGGGAGAGTACACCCAGCTGAAGAAGAAATTCACCGGTAGCATCATCGTCGCCAGCTCCGTGGGCGACGGTCTTCACATCGGACAGTATCTGGAGATGAACAACGGCACCATCACCGTGAAATCTTGCGGAGATGACGGAATCCAGATCGAGGCCAAAGCTGAGGGAGACGAAAACGACGGGCAAGTGTTCATCAACGGCGGCACCATCGACGTGACCATCACCGCCCAGGATGTGAAGGGACTGAAATGCGACAGTCTGATGACCATCACCGGCGGCAGCATCAACATCACCGCCACCACCTCGTCCACCGACAGCAAAGGCATCAAAAGCGGCGGCGACATGGTGATCTCCGGCGGCACCATCAACGTATCCACCACCGGAAACAATGCTGAAGGCATTGAGAGCAAAGGTATCCTGACGATCAACGACGGCGTGGTCACCGTCAATTCCCGCGACGACGGTATCAACTCTGCCAGCCACATGTATCTCAAAGGCGGCACAGTCACCGTGGTAGCCACCGGCAACGACGCTATCGACTCCAACGGCAACCTCTACATCAGCGGAGGAACCATCGTGGCTTGTGGAGCATCCGCCCCCGAGTGCGGATTTGACGCTGCGGAACAATATAAGTTCTACATCACAGGAGGCCATGTGCTGGGAATCGGAGGAGGCAACAATGCCGTGACCGCAACTTCAGGGTCGCAATGTGTGATCGGCGTATCAGGCAGTGTGACAGGCGGTTCCACCGTCAGCGTGAAAAATAGTTCGATGACATTGGCGTCATTCACCGTGCCCAGCAGCTACACATCGGGCAACAATGGAGGTGGCGGTGGCTACGGAGGAGGCCCCGGCGGCGGTCCTGGTGGTGGTCCTGGTGGCGGTCCTGGTGGTGGCGGCAGCAGTATCCTTATCAGTTGTCCTGGTATGACCAGCGGCACAAGCTACTCCATATACAGTGGCAGCAACAGTATCGGATCAGGCACCGCATCGACCACTTACTCAGGCAATGGTGGAGGTGGTGGCCATCCATGGGGATGGTGACCCAAACGAGAGCAGTGATTTTCAGCTGTATTCATCTGTCATGGTAAAAATGTAACAGTTTTGTAACTTGATTTTTTTGCAAAGAGAGGTTCTTTTGCGTAAATTTGCGCTATAAACTATAAATCCAAGAATGATGAAAACGATCAAGACCCTCACCATGACGCTACTGTTTGTCCTTCAAATGACCGCATGCAACGCAGGAGACAAAGTGATAACAAGCAATGACCTGCCTGCAGCAGCCCAGACTTTCATCAGCAAGTATTTCGGCGGGAAACAGATGTCGCTGGTGAAAAAAGACAAGGAAGGGATGAAGACTCACTTCGATGTGATGTTCGCCGACGGAACCAAGTTGGAATTCGACAACAAGGGCGAATGGAGAGACATTGAAGCCAAGAAAGACGGGGTGCCGGCAGAACTTGTGCCTGCTGAAATAAGTAGCTATGTGAGCCAAAACTATCCTGGGCAGCGAATCCTGCAGATAGACCGCACTCGCACAAGGTATGAGGTAGATCTTTCAAACGGACTGGAATTGAAATTCAACAAACGTTTCAAACTGGTCGGAATTGATAACTGAACCCAAATGGCTGGTTATGCAGAGGCGGCGTCATGGCTGGCTCCGCAAACCAGCCATAATGTAATTACTCAGCACCTAAGTAAGCATAGCCATTCGGGTGGATTTGCATTTGT
>CAMNIN010000073.1 GCA_946540735.1 uncultured Prevotellaceae bacterium | reverse complement strand
GACACTACCCCCTCAAAGTAGCGCGTCTACCAATTCCGCCACCTCTCCATCATGTAAAGTCTTGAATAAAAAGTGCCCAGAACAGGACTCGAACCTGCACGTATCTCTACACACGCACCTGAAACGTGCGCGTCTACCAATTCCGCCACCTGGGCTTAAGCTTTCGCTTGTTGGTATTTATTCAAGACATTGAGCGGTAAACGAGACTCGAACTCGCGACCCCGACCTTGGCAAGGTCGTGCTCTACCAACTGAGCTATTACCGCGTAACCCCGCTTAGCAAGGTGCATTTCTCTAAATGCGGTTGCAAAGGTAACGTTTTTTTCTGAACCGACAAACTTTTTCTCGATTTTTTTCAAAAAAAACTTCATTTGTGTGATTATTCGCCGAGGTGTGGTTGAAGCTCAGTCCATGCGGTCGCGGTAGTCCTCATAGCGGAACTCCCTGAGAATCTCCAAGTTCCCGTCGGTGTGAAGCAAAGCGATGGAAGGATGGCTGATGCCATTAAACATATTGGTCTTGACCGTCGTATAATGCAACATATCCTCGAAAATCACCTCGTCGCCCACCTGCAGGGGTTTGGGGAATCGCCATGCCCCCATGAAGTCGCCAGCAAGGCAACTGTTGCCGCCAAGCCGATAGACACACCCTGTGGCATCATGATCAGCCTCCGACAAAGGGAGAGACTCAGCGCCTCGCACCACAGGCTGATAAGGCATTTCCAGGCAGTCGGGCATGTGACAGGTGAAACTGACATTGAGAATCGCCGTCTTGATGCCATGATCCTCGACCAGGTCGACCACTGACGACCTGAGGAATCCCGTCTGCCAGCCAAAAGCGCTTCCTGGCTCGAGAATCACCTTCAGCCACGGATACCGTTGGTGGAATCCCGTAAGCAGACGGATCAGTCTTGGCACATCATAGTCGTTTCGGGTCATGAGATGTCCTCCCCCGAAATTGATCCACTTGATCTGTGGAAACCAATACGAGAATTTCTCCTCTATGTGCACAAGCGTGCGTTCAAACACATCTGAGCCGCTCTCGCAATGGCAATGGCAATGGAAGCCATCGATGCCAGAAGGCAAAGAATCGGGCAACCGGTCTGCGGTCACTCCGAAGCGCGTCCCTGGGGCACAGGGGTTATAGAGGTCGGTGCCCACCTCACTGTATTCGGGATTGACCCTCACCCCAAAACTCAGGGCAGGATTCACCGCTTTGGCACGATCAGCAAACCGCCGCCACTGCGAAAGCGAGTTGAATGTCAGGTGGCTGGAACAACGGGAGATCTCGTCTATCTCATAGTCGGTGTAAGCCGGGGAAAAGGTGTGGGCAGGCACGCCAAATTCCTCCAGAGCGAGACGAGCCTCAGAGAGAGAACTGGCCGTGGTGGCATGAATATACTCACGGAAAATCGGGAATGTCTTCCACAACGCATAAGCCTTGAAAGCAAGGATGATTTCCACATCTGCCTCCTTAGCCACACGGCTGATCAATGAGAGGTTATCGCGCAGTCGTTTCTCCTCCATGACATACATCGGGGGCAGCATGGTCATTTCGCGCATCTTCTCTGCCATTCTATCGTCATCATCCTTTCCTTTCACCATATTGAATTACCGCAACTAAAAGAAACATGTCAGGAAATAACCTATACGGGCCTTATCGTCGCCGAAGTTCTTCTTTCCGTCGAGCGAGTTGTTAAACGGTTTGTCGAGATAATGCTTGTAATACACCCCGAAATCCACGGCCCGACTTCTCCATCCGATGACAGGAACAATGGCCAGACTACTTTTACGGAAAACGCTGTTTTCCTCGTAATAATGCTTCAGCACACCGCCATCCCTGGCCTTGAAGCCCAGTTCTCCGCCGCATCCCACATAAAACTTGGTCCATTTGCTGGTGGAGAAGAGTTGAAGTTTGACGAAAGCGGGTATCACGACCTGTGCGCCGGCATCTACGATGCCCAATCCGTTTTTGGTCTCCTCAGGACGCGGGTCTGCACCCAGATACTCAATGTATTCCACACCGAAAGAAACATTCAGGAAATCAGATTTCGCTCCGACGTTGCACATCAGTCCGAGCCCTAAACCAGCTGCCTGCTTGTAGAAGTCGCCTGTATGATAAAGTCCGAAGGTGATACGAGGGTCGTCTGCCTTCATGCCAAGACCCGTTGCAGAGGAGAGTTCTTTGCCTGCTGGTGGACGCTGTGCATTTACCATTATCGATGACAGCAATAAAAGAAGGATCCATGTATTTCTCATCTTAGTACAGTTTGTTGTGGGTTGTATATTATCAATGTCTATATAAAGTAGTGGCAGAATGACGATGTAAAGGTAAGAAGAATTATTCACAAACCACAACAAATAGTTGAAAAAGTGACTCTCCGTATTGTTTTTGAATCAGGAAGACGGCGTTTTTCGGTTCACATATCATGTGTGCTGCAGGGATATTTTCCCACATCGTCCCTTTCTTTAGCCAGAGTCGAGTCATCGAGACGGCTGAGCCAATCAGCAGTCAGTGAGGAATCGAAGGGATTGGGATGCTCTCCTGACTCCGCTACAGACAGATACGTGATAGCCGGCAAGATCATCCTCACAAGAGCCTTGTCGGCTTTCGCTTTCTCGACAGCGTCGACGAACAATGCATCATCCACGATCTCGCAAGTGACACCGCCAGGGAGCAAATCGGTCAGCGGATGCAAATGAGGAGATGCCAGATGACAAATGGCGGGAACTTTTGCTGACAAGCCCAACCTGACCAACGCACGGGACACCACTTCGACAGGAGACACATCGACAGACAATACGCCCAAGGACTTCGGCAGCATGCCTAAATGCGCACACAGCCTCATGGCCATAGCCAAGCCATTTTCTTCCGCATTACGCTGGAACATGCCATCCTTTAGTCGAGGTGCCAAATGCCCCACTCTCATCACCACGGCATCCAATTCGCCCTCTGCCATCTTCGCTAACAAAAGACGCTCGGCTAAAAACTTGGAATATGAATAGGGATCTGCCCAATGCTGGCCAACATACAAATCTCGTTCAGTGAGCCGGTGAAGCGATTGGCCAGAAGAACAGAGTCCGGCAATACTCAGAGTAGACACATGGACCAGGCGTGCATGACATGCAGTACAAAAACGGATAAGTGTCGTAAGCGCATCGGTATTGATGCGCTGCAAATGACCAAGACCTGCGAAATGTCGCACATCCGCCGCACAATTGATCACAGCCCGGAAATCCTGACCATACAAGAGGTCAAGACAGGATTCGTCGGTAAGGTCACCTGCCACAGCCATCACACGGCTACTCGGGGTCAGCTCATGGAAATAGAAAGAAAACGCTTCCTCCACCCGACGGAAAGCACCTGCATCATCCGCTGCCCTGACAAGACAAACAACCAGGTCATCGCTTTCTGAAAGGAGTTGATGCAGCACGTGGGCTCCAAGAAATCCCGTGGCCCCGGTCAAGAGGATTTTTCCCCCTATCCTGCCCGAAAGCGGGGCAGCATCCTGACATGAGGCATGAATGAAGTGATGGGTGTGGCTGTAATCATAATCACTGGCCGTAAAATATGACAGCGCGGACCGAGACATCAAGAAACCAGCCAACATCCGAGGTGACGGGTTCTTGAAGACACAGCCATAGTCAACAGAAAGGCCATCTTTCTCCAACTCCACCAAAAGCTGCATCACAGAAAGGGAAGAACCACCGAGGATGAAAAAATCGTCATCCACCCCGACATGACCGACCTGCAAGACCCGTTTGAAAGCAGCGCACAACTTCCGTTCGAGCGCATTTTCCGGAACGGATACAACCGCTCTGACGACGGAGGGAGATGGAAGGCTTTTCCGATCAATCTTTCCGTTTGGCAACAACGGCATCCTGTCCAAACGCACCCAGTAGGATGGTATCATATAAGATGGACAAGACTCACGCAACTGACTTGAAAGGATCCTCTCGTCGGACTGACCAGCAGAAGTGTAATAGGCGCACAACTGATCATGGCCATGAGGCGACACCACCATGACACATACCTGAGAAACCATCGGAAGCAAAGACACCATCCGCTCCACCTCATCGGTGGAAACCCTGTAGCCATTGATCTTGACCTGACGATCAAGGCGGCCGATATACTCCAACTGCCCTTCCCTATTCCAGCGCACCAAGTCACCTGTATGGTAGACCTTGACTCCTGGCAGGCCCGACATCCAGAACCGGGATGCGGTGAGCTGAGCATCCCCCCAATAGCCCACCGCCATCTGAGGGCCGCTGAGGCACAACTCACCCACGATGCCCCACGGAAGGAGGCGGCCATCAGCATCCATGACAAAGGCCCCAAGATGGTCGAGAGGCCGTCCTATCGGAATGACCCCATAGACACGGTCTTGTTCCAACTCATAGTAGGTGGCATCCACACAGAACTCCGTCGGTCCATAAGTATTATAGACATGACAAGACGTGCATGGGGCAACAGTAAGCCGCTCGCCTCCCAGACAGATGTATTCCAATGAAGGATGAGGTTGGGATGCCACCATCACCCCAAGCTGCGTGGTATAGCAACCGCCCGTCACGCCGTGACAGTCGATAAACTGGTGTATCCTGCTGAGGTCATGCCTCACCTCCTCGGGCATCATCATCACACGCCCGCCCACCGTGAGGACAGGGAACAAATCCTCTACAGAAGCATCAAAAGCCAGCGAGGCATGGCAACTGATGCGGCTCTCGGCGGTGATATGCCAGCGGCGGACGAGGAAACGCACCAGATTGGTCAAAGCACGATGAGGGATCATGACACCTTTGGGAAGTCCTGTACTGCCAGAAGTATAAATCATGTATGCGAGGTCGGCATTATCAGGCAGGGGGACTTCCGTAGCACGAAAGAATTCTGACGATGGCGGCAAGTTCTCAGGATCAAGCAACAAGGAGAAACCCGCATCGGCATTTAACCTTTCGGCCATTGACGGAGGAAGAGAGGGGGCCACGGGAACGTATGCCGCTGCCGTGCGCATGACTGCAATCACGGCGGTCAAGAAACCAAGGCAGGGTTTGGTTCTCACGCCTACGAAATGGCCACGCTGCACCCCTTTCTTGCTCAACCATCCCGACAGGCTGCGGGATTCATGTTCCAATTGGGCATACGTCAAATGATTCTCACCATCTGAAACTGCAACAGCCTGTGGCGTGCGTGCAGCTTGTTCGAGAAACAGATCGATGAATGTCTTCTGTGGGTCATCGTCCACTACCTCTCCCATAGATCTTTCGACGATGCGCTTTCTCTCCTCTTCTTCCACGGTTTCCAATCCACTGACAGGATCGTCGGTATGCCGTATCATCTCTTGCACACAAGTCGCCATAGCCTTTGCGAAAGCCTTCAGTTCGTGCATGCCCACACAGGCTTCGCTGGCATCCACCCTGACCTCATACTCTCCGGTACGTGAATAGACCACACAGTTGAGTCCATTGCAGCTCTCGCCTTGGTGGATCTGCATACCCTTGACACGCTCGCCGCCAAGCAGCACTTGCTCCATGATGTCATCACCCTGAAAAGCAAAAGAGACTGACGCCGACTGACGGAAGTCATTGCAAAAATGGGTGTAGGGATAGGCGGAATAACGCACGGCATCCATCAGCGGGAAACGAAAACTCCTCACGAAGTCAGCGACAGGCGTATCGCCCTTTATCTCAAATGCCAGAGGCACCGTCTCGACAAACATGCCATAGGCTTGCCGCAGACGACGGGAATGCCTGCCATGGCTCAAAGTGACAAAAGCCACCTGTGACGAATGGCACCACTTGGAGAGCAAGACCGTGAAAGCCGCCAGAAAAAGCAAGTTGCTCTGGGTGTGGCAAGTCTGGCACCAATCGTCTATCTGCTGACGAGGCAGTAATTCACTGACCGTCACATCGCGTCCGACAACTCCTGAACGAGTCATAGGGAGAGAAGAGAAATCCACGCCGTCAAACAGACGGCGGTAATAAGCCTTTGAACGCTCATAATCAGGCCCGCCGATCAGTGCTGCCTTGCATTCAGCATAGGAAAACAAGCCATCGCGAGAATCCTCCTCCAAAGACTTCCCCTCGTATGCCGCTGCCAAATCATGTTTGAGGAGCGCATGAGCAATCGTCATGCCATCCGCCATGATATGATGGAAGTCCATCAACAACCAGACATGCTTCTCGGTTTCGATGATTTCAAAACGGCATAATGGACGAGGAGAGAATAACAAAAAGGGTCTGACGAATCCATCATGCAAGTAGGCATTCAACTGAGATTCCGTCATCCTGGAGCGTTTCAACTCAGGCTGCATTTCCATATCAGAACACTGCCGAGGATTTCCCCAATCACCCATCAAGCGCAAGCGCAGCACGTCCCTCTTGCGAAAGACTGTACAGACGGCACTTTCCAATCTTCCGGCATCCACAGCATGGGAGAAAGGGATGGCAGAAGGCAAATTATAAACAGTCGAACCAGGCAGTCGGCTACATGCCATCAGTATGCCTACCTGACTTTGCAAGAGCGGATAAGTCTTCACGATGCAAAAATAGGAATTTTTTCTTTGATTATCATTGTAAGAATGATGGATTTTTCATACTTTTGCAAGTGAAATGCATGATTCCTGCATTTCACAGTCAAGAATCACACAGACGATGAAGCTTGCCATCATGACCAAACCCACGTTTTTCGTGGAGGAAGACAAAATTCTGGAGGCCCTTTTTGAGGAGGGTCTGGAAGACTTGCACATTTACAAGCCCGGTTCCTCCCCTATCTATGTGGAACGTCTATTGTCACTGCTTCCTGAGAGCACCCATCGCCGTATCACCGTGCATGACCATTATTATCTGAAAGAAGAGTTCAGCCTGTACGGAATCCACATCGACGACTGCACCCTTCCCCGCCCTGCCGGATACCGTGGTAATTTCAGCCGCACCTGCAGCGATCTCTCCATGTTGAAAGAAGCCAAGAAGAAATCACGCTACGTGTTTCTGCGCAACATCTTCGACAGCCAGTCGGAGCAAGGGCAGCAGGCCACCTTCAGTCAGGCGGAACTGCAGATGGCCTCACGACAGGGACTGATCGACAAGCATGTCTATGCCCTTGGAGGTGTGTCACTTGACAACATACGCACCATCCGCGACTTGGGATTCGGAGGCGTGGTGGTCTGCGGCGATTTGTGGAACCGCTTCGACATCCACAATGAGACCGACTTCAGAAATGTGATCAGCCATTTTGAAAAATTGAAATCAGCAATAGCATAAACATAAAAACAACTACGAACAATGAATGACCAAAATTCCTACATGGTATTCTCGGGCACCAAGACCAGGTACCTTGCGGAAAAAATCTGTCAGAGTCTCGGCTGTCCCTTAGGCAGTCTGCAAATCACCCATTTCTCCGACGGCGAGTTCGCTGTCTCCTACGAGGAATCCATCAGAGGCCGTGACCTCTTCCTCGTGCAGAGCACTTTCCCCAATTCGGACAACTTCATGGAGCTGCTTCTGATGATCGATGCCGCCAAGCGCGCCTCGGCCCGCACGATCAATGCCGTGATGCCCTATTTCGGATGGGCACGCCAAGACAGGAAAGACAAGCCAAGAGTGAGCATCGGTGCCAAGCTTGTGGCAGACATGTTGAGCGTGGCCGGTGTCGACCGCGTCATCACCATGGATCTCCATGCCGACCAGATCCAAGGCTTCTTCGACGTTCCCGTCGACCACCTGTATGCCTCAGGCGTACTGCTGCCCTACCTTCAGTCACTCCGCCTCGACAACATGGTCATCGCCTCGCCCGATGTGGGCGGTTCGAAGCGTGCCAGTACCTATGCCAAGTACTTAGGTTGTCCGCTGGTGCTTTGCAACAAGACACGTGCCCGCGCCAACGTGGTGGCATCGATGCAGATCATCGGTGACGTGAAAGACAAAAACGTGATCATCGTGGATGATATCGTCGACACCGCCGGCACCATCAGCAAGGCAGCCGACCTGATGAAGGAATCAGGAGCCAAGAGCGTACGCGCCTGTGCCTCGCACTGCGTGATGAGCGGCCCCGCCAATGAGAACGTGATGAACTCCGCTTTGGAAGAGATCGTCTTCACCGACTCCATCCCCTACACCAGCCGTTGCCCTAAAGTGAAGCAGATCTCAGTGGCCGACATGTTTGCCGAGACCATCCGCCGAGTCATCTCCAACCAGAGCATCAGTTCTCAATACCTGATCTGACATGAAGAGAACCACCGGCATACTCACTGCCCTTGCATCCCTATTACTTGTGACCAGCTGCAGCTCAAAAAGCTATAGGTTGCATGGTGAGATGGAGGGAGCCACAGCTACCGACACCCTGTTTCTGATCACTGATCTGGAGAAAGGCCTCCCCTTCGACACCCTGTTGCTGAAAGACGGTAAATTCGAATATGAAGGAGAAGTGGACAGCACGACCATCTGCCTGCTCCGCATCAAGAGCACGGAGGAATCGATACAGCCCTTCTTCCTTGAACCCGGCGACATACATATCCAGTTGAAGAAGGGCCAAGGAGAATCGAAGATCAAGGGCACTCCCCTGAATGATGAATGGCAAGCGCTGAATGACTTCGGTTTTGAGAACCAGAACAAGCTTCAACAGATTATGGGCCAATTCTCTGACAGTCTGCCCGACACCGAGAAAGAAGCCCTCCAGGCCAAAGCCATGTCGGTGATGCAGGAGATGACCGACAAATATTTCTCCACAGCAGAGAAAAACATCAGAAACGAACTGGGTTTTCTACTTGTGACCAATCCTACCATTCTCAATGAGGAGCAGGTGCTGACGCTGATCAACAAGATGCCATCCCAGATGCGCCATCGCAAGGAAGTGAAGGGGTTGGAGGAATACTTGAAATCCTCCATGCATGACGCAGGCTCAGGAGAGAAAATATCTGATTTCAAAGCCCGGACACCAGAAGGGAAAGAGCTCAATGCCATGAGCGTGATTTCCCAGAACGAAATCACCGTGATCGATTTCTGGGCCAGTTGGTGCCAACCATGTATGCGTGAGATGCCGCACATGGTGGAACTATATTCGCTCTACCATGACAAGGGGCTGGGTATGCTTGGAGTGTCGCTCGATGACGATGGTGATGCATGGAAAGACGCAATCAAGAAGAGTCATGCCACATGGCCTCAGATTTCGGAACTCAAGCGCAACAGCGAGATAGCACAGCAGTTTGGCATCCAAGCCATTCCCCACACCATCATTGTCGACAAAGACGGAGTGATTCTGGTCCGCGGTCTGGTAGGTACAGAACTGGAGAATTTCATTCGTGAGAGACTAGGATCGTAATACCACTTTTTTATTCACGACAAATCTAAAAAAGGCATTGCCCACGATGAGCAATGCCTTTTTATTGTCTATCCAAGTGGTGGATTAGATCCATCTCACATAGCAGAAGTCCTGACGGTGAGGCAGTTTGTCACTCTTCGGATACATACGGACAGCGGTCTTGTAAGTACCGGCCTTGTTGGGTGTGAACTTGCACTCGAAGGTATAGATATTGCCCTCTTTCTTGACGATCTTAAACGGATCGACCTTGTTGATCCTGTCTTCGCCGTTGACATCGGTTTTGAGGCTAACAAACTCCAGTCCGATGGCATCGTCAAGTCCTGCCTCATCAATGACATACCTGATGACAAATTCCACACCGGTCTCTGCGGTACCTTCCACCAAGTCGTTCTCCATAGAGACGACCTTGATAGAATCCCATCTCTCAGCCACAGTCTCCTTCCATACAGCGATTTCCTTCGCCATCTGGTTGTTGTTGGCATGGAGCTGCTCTGAGCGGGAAGCCAGTTTGAAATAGAACTTGGAATAGTAATCGTCGAGCTGACGCTTCATCGTATAATGCGGAGCGATAGTGGCAATGGAGTTCTTGATGACCTTGATCCATCCCTCGCTGTAGCCCTTCTCATTCTTGTTATAGTAGAGCGGCACGATCTCGTTCTCGAGCAGTCCATAGATGGTGGCTGCATCCAACTGATCCTGATAGCCCTGGTTCTGATAGGTGCGCTTCTCAGTAAGAGCCCATCCGGCACCCTCGCGGTAACCCTCAAGCCACCAACCATCGAGCACAGAGAGGTTGACAACACCGTTCATCTCCGCTTTCTCACCTGAAGTACCGGAGGCCTCCAAGGGCCGAGTAGGTGTGTTCATCCAAATGTCCACGCCCGACACCAGACGACGGGCAAGCCTGAAGTCATAATCCTCGAGGAAGATGATCTTGCCAAGGAACTCAGGACGCTGGCTGATCTCGAAGATACGCTTGATTAATCCCTGACCAGCACCGTCGGCAGGGTGAGCCTTTCCTGAGAAAATAAACTGCACGGGATGCTCCGGGTCATTGACGATCTTGGCCAATCTGTCGAGGTCGGTGAAGAGCAAGTGAGCACGCTTATAGGTAGCGAAGCGACGGCAGAAGCCGATCATCAGCGCATTGGGATTGATTTTCTGCAAGAGAGAGACCACACGTGAGGGATCACCTTGGTTCTTGAGCCATGTCTCGCGGAATTTATCACGGATATAATCGACGAGTTTTTGTTTAAGGGCCATACGGGTATTCCAGATCTCCTCATCGTCAACGTTATAGATGGCATGCCAGATTTGCTCATTGCTCTGGTCGCCCATGAATTTCTTGTCGAAATGCTTGGCGTAGAGTTTCCTCCATTCCGTTGCTGCCCAACTGGGGAAGTGCACACCATTGGTGACGTATCCCACATGATTCTCCTCGGGATAATAGCCTGCCCAGATCGGAGCAAACATCTTCTGGCTGACCCATCCGTGCAACTTACTCACGCCATTGACTTCCTGGCAAGTGTTGCAAGCGAAGACAGACATGCAGAAGCGCTCGCTATGGTCGTCGGGATTCTGGCGTCCCATACCGATGAACTCATCCCAAGTGATGCCCAGCATGGCAGGGTAACCACCCATGTACTTGCCGAACATGCCCTCGTCGAAGTAGTCATGACCTGCTGGCACAGGAGTATGAACCGTATAGAGCGAGGAAGCCCTTACGAGTTCGAGAGCCTGGTTGAACGTCAAGCCCTCAGCCACATAGTCGCAGAGCCTCTGAAGGTTGCACAAGGCGGCGTGTCCCTCATTGCAATGATAGATCTGCTTCTTGATGCCCAGTTTCTTGAGTGTGAGCATACCACCGATACCCAGAAGGATTTCCTGCTTGAGACGGTTCTCCCAGTCACCACCATAAAGTGAGTGGGTAATGGGCTTGTCGAACTCAGAGTTCATATCGTTGTCGGTATCCAGGAGATAGAGGGAGATACGTCCCACATTGACCCTCCAGACATAGGCATGAACCTGATAGTTCATATAAGGCACATCCACCACCATCTGGTTGCCGTCAGCGTCGAGCTGGCGCTCAATAGGCAGGGAGTTGAAATTCTGAGCCTCGTAGTTGGCAATCTGCTGTCCGTCCATGGAAAGCGACTGCTTGAAATAGCCGAAACGGTAGAGGAAACCGATGGCGCAGAGGTCGACGTTGCTGTCCGAAGCCTCTTTCAGATAGTCACCAGCCAACATGCCAAGACCACCGGAGTAGATCTTCAGCACCTGATTGATGCCGTACTCCATACTGAAATAAGCGACAGAAGGGCGTTTGGCATCTGGTTTGACATCCATATATTTGCGGAACTTGGCATAGACATCCTTCACATTCTTCATGATGGTCTTGTCCTTCTCCAGTTCCTGCTTTCTCTCGTAGCTCAGTCGCTCAAGCAAAAGCACGGGGTTATGCCCCACCTCCTCATAAAGATCCTCGTCAAGACTTCTCCAGAGGTCACGTGCCTCGTAGTTCCATGCCCACCACATATTGTGAGCCAGCTCATCCAGGCATTTCAACTGTTCGGGAAGACGAGACTTCACCAACAGTTCTTTCCACTGGGGAGCATTCGCGTAATCTGCTTTGATTTTCATACTTTGTTATATTACGTTGTTTGATTTAATTCATTTCTTTCATTCTATCAGAAGCCTTTCGCAAAGCGAAATCGTATGCCTGATAATAATAGGTGATAAAATGCGTCCATAACGCTTTCTTAGAGAGTTTACCGGCATTCGTCCTTGCCTTGGAGACCATAGTCTTGTCAAAGGACGAAAATTCAGATACCGTGTCCTTGATGGCATCAGCCACCTCTGAATAATTATAATCTGTGCGATGGATGACTTTCACGCCATCGATGATCTCGCTGTTGCCACCCTTCACACTGTTGGCCCATTGCCCGAATCCTGCGAGGTCGGTAGTGATGCAGGGCACCTTGAAAGCAACTGCCTCAAGCGGAGTATAGCCCCAAGGCTCGTAATAAGAAGGATAGATGCAGAGGTCATTGCCCAGTACCAGGTCATAATAGGCCATATTGAGCACGCCATCATCGCCCATCAGATAACACGGAAGGAATATGAGTTTGACATGATCTTCGTGCCGGTTCCACATGTCAAGAAATTTCAGCATACCAAGCACATTGTCATGAGTCATATTATGCAACCAATGAGTGATGAGTGGCACCTCCAATGGCGTATCGTATTTCTTTCCGCTGTTCAGTCGTTCCACCAAGTCCTTACGAGGTTCGCCCACCCATCCGGGAACCTCGATAAAGGCAAGTACTTGTTTCTTGAGGTTTTTGTCACGCAACAGGCGATTCATTGCCTCGATATAGACATCAACACCTTTGTTACGGAACTCATACCGTCCACTTGTGGAAACAATCAGCACATCATCGTTGAGATCAGTACCCATCAGCGCATTCGCGACATCGATGAAGCGCTTGCGGGCAAGGCGTCGTTTCTTGGTGAACTCACTCCCCTGCGGCACGAAATTATCCTCAAATCCATTGGGCAACACAACATCCACCGGTTTATCAAGCAATTCCAAGCACTCTCTGGCAGTGATGTCACTCACCGTAGTAAAACAGTCAACATATTTCGCAGTCTGTTTCTCGATGGAATGCTTGCTCTGCATGTTCAACTCACCCGCCATCTGGTCGCCTTGATAAGCAAAGAGATAATCATAGAGAGGTTTATTGTTTCCTGCAATACTTCTTCCGATACTGGTGGCATGTGTGGTGAAGACTGTAGCAATCTGCGGCAATCTATGACGTATATACAACAAACCCAGACCTGTCATCCATTCATTGGCATGATAGACCACCTTGGTATTCTGGTCAAGAAAGAAGTTGTAGAAACTTTCTACGACAAGCCCCGCTGCGTAGGAGAACATGGATGCTTCGTCATAATCTCCATAAGCGTGTAGGCTGTCGACCTGGAAGAGTTCCCAAAGTTTTCCGTAGATTTCGTCTTTAATTTCAAAGTAGTCTTGGAAATCCACCAGGATGGCTATCGGTTTTCCCGGAACATTCCAACGACCAATTTTCATTTTCAAGCCATCTTCTTGGGCTTTGATTCTCCAATCAGAGAACAGCGATATATCTTCTGCGAAGTAAGGGTTTTCTTTTTCTTTCCAACAGTCTGGTCCGATAAAGATGATATGATCGGCCAATTTCTCCTGTAATGTCTTTGCCCTTGTGGACAAAACGGTATAAATACCCCCAACTTTATTACAGACTTCCCAACTAGATTCAAAGATATAGTCAGGAAACAACAATTCTTTACCCGTCATAAAAAACTAATATTTCGGATGCAAAGTTACTAAAAAAAATAAAAATATAGACTGATTATACAATATTTTTAAAAAAGGAGAAGTGATATAAAAGAAAAAAGGTAACTTTGTCAAAATATAGAAATAATGAGGAAATATTTGCTGACTTTTTTGATGTTGACACTCCCCATGTTGTCACATTCACAATCGATGAAAGGGTATTACTACAACGAGGAATACCAAATCTATCTCTACCTAAGTGCCGACAGTAGTGATGTGAAAGTACCCGGACAAGAGATTTATGGAGATCTTGCAGGCTATTTTGGATCAAAACGCGATTCACGCCTATGGCTGATCACGGAATGCAAACGCACCGGCAAGCATCAAGTGAGAATCGAGGTCATCAATGACTATGGCAGCGAGGATTTTGAGGCCACGCTGACCGAAAGCGATGACGGACGGCTCACCATGAAGCATAACGACGGAAGTCCGTATAAGATTGTGGTCAACAGCAAATATGTCAAAATCCCCAAAACATTGGTGCTGATGAAGCAAGAAAAAAAGTAAAGGCAACAAAAATTCCGGGGCTGTCATCCGTTGAGGAGACAGCCCCGGAGGCTT
>CAMNIN010000072.1 GCA_946540735.1 uncultured Prevotellaceae bacterium | reverse complement strand
GGCGTATCTGGAATGATGTGCCGATTTTTGGTGGTACGATTGCGGATAATCATATAAATTTTTATATTATATGGTAAAACAACTATTTAGAACGAAAAGCCGATGGTTGGGAGCATTGTTCCTGACCCTATTGGCGTGGATTAGCCCAGGCACGGTTGAGGCCGGTGACTGGGTGGATCAGACCTTCTTCTACTCGATCCGGCAGGATACGGGTGGACTGTTGCGTTTTGAGATGCCGGTTTATGACCAGGATAATTCCGATACCTGGATCGACTCCGGAAAAATCTTTTATCAAGTTGGCGATGGGCCTGTGCAGACATTCTTCGAATGGAGTGCCTACGACAAAGACATCGATAAAAATGCTACCCATTGCAACACCAACTTGAAATCTTCTGTCGATGGAACAGTGACATTGGTGCGATCCGAGAATGCTGACTATCCTGATTATGACGTCGAGATGAATAAAGGACAGTCATACCGGCATAATATCTACAGGATGTCACAGCAGACTGAGCACATGCTTGTCATTGTCAACTGGGCCGTGCCGAGAGAATTCCGCGGCAAGACCATCACGTTCACCTATGACGTCCACATGATTGGTAACGATAGCTATAAGAATGGCAAAAAGGTGAACGTCCCTGCCAAGACAATCGATATGTCCGCTTCACCGACGGTGATGCAGCCTATCGTTAGCCAGGCCATGGTGCTTGAGGAAAAAGAGTATCAGGGCAAGATTGTCGTGCCATGGATGATTCCCGTCGATTCGGCTCAGGTCAAGAGGGTCGTAGCCGTGTACACCGACAACGGCGGAGTGGAAAGGACCATGACCCAGGAAATCAACTCTTCTGGTTTCGCACTTTTGTGGCCAGATCAAGCCTATCGCAATTTCCACATTGTATGCGACTATCTCGACTCCGAAGGCTATGAGATGCGCAATGTGTCGAGCGATTCCGAGGATATCGCGATGATTCACTCTCCTGAGGATTTCACCGCCACAGCTCAGAATGACTCTAAAGCAAAAATCAACCTCTCTTGGAAAATCAAGGAACTCAACTATGAGGACATGCTCGATGGCGATGTCTTCCAGATCCAACGCTCCCTCTCCGGACGGGATGAGGATTTCGTCGATATCGGCTTCGAAATGCTCGACTTGTCTAAGGAGGAATACTCTTTTGTCGATTCCACCATCGTGGAGTCTCTCACGAAAGAGAATGTCAACCAAGTGACGGGAGACCTGAATGTAACCTATCGCATCCGCCGAGGCGTGACCAGTATCTGGGGATGGGAATGGGGAGCAGCATACAACCCCACCGTGAAGAAAGGCTATACCAAAGGGCTGCGCCCATTACGACTCACCCAAGTCGCTGATGCCTTTGCCTATTGGAAAAATAAGGAAGAACATACGGTCAATGTGCAGTGGTCTTTCTATCAAGACAAACAATGCTGCTTCGTGTGGGATGACAGAGCGGAGATCGACCTCGTTGTCAAGATGTATAACCGCAACAACGAACTGGTGGACTCTATGATCTATCAGCTCTCTGAAAATGAAATCAAGGCCAAGAGGAAGGAAATCACCCTGCCTCGCTCATGCGTCAGATACAAAATCTCCTTCGTCACCAAGCGTGGCAATTCTCCTATACCTTATTATAACGCTGAGTTCATCTCATCGGCAGAGGATTGGGAAAAAGCTGCCCAAAAGGTTAAGAATGGCGAAAAAGACCTCAAACTGGTGCTCGAGTCCGATATCACGCTGCCAGAGGATTTCACTCCTCTCGGGGTGGATTACTATACACCGTTCACCGGAACAATTGAGGGAAATGGATATACCATCACCGTCAACACCAGAAATCCGCTGATCCGTGAGGGTAACCATTGCACCATCTCCAATCTCGTGATTGCCGGTACCAACTCTGGAATGCATTCGGCCGCTCTCGCAGAGACCATTTATAACACTCAAATCAACAACTGTATTGTAAAGGTCAATTTCACGGGTGAATGGTATAATGAGGGGTATAATGATTATAAGACTTCTGCATTCTGCAACAACACGATTGATGTGGAGTACAACAATTGCCTCTTCTCCGGGTCTATCACCAAAGCTCATATATGGAGCGGATTCGACGGAGAACCTCGCGACGCCAAGTTCAATGGATGTGTGAATGCTCCCGAGAAATGTGGGGAAATCAGTGAAGGATATGACTTCTACAACGAACGCAACTACAACAACTATCGTCCCAAAGAATTCAAGAATTGCTTCTACACCTCCACTTCCACTCTGCAGCATCAGAGTGAGCAGCTGCCCGAGAGCGTGGATGAACAGCTCGAAAAACTTGGGGCTGGCTGGACTGTCACCGAAGGATGGCCGGGCATCATGCCTGTATTGCCTACAGAAAAGGCCGACAACTCTGTCACGACAGAAGCTTATATCGATACTTCCTACGAAGGATTCTATTTCGAGTCCTCCGGCAAGGTGAGCAAGCATATTGAGACCCAGACCCTCCAGAGCAGCGTCCTCATCACATGGGAAACCGATGGCGGCGTGATCGACTTCTTCCAGGTCTGGCGTACTGAGAAAGGCAAGAACCAGTGGAACCCCATTGCTGACAACATCACCGAACTGTCCTATGAGGATACTACCGTTTCTCCTATTCTCACCTATGAGTACAAAGTGCTCTCCGCTGTCGACTGCGAGGGTACGCATACCGAGTCGTCTGATGTGGCTGAGGGTCATTGTGAACCCACGGGTATGGTGGAAGGCTACTTGCGCTATGCCGACGGTACTGCAATCCCCAACATGAAGATTGTCGCTACCTTGAATGACGTGACCGTTGCCTCGACCTATACAGACAGCAAGGGCTACTATATGATCGACAAACTGTCCTATAACGGACAGATGGCTGTCTCTTATACCATCGCTCCTGTCAGTGATCCTGAGACTCAGGGTACTATCACGCTTGAGGAAAAATCTTACCAAGCTGACTTCAAGGCCAGTCCTGGATCCAACTACATGATGCTCAAGGATTTCATCGTTACTTCAGGCTTCTCCTTCTCTGGATTTGTGTTCTATGAGGGCACGAAGATTCCTGTGAGAGACGTGGGCTTCTTGGTCAATGGAAAACAGGTGCTCACTGCTTCGGGTGCCAATGTCACCACCGATCATGAGGGCAAGTTCTCCTTCCGTGTCTTCCAAGACGTACCGCTCGAGATCAAGCCTATCATGGCTGGACACGTCTTCAACAGCAAACAGGTCTACAACCATGTGTTCAAAGGCAAGGTAGATGAGTACTATTTCTACGATGACACCAAAGTGAAGCTCATCGGCCGTATGGTCGGTGGACTCGAGCAAGGCAGCCTGCCTCTCGACAATAGCCTCTCACGCAATAACCTGGGTGACAACCTGCAGATGACGCTCGCCCTCGAGGGCGACAACAACTCTTGGCTCGTCTATGACAACAAGAATTCCAACCGTACGGAACGCGATACGGTGTTTGCACATGTCTCGCATGATAACGTTGCCTATCAGACCAAGATGCACACCACTCGCCGCCAGATCACGGTGACTCCCGACCCGACGACTGGTGAGTATGTCGCTTATCTCCCGCCAGTGAAGTGGAAGGTGCAGCACCTCTCAGGAACGGGTTACCCGACGCTCTTCCCCGAGGGTAAGATCAGTGATGTGATCGACCTCACCGAAGCACTCGAAGAGAAGAGTGACTCACTCGAAGGCAACTGGACAACCCTTACAGGTAAACAAGTCGTGCACAAGGTCGGGGTGACTTACAATGCCATCTACAATTGTATCTACCACACACCGACACAGCTGACCTACAAGCAGCTCGGATTGTCTAATTTCGGTTTCCTCGGCGATGAGACCTATGTCGCACGCAACCTCGCTGGCGACAAGGTGACCGTGCCACTGGTCTATCAGGTGCCTACACAACCCAACCTGCCCGAAGACACAACCACGGTCATGGTGACCAAATACACCTTCGGATACCCGGTGTTCAGCATCGAGAAGAAATATCCGATCCGTCTCTCTGCAGTAGAGAAATACTATTGGAACAACAACCAGCGCAGCGACACCGTCGATATCGTACGCCTCAGCGGTGGTAAGGTGACCATCCACAACGGCATGGTCGGTGCTACTCACAGCGAGGAGGTCGAACTCGACTCTCTCGGACAGGCTCTCGTCAAGCTCGATGCCGACAAGGTGCCTTATCTGCTCACCCAGAAGGATGCCCTCCGCACTGTCAACATGACGCTCGAGAGAGACGGCACACGCTACGAGGCCGAGCCGATCAAGGCTTATATCCTCAACATCTATGCGATGAAGGAAGGCACCGACATCCTCAGTGTCAACCAGCCTGTGCTCGTCGATATCCTCCGCGATCCTCCTGGAAGCGGCAGCTCCGCTACACTGAGCAAAGGCTCCACGCTCAAGTATTCCTACTCCATGGATATGAACTGGGCAGCAGGACTCGAACTCTCCATCAAGAAGGGTACGGCGCTGGCCAGCTTCTACGGAGCCGTGGCTGCTCCGATGGGCGCTGGCGTCGTGACAGGTGTCAACTCCGGTGCAGAGACTTCGTTTGAGACCAGCCTCGCCCTGATGTTCTCAGGTAGCGGCAAGCGTGCTTTCGAATACTCCATGACTGCATCTGAGGACATCTCAACCAGTGGCTCTGGTGATGTGGTGGGCGCCGACGGCGACGTCTACATCGGTGTGGAGCAGAATATCGTGGTGAAGCCGGCCTATACCATCCGTGCCATCCCACACTCGCACTTCCTGCAGATGGGCGGACAACTGGCAGCCAAGCGTGCCATTGAGATCGCACAGGGACGCGATGAGAACGACTCGATCTACCACCTCGTGCGCGACGAGTCCCTCACCTACGGACCGATGATCCAGTCCACTTTCCATCACTCACAGCAGTACCTGACCTCAACCCTGATCCCAGGATTGGTCAACCAGTGTAAGTCGCTCATGTTCACAGGTACCTTGGCCGAGGCTAAGGCCCAGGCCGATAGAACGGGCAAACCTGTCTACCTCGCTCTCGTCGATCCATCGGATGAGGAGCACTTCGGCGTGATGAACAAGAAAAACGGACAATACTACCGCTATACCAGCCGTATGGCTGAAGAGAGCGGCATGAACTACCGCATCGTCATGCCGTCGGACATGAAAGACGATGATCTCACCGACGAGGTGCAGCAGTATTGCGCAAGCCTCCAGTCGTGGATCGGCATGATCGCACAGAACGAGGGTGAGAAACTGGCCGCCAATGACCTGGTGCGCAACTTCGTCGTCGACGGCGGCGTGGGTGGCGTCAGCTATGAGGAGGAATTCAGCAGCGATTACTCTTGCATGAACTCCATGGTGTGGCCCGTCTCTGGACTCACCGACAGCTATTTCGATAGTACTGCAGGTAATACTGCCCTTACCATCGTACAGGTGGTCGGCCCGACAGTGGCCAAGTTCTTGGGCAGCATCCTGAGCACTTCCACAGGTGGCATCAACTCCGGCACGGAGTTTGGTGGCAAAGTCGAGTTCGTCGGCGCGCTCTTCGAGTTTGGCCTCACTCCGGCGCTTTCCTATGATGTGAAACCCGAGTGGGAGACTTCCAATTCCTATAGCCGCAAGGAGAGCTTCTCCATCGGCATGGAACTCAAGAGCCACCTCAGCTTCGATGTCTATCGCGTCAAAAATGTTGTCTCCGACAATGTGGCCAAGAACGAGATGGATGTCTTCACCAGCGAGAATTTCTACGATCAGGTGAACTACGACGAGGATTTCCTCAAACGTCATCTCGACCTCAGCAATGCGGAGTATTCTCGTGGCTTCGTCTACCGCACTCGCGGTGGTGCTACCTGCCGCCCATGGGAGGACGAGCGCCGCACCTTGTTCTATCAGCCGGGCCAGTTGCTCGACGAGGCTACAAAGAAAATCGAGAATCCTGTCATCAAGCTCGATAAGCAGACCATCAGCGGTGTGCCTCATACCGAGCCTGCTCGCTTCAAACTCTATCTCACCAATGAGACGGAGCAGCCTGAGAATACCTACGACTACTATCACCTCTATATGGAGGAGGCTTCCAACCCGAAGGGTGCCAAGTTGCTGGTCGACGGCGTGCCCCTCAGTGGTACAGGACGTACCGTCAAGGTGCTTCCAGGAGAGATCACCGAGAAGACTCTCGAGGTGTATGCCGGAGAGGACTTCGACTATGAGAATCTGGTTGTCGGTCTCTGTAGTGTCGACGGTGAGAAATTCGCCGACAGCGAGGCTTCTCTCGACGTGCACTTCCTCCGCGCAGCTGGTTCGATCAATATCGCATCGCCGGGCGACAAGTGGATCCTCAACACCGACGCTCAGTATGACGAGAAGTATGGCTACTACTTGCCGATCATCATCGATGGTTTCGACAAGAACCAGAAGAACTTCGACCATATCGAGTTCCAATACAAGGAGACCGCACGTGGCGATGAGTTCTGGACCAACCTCTGTGCTTATTACGCCAGTGATTCGCTCTATACATTGGCCAACGGTGTCAAGGAGATGATCCCCGAGAACGGATCCATCATCACCAGGTTCTTCGGCGAGAAGATCATCATGGAGAAGGCTTACGACCTCCGTGCCGTGCTCTTCTGCCGCAATGGTAACGGCTATCTGACATCCTCTTCCAAGGTGCTCAGTGGTGTCAAGGACACACGCCGCCCGACCATCTTCGGCACTCCGGAGCCTAAGGATGGTATCATCGATATCGGCGACGATGTCGTGTTCAACTTCTCCGAGGATATCGAGTACAATTATCTCAATACAGCTAATTTCGAGGTCAAGGGCGAGGTCAACAACGACCACTTGACTGATGATGTGACGATCCGTTTCGACAATAAGTCCAGCCTTGAGACGACGGCACGCCGTAACTTCAACGGCAAGGACCTCACCCTCGAGGTGATGATCCAGCCTGATGAAACAGGCGAGGACATGCCGATCTTCTCACATGGCACCTCGGGCAAGAAACTCCAGCTCTGGTACACCAAGGAACACAGACTGAAGGCTGTGGTCAACAACGAGACCCTGACCTCTGACCGTGAGATATCCATCCCCACATTATCTAAGGTGGCCATGGTGATCCGTCATCTGTCAGAAGCGAAGGATAGCGCTTGCATGGTGGAACTCTACCATGGAGGTATTCCCATCGGCAGTAAAGAGATCCAGAATCCTTACACCAGCACCGGTACGCTCATCTTCGGTCGTACCAATGAGGTCGACCGACTCACCAGCTCCTACTTCAAGGGTCGCATGATGGAGGCCAGGTTGTGGTACCGCGCTCTCTCAGACATCGATCTCAATGAGACCAAGCGTCTCACTGGTTATGAGTTGGGCCTGGTCGACTACTACCCGATGAACGAAGGCAATGGCGAATACGCCATGGACCACGCCCAGGGTGCGAATGCCGTGCTTCGCAACGCTTCATGGCAGGTGCCCAGAGGCATGTCGCTCCACATCGACTGGGAGGATAAGGGTATTCCTCTCAACAATAAGTTCATCAACCGCAATAAGTATGAGGACTTTACCTTGATGTTCTGGTTCCGTACCGATGCCGATGGTCGTGGCGTGCTCTTCAGCAACGGTTCTGGAGAGGCTGCAGACAGCAATGCCGAGAATCAGATCTATATCGGATTTGACGCTGAGAAACTCAACTTCAAGTACAATGGCCATCTGGTCAATGTGCCGGGCGACTACAGCGACAACCAGTGGCACCACTATGCCATGACGGTCAATAGAGGTCTCAACCTGGGCAAGATCATCGTCGACAACACGCTTCGTGCTACATTCACCGTCGATTCGCTCGGCGGAGTCTCTGGCGGACACCCGATGCTCGGTTCCGCAGTGTTCGAGCGTATGGAGGAGAGCGGTCTCGTCATCGCCGACACCCGCAACTACCTGCGTGGTAACCTCGATGAGATTTGCGTCTTCCAGCAGGCTTTGCCTGAGTCGCTCATCAAGTCCTACAGTTCCAAGAGCCCGCACGGCGATGAGGCTGGCCTCCTTTCTTATCTGAACTTCAGCCAGCAGGTTCGTTTAACGAACAACCAGCTTGAAATGAGGCCGTATGCTTGGAGCTCCAAGATCTATAAGGATGAGAATGGAAATATCCGTTATGAGTTGGACGAAAATAATAATCCGACCACGACTCCTGAGCGTGACTTCTTGTTCGACCAGAGTGTCGTCTCAGAAGAGGATATCCTGAAGCACATCGACCAGACGCTCTCTGCACCTGTCAGACCTTATGAGGAACTGACCAACATCAGCTACAGCTATGTGGGTAAGGGCAACCAGATCTACTTCAACATCAACGAGTCGGATACCCGCATCAACAAGCGCAACATCTATATCACGGTGAGAGACATCCCCGACAAGAATGGTAATGCCATGGCCTCGCCGGTCACCGCTTATTACTTCGTGGATTGCAATCCGCTCAGGTGGGTGAATTCTTATGAACTGACCAAGACCGTGAAAGGTAATAAAAGCTCATTGGCGCTTGAGATTGCCAATAACAGCGGTGTGCGCCACACGTATACGATCGAGAACTGTCCAAGGTGGCTGAAACTTAGTAAGACTACCGATGTCATCGGACCGAGACAGAACGTCTACCTCGTGGCCGAGATCAGCGAGCACCTCAATGTGGGTACCTACGACGAGATCCTGTATCTTACCGACGAGAACGGCATGAGTGAACCGTTCGGTCTCACCGTCACCGTCGAAGGTGTGGGTCCCGATTGGCTTGTCGATCCTTCTTTGCTCCAGCATACGATGAACGTCATCGCACAGGTGAGGATTAACGACGAAATCGATATCGACTCAAATGACATCGTGGGCGTGTTCGACGACAATAATGTGTGTCACGGAGTGGCCAACATCGGCAATGGCGAGGATCAGCACCTGGTCTATATCAACATCTACAACGATGAAAAGAATGCCAAGGCCGAACAGGAGATGCATTTCAGACTCTGGCACAGTGCCACTGGCAACGAGATGCTCCTCAATACCGCCGAAAAGGTGTTCTTCAAGCGCTCCTCTATCCTGGGCACCGTGGAATCCCCGCTCATCCTCAGTGGTGGCAGCCAGTATGTGCAGACCATCAATCTCCACGAGGGATGGAACTGGATTTCCTTCAATGTCTATGGTGAGCGCTTCTTCGACATCAACAAGTTGCTGAGCTCTTACCAATGGAGTGAAGGTGATATCTTCACCGATAACAACAGCGATATGACCTTTGCCTTTAACAATGGCAAATGGCTGGCTTCTGATGATGCGTCGGATTACCAGCTTTTGCCTAGCAGGTCCTATGCTGTCAAAGTGAAAGAAGGCTTCAGCCTCTCTGTTGGTGGCACCATCATCCGTCAAGATGCTGACCGTACAATCGTGGTACGTTCAGGTTGGAACGGCATCGGCTATACACCGATGATGAACCTCACCCTGGAGACTGCGCTTGAGGATTATGCCGACGATGCCAACGATGGTGATATCATCAAGAGTCACGATGCATTTGCAGTGTTCTCCAAGCCTTCTCCCACGATGAAAGGTGTATGGAAGGGCAGCTTGCAGTATCTGAAACCCGGTGAAGGCTATATGTTCATGCGGAATGCTGAAAATAGAGCTAAATTTACTTACCCGTTCTATGAGCCGGGAAGTACCTTCCTCGACGAAGTGGTCAAGGCTCCTGCCAGCAAGCCTGAAGGCACGACAAGGAAAGCGACGACCATGTCGCTGTCAGCCATCACTGCTGGAGTGGAACTCTTGCCGGGCGATCGCCTTGTGGCCTATGCCGACGGTGAGCAGAGAGGTGCCGTGACAGTTGCTGACGACAGCATCTTCTACCTGAGCATTGAGGGTGATGTGCAGCAGCCGCTGTGGTTTGCCATCGAGCGCGAGGGTGATGTGATCGCCACTACACCTGAGGTCCTCACCTATAAAGCCAACTCCGTGGTGGGCCTGCCAAGTGCTCCGACGAAGATTGACTTCACGGTACGCGACATTCCTAAGTTTGGCTGGTATACGCTCGAAGGCTACAAACTGCCGGGCCGTCCTGTCAAGAAGGGTGTCTATATCTATAATGGAAAGAAATACGTAATTGACTAAAAGCTATGAGAAAGTTTTTATTCAAGTCATTCATGGTGCTCGCAGCCCTCACGTTCGCGTGGGGCTGCGGCTCCTCTTCGGATGACCCTGACCCTGTTCCTGTGGTCCCTACTCCTACAGACTCCACGGAAGTCACTCCTCCTCCAACGCCTCCTGCCAGTCCTTGGGTCGAAGTGGTAGCTCAACCCATGTGGGATATCGATTGGAATGCTACAGATGAGAGACCCGACTGGAAAGATCCTGATTTCAGCGATTATGAGAATTGGATGATTGTCATGGTGAAAATGCCTGAGCTTCTCTCACGCTACATCAGCCCAGACGACATGATGGCCGTCTTCATCAATGGTGAATTAAGAGGACTGTCCTCTGTCGCCACTGAGTTTAATAGAGATGAATCAGGAATCGCGCAGCAGAGCACCTATTTCATCATCAAGGTGTATAGCAATGCGACAAAAGAAAAAACCGAGACAATTGGTTTCAAATATTACTCCAGCGAGTTGCATCATCTCTTCGCAGTGGAGGATACAGATCCCTACATCCCCGAGGGAGAACTTGGTGTCTCTTCTGATTACGAACCGCCTATCTTGAAGGGATCCTCGAAGTACCCAATCCTGACAACGCTTACGATTAAGTTCCAGATTGATCAAACTGTGGAAGAGCCTTTCGTGGCAGCACCTCTTGATTTCATTGGCGCCTTCGTGGGCGACGAGTGTAGGGGAACTGCCTATGTAGGCCAAGGTTACAATTTCACTGGCTATATTACCGTTCCTCTTTATTCAAAGGAGGTGGGTGAGCCTATCACCCTTCGCTACTATAGTTCCATCAAGAACGCAGTCCGGGTCTTCCAGATTTCTGGCACTACCAAACAAGGACTCTTGATGAATACCATTAAACTTTAATATTAATTCATACAATAATGAAAATACGTTTTATCATAATCGCTTTGTCGCTCATGTCACTCAACGCACATGCGCAGAAGTATCATTATGATGTCAATAATGATGGACATGTCACCGTGTCTGACATCATGCTCATCGTTAACAAAATCCTTGGGAAAGCGAGTGACGAACCTGAGTATCCGATCTCTGTCAATGTCTCGCAAAGGCCTTATGTGGATTCTGAAGCAGGTGCGTCTGGTAAGTTGAAATCGCCTGTCACTACTACTGAATCGCTTGCGAATGATGTAGGTGTATTTTATGTGGATTATTCGTATTATAACACTAATGAACTATGTTATAAGATGGGTTCTCCTGAACTTAAAACTCATCGGGTTGCTGACAAAGGAACCTGGATTGTTGGAACAGTCGATGATACTGGCGAGGGCGCATGGCCCACTTATGCTAATAAAAATACTAAAGTACCTTTTTATGCGTATGCCAATTATGAAACCGGGCATTTCACCTTTGAAGGTTATGTAGATAATTCTGAAAATGCGTCAGTGGTTATTAAGCCGAATCTTCATTTCCAAGTAGAAGAGAATAGTAGTGACCAAAAGGATCTTTTGGTGGCTATGACCCAGGATACTTATTATCATGCAGATGACCCTGATCATAAAAGGGATGGTCATTTGTTTTTTACTTTTGACCATGCTTGTGCCGCAGTACAGTTCTTTTTGTCAAAAACAGTAAAACTTGCCAATTCTACTATTAAGGTGAAAGGTGTAAAACTTCACAATGTCTTCAATGACGGATATTACTATTTTAATGCGAATGGTGGTGATGCAGGAAACCAAGAATGGGCCAAACTTGGTTATAAATCAGGGAACCCTTCTATTTATACCTTAGCCGATAATGAAACAGAGATTAATGTGACAGAGGATTATACTGTTAGCCAATTATCCACAGAACAAGATAAGGAGAATAAATATTTCTTTATGATTCCGCAGACTACCATTCCATGGTACACGTCTGGCACTACCACTCCAGGAAATATCTCAAATGCAACAGGTGCTTATATCGAATTGGAAGATTGCACTATTGCGTATAGCGTAGAAGAAAATGGCGTGACTACTCAGAAAAGTTATTCTGGCAGTGCATATATTCCTTTTGCTGTGACATGGGAAAAAGGGACTAAGCATAAGGTGAATATTCAAATCGGAACAGGCCTAAGAGATGCTAACGGTGACCGTATATTCGACGCTAATGGAGTACTAATTAAAACGACTAAAGCGCAATGAAGAAGTATATTAAGCCCGATACCGAAATCATTCCTTCGATGACTACAGAACGACTGCTTCTCGATGGTAGTTATGAAGTAAATAATTTAACAGAGAAAACGGAGCCAGATGTAGTTGGAGGTGATGAAATCAACTCTTACAACCAAAGTCTTTGGGACGAAGAATGACAATCCTCTATTTCGAATCTGAGGATGTTCCTCATAGAAGTGACCCCCGAAAGTCTTAACAAGGCTTTTGGGGGTCACTTCATGATTATCGCTCGTTTTCATCCAAGCGTTTCTTCTCTTCCCGCAAAAATAGCATGAACGTTTTGCCGATAGGATTTTTTTCGCTAACTTAGCGGCGTAATTCATGACAATGAAAAAAACAAGCAGGAGGAGATACCATGGCCTATACGAACAACCCATATCCTGACGAAAGACGATATCCCGTAGGAATACAGACTTTCTCGGAGATCATCAACAACGGTTATGTCTATATCGACAAGACTGACCTGATGTGGCGCATGACTCGCCTGAGCAAGTACATTTTCTTGAGCCGCCCGAGGCGGTTCGGCAAGTCGCTGCTCACCACCACGCTATGCTCCTTCTTCGAGGGGCGGCGCGACCTCTTCGAGGGGCTCAAAGTAATGGATCTTGAGAAAGAGTGGAAGAAGTACCCCGTGCTCCACATCGACGTGAGCATGGCAAAGGCGCAGGAGAATGAGAAAGAACTGCGTGGAGCATTGCTTTTACAACTGAAGCCATACTTCAAAAAATATGGCGATGACCCTTCGGAGACTACTCCTGGAAAGGCATTCAGCGGCCTGATCCGCCGAGCCTATGAGCAGAACGGCTTTCAGGTGGTCGTTGTCATCGACGAGTATGACGCGCCGCTGCTTGAGGTGCTCCATGAGGACGAGCGGCTCGAGGGATACCGCCGCGTGATGCAGGAGTTCTACCAGTGCCTCAAGGCCAACGAAGCCATGATCCGCTTCTGCTTCATCACCGGCATCACCAAGTTTCCTCAACCCAGCGCCTTCTCATGCTTCAACAACATCACCAACATCTCGCTCGACCCGCAGTTCGCCGCTATCTGCGGCATCACGGGAGAGGAGATTGATACGCAGATGAAGCCCGACGTGGAGCGGTTGGCCGAACGCTACAAGTGCACGGCGCAAGAGATGCGCGAGATGCTCCGACAAACCTACGACGGTTATCATTTCTCGGAGGAGTCTCCTGACATTTACAACCCCTTCAGCCTGATGAAGGCCTTCAACCAGCTCAGGCTCACCAACTGGTGGTTTGAGAGCGGCACGCCGTCCTACCTCATCCGCCAGATGCGCCGTTTCCGCACCGACATCACCAAGCTCGACGGCCTCGAGGCACCAGCCTCGGCCTTCGACCAGCCCACCGAGAACATGCGCAATGCCCTGCCACTGCTCTACCAGAGCGGATACATGACCATCAAGGACTATGACCCACAAGGGGAGATATTCACACTCGGCCTGCCCAACAAGGAAGTGCGCGTGGGGTTCACTGAAGGGTTGCTACCCGCTATTTCAGGTATCGAGGGCAGTGACGTGCAGGCTGGTTTCGCCGTGCGCTTCTGGCGCGCTCTGCGCGCCGACGATACCGACCTGGCCCTGCGTGAGTTGCAGGCCTACCTGGAGGAGCTGCCCTATGTCGAGGGCTTCAAGAAGAAGCTCGAGGAGGTCTCCACGGCGGAGGGGTTCTACGAATGGTCGTTCTACCTCATCTTCTCCATGCTCAACGTCTACGTGCAGACGCAGGTGAAGTGCGCGCGGGGCAAGGCCGACATGGTGGTCTTCATGCCCGACACGATCTACGTGATGGAGCTCAAGATCAACGGCACGGCGCAGGACGCCCTCGACCAGATCAACGACAGGGGCTATGCCCTGCGCTACGCCACCGACGGCCGCCGCATCGTGAAGGCCGGCATCGGCTTCTCCGTCGAGAAGCGGGCAATGACGGATTACATTATTGAAAATTGATCCCGCCCGATGGCTGGTTGAAAATTGATCCCGCCCGATAAAAAATGTAGAGACGTCACATTGGGGCGTCTCCCGTTTGTCATCCCAAACCAAAAACATGATGACGAAGACGTCCCGATTCGACGTCCATACAACTCAGATACCCCCAAAACCCCAAAAATAAGCTAATATCAAATAGACAATTGAAAAAAAACAATAATGGTGAGTTCTAAAAATTAATATTTTTGAGTGGAAGCCGTACCTTCTGAAT
>CAMNIN010000071.1 GCA_946540735.1 uncultured Prevotellaceae bacterium | reverse complement strand
ACAGCAGCATGTAGAAAAAGATGAAAAACTCTTTTTTACGTCAAAGTTGGGTTAACTGCTTCAGGAAGTTGAATCAAACATGATATGCTATAAAAAACGGGAGACGCCGCAATGCGACGTCTCTACTTTTCTGATGGATGGGCGAGCGGTTTACTCGGCACTGAAATCTTCCTTGCCCACACCGCAGAGGGGGCATACCCAGTCCTCGGGGAGGTCCTCAAACGCTGTGCCTGGCTCAATACCGTTGTCAGGATCACCTACAGCGGGGTCGTAGACATACCCGCAAGTATCACATACGTACTTCATCTTCAAGTTGTTTTTGAAAGTTAATAAATAAGGTTTATCGTCTATTCTTGTGGTCGAGCACCAGCTCCACCTTCTCCAAGATCATTTCGGGTGTGATGCCATTCATGCACGCCATATCGCCACGATAGCATGGCTTGTTGCCAAAGACGCTGCACGGGCGGCATGGCAGGCTCAACTGCACCTGTGTGTCATCCCCCTGCCGCCATCCGGCAAACCCCGCATAGGGATGAGTGGCCCCCCAGACGCTCACCACCGGCACGTCGACAGCCGAGGCGAGGTGCATATTGGCACTGTCCATCGACACCATCACGTCGAGATGACTCATCAGGATCAGTTCCTCACTCAGCCCGCTGAGCACTGCGGGCACCTGGATGCACCTCGGGCGCGGCCCGCACCACTCGTCGAGCACTTTGCGCTCCCGCCGGCCCGCGCCGAAGAGGAATATGCGGGCATTGGGATGCTTGCCGAGCAGGAGGTCGACCAACCTGAGCATCCTGTCATAGGGATAGACCTTGCCCTGATGGGCCGCAAAGGGAGCGATGCCGATCCACTGCTGGAAAGACTTCTTCTCCTGCAACTCACGTGAGGTGAGCAAGCGGAGGTTGCCCCCCTGCCTGGGGAAGAGCGAGGTGAACTCCAACTTCACGGGAAAGCCCAGCTCCGCCAGCACGTCGGCGTAGTTCTGGAAAGAGGTCGGCTGCTGCACCAGCCGCTTGTTGTCCTTGGCCACCAACCGGCGCTTGCCGGCGCGGTGCTTGTTGATATGAGCCACCTGATAGCGGTCGAAACTGAACCTCATGCGCAGGTATTTGGTGCGGAGCACGTCGTGCATGTCGGCGACGGCCGTGAAATGCTTCGCCTTCAGCCTCCTGTAGAGCGCATTGAGTCCGGGCAGTCCCTTGTATTCTTTCCTGAAGTCAGCATCCATGAATCCCACATTCGGTGCGAGGTCGTCGAACAGCGGCCTTGCCTGTTGCCGGCTGAGCACCGTCACCCTCAGGTCGGGATACTGGGTGGCCAGCGCATGCACCACAGGCACCAGCATGGCAATATCACCCAATGCGGAAAAGCGTATAATCAGAATATGGTGGTTTCTCATGAAAAAGCGTCAAAGCGTCAAGCCGTCAACCTTTCTTGTAGAGCACAGGATTGGTCGACGGGTCGTTATACATCTTCATCTGGCGGTAAGTCTTCATATACTTGCGCCCGGCGGCAATGTCGTCGAGAAGCTGGTCGATGGCCGTGGAGAGGTCACGCTGCTGCTCGAGAAGCACGGCCAATTTCGACTGGCATTTCTCCCTGTGGGCCTCATCGGCATCCCTGCGCTCCACCTGTTCCCTCATGTGATAGATCTTGAGGGCGAGGATGGAGAGGCGGTCGATGGCCCACGCCGGACTCTCGGTGTTGATCCTGGCATCGGGCAGCACGTTGACATCGCTGTACTGATGCAGGAAGAAAGAGTCGATCTGCTCGACGAGGTCAGTGCGGTCCTGGTTGCTCCGGTCGATGCGCCTTTTGAGCGAGAGCGCCTCGATGGGATTGATATGCGGGTCGCGGATGAGGTCCTCCAGATGCCACTGCACGGTGTCGATCCAGCATTTCAGATAGAGCCGGTTTTCCAATGACTCGCGGTGATATGGATTGTTGATGGGCGTGTCGACATCATCCTTGATATGGTAGTCGAGGATGGCCTTGCAGAACACTTCATTGTAGACTTCCGTGTTTGACATATTATCGAAATTTGGGTTGATGAAAGTCTTGCAAATTTAGCAAATAATAGAATATGCCGCAAATAATTGGCCGTATTTTTTGCTGCCGGGCCTGTTTTTTGCACACATCGGGGTGGTTTGTGCAATGCCGAACGCTTTTTTTAGGAAAATATTTGCACACTTGGATAAAAATTCGCACCTTTGCACCCGAATTTCAAAAGAAGACCATTTTTAAACAATTTAAAATTAAAGTATTATGTCAGAAATCGAGAAACAAGTCAGGGATATCATCGTTGATAAACTTTGCGTGAATGAGAGCGAGATCAAGCTCGAGTCAAGCTTCCAGAATGACCTTGGCGCTGATTCTTTGGACACCGTGGAGTTGATTATGGAGTTCGAGCGCGTGTTCGAGGTATCTATTCCTGATGACAAGGCTGAGAAGATTGCCACAGTTGGAGACGCTATCAAATACATCGAGGATAATCTCAACAAGAATTAATCCCTTTGCTTCATCTGATTTATGGTTTATAGACATCGGCATCAACATTTCAAAGCCGGGCTATAAACCATAAATTTCATTTTACAAACATCATTTTCTTATCACATTTTTTTAGATGGAACTTAAAAGAGTTGTTGTAACTGGTCTTGGTGCAGTCACTCCCCTGGGCAACACCCCTGAAGAGACGTGGAAGAACATCCTCGCCGGCAAAAGCGGAGCAGCCGAGATCACGTCGTTCGACACCACATTATTCAAGACCCATTTCGCATGTGAGGTGAAAGACCTCAACATCACCGACTATATCGACGGCAAAGAAGCCCGCAAGATGGACCGCTACACCCAGCTGGCCCTTGTCTCAGCCATCCAGGCTGTCGGAGACAGCGGCATGGACCTGGAGACCGTCAACAAAGACCGCATCGGAGTGATCTACGGTGTGGGCATCGGCGGAATCAAGACCTTTGAGACTGAGGTGAAATACTATGGGCAGAACGAGGCCAGCGGCCCCAAGTTCAGTCCTTTCTTCATCCCGAAGATGATTGCCGACATCGCCGCCGGCCACATCTCCATCCACTTCGGATTCCATGGCCCCAACTACACCACCACGTCGGCCTGCGCCTCGTCGAGCAACGCCCTGGCCGATGCGTTCAACCTGATCCGCCTGGGCAAGGCCGACGCCATCGTCGCCGGTGGTGCCGAGGCTGCCATCTGCGCCTGCGGCGTGGGCGGCTTCAACGCCATGAAGGCTCTCTCCACACGCAACGACGACCCGGAGCATGCCTCCAGGCCCTTCAGCAAGAGCCGCGACGGTTTCGTGATGGCCGAGGGTTCCGGCTGCCTCATCCTTGAGGAACTGGAGCACGCCAAAGCCCGTGGTGCCAAGATCTATGCCGAGATGGTGGGCGAGGGCATGAGCGCCGACGCCTATCACATCACCGCATCCCATCCCGAGGGCCTTGGTGCCAAACTGGTGATGGAGAACGCACTCCGCGACGCCGGTCTCCGCCCCGACGAGATCGACTATATCAACGTGCATGGCACCTCCACCCACGTGGGCGACATCTCCGAGGCCAAGGCCATCAAGGAGGTGTTTGGCGACGCTGCCTTCAAGCTCAACATCAGCAGCACCAAGTCGATGACCGGTCACCTCCTGGGTGCCGCCGGCGCTGTGGAAGCCATGATCACCCTTCTCGCCGTGAAGAATGACATTGTGCCCCCCACCATCAACCACGACGAAGACGACAAAGACGAGGAAATAGACTATAACCTGAATTTCACTTTCAACAAGGCACAGAAGCGACAGGTCAGAGCAGCGCTGAGCAACACATTCGGCTTCGGCGGTCACAACGCCTGTGTCGTATTCAAGAAATATGCTGAGTAACCTCATCGACCGAATAAGGCTCCCTTTCCGCAAGGACAAGGAGCTTTATTCGTCTCTTTACACCATTCTGGGTTTCTATCCCAAGGAGATCAAATACTATAAGCAGGCCCTGATGCACAAGAGCATCATGCACCGCGAGAAGGGGAAACCCATCAACAACGAGCGGCTTGAATACCTCGGCGACGCCATCCTCGACGCCGTGGTGGGACATATCGTATACCAGCACTTCGGGGGCAAGCGCGAGGGATTCCTCACCAACACCAGGAGCAAACTGGTGCAGCGGGAGACGCTCAACAAACTGGCCAGCGAACTGGGTATCACACAGCTGATCATGTCGTCGGGCCACTCCATGTCGCACAACAGCTATCTGGGGGGCAATGCCTTTGAGGCCCTGGTAGGAGCCATCTACCTCGACCGCGGATACGACGCCTGCATGCGTTTCATGCAGCAGCGCATCCTCGGACAATTCATCAACATCGACAAGGTGGCCTATAAGGAAGTCAACTTCAAGAGCAAACTCATCGAATGGAGCCAGAAAAACAGGGTGGACGTGGAATTCAAACTCCTGGAACAGAAGAAGGACGACAGCGGCAGTCCGATGTTCCATTACCAGGTGATCATCGAGGGCATCGAGGGAGGAAAAGGCCGGGGCTACTCGAAGAAAGAGAGCCAGCAGACCGCCTCGAAACTGACCCTGGAGCGCCTGCGCCGCGAACCCCAGTACATCGATGCCGTCTTCGCGGCTAAAGCCAACCGCACCAAGATGGAGGAAATGCCCGTGCAGACGGTACCCGACACCGAGCAGAAGGATGACTTCATCATCGTGCAGGAGATGGAGGAGAAGACTCCGAAGCCGAAAACCGTCCCCAAAAGGACCGAAGGCAAACCCGCTGTCCAGCCCTCAAAAGTCTCCCGCATCGAGGAAGAGTTGGATGGACTCGACCTGAGCGACATCACCGCCAATCCGGCCGAAGCCTCGAAAGAGGACATCATCGCCGCAGCCGAGGAAGCCGCCTTCGCCGAGTGACTCCATGCCTCATGGAGGCTGAACGACGATACCGTTGGCTACGGTCCTTAAACGGGTCCATTTTCAAACCCCGGATAATTCCATTCGCATAAGAAGTAGAGACGTCGCATTGAGGCGTCTCTCATTTGTTAATGATAGTAGAGACGTCGCATTGAGGCGTCTCTTTGTTCGGGCGGATTTGTTCATTTGTTCGGGCGGATTTGTAATCCGCACGTATCGAGTATGAGCATTTGCAATGCGCTTTTTGTTCGGGCGCATTTGTTCATTTGTTCGGGCGGATTTGTAATCCGTCCGCATTGAGTATGAGCATTTGCAATGCGCTTTTTGTTCGGGCGCATTTGTTCATTTGTTCGGGCGGATTTGTAATCCGTCCGCATTGAGTATGAGCATTTGCAATGCGCTTTTTGTTCGGGCGCATTTGTTCATTTGTTCGGGCGGATTTGTTCATTTGTTCGGGCGGATTTGTAATCCGCACGCATTGAGTATGAGCATTTGCAATGCGCTTTTCGTTCGGGCGGATTTGTTCATTTGTTCGGGCGGATTTGCAATCCGTCCGCATTGAGTATGAGCATTTGCAATGCGCTTTTATCGGATTACAAATCCTGATATTCATGGCATCGGGATTACAAATCCCGATGAACTGCGATGAACTGCGAACTCCGCAAATCCCGATGAACAAGGAGACGCCTCAATGCGACGTCTCTACATTTCGCTCTTCGGAGTCGTCGTTCGGGCGCATTTGTTCATTTGTTCGGGCGGATTTGCAATCCGTCCGCATTGAGTATGAGCATTTGTAATGCGCTTTTATCGGATTACAAATCCTGATATTCACGGCATCGGGATTGCAAATCCCGATGAACTGCGAACTCCGCAAATCCCGATGAACTGCGAGAACTGCGAACTGCGACAAATCCCGATGAACTGCGAACTCCGCAAATCCCGATGAATGAAATGATGGAAAAGTGGGATGCTGAGCAATTATTAAAATGGTCTCAAGTATTAAAAATAGTGAAAAGGGGCGCTATTACAAAAGTTTGGACTAATTTTGCACACTATGCGGAATAGGCGGCAAAGGCTGCCTCGCCGCATAGCAAACTCTATCGCGCCCCCAAGAGCGCAAAACCGACATACAATCATGGGCATAACGACATTAGCCAGCAAGTTCTTCGCAGCGCGGCAGAAAGAGCTCGACCGCCATTACTACGATGCTGCCCACATGCAGCAAGAGGTGATGCGCCATCTGGTCGACAGGGCCAAGGACACCGAATACGGCATCCGCCACCTCTTCAGCATCACGAAGAACTATAACGACTTCTCACACAATATCCCCCTCAACACCTACGAGGAACTCAAGGGAGACATCGACCGCATGCGCCACGGCGAGGAAAACATCCTCTGGCCCGGGCGCGTGAAATGGTATGCCAAATCATCCGGCACGACCAACGACAAGAGCAAGTTCATCCCCGTGAGCAGCGAGGGACTGCAGCACATCCACTACGCCGGCGGCTTCGACACCGTCGCCTTTTACCTGCGCAACCATCCCAAGAGCCGCCTTTTCGACGGCAAGGCCCTCATCCTCGGCGGCAGTCACGCACCCAACTATGAGGCCAGCGACAGTCTGGTGGGTGACCTCAGCGCCATCCTCATCGAGAACATCAACCCGCTGGCCAACCTGGTGCGCGTGCCCAAGAAAAAGACCGCCCTGCTCTCTGATTTCGAGGTGAAGCGCGACCGCATCGCCCGTGAGACCATGGGCAAGAACGTCACCAACCTCTCGGGCGTGCCCTCATGGATGCTCTCCGTGCTCACCCGCGTGCTGGAAATCTCCGGCAAAAGCACCATCGACGAGGTATGGCCCAACCTGGAAGTGTTCTTCCACGGCGGCGTGGCCTTCACCCCATACCATCACCAGTATGAGCAGATCATCACCTCGGGCAACATGCACTACATGGAGACCTACAACGCCAGCGAGGGATTCTTCGGACTGCAAGACGACCCCTCGGACAATGCCATGCTGCTGATGCTCGACTACGACATCTTCTACGAGTTCATCCCCCTGGAAGAGATCGAGAAAGAGCACCCGACGGTCGTGCCGCTCGTCGACGTGGAGATCGGCAAGAACTACGCCATGGTGATCTCCACCTCCTGTGGTCTCTGGCGGTATATCATCGGCGACACCGTCTCGTTCACCTCCCGCGACCCCTACAAATTCATCATCACCGGCCGCACGAAGCATTTCATCAACGCCTTCGGCGAGGAACTCATCGTCGACAATGCTGAGAAAGGACTGGAATACGCCTGCCAGAAGACCGGGGCCGAAGTGCTGGAATACACCGCCGCCCCCGTGTTCATGGACGACCATGCCAAATGCCGCCACCAATGGCTCATCGAGTTCTCGAAAGAACCCGCCGACCTCAGCGAGTTCGCCGACATCCTCGACCACAAGCTCCAGGAAATCAACTCCGACTATGAGGCCAAGCGCTACAAAAACATCACCCTGCAGCACCTGGAGATCTGCCAGGCCCGCCACGACCTCTTCAACGACTGGCTCAAATCGAGAGGCAAACTCGGCGGACAGCACAAGGTGCCCCGTCTGTCCAACAACCGCCGCATCATCGACGAACTCCTTGAGATGAACAAATGAAAAAGTATATCCTCATCATCCTGACCCTCAGTTTCCTGCTGACAGGCTGCGCCAGAATGGGACAGCCCGACGGCGGATGGTATGATGAGACCCCACCCCACGTGTTGGGCTCCTCTCCGGCAGAACTCTCCACCAACGTCAGCAACAAGAAGATCACCATCGTCTTCGACGAATACATCAAGCTCGACAACCCCAGCGAGAAAGTGGTGATCTCGCCACCGCAGATCGAACCGCCCGACATCAAGGGTGCCGGCGACCGCATCACCGTGGAGATCAATGACTCACTGATCCCCAACACCACCTACACCGTGGACTTCTCCGACGCCATCTCCGACAACAACGAGGGCAATCCGCTGGGCAACTACACCTTCACCTTCTCCACCGGCGAGGTGATCGACACGATGGAGGTGGCCGGCTTCGTCGTCGATGCCGAGACGCTCGAACCCATCAAAGGCATCCTCGTGGGACTATACGACAACCTCTCCGACACGGCATTCACCACACTGCCCATGATGCGTGTGGCACGCACCAACGAAGAGGGCCATTTCGTCGTGAAAGGCGTGGCTCCCGGCTCCTACCGCATCTACGCCCTTCAGGATATGGATAACAACTACTTCTTCTCACAGAAGGGCGAGCAGATGGCCTTCAGCCATGAGGTGTTCGTGCCATCGTGCAAGCCCGATGTGCGCCAGGACACGCTCTGGCTCGACTCCCTCCATATCAGCAACATCACGCAGACGGGGTACACCCATTTCCTCCCCGACGACATCGTGCTCAGGGCCTTCACACACCCCCTCACCGACCGCTACCTGCTCAAGAGCGAGCGGAAGGACGCGGAGTGCATCTCGTTCTTCTTCAGCTATGGTGGCGACCTGCCTCAGATCAAGGGTCTCAACTTCGACGAGCGCAACGCCTTCCTCCTCGAGACATCGGAGTTTGGCGACACCCTCAACTACTGGTTGCGCGACACACTGCTTGTCAACCAAGACACCCTGCGGATGGAGTTCAACTACCAGATGAGCGACTCCACCGGAATGCTCGTGCCCTACACCGACACCCTTGAAATCTGCGCCAAGACCTCCTACGAGAAGCGCCTGAAAGAGAAAGCCAAGGAATATGAGAAATGGCAGAAAGCCCAGGATAAGGCCAAGAAGAAAGGCGACAACTACCTGACCGAGATGCCACCTCCACCGCTTGAGCTCCGTTTCGACCTGAAGAGCGACATGCACCCCGAGGGAGCCATCACCATTGTCTCTCCCACCCCGCTGCTCCGTGTCGACACGACGAAGATACGGTTGCTGACCAAAGTCGACACCCTCTTCCTGCCCAAGCCCTATATCCTGGCCGAACGGACCATCGTGGCCGACGAGGAGATGGAAGCCGCACGCAGGACCTACGTGCTCCGTCCCGACAGCACAGGCAACCTCTGGACCACCGGCAAGCAATACAGTCTGGAACTCGACTCCGCCGCCTTCACCGACATCTACGGCAAGTCGTCGCTGGCCACCAAGAAATCATTCAGCGTGAAGACCGACGAAGACTTCACCACCGTCACCTTCCACGTGACCCGGAACGATGAGTCGCCCTACGTCGGCCAACTGCTCGACACCAGCGGGAAAGTGGTCATGGAGACCCTCTCCGCCACCGGTGACCTCCATTTCAGTTATGTGAAACCCGGAGAATACTACCTGCGGCTCTTCTCCGACGCCAACGGCAACGGTCTGTGGGACACTGGCGACTACGCCGCCGACCTCCAGCCCGAGACCGTCTACTTCTATCCCGAGAAGTTTGAGTGCAAGGCCCGCTGGCCCTTCGAGACCAGCTGGAACCCCTCCTCGGTGAAAGCCACCAGCCTGAAGCCCTCGGGACTCACGAAGCAGAAGAAAGAGAACAAGCGCAAGAACCTGAACCGGAATGCGGAAAGAGCCCGCAAGCTCGGTATCACCTATATTCCCAAAAACACAGTGCGATGAACAGAATCAGGGTTTTTCTTTTCCTGCTGACGATGCTCACAGTGACATCCGCCTCAGCACAATGCCCACTCACCAACACCGCTTTCACGTCGGGTGAGTTTTTGTCGTATAACCTCTATTACAACTGGAAATTCGTCTGGGTGAAGGTCGGCACGGCATCACTCTCGACCGTCTCCTCCAAATACCAAGGCAAACCCGCTTACCGGAGCAGCCTGATCACCCGCGGCAATGGCAAGCTCGACAAGTTCTTCATCATGCGCGACACCCTCCTGGGCTACGTGACCCCCACGCTCTCGCCCCTGTATTTCCGCAAGGGTGCCGAGGAAGGCGACCGCTACAGAGTCGACGAGGTGTGGTACACCTATCCCAACGGCAACTGCAAGGTCAGCATGCACCGCCAGAAAAACGACAAGAGCCATGAGCGCAGCGAAAAGACACTCGACAATTGTGTCTACGACATGCTCAATATCTTCACGCGCGCCCGCAGTTTCGACACCACGGGCTGGAAGAAAGGCCACACGATGAAGTTTTCCGTGGCCGACGGCAACGGCGTGACCACCGCCCTGCTGAAATACGAAGGCAAGGAGAAGGTGCAAGGCGACAACGGAGGGAAATACAACTGTCTGCGCCTCTCCTATTCGGAATGGAGCGAGAGGAAGAACAAATACAGGCAGTATGCCACCTTCTTCGTGACCGACGACAGCAACCATGTGCCCGTGCGCATCGACATCACCCTCAACTTCGGCAATGCGAAGGCCTTCGTCTCAAGCATGAAAGGCATCAAGAGCACTTCCACGTCACGCACCAAGTAAGTGCCCGCCATGACCGATACGCCCATGAGCAAGACTGCCATCCTGAAGAGCCGCACCTTCTGGTGCCTGCTGACTGTGTGCTGCCTCTGTGTGCTTCCGTTCCTTGATTTCGACTACAACACCAAGGGAGAGCCCCGTGAGTCGCTCGTCTCTTATTCGATGCTGCACAGCGGCAACTGGATCCTGCCCCGCAACAGCGTGGGTGAGATCGCCTACAAACCGCCCATGCTCCACTGGTGTGTGGCGGCCGTGTCGATGCTGCGCGGCGAAGTGACCGAACAGACCTCCCGCATCCCCTCCGCGGTGGCTTTCATCGCCCTGACCGTGGTCACCTACGTCTTTTTCCGCCGACGCACCGACGGCCGCACTGCCCTGCTCACCGCCATGCTCACCTTCACGGGTTATGAGCTCCACCGGATGGGCTATAACTGCCGTGTCGACATGCTGCTCACGTTTTTCATCGTGGCAGCCATCTATGGCCTGTATGCCTGGCATGAGCGGGGCATGAGAGGCCTGCCGCTGACCGCCCTGCTCATGATGAGTCTCGGCACCCTGACCAAAGGTCCGATCGGAGCACTGCTGCCCTGTCTCATCACCGGTGTCTACCTCCTGTGCCGCAAGGTCAGTCTCTGGCGCAGTCTGCTGTGGATGACGGTGTTCGGACTGCTCTCGCTCATCCTCCCCGCCCTGTGGTACTTCGCTGCCTATCAACAGTCGGGCGATGAGTTCATCCGCCTGATGATGGAGGAGAACGTGGGCAGGATGACAAACACCATGAGCTACAAAGTGCACGTCGAACCTTGGTATATCAATTTCCTCTATGTGCTCATGGGCATGGCACCCTGGACGCTCCTCGGCCTCATCGCCCTCGTGATGAATCCCCGTCAAGCCAAGGTGCAGGTGTCAGGCTCTTGGCGCACCTGGCCCCGTCGTCTCGTCGGTTGGCTCACCCACCTCGCTCCACTCACCCTCCATGCCACGGTGGCCACGTGTGTGACCGTCGTCTTCTTCTGCATCCCGGAGTGCAAGCGCAGCGTCTACCTCATGCCCATCTACCCCTTCCTCTGCTATCTCACCGCCCGATGGCTGATGGCCCTTGCCGAAAGGAAATCCAAGGCCTTCGACCTTCATGGCGGCATCCTCGCCGTGCTCGGAGCCCTCGCCGCCCTGGTGTTCATCGCACTGAAGTTCATCACCGTTCCGCAGGATCTTTTCCACGGCCGCAAAGCCTACGACAACTGGGAGATGGTGCATCAGGTCAGCACCACCCAAGGCATCGTGGCATGGCTGATCATCGCACTTCTGCTGGGCACCTGCATCTACTGGTGGCAGTGGCGGAGAAACGACCGTGAGGCTCACCACCACCTGATGGCCACCATGGTGCTCACCATGGTCATCTACCTCGCCTTCGACGGCGTGTTCAAGCCCGCCATCCTCAATGCCAAGTCGCAGAAACACATCGCACAGGAGATCGTCAGCCACGTCGGACAAGCTCCTCTGTATGAGTATATCGAGAGCGGTGTGAAGGCCCTGGGTGACCCCATACACTATTATGAGTTGAATTTCTATCTCCACGACCGCATCGACAATTTCCACAACCGCCGTCCCACGACAGGCTACCTGCTCATCGGCGACGAAGACGCCAAGCTCCGTATGCCAGACTTCATCAACGAAGGCTATCACTTCGAGCGGGTGTATGATTCCGGTCGCGAACCCGTCTTGAAACAGACCTTGCATCTCTACCGCTTCTGGAAGTGATACGAGGGATGCAAGGCATCCTTTCATTCAATAGCATGTCATCCGATCTCCACTCAGGTGGATTTGCCGCAGTTCACCGTTCATCGGCATTTGTCGCTCAGACGACGACCCCGAAGAGCGAAATGTAGAGACGTCGCATTGAGGCGTCTCCTTGTTCATCGGGATTTATGCAGTTCATCGGCAGTTCGCAGTTCATCGGGATTTGTCGCAGTTCGCAGTTCATCGGGATTTGTAATCCCGATGCCTTGAATATCAGGATTTGTAATCCGATTAAAGCGCATTACAAATGCTCATACTCAATACGTGCGGATTGCAAATCCGCACGAACAATTCCACACGAACGAAGCACGAAGAGCGAAATGTAGAGACGTCGCATTGAGGCGTCTCATCGTTCATCGGGATTTGCGCAGTTCATCGGCAGTTCGCAGTTCATCGGCAGTTCGCAGTTCATCGGCAGTTCGCAGTTCATCGGCAGTTCGCAGTTCATCGGGATTTGCCGCAGTTCGCAGTTCATCGGGATTTGCAATCCCGATGCCTTGAATATCAGGATTTGTAATCCGATTAAAGCGCATTACAAATGCTTATACTCAATACGTGCGGATTGCAAATCCGCACGAACATTTTCGCACAAACAAATCCGCACGAACATTTTCGCACGAAACAAACGTCTCCTTATTCATTGGGATTTGTCGCCGAAAATCTGGTCGAAAAGTGTGTTTTTTACACCAAATTTTAGCGATTTTTTACCACTTTTCGGGGGGTGGAGGGTTTATATTCCGTCCACTTTTTTATTTTTTAGCTATCTCTGTAAAATCTTTATTATCAGTCATTTTAAAGAATTATAAGACAGTTGTGAATCCACTTTTTCTTTATAAACTGTTGATGCGGCTCTATAAAAGTTTTATCTTTGCCACCGATAATGAAATTCACACCCGTGAACCCTAAACAAAGAGAAAACCTAAATCATCATTAATCCCAAATCCGTAATGAAAACAGGAAAAAAACTATTTGTGCTGTTGACATTATTTATGATGTCAATCACCACATTTGCCCAGAAGCAGACTTTCTCGGGCACGGTATTAGACGACGGCGGCATACCGGTCATCGGAGCCTCTGTTGTGGAGAAAGGATCATCCAACGGTGCGATCACCGACATCGACGGCCACTTCACCGTGACCGTGGATCCAGGAGCCACCTTGGTGGTCAGTTTCTTAGGCTATAAGACCGTGGAGCTGAAAGCAGCCCCCAACATGCGTGTGGAGTTGAAGGAAGACTCCCAGACCCTCGACAACCTGGTCGTGATCGGCTACGGTGTGCAGAAGAAGAGCGTCGTGACCGCTTCGATCGCCAAGGTGAGCAGCGAGGACCTCGACGGCAAGACCCGTCTGCGCGCAGAAGACGCCCTGAAAGGTCTGGCCGCTGGTGTGAACGTGACCTCCGCCTCCGGACAACCCGGTTCGAAGTCGATGATCCGCATCCGTGGTATCGGTACGATCAACAACTCCGAGCCCCTCTACATCATCGACGGCATGCCCACCAACCAGGACGGTATGGAGTCGGTCAACCCCAACGACATTGAGAGTATCGAGGTGCTCAAAGATGCCGCTTCTGGAGCCATCTACGGAGCCCGTGCCGCCAACGGCGTGATCCTGGTGACCACCAAGAAAGGCAAGGTGGGCAAGGCCAGCATCAACTACAATTTCTCGTATGGCTGGCAGAGTGCGTGGAAGAAGCGCGACGTGACCGGCGCCACCGACTATGCCATCCTGCAGAACGAGCGCCGTGTGCAGAACGGCAACTCTCCGCTCTACAACGACCCCTACAACCTGATCGATGCCAACGGCGACAAGATCACCGGTTTCGGCACCGACTGGCAGGACCTGCTCTTCAACGACAACGCCCCCATCGTGCAGCACGACCTGAGCATCAGCGGAGCCACGGAGAAAGTGAACTACTATCTCTCGCTGGGCTATTTCACCCAGGAAGGTATCGTCGGCGGCAACTTCGGCCAGTCGAACTACGACCGTCTGACCCTGCGCTCCAACAACCAGTTCAACCTCTTCGACGTCTCGAAGGAGCGCAATTTCCTCAACAAACTTGACCTGGGTGCCAACGTCTCCTACATGCGCGTGCACAACACCGGCATCGACGCCAACAGCACCTGGGGCTCACCCCTGGGTTCCGCACTCTACCTGGCCCCCACCCTCCCCGTGACACTGCGCCGCGGCTATGAGATGGGCGAGGACGGAGCACCCGATTACGACCGTCCGCTCATCGGCCAGCAGCAGATCGACCGCTACTCCGCCTACGACCTCTACACCGATGCCAACGGCGACCCCTACACCATCCCCAACTTCATCGGCAGTTACCAGGAGCAGAACAACCCCATCGCCTTGATGCAGAGAAACCCCTCGCGCAACTGGTCGCACAAGTTCATGCCCAAGTTCTCCCTCGACCTACAACTGTGGGACGAGCTGAGATACCACTTCACCTATAGTGCCGAACTCTCGTTCTGGGGCTACAACGCCGCCACCCTGCAGAGATACTACTTCTCGGGCAACAGCAACTCCGACCACACCGATGCCACCGCCTATAAAGGCAACAACACCACCTGGCAGATCGAGAACACGCTGACCTACGACAAGACCTTCGACAAGCACACCATCGGCGTGGTGCTCGGCCAGAGCGCCCTGAAGTTCAAGGGCGACGAACTGGGCGGCTCGCACTGGAACCTGGTGAACACCGACAAGCCCA
>CAMNIN010000070.1 GCA_946540735.1 uncultured Prevotellaceae bacterium | reverse complement strand
ACACGCTCTATGAGTTCGGTTCCGAGGAGCAGCGCCAGAAGTACATCCCCCGCGTCTGTGCCGGCGAAGGCATGTCGATGGACCTCACCGAGCCCGATGCCGGTTCCGACCTGCAGCGCGTCATGCTGAAGGCTACTTTCGATGAGAAGGAGAACTGCTGGCGCCTGAACGGTGTGAAGCGTTTCATCACCAATGGCGATAGCGACATCCACCTCGTGCTGGCCCGCTCAGAGGAAGGCACGAAGGACGGCCGCGGCCTGTCGATGTTCATCTACGACAAGCGCAACGGCGGTGTCGACGTGCGCCACATCGAGCACAAGCTCGGCATCCACGGATCGCCCACCTGCGAGCTCACCTACAAGAATGCCAAGGCCGAACTCTGCGGCAGCACCCGTCTGGGACTCATCAAGTATGTGATGGCCCTGATGAACGGCGCCCGTCTGGGCATCGCCGCACAGAGCGTCGGTGTGGAGCAGGAAGCTTACAACGAGGGACTGAAATATGCCAAGGAGCGCCAGCAGTTCGGACAGAAGATCATCAACTTCCCGGCTGTCTACGACATGCTCTCACGCATGAAGGCCAAACTTGATGCAGGCCGTTCGCTGCTCTACCAGACCGCCCGCTACGTCGATATCTACAAAGCGCTTGAGGACATCCAGCGCGACACCAAGCTGTCGGCCGAGGAGCGTCAGGAGCTGAAGAAATACACTCGTCTGGCAGATGCCTTCACTCCTCTGGCCAAAGGCATGAACTCAGAGTATGCCAACCAGAATGCCTACGACGCCATCTCCATACACGGCGGTTCGGGCTTCATCATGGAGTACAAGAGCCAGCGTCTCTACCGCGACGCACGCATCTTCTCCATCTATGAGGGTACGACCCAACTCCAGGTGGTGGCCGCCCTGCGCTACATCATCAACGGCACCTATCTCTCCATCATCAAGGAGATGCTTGCCGATGAGGTGTCAGAAGCGCTGAAACCGCTCAAGGCCCGTGTCGAGGCTTTGGTGGCGAAATACGAGGAGGTGCTGACCGCCGTGAAGGAAGAGAACAACCAAGACAAGATCGACTTCGTGGCACGTCGCCTGTATGAGATGACGGCCGACATCATCATGTCGCTGCTGATCCTCGACGACGCCACACGTGCTCCCGAACTCTTCGAGCGGAGTGCCAACGTGTATGTGCGCCATGCCGAGGCAGAGTGCTGCGGCCACTACGACTTCATCAAGAACTTGAAGGTGGAAGACCTGGAGTACTACAAGGCCTGATCTTTCCACGGACAATCCATAAGGGGGTGTGTCATCAATGATCCACTGCGAGGTGATTTCTGTTTTGACACACCCCTTTTCTTATTCACATCCTTCCCATGCTGAAATCCTTCCTTTCAGGCAAGGCTGCCGTCTTCGCATACCTCACCCTGTTTGCCACCCTCTTGCTGTTGGCCATTTCGCCCGACTCCTATACGCATGACGTTTTTGAGCGGGTTGACTCTGCCTGTTTCTTCACAGGTGGCAAGGCTTGGATGAATGGGATGGTGCCCTACGTCGACTTCACCGACTCCAAGGGGCCGTTGCTGTGGCTCATCTATGGCGTGGGCTATCTGCTGAGTCATCACAACTACATCGGGGTTTTCTGGGTCAGTTGCCTGTGGTATGGCTGCACGTTTTATCTCACTTTCCTGACCTGCGGCCTGTTTTTGCGCGACAAGAGACAGAGCATGGTGTGCACGATGGCCATGAGCCTTGCGTTTTTCATGCCTGTGATGCACTATGAAATCAGGGCCGAGGACTTCTGCCAGCCCTTCATCATGCTGTCACTCTACCACACGATGAAACTGCTTTATGGCGGTGAGGACTCAGCAGCCTCCATCCGTCGCTCGTTTTTTGCCTTGGGGCTCGCTTTCTCGGCATTGTTGATGATCAAATTCAGCATCGCAGCCATGCAGTCGATGTTCATTCTCTATGCCTTCTACCATCTGCTGCGTCAGCGGCAGTCTGTGGCCGCTCCGCTGTGCGCTGCAGCCGGAGGAGCCATCCTGCTCTGTCTGCCCTTTGCGGTCTATTTCCTACTTGCAGGCAACTTCATGGCCTTCATCCAGGAGTATTTCCTCAACACCCTGCAGACCGTGACTCCCCAGCAGAGTTTTCTCGGCGCATACTATGACGAGTGCAAGGATGCCTGGACGAATTATCCCGTCGTCTTTATCATGCTCGCCTTGATCCTCGTCGGCGATGTGGCCATCATGCCTTATCTGAAGAGATACCGGCTGTTTCCGCTGTTCACGACGTTGTTTTTCTTCGCCCTGGCCATGAAGCACCATGGACTGGTGCATTATTTCAGTGCCGTGGCCTTCGGACTGCTGTTTCTTGCCATTGCACTTTTTCTGGCTCTACGCCCACGAATCAGCCGCATGGCTCTCGGTCTCTCCACCTTGTGCCTCCTGGTGCTATGCACCTTAGGGGCTCAGGTCAAGCGCACTGAGTTTCATGTGTATTTCTGGGAGAATGATGTGAGGAGAAAAGTGTATTACGACATGGCCTGCCTGATCTCACAGGTCGACCACCCCACCTTGTTCAATGCCTGGGGGTGCGGCAATGGCATAGAGACCCTGCCGGAAGCCCTGCCGGGATCAAAGCACTGGATATATCAGTTGGGTTCCACCAAGGAGATGCACGATGCCCATGTGGCGGAACTGAAGTCGCGGCAGCCCGATTTTGTGTTCTTGCGCTCAGAGGAGTCGATCCTGCACCTGGACATGACTTTACAATCCCTCGACTCCATCGGCTATCACTGCTGCTACGACTGGGCGACACGTGGCGTCAGGCATTACCTCTACACCAAGCACGAGGTCAGACTCCCGTCGCGTTCCATCACGCCCGGCAACATGGACATCCTGTTGAAACGCAAGCCTTTCACCGGCAGATAGCATCGCATATCTTATCTTGGAAGGCTCTGCCATCGGAAGCCTTCACCAATCCCTGATTGAAGATAGCGAAACAAAGCGTATGTCCGTTGGCAGCCTGGCAATATCCGCCCAACGTTGACACACCGCTCACCGTCCCTGTCTTGGCATGCACATTCCCTTTGCATGGGGCTTTTGTCATGCGGTTCTCGAGCGTGCCGTCAACTCCAGCGATGGGAAGTGAGGGATAGAGATGATCGAAGATCTCCTTGTTGTCGTAGGCATAGCGCAGCAATCTCACGATCAGTTCAGCCGACACATAGTTATAGAGCGACAGACCGCTGCCATCAGCTATCGTATAGTCAACAGGGTCGAGCCCCAATCGGTAAAGCAACCGTTTGACAGCTCCAGCCGCATCGCTGGCCTTGCCTGAGGCTGGCGAACTTGCCTTGGCAATCTGGTAGAACATGGACTCCGCATAGAGGTTGTCGCTGTTTTTCATCATCCTCGTCAGGATCTTGTCCATCCCGCTGCGGTACCGGCAGATCTCCGTGCACCCCTGAGGCAGTTTTCCACGTCCGAGGATCGCATCGAGGCTGATGCCCTGTCCTCTCAGTTCCTGACAGAACACCGACATAAACTGGTCTTTCTTATCCACCAGCAGGGGGGTGAGACGATCATTGTCGTCATCCCAGCACCATCCGCTGCCATAGGTGAGGGTGTCTTTCATGGTCAGGTCTGCCACAATCTCACCCCGGATGCAACGTATGCCGAAGCCACGCACTTGCCGGGCGATCTCACGCAGATCGTCTTTGGTCAGCGTCGGGTCGAACCCTCCCACACAGTAAAGACTACCGCGGAGCGTGTCGTTGAGCAACGTTCCCCTATAGCAGATACTGGTATGATAGCCGTAATCACCCCCCAGCAAATCAAGGGCTGTGATGGAGGTGACCAGTTTCATGACAGAAGCTGGACGGAGCCGCTGACGCTCATTCTTGGCGTAGACCACCTGGTTGTCGGTCAGGTCGTAGACCATCAGACCGATCTGCGAGGTCTGAAGCAGTTTGTCATACATCAGGTAGTCGAGCCGCTGCGTCAACTCCTCTTGCCATGCTGTCGGCCGGCTCGGCTCGGCCGCTGCATTCTCAGTGAAGACCACATCCTGCGCCATGGCATAGCCAGGCATCAGCAGGGAAAGAACAAATAATATCGTATTGATTTTCATTTTCCAATCTTATTGATTCGCTTTTTTGCTTCCGCGACAAATTCCACCGGGTTTGCAGGCTGCAGGCTCACCAGGCGCCGCTCTCCGTATTCGACGAGCACATACCGTGTCACACCGAAGGCAGTCTTTCTCACCTCCATTCTGTGGATCTCGCCCAATGGTATCTGCATCCGCTTGGAGAACCGTCCTCTGTCGACCACGAGTTTCGCATCATCGGTCAAGGTATAGGCCGTATGCACCGAGCGCTCGATCATCACCACATCAAGACACACCAACAGGAATGCCACGAGAGCCATCGCCGGCGTTCTATGCCAGAAGAAATAGACGGCGAAGCCCGCTATCATGACGATCATCAGGAATGCTGGCCAAGAGACCCGGTGTTGGAAAGTGCGTGTCATCATCTCTCAGCAGTTTATCATCGGGTCAGCGAGAATTTCATGCTCAGGCCGAAGTCACGTGTCGTTGTCGGATAACTGCTGCTGGTGAGCAGCGGTGTGTTGGTCTGCTGGTCGTAATAGAAGGTCAGCGTCATCAGTCTGGAGAGGGTGTAATCAGCGTTGAACGAGAACTTGAAAGCCGTATTGCCGCTGCTGGCTGTACTCGTCATCGAGGCGATGTCGCGCGTGATATTGGCCTGTTTCCGATACGAGAGGTCAAATCTCAGGTTGAGGTCGTGGTTGAGGCCACGGCTGCTGCCAGATCTGTTCTGCGTCTGACTTTGATTCTGATTCTGGTTCTTGTTGTCGGTGCCGGTAGTGTTCTTGCTTCCTTTCACCTTGCGTCGATTACCCCCGCCGAAGAGTTTGAAGTCGTTGATCTTGTAGCCCATACCCACGACCCAGTCATGGCTGGTGTTCTCGTTGAGTTGCACACTCGTCGTACTGAGGTTGACCACACGGGTGCTGCGGTACTCCACTTTGCAGGTCAGGTTGTTCTGCAAGGTGACATCCAGACCCAGCAGCGGCGAGAACGACTCATTGATGCTTGCCGTAGAGATATTGAACATGCTGCTTGGCACGGGGTTGCTGGTCGTGGCATCGGTGATGAATCCCAGGTCTCCCATATACTCCCTCCACGTACTGAAGCTGGCATAGGATCCGATGGCGAAGATGCTCTTATAGGAATGGTTGATATTGACACTCTTGAAGAGTTCTTTGAACGGCGACAACTTGCCGAGTCCGCTGTAGCGCAGTGTCCAGTTGGGCAGCAGCCGGCTCAATGTGGGGAAGAGATCCAGGGATTTCCCGCCTATGCTTGTGTAGGAAGAGAGGAAGGCGGGAATCATGACATCAGCGCTGTAAAGGCCCACCCCGCCATTGGCCGGATCAAAGGTCTGGCCTGCCAGGTTGGTGCCTGCGGGATAAGTGGCTCCGGCATACTTCGCTTCCACCCTGTCGCGGAATCCCGCCAGCGACCGGCAGAACTTCTCGAATGTGTCAGAGTGATAGCCGTCGTTGGCATTGCCCATGCCCTCGAAGGCACTGCCAATGGAGATGGTGGTCATCGTGAACTGTCCGCTCCGGGTGGTGGGCGTGCCCTCATACATGTAGAGGATGCTCTTGGCATCGGTCTCGGAACGGTGGGCATTAAGGTCGATCTTCAGGTCTCGTGCGGGTTCGAGTGTCATTTTCAACTGCAGTTCACGGAGGAGTTTGGTGGTGGCGGGTGTGGCCACGTTGTCGTTCATGAGGAGCCAGTTGTTCTCCCTGGCTTTTCCGATAAAGTCGTCACCCGTCAATCCGAAAGCGAAATCAAGTCCAGGGCTCATGATGTCGCCGCCACGCTGTCCGAAGGCCTTGCCGATGCTCGGCATATAGCCCGGCAGCGACAGTCCCCGATTGTTGCGGTAGGTGAAGCTGACGTTCCTCACCATCATCAGTCCACGTGCGATGACCTGAGCAGTCTTGTACCATGCCTTGTCGTCGAGTGGTTCCTTGGGGGTCACCGAAAGTTTCATCGTCACGGCAGAGTCGGCCTTGTTGATGACCTTGATCTTGTTGTCATCGACCACTTTGTATTTCAACGGGATATCCTTTCCGTTCTTATCCTTGGCAGAGACGATCAACCGGCGGCTCTTCTTGCTGTGGGTCACCACCATTGAGGTATCCGCCTTGATGGTGATTTCCTTCTGGAAGGTATTCTTGTTCTTGGGCAGCTGTGATTTCTGCTTGTCATCAGCAGCCTTGTCCTTTTCGTCCTTGTCCTTGGCATTTTTATCCTCCTTGCCATCCTTCTCCTCCCCCTTCTTGACCTGCGACTTGCTGGCTGGCGTGGTCTTCTTCTTAGCGTTCTGCGTATTGGAGAGGTTTTTGTTGAACCGCTCATTGGTCTTCTTCAGGAATGGGATATGGTCGTAGAGCTTCTGCAAATTGAAGGAGCCGTTGATGTTGACCGTGCGGTCGTTGGAGATGGTATTGCCCAGCGATGTGCCATCCTCCATCTCCGTGCCTCTGATCCATTTGTAATTGGAATCATACGACACGTCAGCCGTCACCCAGTCGAAGATGGGGAGCAGGTTGAGGGGCAGATGGTAAGAAGCCTTGAAGTTCTGGTTGTAGTCGAGGGGATCGCCGAAATTCTTGATAGAGGTCCACACCGAGTCTTTCCATGCCGTATATTGGTCGGGGTAGAGGTCTTTGTTGATGGGAGTATAGGGTTCCTCTATCTCGGCATGAGTACCGCTTTGGAAATTCACGTGCAGGTTCTTGGTGAAGTCCCATCTGACGGAGAATTCCCTGTTCCAAAGGAACTGCTCACTGAAGGACAACGGCAGTTTCGAGTCCTCAAGGCTTTCCATGTCGCGCTCCTGCAACTCGTAGTATTGGCGGCGGAAGTCGGTGTTGAAAGTGATGTTCTGCGGCAGGTAGTTCAGTCCGAAGCGTTTGGCGATCTCAAACCATTTTGACTTCGATTTGATGAGTTTCTTGAAGGGCTCCCATGACTTGTAGACCGGTGTCCATGAATAGGCCATCGATCCGTTCCAGGAGTCCTCATTCTCATAAACGGTTGTCTTGCCCGTCGTGCGGCTGTGAGAGTGACTGTATGAGAACGAGAAGTTGGCCGGGTCGTAGGGCATGGGATGGCCCTTGGTCTGGATCCCCACCCTGACGTTGGTGAGAGAGAAGTTGGTGTTGGTGACCTCTGTCACAGCGATGCTCTCCACCGAGTCGCGCTCATGTTTTGTCGCCATGGCCTCGAGTGCGTCATCGAGTTCCATATCGGTGTCGAGAGGATTGTATTTGGGCTTGTTCTTCTCCTTGGTCACCGAATAATAGAGGGGAGCATTGACCTTCGCCTTGTCGGGGAAGAACTTGCCCAGTTCGAAATTGGCCGTCACCGCGTAATTCTGGCTGTTGTCCTGCGACCTCGAAGCCACGCCGTCCTCCAGTCCGCCAAAGCCCTCGGTCTCATAGCGGCCGGACATGTTCAGCGAACCGAAATCAGAGAATTGCACATTGAGTGCGCCTTGAGCGGCCCATCCGCCATCGTTGTCGTATTCCTTGAGCCTCAACTCGTTGACCCACACCTCGCCCGACTTGATTTCCCCGGAGAGGTTGCGCACGCCGATGATCATGGTCTTCACTTCGCCCAGCGACGGGTTGCCCAGCACACTGATCTTGTTGGCGGGTTTGTCTTCGTCATAGGCGGAGAAGACTTGGTTGTAGGAGGCGAGTCCTTCGCCCTTGGCCTTGTTGCGCTGTTTTTTCAGCGAAGTGAAGAGGCTGAGAGGGATGTCGAGCATGTTCTCCTCAGGCCACACCACCCGCTTATCGAGTGCCGAGTATTTGTCATAATGCCCGGCAGGTGTGAGTTTGAGCGGAATCTCATACTCATAGTAGTTGCTCTTGTAGTCGCTTCCAAGGCGGATGAAGAGGGCCAGCTGGTTGTCGGCGAGATTCGTGACGTTCTCATTGAAGGTGTTGGCATGGGCGAACATCTGCAACCTGCGATACTGGCGGAGGTCAAGGGTCGTGTTCTTGTAGACGCATTTCGACTCTCCGGTACCCAGATCTGTGACCATGATGTCGAGAGCCTGCTCGTTGCTCTCCACGAGTTGGGGCTGCGTGGGGTCTTGCACACGCGAGATACCCGGGGGGAGGATGTAGTTGACGGGAGTCTTGTCGTTGTTCTCCTCGATATTCACCGCACTGACCGACATGTAACCTGAGTTGGAGGCACTGTTGGTCAGGTTTTGGGTATAGACGCGCCATTCACCCCTGACCAGGTCGAGGCTTCCGAAGCGCATCACGATGGGTTTCTTGAATCCAGTGAGAAACATTCTCATGAATCTCACGGAGGTGAAGTCGCTGATGGACCCTACCTTCTGCTCATACCTGTCGAGCGGGATGCGGAACTGATACCAGGTCACATCATATTTCTCGCCATTTCGCAGGGTTCCGCTTCCTTGCCGGCTGTCGACGATGAAGTTATGGCCCACCACCAGGTCTTCCGGACGGATGGACACATGGTATTGGTAGTATTTCTCATACTCGTTGAGTGTGAAGTCTTGGTTGATGTCCTCCACATCGGGCGTGGTCTTGTAAGAGGTGTCGTAGTTCTCGCTTCTCATATCGGAGTCGGGGGTGTTGCCCTGCGGTCCGTTGATATGCTTGTAACGTTCGAGTATGGAAGCCTGTTTCTGGTCGAAATCGCTGCCACGGAAGTAGTGGTAGTCGTCATTGGCGGGATCCGCCCAAATGCTGTCGAACACCTCTGGCGAGACTTTCCCCTGGATGGCGGTGAGGAAGTCGTGGTAAGACTCGAAAGTCTGTTCTTCCTGATTGGTCAGGCCATTGAAGCCCACATCCTGCAAAGCCCTCGACCCTGTGGTGGTGGCAAAGGAATAGTTGACCGCCGACTGGATAGGCACTTTTCCCCATTGTGTGACAGAGTAACTGTTGGATCCGTCGACAGGCATTCCACTCTCATAGAATTTCTTGCCGTCGCGCAGGACGTCCTCGCTCACCTCACCCAGATTGATGTAGAAGTCGCCTCCGTAATCCGAGGCATCGGCCTGTTGGCTGGTATAGATAAAGGGATCAAGAAGCCAGAACTCGATATACTCGATGTTGGCGGTCTCGAAGTCGTTGGTATCAAGCTTTCGCATCATGCCTCCCCACTTGTTCTCCGCACGGTCGAAGCGTCCGCGCTCATTGAGCTCAGAATTGAAATTATAGGGTCCCCGCTCATCCGGATAGAATGCGAGGTTGAGCACTGGCAGTGTGGAGGTGGCTCCGTTGTAGGAACTCTGGTCGCGGTTGGGGTAAAGCTCACGCACGTAAATCTCGCGCACGTAGTGGTTGGAGAGTTGTGCGAGGTCGCTCTTGATATGAGCAGGCGTGAGCGATGAGCTCCTTCGGGTGAAGAGCGGGTCGATGTTGTACCATGCCAGGAGACTGCGGTTGAATCCACTGGTGAGCCCGGTCTTGTCCTTGTATTCGTTGAACATCGTGGGCACGCTGGAGATGATCCAAGAGGTCGGTGTCGAGACATCAATCACGTTCTTGGTGTTCTCGAAGTCATCCAGATACGACGCATTGTCTTGCGTGCCATGAGCCTGTCCGGCCAACAGCTGAGCGAACTCAGCGGTCAGGGAGATGTTAGAGGGCTGTGTGACATGCAGCAGGGGTAACTTGTCGAGCAGGTTGGTGAGCCACTGGCTCTCTTTTTTCCAGTTTAGATTCACCCCCCAGAGCGTGTTGTTGAGCGGTTCAGCTCCCATAGCCACCTTGGTGGTAAGCGCCTGTTCGGAGAGGTGCCTCAGCGTACCGCTCATTTGGAAATTCTTGCTGAAGTCATATTCCCAGTTGACACCGAACATCGTCTTCCGCGATTGTCCGTAGTCCATATTGCTCTCGTAGGATGCCTTTACCTCTGTGCCCGCATCCAGGATGCTCTGGTTGATGACGGTCACCTCACCAGCAGAGTAATCGACGATATAGTCGGAGCCCTCTGTCAGTTCCACACCACCAGCGGTGACCTTCACCGAGCCCTGTGGCACGTTATAGGCACCGAGGGGTATGACATTGGCTGCCGATCCCCGGTATTGTCCCGTCAGGATATATTTGTCCTTCTCAGCGATTTGCTTGGCCACGGTCTTGGTCGAGTCATAGAGTTCGGTATAGCTGTATTTGGCAGCCACATCCGCGGCGATGCCTTTTGAGATCAGGAATTGGTAGAGGAACTCTCCGAAGGGTTCAGCCTTGGGCAGGAATACGCGTCCGTTGCTCACCGTATATCCCTCTACATAGTCGAAATAGCCATTGGAGTGGACTTTCATGTTGTTGTCAAGCCTGTCGGCGTCCATATCCTTGATGATCGTCTGGTCCTTGACCTGTGGCTCAGGGATATAAGTGAGGTATACACCGGCGGTATCGCTTTGGAACTTGATATCGAGCCTGAATTTATCCCTCTCCACAGAGGAGGCCAGGTAGTAGACGTTTTTCATCATCAGGTCCCAGTTGGATTGTGAGGGGTTGTTGCTGGTGTTTTTCAGTGATTTCACAAAGAGGCCCTTGCTCACATCTGTGACATCACTGGCGAACTCTCCCACCTGATAGGTGGTACCGCCATAGGTGTACTCGAAAGCCACGGCAAGCACCTGGTCTGTCTGGAGAGTCGACTTGAGCGAGATATACCCCAATGCTTTGTTCACGGTATATTCCGAGGAAGAGAGCAACCGGGCACTCTCGAGTTTCTCATAATCGCTGCCTCCCACGAAGCGGGTGTCCATCACCGATGAAGTCTGTTCGATGTCGCGTGCGGCGGCATAGGTGCTGTTCAGGTCAGCATAGAGTGTATTGGCATTGTTCGAAGGAGGCATGTTGAGGTTTCCCTCACCCAGGTCGGGCAGTGCGATGATGTTTCGCGTATTAGAGGAGCTCCCCGATTTGTTGGTCACCCAGACCTCTATGCGGTTGATGGTGATTCCTGTGGTCAGGTTGGGGAGGTTCTTCATGGCCCCGTCGTATTTGGCCCTGAAATACTGTGAGAGGAAGAAGTGGCGGTTTTCCTCGTAGTTGGCCGCGTCGATCTCAAAAGGAGTGAGGTGCACGCCGCCTTTCGACGATACGCTTCCCGTCGATGATTTTTTCTGCGAGATGACGGTCTGTAGCTTGAGTTTGCCGAACTGCATGTCGGTTCTCAGGCCGAAGAGCGAACTGGCCCCTGTGATGAGTGTGGAATTGGCCGGGAACGACACGTTTCCGCCTTCGACGAGCTTGATGATCTCATCCTCTTTGCCCTCATATTTGAGTTTCATGTTCTGGGCATCGAAATCAAAGGTGGCGTCGGTGTTGTAGTTGAGAGTCATGTTCACCTTGTCACCCACCTTACCGTTCACGTTGAGGTTGATTTTCTCATCGAAATCCATGGTAGTGGTCTTGCGGTTGCGGATAGGCAAAGAGGGATTGTCGATGTTCTTGAAGGTGGCGCCGAATTTCAGTTCGGCAGTACCCTGGGTTTTGATTCTCACTCCTCCGGGACCGAAAATTTTCTCTGCCGGTCCGAGGTCAAAGTGCATGTCGGTGAAATCAAATTTCTCCTTGCCTTTGTTCTGCACGATCTCCTCGTTCTTCGAACGGAAGAACTGCTTCATGGCTTGTCTCTCACTCCATTTGAAATACTCATCATAGGTCATCATGGTGGGAGCAAAGACATAGGTCCCGGCGATTTTGTTGCCGATGACATAGCGGTCGAGTGTGTCATTATACACCACGCTCTGCTTCATGTTCTCCGGCCTCTGCAGGTCGGCCGACCCTTGGTCGAGATCATCGTCGGAGAGCGGTGTGGTGCGCTGAATTTTCCACCGGGGATGCAAGAGGGAATCGGGGATTTCCTCATTCTCATCGGCGAGAGTGGGCTGTGCCTTCACACCCGCTTTGGGATTCTTGTCGTCATCGGGAGTGGCGGTTTTCTCTTGTGCCCTGTTCCGGGTGTTGCTGACAGGGCGGCGGTTTCGGGTGCGGTCATCCTGTGGCACGGAAAGGGCATTGCCCGCCATCACGCTGATGGCGCACAGCAGGAATATAAAGCCCCAAAACCGTTGTATGACCTTCATTTTCTTTCTCTTTTCCTGGCGGGTTTTTCCAGCCAGCTTTTTCTTATTTGATCTGCTTGAGTGCCAGTTTCACTACCTGTTCCACGGGGAGTCCGGGATGCTGTTTGAGGATCTCCCCCACCACCTTGGCCGATGGAGCCGATGCGAAACCAAGCATGGTGAGAGCACCGATGGCCTCGCTCCTCACCTCTTTGTCATGGCTGTCGACTACAGGTGTCACCCCTGCCGGCATCTGCTCTGCCAGTCCACTGCCAGCCACCTTGTCTCTCAAGTCGACGATGATGCGCTGGGCGGTGCGTAGCCCGATGCCTTTCACCCCCTTGAGCGACCTCTCATCACCATTGACGATGACGTTGATCAATTCATTGGGAGTCAGCGACGAGAGAATCATGCGTGCCGTGTTGGCACCGACCCCCGAGACGCTGACGAGCTGCCGGTAAAGTTCTCGCTCCTGCTTGGTGAAGAAGCCATAGAGGGTGTAGGAGTCGTCTCTTCCACCTGTCATCAGGACCTCATGCACGAAGAGTTTGACCTCTTTCTTGTTTTGTATGGCCGAATAAGTGTTCAGCGAAATCGACAACGCATACCCCACCCCGGCCGCCTCTACGACGGCCATTGCCGGGGTGACGTCTGTCAACTCGCCCCTGATATATTCTATCATTTACGTCCGTTTTTTTGTATATATACGAATATATAACGAAATGTGGGGTGGATTATTGCACGTCTTTCTGATTTTTGCCTTCCTTTTGGCGCATACGCGTGAGAAAAGTGCTCCAGGCTCCCTTGCTCATGCCCAACAAGGTCATGATTCGCTCGTCATCCACTTCATAGTATCTGAGGATCTGCACCACCATCTCGCGATTCGTGGCCTGAGGGTATTTGACTCTGATGGAGTCCATCATGTTTTGATCTTCAGTAGCGCAATAATTCAAGACGAGCTCTATCTCGTTTTTCGACCAAGATCCACAATCTTCTTTTCCTAATGCCGCTTTCAGCAATATCTTGCCTTGCGATTCTTTGATAGACGAAAGTTCATTATCTTTCTTTGCCATCAAGCGAATGAGTCTGGCATTCTCCATTTTAGTTGCCTTTGCTTTCTGCCTGATATGTTCAGTTTCCTTATCTAATTTTGAGATGGAAACCTCATAGTTTTCATTCTCCTTTGTCAGGTGTTCTATGATAGCTTTTTGCCTCGTTTGGCCTTCTTTGATTTTTCTCTTCTTCCACCTGTAGAAAAGACATAGGATGACCAACATGGCGATTGTAAACGACAAAATGCAACTTATCATCTTGTTTCTGCTCTCCAAACCTTTTTGTCTTTCCTCTGCGAAATACTTGTCATTTTGATTATGTATCAGAGCCACCAATTCTTGTTGTCGCAACCCATTGACTGAATCCTGAAGAGCATCCCGTTGTCGGTCTGCTATCCTTGCCTCTTCATAACGTCCCAGCTTCTCCATCCATTGGGCATATTCTTTTAATACAGGAATCCTCAATAAGCCCGACGCCTCATTCAAGGTTCTGCTCCATAAAGAATCCGCCATGGTTTCCTGACCAAGGCGTGAGTAAATCCTTGCCTGATAGAAATGGGCTTGTGGTGTAGGTTCTAATGCGATGGATTGTTCCAATAAAGCTAATGCATCTGTAGTCATGCCTTTTTCTTCAAAATATGCAGCAATGTTGTTGAGATATGTGGTTCTATCCTCCACAGGTTGGCTATCCACGTACCCGATACATTTCTTTTTATAATAATCAGCACTGTCTTTCTTGTTCATATCAGCGTATGCAGATGAGATGTTCATCCATGCGGTACCCACCCATCTGTCATTATGCTCCTCCTGGGCCAGATGTGCCCCTTTATGATAGTAGTCGATGGCAATGGTGAAATTCTTGGACACATCATGGCAATACGCTAAATAGAACAAAACATCACGGCGTAGATGCTTCCCTTTTGCCAATCGCTCAGCACGTTTCAGACAAGAGAAACCGAATTCTGTATTACCCTTGAGGAAAGAGGTCATCCCCCTATAGCACAAAGCTTGGGCAAGTCTTTCTTCGTTGCCTGTTTTTTTAAAATAACTGATGCAACTGTCCAATGTACATAAAGAGGGGTCATCTAAATAAAGTTTATACCTGGTCTGCGAACGCATCACCCGAAACACGGCCAATTCCTCTGTGTCCAGTTTGGTGGTATCTACTCTTTCAACAAGCATCATGGCTTTCTCAAAATTTTCTTCACGGATGAGTGAATCCATGATTCTCAACTCCTCATTACAATGATCGGAGGCACAATTCACGAGAACAAGAAAAGAGGAAAAGAGTAGTAAAAAGCGGCACATCATTTTTTTTCAGCAAAGATACACTTTTTTTTGAAGAGAAAGAGCATTCAATCCATATTTTTAAAAATTAACTTTTCTTAACTTTACAAATCGCCCCAAAACACATCTTTTTCATTTTCACAACACATTGTATTTCAATGGGTTTCCACAGAATATTCTAAATTCCATTTTTGTAAAACGGCGTCAAATACGGTTTGGAAGTTATCTGATTTTTTTATAGATTTGCGTAAGGAAATAAACGAAATAAACATGAAACGACTTATTCTTTACTTTTTCATAACGCTGCTTCATCTCATGAACGGCAGTGCTAAAATTGGAGATGTCTCCGACCGGATTATTCCTCATCTCTATGGTCATCCTATCATGCAAGCGACTGTCATATCATCAACCCTTTTATTGAGCCTTACTCCTGACAGCCTGAGTAGCCAACAACAAGGAATCAAAATATACGATATGCTAAACGATCTTCAGGACAGCGTAGGTTTTTCAAACAATGGGTGTGAAATAGATTTCTCCTCTTACAAAGCTGGCAACTATGACCTGTATTTCGTCAGAGACAATTCTGAAAGACACATTGGATATGTTGAGGTTCTCTTCAAACCTGATTTATAATATCTTAAATATCTTAAAAATCTAAAACTCACATATGAAAGCCAATAGATTTCTTTTCGTTTTGATGTTGACGCTCTGTTCAACATCCATGTTCGCCCAATTAAAAGTCTATTCAGACGGCAGTGTGACAATTG
>CAMNIN010000069.1 GCA_946540735.1 uncultured Prevotellaceae bacterium | reverse complement strand
AACAACGACAAATCCCGATGGTCATAAGAAGGGAAAGTGGAGTGCTGAGTTACGATAAACGGTGTGGGACTTAAAATTTGTTAATTAATTGCATTTTAATAGTACTATGTATTGCAAGGTACTATTAAAATACATATCTTTGCATCGTGATTGTGCCGATGGCCACGGCACATGAGCCAAACCAAACTGTAGAGATATGAACATCGACAACGCAAAATCACAGATGAGGAAAGGGATGCTGGAATACAGTGTCTTGCTCCTGCTGCGCCGGCAACCGTCATACGCCAATGACATCATTACGCAGTTGAAGGAAGCCGACCTGATCGTCGTGGAGGGCACGCTATATCCACTGCTCACCCGCCTGAAGAAAGACGGCCTGCTCAGCTATGAGTGGAGAGAGTCGATCCAGGGACCACCACGCAAATACTACGCCCTGACCGAGGATGGCTTCACCGCCCTCAGAGCGATGGACGACACTTGGACTGGTCTGACAAGGACCGTAGAGAAACTGAAATCACAATTCTAACCCGCAAAAAAACACACGACATGAAACGAAACATATCAGTCAATATATTCGGTACGCTCTACCCCATTGACGAAGATGCTTATGAACTGCTCCTCAAATACAACGAGAACATGAGGAGATACTACAGCAGCATGGAAGACGGCGACGAGATCGCCGACGACATCGAGCACCGCGTAGCCGAGTTGATGAGCGAACTGCGCTCACAGGGCGTGATGGCCATCACCATCGAACATGTGAAACAAATCATCGACCGTATCGGCGACCCACAGGATCTCGACGATAATGGAACAGACGGCAACAGCCAGCAAGGTGAGCAAACCACTTCACAGCAAAGCACGAATACCGCCAACAGCAATGGCACAACGGGCAGCGGAAGCACCGACGGCCCACGTGCCGGAGTCTACACAGGCGAAGAGAGCGAAAGGCAGGAACCCTCCCGCCGCCTCTTCCGCGACCCCGATGACAGACTGGTGGGCGGCGTGATGTCTGGACTGAGCCACTATTTCGGCATCAAGGACCCTCTCCTGCTCCGCATCGTGATGATCCTGCTGCTGATCGTCTCGCTCACCACCTTCGGTCTCATCTACATCGCAGCATGGCTCCTCATCCCCGAAGCCGTGACCCCAGAAGACCGTTTGCGGATGTATGGCAAGCCCGTCACAGCCAAGGCCATCAATGAAGAACTCGTCAAAGGAATCAACAACGCCAATCAATTCGTACGCAACCCGCAGCACCGCGACACAGCCAGCGGATGCCTTTCGGTGCTGGTCAAGATCATTCTCTTCTTCATCGGCATTCTGTGCGTTATCATACTGGGCAGTTTCCTCATCTCCCTCATCGCCGCCGTGGCAGGTCTTTCGGCCGCTGCCCTTTTCGGCGGTATAGGACTCTCGGCCATCGGCTTTGAGCAGCCCGACTTCATCAATCTCTTCTCAAGCCTTCCCATCCCCCTTGTCATCACCTGCATCATCTGCGCCCTGATCGTCATCGGCCTGCCTCTATATGCCATCATCCGCATGTTGCTGAAGCGCAAGGACACGGATTCCAATATGCCAACATCGGTCAAAGTAGCCCTGATCCTGACCTGGACGGTCAGCATAGGCATTCTGGCTGGGTGTCTGGGCCGAAGTTTCTGGTTCCTTCAGAAACAAATGAACAAGATGGAAAAGGAAGAGAACACCCACAACGGTATCTATCTGCACAGCAGCAGTTGGGAACTTCTGCGCGACAAGGGATGGAGCCTGGAGACCCTGGAGGGAACAGAAGCATGGCTGACCGCCTACGGCATCATGCCCAATGGGGAGGATGGACAATACATCAAACTGGAAAAAAGCCACGACACCGACAAGATGGACTACCTGCTCAGCCAAGAACAAATGATGCGTCCTGGTACCTATAAGATCGACGGTTACGTCAAAGCCGACGGTGAGGGCAACGCACTCTACGTGATCACCAACGGGATGGCCGACACACTGAGAATCGACATCCCCACCTATAAAGAGCCAACCAACCCTATCACCTCATCCGACTCCGTAGCCATCGACAGCAACGACGGCAGCCGCCATTGGACCCATGTGGAGGGCACCTTCGTGGTGAAGCAGCAAGAGGACGTGAAATTCGGTGTGAGCAACCTTCGGGAGTTCAACAACGCCCCCCGCAACGGCCAATCCATCAGCATCGCCGACGTGAGAGTAGGCATGAACTGATCCAGACAGCACCTCAAACTGCAGTTAGGCCAATCTTGTTTGCACTTTTGTATAAAAAAATATTAATATTGTTCCACTTTAGTGACAAAGCAAGGAAAAATACTTAACTTTGCAGGGTAGATTGCGAAATCTGCGTAATGCTGACGATACATTATTATTTATAATAACATGAGAATCCAAAGATTATTAGCCGCCGCAGTGCTTTCCCTGATTTGCACCGTGGCCACGATGGCACAGGAAATGCAGATGCCATCCATCCCTATCGATGATCAGGTACGCATCGGTAAACTTGACAACGGCCTGACTTATTACATCCGCCACAACGAATACCCTGAGCACGTGGCCAACTTCTACATTGCCCAGCGTGTAGGCTCCATCCAAGAGGAAGAGAACCAACGCGGACTGGCTCATTTCCTGGAGCACATGGCCTTCAACGGTTCTGAGCACTTCCCAGGCAACGGCATCATCGACTTCACCCGCTCCCTCGGCGTGGAATTCGGATCCGATCTCAATGCCTACACCTCTATCGACCAAACCGTCTATCGTGTGTGCAACGTTCCGACGAAGCGTGCGACAGCCATCGACTCCTGCTTGCTGATCCTGAAAGACTGGTCCAACGGACTGTCGCTCGAAGAAGAGGAGATTGTCAAGGAACGCGATGTGGTGCACAACGAATGGCGTATGGGCGAAGGACCGCAGCAGCGCATGCAGACACGTGCATTCCCCAAGATGTACCCCGGATCAAAATACGGTGAGCGTCTGCCCATCGGCCTGATGTCGGTGGTCGACAATTTCAAGCGTCAGGAACTGGCCGACTACTACAAGAAATGGTATCGTCCTGACAACCAGGCCATCATCGTGGTGGGCGATGTCGATGTCGACCACATCGAGGCCGAGATCAAGAAACTCTTCTCCGGCATTGTGGTGCCCGCCGACGCCGCCAAGGTGGTGCTGGAGCCCGTGCCCGACAACAACGAGGCCATCTACATCTTCGAGAAAGACCGCGAGATGCCTATCAACCAGATCATGGTGATGATGAAGCACGAAGCCACCTCCGACCAGGAGAAGACCTCCATGCAGTATCTGCTCGAGCAATACGTGCTTGAAGTCGTATCGGATATGTTCAACGCCCGTCTGCAGGAGATGACCCAGGAAGCCGACTGCCCCTTCGTGCAAGCCATGGTCTTCGACGACCAGTATATGCTCTCCAAGACCAAGGACGCCCTGATGCTCATCGGTGTGCCCAAGGAGGGCAAAGATATGGAGACCCTGAGCGCATTGATGCGCGAGGCCAAGCGCGCACGTGAGTTCGGTTTCACCGCCACTGAATATGAGCGCGCCAAGAGCGAATACCTGGCCAGTCTGGAGAAAGCCTACTCCAACCGCGACAAACGCAAGAACGATGAATTCGGCAATGCTTACCGCGACCACTTCCTCGACAATGAGCCGATACCTTCGCTCGAATACCTCAACCAGACCATGAATCAGATCGTGCCCATGCTCCCCGTCGACCTGGTCAACCAAGTGCTGCCCGAGCTCATCAGCGAGACCGACACCAACCTTGTGGTCGTGGAATACGCCCGTGAGGCCGACGGCCTGACCTACCCCACCGAGGCACAGATGGCAGAGGCGGTGAAAAAAGTGCGAGCAGAGAAAATCGAGGGTTACGTCGACAATGTGAAGAATGAGCCGCTGATGCTGCCCGAGAACATGCCGAAGAAAGGCAAGATCGTCAAAGAGACTGAGAACACGCAGCTCGGATATAAGGAGCTCACCCTCTCGAATGGTGCCACCGTGGTGCTGAAGAAGACCGATTTCAAAGACGACGAGGTGCTCCTGCAAGCCTTCTCGAAAGGCGGCGAGAGTCTCTATGGTGCCAAGGACTACAACAACCTGAAACTCTTCGACGAGGTCATCGGCTACAGCGGCATCGGCAATTTCTCAAGCAACGAACTGCAGAAAGTGCTGGCCGGCAAGAAATGCAACGCCGACGCCTCACTGAGCGTCACACGCCAGACAGTCACCGCCCACTCCACGCCGAAAGACCTGGAGACCATGTTCCAGATGATGTACTATTACTTCACCGACATCAAGAAAGATGAGAAGCAAGTACAGAACCTCATGTCGCAGCTCGAACTGCAGCTCAAGAACAAGGACCTGCAGCCCATCGCCATCTTCCAGGACTCCCTGACCAACACGATGTATGCCCACAACCCACGCTTCGCCAACATTCAGTTGGCCGACCTGAAGGACATCAGCTATGACCGCATCCTCGAGATCCACAAGGACCGTTTCAAGGATGCCGGGAAGTTCACCTTCGTCATCGTGGGCAACTTCGACGAGGCCACCATCCGTCCGATGCTCGAGCAGTATGTAGCTTCACTCCCCGCCATCAAGAAAGCCAAGGCTGAGAAGCCGAAAGATGTCGTGACCTCCTTCAAAGGCAAGGTCAAGAACAACTTCACCGTGAAGACCGACTCCCCGAATGCCGTGTCACTCCTCTTGTGGTCTGCCCCGATGGCTTACAACCTGGAGAACCAAGTGAAAGTGTCCGCTGTCGGACAGATCCTCTCACAGGTCTACCTGGCCACTATCCGCGAGGAAGAGAGCGCAGCCTACACCTGCGGATCAGCCGGCGACTTCGACCTCAGGAACTCACAGCCCGTGGTACGTCTGCAAGGCATCAGCCAAGGCAATCCCGAGAAGAACGGCCGCGCCGTGGAACTGCTCTACAAAGGCTTCAACGACAACATGAAGCAGATCAACGCAGACGCTCTGCAAAAAGTGAAGGAATACATGCTGAAGCAAGCAGATGTCGATGCCAAATCGAACAGCCACTGGCTCAACGTGCTGACCACATGGAAGGACCGAGGAGTTGACCTCCAGACCAACTACAAGAAAGTAGTGGAAGGCCTCAATGCCGAGAGTCTGCAGAAGTTCATGCAGCAGCTCAACGCCTCCGGCGACCAGATGGAGTGCATCATGATGACTGAGCCGAAAGACAAATAATCCTACGGTCAAAGCGACATCGTCAATACAACCACAGGCCCTTCTCCCAAACAGAGAAGGGCCTGTCTTTTCCTATTCAAGAAACACTGCTACTTGGAGTTCTGGAACTCCTTGGGAGTCATGCCCGTTTCACGCTTGAAATAATTGCTGAAAGCAGGCGAGCTCGCGAAGTGGAGCCTTTCGGCCACCTCATACGTCATCAGGTCGCTCGTACGCAGCAGCACCTTCGCCTTCAGGATGACAGCACGGTTGATCCAATACATCACGCTGTGGCCACTGGCCTTGCTGATGACAGCCGACAAGTGATGCGGCGTGATATGCAGTTGCTCAGCGTAAAAGGGAATGCTGCGCTCACGCTCATGATGCTCATTCACCAAAGCCTTGAAACGCTGAAACAATTGTTGCTGACGAGAAGGGACGGCGACCTCCTCAGACTGCATCATCGCTTTCCGGATATATTCCACGTTGCTGGCCATGGCCATGACCAATTGTTTGACGGTTTCATGCCGGAAAGGTTTGTTTTTGGCAATATCATAAATCAGGTATGCCATGCGCACCAGTTGTGCGAACTCCTCAGGAGTGGTTTTCACCACGATATTGTCGCGCACCTGTATGTCGTTCTTGAACAAGATACCGATAACGATCATGTCGGCACTGAACTTCTGCATCTCCATGATGACATCGGGAGCTGTCAGCACCACCATCCCTTTCTCCATCTGGAAATTCTCCAGATTCAGACTGACATTCGCCTGTCCCTCCACCACCATGACGATGCGCGACTCCACGACATGATAGATAAGGCCCTCGCGCATAAAACTGCTGTTGAACGGGCGTCCGCCTATCACAATGCCCAAAGAGTCATTGGCGAAAACATGCTCTTGCCTTCCTAATGCCTCTGGCAGATTGAGGATGTCGATGGAAAACAGCTTGAGTTCTTTTGTATCACCCATAGAAAATCACATTTTGTACGATTCGAATACAAATTTAGCCAAAAATATTCTTTCTCACTATCATAAAACCGAATAATCGTACAAAATCGAAAATCTATCGTTGGATTTGATAACAAGCCTACAGAGAATTATACCTACTTTTGCAAAAGAAAAACAAAACGGATACTTATGAGACATAAAATCCAGACTTCGACATTTGCCTTCCTGGCTGCTATCACCATGCAGGCGCAGACCTTGGAGGACTGCCAACGGGCTGCCGAGCAAAACTATCCCCTGATCCGCCAATACGAACTGATAGAGAAGACCTCCGAGCTGACCGTGGCCAACATCAGCAAAGGATGGCTGCCCCAGTTGTCAGCATCGGCACAGGCCACCTATCAAAGCGACGTGGCCTCCTGGCCCACCGCGATGGGCAATATGCTTCAGCAGATGGGGCTCCAGATGAAAGGTCTGAAGAAAGACCAATACCGTGTGGGCATCGACGTGCAGCAGACCCTCTATGACGGCGGCATGATCAGCAGTCAGAAAAGAGTGGCCCGCGAACAGGGCAAGGTGCAAGCCGCCCAGACCGAGGTAAGCCTCTACCAAGTTCGCCGGCGTGTCAATGAGATGTATTTCGGTCTGTTGCTGATCGAAGACCAGATATTGCTCAACAACGACCTCCAACAACTCCTTGCCGGCAACGAGAAGAAACTCACTTCGATGATGAAAAACGGCATCGCATCGGAGAGCGACCTCAACAACGTGAAAGCCGAACGGCTCAAGGTGGTGCAGCAAGGCACCTCGCTCGAATCGCAGCGACGGATGCTTCAGACCCTGCTCAGCACTTTCTGCGGCATCACCGTGAGCAAACCCGAGAAACCTGCCGCCGCGGAACTCAGTGGACAGAACCAACGGCCCGAACTGCGCCTTTTCGACGGTCAGCTGCGACTGGCCGATGCGCAGGAGAAAGCCCTCAACGCAGCCCTGATGCCCCGGCTCGGTCTCTTCGCCCAAGGATTCTATGGATACCCCGGCTACAACATGTTTGAGGACATGATGAAGCATGACTGGTCGCTCAACGGCATGGTGGGAGCACGGCTCACATGGAATATCGGCGCACTCTACACCCGCAAGAACGACAAGGCCAAGATCCAGCTCCAGCGAGCAGTGACCGAGAACAACCGCGAGATTTTCCTCTTCGACAGCAAGCTGCAGGAAATCCAGCAGAACGAGAACGTTTCACGCTACAAGAAACTGATGACCGACGACGACGAGATCATCCGCCTCCGGAGCGCTGTGCGCAAGTCGGCAGAATCGAAACTCTCGCACGGCATCATCGACGTCAACGCCCTCGTGAATGAGATCAACCAAGAAAACGCCGCCAAAGTGCAACGGTCGACACACGAGATCGAGATGCTGAAGGAAATCTACGACAACAAGTTCACCACCAACAATTAGACATACCATTGAAATCAACGAAACCAACAGCAATATGAAAAAGATAATCGCATGGGCAAGTCTGGCCCTCATCATGGTCGCTTGCGGAAACAAGGAAAAAGAATACGATGCCACCGGCACGTTTGAGGCGACAGAAGTCACCGTCTCGGCCAAATCCACGGGAGAGCTGAAATATTTCGATGTAGCCGAGGGTGCGGAAGTGAAAAACGGCAATGTGGTGGGACGCATCGATGCCTACCAACTGCAGTTGAAAAAAGAGCAGTTGGAGACCACCCGCGGACAGTTGAGCGCCACCAAACGACAACTCGCCGCTTCGCGCAACGCCACCGACAGCCGCCAACTCGACCTCGAAAAGCAGGTGTCGTCGATCAACCAGCAGATCGCCAACGCCCAGCGTGAGCGACAGCGATTCAGTGAACTGGTGAAAGACGGAGCCGTACCACGCAAACAGCTCGATGACATCAACTACCAGATCAAGGTGCTGGAGAAGCAACTTGAAGCCACCCGCGACCAGATACGGAGCAACAATGCAAGCCTGAAGGAGCAAAGCGAGGGCATCGCGGCACAGATGGACGGCATCGATGCCCAAGCCGCCGGACTGGAAGCCCAACTGCGGCAACTCGATGACCAGATCGCCAACACCGATGTGATCGCTCCCCTCACCGGCACCATCCTGGAGAAATATGTGGAGCGAGGGGAATTTGTCGCCACCGGCAAGCCGCTGTTTAAGATGGCCGACACCCAGAACATGTTCATGCGTGCCTACGTCACCTCCTCGCAACTGCAAAATGTGAAAGTGGGCCAGCAGGTGAAAGTATTCGCCGACTATGGCGACGGACAGAAGAGGAGCTATGACGGCACGGTCTCCTGGATCTCCTCACATTCGGAGTTCACCCCCAAGACCATCCTCACCGACGACGAGCGTGCCGACCTGGTATATGCCATGAAAATCGCCATCAAGAACGACGGTTTCGTGAAAATCGGCATGTACGGTGAAGTGAAATTCTAATACGAGAGCCGAGCATGAAGAACGCCATAGAAGTAAACGGCATCAGTAAATCCTACGGCAAGGTGAAGGCACTCTCCGACGTGTCGTTCACCGTGGGCCGGGGCGAGGTGTTCGGACTGATCGGCCCCGACGGAGCCGGCAAGACCTCACTCTACCGCATCCTCTGCACACTGCTGTTGCCCGATACGGGCATCGCCGCCATCGACGGTTTCGACGTGGTGAGGCAGATGCAGCAGATCCGGAAGCGCGTGGGCTACATGCCGGGGAAATTCTCGCTCTATCAGGATCTCACCGTCGAGGAAAACCTGAGATTCTTCGCCACCCTTTTCGGCACCACCGTCGATGAGGGCTACGACTCCATCAAAGCCACCTACTCACAGATCGAGCGTTTCAAAAACCGTCGGGCCGGTGCGCTCTCCGGCGGCATGAAACAGAAGCTGGCACTCTCGTGCGCCCTGATCCACTCCCCCAGCGTGCTCTTCCTCGACGAGCCGACCACGGGAGTCGACCCTGTGAGCCGCAAGGAGTTCTGGGAGATGCTCTCCACCCTGAAAGAGCGCGACATCACCATCCTGGCCTCCACCCCCTACCTCGACGAGGTGCGCTGCTGCGACCGGGTGGCCTTTCTTGACCACGGACAGATCCGCGGTATCGGCACGCCAGAGCATATCCTTACTGAGTTTTCCGACATCTTCACCCCTCAGAGACGACAATTCAGAGACGAAGCGCCACAAAGCCTCACCGATGCGCCCGACGGCAAATCACCTGCAGCCCCCACCAACGACAACGTGATCGAAGTGGAGCATCTGGTGAAAGCCTTTGGCACCTTCCATGCCGTCGACGACATCAGTTTCACAGTGAAGCGGGGTGAGATCTTCGGATTCCTCGGAGCCAACGGCGCAGGCAAGACCACAGCCATGCACATCCTCACCGGACTCAACCAACCCACCAGCGGTACCGGACGCGTCGCAGGCTATGATGTCCGCACCGAATACGAACAGATCAAGAAGCACATCGGCTATATGTCGCAGAAATTCTCGCTCTACGACGACCTCACCGTGGCAGAGAACATCCGCCTCTTTGCCGGCATCTACGGGATGAAAGACCGTGAGATAGCCCGTAAGACCGACGAGCTGCTGGAGCGGTTGCGATTCACCGAGCACAAAAACGACCTCGTGGCATCACTGCCCATGGGCTGGAAACAAAAGCTCGCTTTCTCTGTCGCCATCTTCCATGAGCCGGGCGTGGTGTTTCTCGACGAGCCCACAGGAGGAGTCGACCCAGCCACCCGCCAGCAGTTCTGGGACCTCATCTACGACGCCGCACAGCGCGGCATCACCGTCTTCGTGACCACCCACTACATGGACGAGGCGGAATACTGCGACCGCATCTCCATCATGGTCGACGGCAAGATCAAAGCGATAGGCACCCCCGAAGCCCTGAAAAAGGAGTTCAACCAACCCGACATGGACCATGTCTTCACCCATCTGGCCCGCCAGGCCACCCGGAGCAGTGATTAACTGTGAGGAAACGCATCGAAAACCGCCCAAAAGCATGAAACAATTTATCTCTTTTGTCATCAAGGAAGCACGACACATCCTGCGCGACCGGCGCACGATGCTGATACTCTTCGGCATGCCGACCGTTCTGATGCTCATCTTCGGTTTCGCCATCAGCACCGACGTGAGAAACGTCCGCACAGTGGTGGTGACCTCGCAAACAGACCATCTGACCCGGAAAGCAGTGGATCGCCTGGCAGCTTCAGAGTATTTCACGATAACTACAGCCGTTGCGACGCCCCAGCAGGCAGAACGGATGATCCGCAACCAGAAAGCCGACCTCGCCATTGTCTTCGCTCCGGATTTCGCCAGCAAAAAATCGGGCATACAGTTCATCGTAGACGGTGCCGACCCCAACATGGCACAGCAATGGACCAACTACGCCCAGGGAGTCATCGCCAACATGGAGGGAGGTCTCGTCAACACCAAGATGCTCTACAACCCCCAGATGCGTTCGGCCTACAACTTCGTGCCCGCCATCATGGGCATGCTGCTGATGCTGATCTGTGCGATGATGACCAGCATCAGCGTCGTCAGAGAAAAGGAAAGGGGCACGATGGAGGTGCTCCTCGTCTCCCCCGTACGTCCACTGATGGTGATCATCGCCAAGGCGGTGCCCTATCTTGTGCTTGCCTTCCTCATCCTCATCGTGATCCTGCTCATGGCCCGGTTTGTCCTGGGAGTACCCCTGGCGGGATCCCTGTTCTGGATCATCATCGTCAGCCTGATCTACATCCTGCTCGCCCTCTCGCTGGGACTTCTCATTTCCAACATCGCCAAGACCCAGCTTGTCGCCCTGCTCGCCTCGGCCATGGTGCTTCTCATGCCCGTGGTGATGCTCTCAGGCATGCTTTTCCCTGTGGAGTCGATGCCCACCATCCTGCGCTGGATCGCAGCCTTCATCCCACCCCGCTATTACATTGACGCCATGCGCAAGCTCATGATCATGGGCGTCGGCATCGATGAGATCACCAAGGAGGTGACGGTGCTCGTCATCATGACCGTCCTCTTCCTCACCATCGCGCTCAAGAAGTTCAACACCCGTTTAGAATAGTCGATTATGGCACTCAGATACCTGATACAAAAAGAGTTTTTGCAGATACGCCGCAACGCCTTTCTGCCCAAGCTCATCGTCATGTTCCCCATCGTGATCATGTGCGTCATGCCATGGGTGATGAGCATGGAGGTGAAAAACATCGTGGTCGACGTAGTCGACAATGACCGCACCACCCGCTCACAGCAACTCGTTCACAGCATCGAGGCCTCCCGCTACTTCATCTTCGACGGCCAGAAGCCCTCCTATCAAGCAGCACTTGACAATATCGAGCACGGGAAGGCCGACATCGTGGTGGTGATACCGAAAGACTACAGCCACGACATCACCAACGGCAGGCAGCCCCAAGTCCTCATAGCCGCCAATGCCATCAATGGCACGAAAGGCGGGATGGGCACAGCCTATATCTCGCAGATCGTGACAGCCAATGCCCTGTCAGGCATCGGTGAGATCCAGTCGAAGGCATCCACGCTGGTGCTCTACAACAAGCACCTCAACTACAAGCTCTTCATGATACCCGCCCTTTTTGCCATTGTGATGATGCTGATGACCGGCTTCCTCCCCACCCTGAACATCGTCGGTGAGAAAGAAGCCGGTACCATCGAACAGATCAATGTCACGCCAGTATCTAAATGGGCCTTCATCCTGGCCAAACTGATCCCCTATTGGCTCATCGCCCTTTTTGTCATCACGGTCTGCTTGCTGCTGGCTTGGCTCGTCTATGGCATCACACCCGCCGGAAGCATCTTCTGGGTCTATGTGCTGGCCATGCTCCTCGCCCTGTTTTTCTCCTCGTTCGGGCTCATTGTCTCCATCTATTCCGACACGATGCAGCAAGCGATCTTCGTGATGTGGTTCTTCGTCGTCTGCATCCTGCTGCTCAGCGGTCTTTTCACGCCGGTGCGCTCCATGCCCCATTGGGCCTACCTGACCACCTACGTCAATCCGATGCACTATTTCATCGATGCCATCCGCACCATATTCGTCCGTGGCGGTGATGTGCTGTCGATAGCCCATCAGCTTCTCGCCCTTCTGGGCATCGGCCTCTTCATGGGCTGCTGGGCCGTGCAGAGCTACAAGAAGAACAGCTGATCACCAGTTTTCGTCGTCGTTGCCCACGAGACCGTTTTTGACGGCTTCCTCCACCTTGTCGATGACAGCGTTGGAGTAGGCATGAGTCATAACGAGAGCTTTTGCACAAGTACGTTTCTGGTCATCTTTCTCCACGAAGGGATAGTGCCTGGCGATTTCCCATTGCTCATCATAGAGGTTGGCATTGGTCTTGTCATCAGCTTTGCGGTTTGAGTCGCCATAAGTGCGTTTGTCGCTTGGCGGGATAGAAAGCCATCCACCACTGATGTCGGCCAGGATGTCGTAATTCTGCACGGTGTAAGTGACCCTCACCCTGCCTTCTTTGATATCGAGGCGGATCACCGGAGTGATGCTCACGGAATACTTGTTCATAGTTCCGGTATGCTCCACGATTTTCTTGATGGTGGAAGAGATGATGATACAGCCGGCCTCCTTATCGTTGAGAGTGATTGCCTGATGATCCTTGAACGTGGCAGTGGCCCAGTAGTTCAATGCGACATACAATTGCTGTTTGGTCTTGCCGGGAGCCTCGATAATCTCCTGATAGGTCAGCGACTCGTTTTTGTCGAGCGTCAATCCGCTGGCCAGATTCTTGGCAGCATCAATCCATTTGTCGCCATAACGCTCCTTAGCGTATTTCTCCAAGTCAGCAGCCTTCATGATCTGTGCTTGCATACCCATTGCGCCGACAAACAAGAAAGCGGCGACCATCATTATTCTTACAACCTTTTTCATGACTTTTCTAATTTTTTTGATTTTGCTATTATTTGTTTCTGTATTGAGGTTGTCGTTCTGACTTTCTGTCGGAAGACAATGCAAAGATAAGATATTTTTATCTTGCTCCGAATACATTTCCCATAATTTGTGGACAGACGTTGCGACAACCCGCCCAAAATGCGACAATTCACGAAAACGGTGCTCAGAAATGTCGCAGCAATGCTTTTCTGTCAACGAAACGTTTGTATATCTTGCAAATAATATCTATCTTTGCGAACACAAAGCTTCAAGTTTAACAATTCACAATGAACTGGATCATCCTGATTATTGCCGGACTATGCGAGGTGGGATTCACCTACTGCCTTGGACGGGCCAAGGGTGTCAACGGCATGGAATGGTGGACGTGGATAACATGCTTCGCCACACTCTACATCCTGAGTGCCGTATTCCTGGCCAAAGCCACACAGACCATTCCGATCGGCACGGCCTACCCCGTGTGGACCGGCATCGGAGCCGTGGGAGCAGTCATTGTCGGTATTTTCATCTTCAAGGAGCCTGCCACCTTCTGGCGTCTTTTCTTTCTCACGACTCTCATCATCTCCATCATAGGACTCAAGTCCCTGTCGTAACTTTATCGGAAGGTGTACAGAATATGTAAAGAATAAATATTCTGATAACAAAAAAAGAGAGCCTTGAAGCTCTCTTGAGGTAGTGGATAGGGGAATCGAACCCTGTTTCATCTCGAAACGAGAAGATGTTGCTCAAACGAAATAATAATATCTTAGACTCGATTTTTGCTATTCGGTTGCAAAAATTGCAATTAAATTTGAATTAGACATAGTTTTGTGTGAAAAAGTCTTTTCCGAAATGACCTTTACGGATAAGAATGGATCAGCAATAATCAATTCAAGGATAATTCTCCGACGTTCTGATATTTCTTTTACGCCATCTGTTGGGTCATTTGTCTTTTAAGAGCGTATTACTCATATTACTGGTATGATGAAATCTGAGCAATATGTCTAAAAATCTTGAATTATAGCCCCCGATATTACTCGTATTGACAAGTAACATCTCTCCAACATAAGATATCTGCCAATGTTGATGTTTTACTCGTGCTTTTTCTCTTATATATCTTCAATCTTAATGTAAAATCTACCGTTTTATATTGAAAAACGTTAAATCATTCTTGTATCTCAGTTTTTTTCTGTAAATTTGCCATCAATAATTGAACATTTTATGGCAAATAATGAAAGAACAGGGGCATTAAATCGTATTCGAGTCGTCCTTGCAGAACAAGAAAAGACTAATCGCTGGCTGGCAGAGAAACTGGGCAAGACCGAGCATACCATTTCTCGATGGTGTCACAACAAGTCCCAGCCTTCGGTGGCACAGTTGAATGAGATTGCTAACGTCCTAAATGTGGACGTCCGTACTTTGATGAATTCAAATTTGTAGTTAAACATGGCTAAAACATACAAATTCTCAGGGCATGATTCCTTCTTTTACAAGTCACTATGGCTAAAAAAAGGCTATGACTTTGTTGTCAATAAGAACGATGTATGTATACTTCTTGCTATATTAAACAGGAAGTTAAATAAATGATATATGGATAAAAAGACATTGGAATTTGTGGCATATTGCATCGGAAAACTTTCCGTACTGCTTCAACTGCCACAGAAAGAAATATACAAACGGCTGAAGACATCGGGCATATTGTATGACTACATCGTACCCTCATACGATGTGCTGCACACATTCAGTTCCCGCTATCTGATGGAAGATCTAACTGAGTATATGAGGGAGAAAGGAGTGCTGCCAGCATGAGACTTTACCATTCATCAAACATGAGCGTTGAGCATCCTGACACAGAGCATTCACGCCTATATTTAGACTTCGGACGTGGATTCTATCTAACTTCGTTGTACGAACAGGCTGTGAGGTATGCTAAGATTTGAAAAGCCTAATATCCAATACTGCATACGAACAGACAGAATGTTGCAGGAGTGTCTAACATTTATAGGGAGCGAACAATTATGAGTGACGAAAGCAAACAGATATTGAGAAGTTCCCAATGTGCCAGAATCATTGTCTGCATAAGCGAGATGTTCGATGTGCCACTTGACGAGGCTACCGACATCTTTTATAGTTCAGAGACTGCGAGCATGATAGAGGATGGTATTGCTGATTTGCATTGCCGTAGTGACAGGTATCTGGCTGGAGAAGTTTGGCGAGAATACCAAGAAAGTAAAAAAGAGACAGACGGAGATTAATCTATGAACGTAAGACATATTTAAGGTATATCAGGCGTATGAATATGACGATACCACAAACAGAAGGACTGTCAACCAACGCCATGAATCGCGTGTTTGACACGACAACGGCAACGTACAAATTCTATTGGCTCT
>CAMNIN010000068.1 GCA_946540735.1 uncultured Prevotellaceae bacterium | reverse complement strand
CAAAAAAAATTATGGCAAAAGAGTATTTTCCGTTTACCGGTAAAATTCCTTTCGAAGGAACAGAGAGCAAAAACGTAATGGCATTCCACTATTATGACCCGGAGAAGGTCGTGATGGGAAAGAAAATGAAAGACTGGCTGAAATTCGCCATGGCTTGGTGGCACACGCTGGGTGGCGCTTCTGCCGACCAGTTTGGCGGACAGACCCGCAGCTATGAGTGGGACAAGGCCGAGGATGCCGTGCAGCGCGCAAAAGACAAGATGGACGCTGGCTTCGAGATCATGGACAAGCTGGGCATCGAGTATTTCTGCTTCCACGATGTGGACCTCGTCGAAGAGGGCGACACCATCGCTGAGTACGAGGCACGCATGAAGGCTATCACCGACTATGCGGAAGAGAAAATGAAGCAGTTCCCCAACATCAAACTGCTCTGGGGTACAGCCAACGTGTTCGGCAACAAGCGTTATGCCAACGGCGCATCCACCAATCCCGACTTCGACGTTGTGGCTCGCGCCATCGTGCAGATCAAGAACGCTATCGACGCCACCATCAAACTCGGCGGCACCAATTACGTGTTCTGGGGTGGACGTGAGGGCTACATGAGCCTGCTCAACACCGATCAGAAACGTGAGAAAGAGCACATGGCCACTATGCTTACCATGGCTCGTGACTACGCTCGCGCCAAGGGCTTCAAAGGCACCTTCCTCATCGAACCCAAACCGATGGAGCCTTCCAAGCATCAGTATGATGTCGACACCGAGACCGTCATCGGTTTCCTGCGTGCTCACGGACTTGACAAGGACTTCAAGGTGAATATCGAGGTGAACCACGCCACACTCGCCGGACACACCTTCGAGCATGAGCTGGCTTGCGCTGTCGACGCCGGTATGCTGGGCTCGATCGATGCCAACCGTGGCGACGCTCAGAATGGTTGGGATACCGACCAGTTCCCCATCGACAACTATGAGCTGACCCAGGCTATGATGGAGATCATCCGCAATGGTGGACTCGGCAATGGCGGTACCAACTTCGATGCCAAGATCCGTCGTAACTCCACTGACCTCGAAGACCTCTTCATTGCCCATATCAGTGGTATGGATGCCATGGCACGCGCCCTCATGAACGCTGCCGCCATCCTGGAGGAGAGCGAGCTTCCCGCCATGAAGAAAGAGCGCTATGCCAGCTTCGACAGCGGCATCGGCAAGGACTTCGAGGATGGCAAACTCACTCTCGAGCAGGTCTATGAGTATGGCAAGAAGGTGGAAGAGCCCAAGCAGACTTCCGGCAAGCAAGAGAAATATGAGACCATCGTGGCTCTCTACGCCAAGTAAGTCAATCTTGGAAACTTATAGAAAAAAGAAGGATGCGCTCAGCGGCGCATCCTTTTTTTGATGACGAAGTAGATGATGGCAAGCACCACCAGGGAGATGATGCCCCATTTGATGTAGTCGCCATAGACCATCAGCTGATCGTTGAGCTGGTCCTCGGGCACGAAAGAGTGCAGATACCAGCCCAGCAGGGCCAGGATGCTGTGCCATACACCAGCACCGATGGTGGTGTAGAGCAGGAACTTCCAGTAGGGCATCTTGGCCAGACCGGCGGGAATGGAGATGAGGTGACGTATTCCCGGGATCAGACGGCCGGTGAGGGTGGCCACCACACCGTGGTCATAGAAATATTTCTCACTCTTCTCCACTTTCTCCTGATTGAGCAGGCAGAGGTGACCGATGTGGCTGTTGGCAAACTTGTAGATGATGGGCCGTCCGAGGAAATAGCCTGCCACATAGTTGATCGACGCTCCGACATCAGCTCCCAGGGTGGCGAAGAGGATGACGAGGAAGACGTTGAGGTTTCCTCCCGCGGCATGATAGGCCGCTGGCGAGACGACAAGTTCGGAGGGCACAGGGATGACTGTGCTCTCGAGCAGCATGAGGATGAAAATGGTGGGGTAGTTGAGATTTCCTAATAAGGTGGATATCCAGTTCATTTTTTTTCAGAATGGTTGAGTGCGTATGTGTAATAGTCTGAGATCTCCATGCCTTCAGGGAAGAAGGATGACAACAGCATCCGTGAGGCATAGGGGGCTTTTTTCACGGCCTTCTTCAGATTGTCGAGGTAGGCGGCCCGCTTGTGAAGGTCGTGGGCGCAGATGGCCAGATAAACGTAGGTACTGGGATAATGGGCCAGTTCTTCGTCGCTGATTTGGGAGAGGATGGAGTAGGCGGCCTCGAGATAGTCGTTGTCGTAAAGTGAGACAGCGCTCTGGAGCATGATAAGACCTGAGTACTGGGAATGCTCGATGGCCTCGATGAAGCATTGGCGTGCCTCTGCCTCATCGCCGTTTCCCAGGTGGATATGCCCTCGCAGCACCGTGGCCTCGTCGGGATCACAGCCTTCCTCCACCATCGACTCCACGAGGTGAAGGGCATGGGTGATGTCGCCGAGTTGGCTGTAGACGAGCACTTCCTCGCGCAGCACCTCGACAAGTTTGCCTGTCTGCACCCGCCGTGCATGACGCTCAGCCGTGCGCAGTTCCTTCAGGGCTTCCTCATGGCGCTTGAGTTGCAAAAGGCAGAGTCCGGCGTTGAGGTGACTGTCGACATTGAGCCGGCGGAGGCGGGCGTTGCGCTTGAAATACTGGTATGCCTCCTCATAGTTCTGCAGGTGCATCAGGGCCTGGGCCTTGTAGAGCAGGGCATCTTCGTTGTCGGGGTCGATAGCGATGGCAAACTCACTGCTGCTGATGGCGTCGTTGTAGCGTTGGGTGGCCATTTGGTTGCCGGCGAGCATATTCCAGTAATAGACGTTGTAGGGGTCGTCGTTGATCAGATCATTGAAGATGCGCTCACATTCCTTGTAGTTGCCCTCGTGATGGCAGATCCGGCCCAGGGTCTCACGGTAGTCGGGACTGTCGGTCTCGGAAGACCGTGATAACCACTTGCGCGCCATGTCGGGCAGTTCGTAGTCGACAAAGAGAATGGCACTGTCGATCACAAAATCCGGATAGTCTTCGTCGTTGATAAGGTTCAGGGATTCCTCCAGAAATTGGTCGGCTTCCTCCACCTGGTCGCAGGCAATCATGATCTCGGCCTTGATGTAGAAGTAGTCGAGGTCGTATTTGTCGGTGATCTGCTCTGCCACGCTCATGGCCTTCTCCGGGTCTTTTCCCACCAGCAACAGCAACCTCGCCTTGAAAACCAAGGGCGCTACGGCATCGACGAATAATTCGTGGGCTTTGTCGGCGGCACGCAAGGCCTCGGCCGAGTAACCATGGTAGTGGTAATACTCAGCGATGTCCATCAGCTGGTCGCAGTCGAGATAGATCGGCTCACCTGTAGCCGACGACCTCTCGTAAGACCGAAGGGATTCGGCGAAGTCCTCGTTTTTGAAATAGTTGCTGTCCACGAACTGGCGGGTGTAGGGTCATTTGTTGTTCTTTGCCCAGGTGTCCCGGAGTCCCACGGTCTTGTTATAAACTGGGTGCTCGGGAGTGGAGTCTGGGTCGGCCATGAAATAGCCGATGCGCTGGAATTGCAGATAGTCGCCTGCTTTCATCTGTGCGGCGAAAGGTTCCACATAACAGTCTTTCAGCACTGTCAGGCAGTCGGGGTTGATGATCTGTCTCATGCCGGTCACGTTGTCGCATCCTTGTTCGCTCATGATAGAGGCCAGTGCGTCGCGGGGGTTCTCCACTTTCCACAGGCGCTCGTAGAGGCGCACCTCGGCCTTCACGGCGTGGAGGCAGCTCACCCAGTGCAGGGTCTTGCCCTTGATCTTGCGGTTGGCCCCGGGCATACCGCTGCGGGTCTCGGGGTCGTAGGTGCAGTAGATGGTGGTCACGTTGCCGTTCTCGTCCTCGTCGCAGGGATGGCTTTCGTCGCACTTGATGATATAGGCATTCTTCAGCCTCACTTCCTTGCCCGGGGCAAGACGCATGAACTTCTTCTCGGCTTCTTTCATGAAATCGTCGCGCTCGATCCACAGCTCACGGCCGAATTCCACGGTGTGGGTGCCGTCGGCTTCGTTCTCGGGGTTGTTGATGGCGGTCAACTGCTCTGTCTGGCCTTCGGGATAGTTGGTGATGACCACTTTCACGGGGTCAAGCACCGCACTCACGCGGATGGCACGGCCATTGAGGTCGTCGCGGACAGCGCTCTCGAGGAGGGCCATCTCATTGAGGGCATCGTAGGTGGTGTAGCCGATCTTGTCGATGAAATTGATGATGCTCTCCGGACTGTAGCCGCGTCGGCGGAAACCGCAGATGGTGGGCATGAGGGGGTCGTCCCAGCCTGACACGAGGCCTTCTTTCACCAAGGCCAGCAGGTTGCGTTTCGACATGAGCGTATACGAGAGGTTGAGCTTGTTGAACTCCGTCTGCCGAGGGCGGTTGTCCTCGATCTGCGCTGTCTCGCCCTTGTACTCCTTCATCCAAGTGACAAACAGGTCGTAGAGGGGACGGTGCTCCACAAACTCCAGGGTGCAGAGCGAGTGGGTCACGCCCTCGAGATAGTCGCTTTGGCCATGGGTGAAGTCATACATGGGGTAGGCGTTCCATTTGTTGCCTGTGCGGATATGGGGCATGTTGAGCACACGGTAGATCAGCGGGTCACGGAACAACATGTTGGGATGCGCCATGTCGATCTTGGCGCGGAGCACCAGGGTGCCGGGCTGTGCCTGACCGCTGTTCATGAACTCAAACAGACGAAGGTTTTCTTCCACCGGGCGGTCGCGGTAGGGACTGTTGGTGCCCGGACTCGTGGTCGTGCCTTTCTGCTGGGCGATCACCTCCGAACTCTGCTCATCGACGTAGGCGCGGCCTTGCTTGATGAGCCACACGGCAAAGTCCCAAAGTTCCTGGAAATAGTCGCTGGCATAGAAAATGTTGGCCCACTTGAAACCAAGCCATTGGATGTCGTGCTCGATGCTCTCGATATATTCGGTGTCCTCTTTCATGGGGTTGGTGTCGTCGAAACGGAGGTTGCACTGACCATTATACCGCTCGGCGATGCCGAAGTCGATGGCGATGGCCTTGGCGTGACCGATGTGCAGGTAGCCGTTGGGCTCCGGCGGGAAACGGGTCTGTACCCGTCCTCCGTTCTTGCCTTCCGAAAGGTCTTTTTCCACCTGCTGCTCAATGAAGCTTAGACTGCGTTTCTTCGTGTTGGTTGTTTCTTCCATCGTTGCCATAATTCTTGATATCGTGTTTCTGGGGGATGATTGATTTGTCTTGTTGATGCTATGGTTTTGCAAAATTACATAAAATATCTCATTCTGTGAAATCCTCATCCGAATTTCATTCAACTTTTTATGTCGACCCGATGGCTGCTGTTTACAGGTGAGTTACAATTGTTGCGGACTTTGTGTGGAAAAACGAAAAACATGTTATATAGCATAAAAAAATATTTGCGGGGATGGTAAAAATAACGTACTTTTGCTCCCGTTATCCTGAATACAATCTTTTTACCTTAAAAAAAGCTAATACCTATAGAAATTGAGACGCCTCCTCTGTGAAGAGGGGGCGTCTCATTGTTTGTATGTGTTGCATGACTGTGGCGCTGCTTGGGCCTCACTTGATGCCTCTGGCGTTCAGGGCCTGGTGGTAGCGGCGTGCATTGGCCATGTGCTCTGCCTCGGTGCGGGCGTAGTTGTGGGTGCCGCTGAAATCCTCCTTGGCACACATGTAGATGTAGTCGTGGTGCTCGTAGTTGAGCACGGCGTCAAGGTCTTCCTTCAACGGGATGCGGATCGGTCCTGGAGGCAGTCCCTTGTATTTGTAGGTGTTGTAGGGATTATCGGTCGACAACATGCGGTTGAGGATGCGGCGGATGGTGAAATCGTGCATGGCGAATTTCACGGTGGGGTCGGACTGCAGGAGCATGCCTTTCCTCAGGCGGTTGATGTAGAGTCCGGCCACGGTGGGCTTTTCCTGCGTGGCTCGTGTCTCCTCAGTGACGATGCTGGCCAGAGTGCTGACCTCCACAGGTGTCAGGCCCACGAGCTTAGCTTTCTGCAACCGCTCGTCGGTCCAGAATTTCTCACACTCCTTTTTCATCCGGTCGAGGAACTCCTCCACCGACACGGTCCAGTACATGTTGTAGGAATCGGGAATGAACATGCTGGGCATGGTCTCGCAGGTGTAACCGTATTTGCGGCAGGTGGCTGAGTCGGTGATGGCCTTCAGAAGATCGAGACTGTCGAGTTCCAGTTTCTTGGCCACGGCACCTGCCAGGCGGTCGAGGGTCCTGACTGAGGTGATGGGCACGTTGAGCGGGGTCTGCTCGCCACGGTTGAGGATGTTGTATAAGGCCCAGGCACTTGCGTCGGGCTTCACGGCATAGCGGCCACGTTTCACGTTGTCGGCATATCCTTTGAAACCGGCGATGGTCTTGAATCCTGTCATCGTGTGTGGCTTGGCCAGGACCGACAGTTTGGTGTACACGGAGTCGATGGTGTCGTCCCGGTCGACATAGAGGTACTGGGTCTCATGTTCCTTGGAGAAAGCCGAGAGGAAGTAGTAGTAGCCTGTCGCTGCACCGGCCAGCAGCAGGATGACCAGCAAGGCGGCGATGGCTTTGATGCCTTTGTGTGATTTCTTTTTCATTGATGGTTATGATGTGGTTGAAGTCGTAAACTTGCAATTTCGCTGCGAAGTTACGAAAAAACGGTCTCTTTTGGTGATGTTTTTCTTGAAAAACAAAGGCAGCGGTGAAAAAAAGTGGTTTTTTGCGAAACACGAACTTTTTTCTCCGTATTGTTTGTGGATGCCAAAGCAAATTCGTAACTTTGCGTTGCAACGAGACCGCTCGTGCAGTTGACAGAATACTTTGACTATGAAAATCAAATTCCATATCCACTACAATACCGCCTGGGGACAGAACCTCTTCGTCAATATCGCTTATCGCACCGACGATGGCCGCACACGTGACTATCTTCTGCCTATGCTGACCGATGATGGCGAGACATGGTCGCTGGAGACTTCGGTCATGGAGTCAAGACAGCGCCCTGTCACTTCCATCACCTATCGCTATGAGGTGATCGACAGCGAAGGAAGGCTCCTCCGGCGCGAGTGGGACAAAGTGCCCCGCTGCTACGCCTTCGACAGCACGCGCGACTATGAGTTTCCTGATGTGTGGCGTGATGTGCCGCTACAGGCACACCTCTATTCCGAGGCGTTTCATGTCACCACATCGAAAAGACGTCATCTACCTGTCGAGGCGCACCGGCTTCCTCTCTTCCGCCGCACGGTGATTTTCAGGGTGTCGGCACCACAGTTGAGGCAGGGAGAGTCGGTGGGACTTTGTGGAAGCCATCCTGCGATGGGCAGCTGGAGTCCGTCGCGCTTCTTGAGAATGAACCCCATCGGGGATGGTGACTGGATGCTGTCGGTCAATATCGAGGGCATGCCATTGCCTCTTGAATACAAATACGTGGTGATCGACGACAAAACCAATCATCTGAAAGCATGGGAGGATGGCGACAACCGCTCGACGAGAGACGCTGAGATGAGAGACGGACAGGTGCTGGTGCTCTATGGCGAGGCCCTGCGCATCCGCGAACCGGAATGGAAGGCTGCTGGCGTGGCTGTCCCGGTCTTCTCTCTTCGTTCGGAACGCTCCTGTGGCGTGGGTGACTTTGGCGATATACCGGCTTTGGTCGATTGGGCCGTAGCTGCAGGCATCAGGATAATCCAACTGCTGCCGCTCTGTGATACCACGACAACCCACTCCTGGACCGATTCCCATCCTTACAGCATCATCTCGGCTTTTGCCTTGCATCCGCATTACATGGCCCTCGATCTCCTGCCGCCGTTGAGCAGTGAGGAACGCATCCTGGCCTTCAATCGGCAGAGGAGGGAACTCAATGCCCTCGACGACAGCGACTATATGGCGGTCGACAGGGTGAAGATGGCTTACCTCGATGAAGTATTCGCTGAGTCGGCGCAGTCCATCTTGTCGTCAGAGGATTTCCTGTCGTTTGTGCATGATCATGAGGCATGGCTGGTGCCATACGCCGCATTCTGCATCCTGCGCGACAAGCATCACACGGCACGCTACACCGACTGGCCCGAACTGGCTGTTTATGAGGAGGCCGCTGTGCGTGCTTTCCTCGACCGGCATGAGACGGAGCGCGACCGGATATTCTTTATCCAGTATCATCTCCATCGACAACTGCAGGAGGCGGCCGACTACGCTCATGAGCATGGCGTGGCACTGATGGGGGATCTCCCCGTCGGCATCTACCGCGACAGCGTGGAGACTTGGTGTCACCCTGCCTTTTTCCGCCTTGATGCACAGGTGGGTACACCGCCTGACCAGGAGTCGTACCAGGGACAGAACTGGGGATTGCCGCCTTTCAGATGGGAGGGTGATGATGGCTATGCTGAGACAGAGACTTCCGGGGGACTTTACGAATGGTTCAAGTCGCGGCTGGCTCATGCCGGGCGGTTCTTCGACGCTCTGCGTGTCGACCATGCCGTGGGCTATTTCAGGATATGGGAGATACCCGCTCATGCGGTGCTTGCCAATATGGGGCATTTCTCTCCCGCACTGCCGTTGTCGGAAGAGGAGATCTCACGCTATGGACTGACTTTCCGCAGAGAACTTCACACACGGCCATTCATCAACGACCGTATCCTCGAACGGCTCTTCGGCATTCATGCGGAGTATGTGAGGGAGCATTTCTTGGTCAAGCAGTCCTACGGACTCTATGCCCTTCGTGATGAGTTCGACACACAGGTGAAAGTAAGGGATTATTTCGGCGGCCTGACTGATGAGAACAGTCTGTGGATCCGCGACGGTCTCTACCGTGTGATCGCCAATGTTCTTTTCCTGGAGGATATGGCACAGCCTGGTATGTATCATCCTCGTTTCATGGTCTACAACGAACCGATCTACGAGATACTCTCCTCGGAGGAGAAAGATGCGTTCATGCGGCTCTACAACAACTATTATTACGAGCGTCATAACAGATTCTGGGCTGAAGGGGCGATGCGGAGATTGGGAGCTGTTTTCTCGGATACGCGCATGCTCGTCTGTGCCGAGGATTTGGGCACACTGCCGGCCTGCGTGCCGCAAGTGCTCGACAATCTGCGCATCCTGTCGCTGGAGATACAGTCGATGCCCAAACAGCCTGGGTATGAGTTCACGCACCTGGAGACCAACCCCTATCGCAGTGTTTGCACACTCTCTACCCATGATATGCCGCCACTGAGGTTGTGGTGGGAGGAGAACATCGGAAGGGCACAGCGCTATTTCGCCACCATCCTGCAAAGGGTGGGAAGGGCTCCCCTGCAATTGCCTGCTCATGTGGCAGAGCAGATCATTGCAAGGCAGATGTACTCGCCCTCGATGTTGTGTGTCCTCGCCATTCAGGATTGGTTGGCGATGGATGCTGATCTGCGAGGCAAGAATCCTGCAGAGGAGCGCATCAACTCGCCTTATGATGTCTATAACCAATGGAAATACCGAATGCGTCCGTCGCTCTCGCAGTTGTTGGCGGCCAGCAAGACCAACGCCAAGATCCACACCATGGTGGTGCACAGCAAGCGGCTATGAAAACAGACCTCCTCACACAAAGAAAGAGATATGAGCTTTGATACTTTTATTTTCGACCTCGACGGGACGTTGCTCGATACACTCAACGACCTGGCTGACAGTGCTAATTATGCGTTGCGCTCATTTGACATGCCGGAAAGGACGGTGGATGAGGTGAGGCGTTTCGTGGGGAATGGCGTGCGGAAACTCATCGAGCGTGCTGTGCCTGCAGGAACTGATCCTCAGAGGGTGGAGGACACGCTGGCTGTTTTCCGTCAGCATTACCTGGTGCACAGCCTTGATACGACAAAGCCTTATCCGGGCATCGTGCCGCTTCTGCAAGTGTTGAAGGAAAAGAAAATCAACGTGGCCGTCGTGAGCAATAAGTTTGATGCCGCGACCAAGGAGTTGTGCGCCCATTTCTTCGGACCGCTGGTCGATGTGGCGATAGGTGAGCGTGAGGGCATACGCAAGAAACCGGCTCCTGATACCGTGGAGGAGGCTGTCCGCCAGCTCCATGCCGAGCGCGACAGGGTCGTCTATATTGGCGACAGCGAGGTGGACATCGCGACGGCCGCCAACTGCCGCATCCCCTGCATCACGGTGCTGTGGGGATTCCGCGACCGCGACTTCCTCCGCTCAAAAGGTGCCACCACGATGGTCTCCACGCCCGGGGAAATCATGCGCTATGTCCCGTAAGACGTGGTATAGAGTCGCAGTTGGAGACATGCGGCTTCGTTTCAGTCTCCTTGGTAGAATTTCAACATGTAGATGTTGTAGATGGTCGTGTATTTGCTCTCCAGTTCATTCTGCTGGGCTTGCACCAGATTGGTCTTGCCGGTCATCAGTTCCACGATGTTTTTCAGCCCGAGGCGGAACTGTTCGCTGAGTAGCTCATAACTGGTCTGTTGGCTTTCCACGGCCACTTTGGCTGATTTGAATTTGCTCTGGTTAGTGGTGGCGTCGATCCAGTATTTCTCTATGGTGTTATAGATGGTCTTTTGCTTGTCTTTCAGGTCGAGCAGACTGTTCTCGCGCTGCAGCCGCGCCTTGTTGACGGCGGTCTTTGTCTGGCGGTTGTCGAGGATGGGTATGCTCAGGGTCGCTCCCACCGAGAAGTCGAGGTTGGTCTTGAGTTGGTTGCCCCATCCCTTGTCGCTCATCGAGGTGGTGTTGGTGCCGAAGCCGCCGCTGATGCCGATGGTGGGCGCTTTGCCGGCCCGGGCGATGTCCATGTTCACCTCACTGCTCTGAATGGCCAGCAGGGCACTCTTGATCTCGGGACGTTTCTCCAAAGCCTGGGCGTAGACGAGGGGCAGGGCGGGTATCTCTTCCAGGGCTTGAGCGTCGGTGTAGGTGGGGATGGCGATGTCGAAGTCGGCTGCTTCCGTGAGCTCGAGCAATTGCTTCAGCTGGAATTTGTAGTTCTTCACCAGACTCTCGGCGGCCACCACGTTGTATTCGTCCTGTGCCCGCTGGGCGGTGAGTTGTGCCAGGTCGGCCTTGCTCATCTTGCCTACTTCCACCATGGTCTTGCCGCGCTGCTCGTTGAGCGTGCTGGCTTCCAGGCTCTGCCGGCTCACGGCAATGGCCTCGTTGGTGTAGAGGATCTGCACGAAGAGTTGCACGATGCGCTCCTCGATGTTCTTGGCTGTGATCTCGCTTTCCACCTCTGCCTGTTGGGCTGTCAGTTCACTCAGCTTGATGTTGTTGCGGTTGCGGTTGCCGTTCCACACGGTCCAGTTGGCATTCAGTCCGTAGCTGCCGCTGTAATAGACTTTGTCGATGCTCGATTGCACATACCCATTGGCCACGGTGCTCTGTCCGGAGGCAATAAAGGGCCTGTAGACAATGTTCTGGCTGGTGTTGGCTGTCACGGAGGGCAACAAGGCGGCCTTCGACTGCTCCACGTCCTCAAGGGCCGAGAGGTGCTGCACTTGGTTTTTCTTCAGGCTGATATTGTTTTGCTTGGCATAGTCGATGCAGTTTTGCAAGGTCCATTTCTTCGTGGTGGCTTGGCCGAAAAGGGGAATGGTGACTGTCAGCATCAGGCAGACACATGCGGTCGTCATTTTCTTCATGTCAGAATAGATTGATGTTCAACAGAAGGGTCTGCCCCCTCCGACGAGAAAGACGGATGTGGCAAACATGGATAAATTCATGGCAAAATTAGGAATTTTGCCGATAAATCCGAAATAAAATCGCTTTTCTTTCTCTCTTAGTGGTCTTTTTGCGGATATTTGTCGATAGATGGGATGGGCTTTAACAACAATTAGCTTGGTTGTGGACGGGCAAAAACGCAAACTGTTACATCAAAGCATCACTTTGTAACAAATCCAAACCTTCGTTGTGGCAAAAAATGCGTAATTTTACACCCGATAAAAACAATAGCTGACATGAAAACATCGAAAACCCTTCTTATCGTGAAGCATTCTGTGCGCTTTCCTTTGTTTCTCTCCTTGATGCTCACCCTGATGGCTCCACTTCTGGCAACAGCTCAGTCGGATGGAGGTAAGGTGAGTATCCAGAACCCGATGCTGTGGGCCGACGTGCCCGATCCGGATGTGATCCGGGTGGGCGATACTTTCTACATGGTGTCTACCACCATGCACCTCATGCCTGGAGCACCAGTCATGCGGTCGAAAGACTTGAAAAACTGGGAGACCGTCGGTTATATCTTCGACCGCTTGACCGACTCGCCCAAGTATGACCTGCTGGAGGGCACCGTTTATGGGCGTGGACAATGGGCCACTTCGCTCAAATACCACAATGGCCGTTTCTATGCTTTGCTGGCACCCAATGAGCGGGGGGCGATGGGCGACACCTATATCTTCTCCGCCGAGAAGGCCGAAGGGCCGTGGAGCATCGTGTCAAGGATGCGGCATTTCCACGACTGCTCTCTCTTCTTTGATGATGACGGCAGGGTGTATGTCATCTATGGCACCGGTGAACTGATGGAACTCAAACCTGACCTGAGTGATGTCATCGAGGGTACGCATCAGCAGATCTTCCAACGGGAACCTGACGAGACAGGACTGCTCGAAGGTAGCCGCATGATCAAGCACAATGGCAAATACTACCTCCTGATGATCTCTCATGTCTATGCACCAGGCCGTCATCGGCGTGAGGTGTGCTACCGTTCCGACGACATCCACGGGCCTTATGAGAAAGCCGTGATCCTGGAAAGTGATTTCGGCGGCTTCCCTTACGTCGGACAGGGTACGATCGTCGACACGGAGGATGGCGACTGGTATGGTATCATCTTCCAAGACCGTGGTGGCGTGGGACGAGTGCTGACCCTCTCTCCCTGCCGTTGGATAGACGGATGGCCGATGATCGGTGATGAGAACGGCAAGGTGCCGGAGACCATGCGGCCATTGAAGAGCAACCAGCCATCGACGGCTATCGTCAAGCCGGATACATTCGACGATACCACACTGGGACTCCATTGGCAATGGAACCACAACCCCGTCGACAAAGCTTGGTCGCTGACCGAACGACCTGGTTTCCTGCGCCTCAGGACATGTCGTGTGGTCGACAACCTTTTCCTGGCTCCCAACACGCTCACACAGCGCATGGAGGGACCGGGGTGTAGTGCTACTGTAACCCTCGATTTCTCGCATCTGAAGGATGGCGACTGTGCGGGTTTCTCCGCTTTCAATAGCGATGCCGGCGTACTGGCCATCAAAAAAGAAGGCAAAAAATGTTTCCTGGAGATGAATGAGCAGTCGGTGGCGCTCACCGATAGGGAGAAAGCCGTGACTGGAGTGGAGGTGAAGACCGTCGAGCGGATCGAACTGAAAGGGAAAAGCATCTCACTCCGTATTGATGCCGATTTCCGGGCTGGAGAACGGGGTGGTCGTGACCTCGCCACCTTTTATTATAGTAGCGACGGCGAGCAGTGGACGAAAATCGGCCGCGACTATCGGATGACTTTCGATTGGAGAAGGCTCTTCATGGGGTCGAAATTCGCGATTTTCTGTTATGCCACGAAACATTTGGGGGGATATGTCGATGTGGACACTTTCGGTTATCATCGTGAGTGAAAATGACGTAAATCGCGCTTGAGAGATAAATATTTACGAAAAAACAGAACAAAATGGCGGGTAATCCAAATTTTTTCGTTATTTTTGTCGAGTCTCATGTGCTCATGTGACATGCTTTTCAACTATCTATGTTTAATTAAAATTCGTTTGTATGAAAAAATTTTTGATCGGAACGCTTGCCCTCGTACTCTGCTTGGGCATGAACTCATGTAAGAAAGAAGCCGCTCCCGTAGAGAAAGCAGAAGCTCCGGCTACAGAACAGGTGGCAGAAACACCATCTCTCGCTGATGTCGTGGCCAAGGCCAAGGCTGAGGGTGCCAACTGGAGTGTCGACGAGTGGAAAGAGGCTTTCAAGAGCTTCGCTCTGGCTATCAAACCGATGATGGTGAAACTGTCGGAGGTCATGAAGAAGATGGAAGCCGACCCCTCCAAGGCCGCTGGGTTGGCCGCTGATATTGAGAATATCCAGAAAGAATTTCCTGATGTCGATAAACTCATGGACGAGTTCACGAAGTTTGCCGAAAGTACGGAAAACGGCAAGAAAGTGATCGACGATGAGGAGTGGGGCAAGAAGATGTTGGAGGAGCTTGGCGTTCCAGACGTGGACCTCTGATAAACTTTCTTTTATTCTTCCCGCCGGATATCCTGCCTGATGCATCGGCAGGATATCCGGTGCTTTCCTTTTTTAACCGATGATGAAAAACATGGATAATATCAAGATCTACACCGTGACCTCGCCTTTGCATGACGAACAGTCTGTGGCGGCAGTCACAAAACAATTTCTCGACGGTCTTTCAATCGACTATGAACTGAAGGGGGGTGATTTCGTGGATTATGGTGATGATGGACTCCACCTGATCTATGTGCGCACAGGAGGCACCGAGGGGGTGTTCCGACGGCTCTTGCCTCACCTCATACCACAGTCGCATCACCCGTTTTACCTCCTGACCTCTGGCAAGAGCAATTCTCTGGCGGCCTCTATGGAGATCCTGTCGTATTTACGTCAACAGGGCCTCTCTGGTGAGATCATCCATGGCTCGCCGGCATATGTCTCTCACCGCATAAGGTTGCTGGCCAAAGTGGAGGAGGTGAGGACCACTCTTTATGGAAACCGGCTGGGCGTTGTGGGAGAACCTTCCGACTGGTTGATTTCCAGCGTTGCCGACCCTGATAGCGTTCTGAGAAAGACGGGTGTGACCTTGGTGGATATCCCGATGAATGAACTCCTTGACCGTATTTATCAATTGCCTGAGCAATCGTCGTCTCAAGTCTGTGAGAACGAGGCGATTTGTCAAGCACTTCCTGGTGCGGAGCGTATTTACCGCGCACTGAAACACCTCGTGGGGCAGTATCAGCTTCAGGGTTTCACGCTTCGTTGCTTCGATTTGCTGTCAGCAGTGCACAACACGGGTTGTCTGGCCTTGGCCCGGCTCAATGCCGAAGGCATCGTCGCTGGATGTGAGGGAGATGTGCCGGCTATGTTGTCGATGCGCATCGCACAGGCCGTTTGTGGCGTCTCTGGCTTCCAAGCTAATCCGGCCACCATCGACGCTGAGACGGGTGAACTGCTTTTCGCCCATTGCACCATCCCTCTCAACATGGTGGAGCGCTATGAGCTCGACACCCATTTCGAGTCGGGTATCGGTGTGGGTATCAGGGGGTATATGAAAGAGGGTCCTGTCACCATCTTCAAGGTATCGGGCGACCTGTCGCACCATTTCGTGGCTGAGGCCCAACTCGAGAGATGCCAGGCCGAGAGCGACCTATGCCGTACTCAATTGGTCATCCGCCTTCTCGACAGGCATCAAGCCGATTATTTCCTCACCAATCCCATCGGCAACCATCACATCATCCTCCCGGGGCATCACAAAGAGGTGCTGCAGACGTTAATGTGTCAACTATAGTAGAGACGTCACATTGGGGCGTCTCCCGAGGGGGCGTCTCCACAGGGTCGTCTCCACAGGGTCGTCTCCACAGGGTCGTCTCCACAGGG
>CAMNIN010000067.1 GCA_946540735.1 uncultured Prevotellaceae bacterium | reverse complement strand
TGAAGTTACGAACTACGACCCTACAAACGGCCGATTGTTCTCGTGACACACTTTGTTATGCAAAAATATGCAAAAAAGACCGATTCCTTGAATAAAACTTGAACTATTTTCACCTATACCGTTGTAATTGTCTGTCTATTTTCCAAATCGGGCTTCTAATCATTCATTTTTGCAAGTTCTCATGAAGGACGTAACCTGGGCAGAATCTCGTTTGGTTCTAGCGGTTGGCTATCATCATGAGATGAGAAGCAATTAAAAATAGGCGTTTCCCTTCACCTTTCAGTTTTTTTTAATTATCTTTGCATCAACATATTACAAATATGTCAAACCACCTGATAAGGGACAAATACCAAAAGTAATAACGTAAGACTATGAAACGCTTATTCACATTCCTCATCCTATTCGCCGCACTGTCATCGTCTGTCATGGCATTCAGCGTGAAGGAAATCAAGCCACGCCTTGTGGTATGCACCGACATCGCACCAGCCGATGTAGAGCCCGACGATATGGAATCGATGGTCAGGTTGATGGCATATGCCGACATGTTTGAGATAGAGGCTATCATCACGAGCGTGGGTTGGAACTGCGACCCCTACCCTCCTGAGTGGAAACAGTATCTCACACGGGTGATAGAGGCCTACCGCGCAGACGTGCCCAATCTGATGAGACGCTCTGGACAAAGCGGATTCCGCACAAGGGAAGTAGAAGACGAATATCAAATAATGGGCTACTGGCCCAGCGCCGACTATATCGCAAGTCGTGCGGTCATGGGCAGTCAACGGGGCGGCATCCGCTCCATCGGCAACGACAACGACAGTCCCGGAAGCGACCTGCTCATCCGTCTGGCCGACGAGGATGATGACCGTCCCATCTATGTGGCGGTCTGGGGAGGCGCCAACACATTGGCACAAGCCATCTGGCGAGTGAAACAGACGCGGAGCCCGGAGGAGGTGAGGCGGTTTGTCAGGAAATTCCGCATCTATACCATCACCGACCAGGACATGCAATACAATATGCGCATGGACCGCGCCTACAGTTCGCACCAGTGGCTCAGACGTGAGTTCGCCGACGACCTGCAGTTTATCTGGGACGAGGGCACCTGGCAAGAGCAATGTGAACTGGGCAAGCGCCATTGGTCGGAACATGAATCTTTCATACAAGGACATGGAGCCCTGGGAAAAGAATATCCTACCTATAAATGGGGTGTAGAGGGCGACACCCCGAGTTTCCTGTATGTCATGCCCAACGGTCTGAGTGACCCTGAAGACCCCACACAAGCGGGGTGGGCAGGCTATCACCTGCGCGGCATGTGCCCCGACTCACTCACCACGGCATGGACCAGTTGGGAAGAGCCCACCAGAAACATCAGCGTGGGATACAAAAACGCTTTCTATCCCGACGAACTCAACGATTTCAAAGCGCGTATGCAATGGGCGGCAGAAGGTAAGGGAAACCGCAATCCAAAAGTCATTGTAAACGGGAAAGAATTTGGTTGTCGCGCCAAACATATTCGATGCCGTGCGGGCAGCACCATTCGCCTGAACGCATCCAAATCGTATGACCCAGACGGCGACGCGTTATCGTTTCACTGGTGGCAGCAAAAAGAAATAGGCAAAGGCACATTGGCGATAGCACAGCCTCATGCCTCGAAGACTACCGTGACAATACCTTCCGACGCAAAAGGAGCGACATTTCATATCATCTGCGAAGTGCATGATGACGGTCCGTTTCATCTTGTTGGATATCGAAGGGTGATTATTGAGGTAGTGAAATAGCGACATCAAACAACCTTTCGCCTACTTATCTCATCTGTTTTCGGGCGGTGTCGCTGGTATTCCCAGTGACGTTGACAATTTCATTGTCATAAAGATAGTTCAGCACTAACGCCAAGACCTCAAAGTGCTTCCGATGTTCTGCCTTGTCCGACCAAAAACATCAAATAGAACAGTTAAATCAGATTTCGAAAATCAAATAAGAGACTGCAAGGAGCGTAATGAGCAGTTTGCCTTAAAACTGGTGTTTTCCTCAGTTAAAAGCAGAGTCGGTGGTAGTATTCCTGTCAACAAACAACTTCGTCTTGTTGGCTATGGTATTGTGGCCAATGAGCTCATCATAATTCTGTTTATGGTGGTGGGTGATATTACCCAATACATCGTTGGAACATTCGAGCTGCAGATTGTGGATGGAATTTATACTTATTGTGGGATTGTTTAACTTGAATGGAATAATATTAGTTTTATTCACTTTATAATAAATATAAATGAGATATGAGAAAAATCCTATTGTTATTATGCCTTATGGCAGGAATGCTTATTTCATGTAGCGATGATGAAGGGGGTATTTTTATAGGTTTCATACTTCAAGATGAAAAAGGAGCTGAGAAATACATCTTTAAAGAAAAAGAGAACTTAATCTTTAGATTAGATATTATTAATAATGGTGAAGAAGATGCCATTTTACCTGGCCCTGCCGAACTATTCCGTGGTAGCGAAATCTTCCATGTCTATTCTTCCAATGGGGAAGACTTTGGATATCCGTATGATGAAGCAGGTCCTTACGAATCACAGCATGGCATAACATGGCAAGGATACGATTATTCTATCAATAATGCAAGTATTTCGTTAAGATTATTATTGCACCTGACTTATTCCACCTCAATGACAGTCAGCACATCGCCGCTGACGCGGAAGCGCACGTCGCGGCCGGCGAAAGGCATGCCGTAGATGCGTGTGGGATCGTTGTGGTATTGTGGGCGCGGGTCGAGCGCCAGAAGTCGGGTGAGGACATCCAATTCATCCTGACCGAAGACAGTGTCCAGGCCCTCAGCGAACCTCACGTCCAGGGAGTGCCACTCATGCTGGTCGACAAAGCCGCTCCTCACCCCCGAGTGACTGTCGCTGTATTCCACATAAGGTTTGATGTCGAAAATCGGCGTCCCGTCCATCAAGTCGGCACCGGAGACATGGAGCACCGGAGCCTCAGCGCTCTCCAGGTCGATATGGTCAAGGCGGACGGAGGACAAGCCGATGGGATTGGGACGATAAGGCGACCTGGTGGCGAACACCCCCATGGCCTCGTTGCCCCCAAGAAGGGGAGGCCGGACCGTGGCCCCCGAAGCCTGATGTTTGTTGGCCGAGAACTCCCACAACAGCCAGATGAAATCGAAGCCCTCCAAGCCACGCACGAAATCAGGCTGACGGTATCGAGGCAAGAAGCGGATTTCCCCACCCAACTCTCCGACGATGCCGCTCTGCCGTGGGATGCCGAATTTTGATGTGAGAGGCGAATGGAAGACCGCTATCGGAGAAAGTGTCATAAGATATACGTGCGGACAACGGATATGGCGAGGAACACGAAGACCGTCATCCCCAAAGTGATCAACGGCACGGAGATATCCCTCAGATGATCAGGTTTCTTGATTTTGGCAATCCGTACCAAGAGGTAATAGACCAGTGAAGCCCCCAAGCACCCGATGATCACGCCCACCAGCAAATCGCCGAAATAATGCACGCCAAGATACAGTCGTGAGTAGCAAGTGAGCATAGCCCACAAAATGATCGCCACCGAGAGGCATTTCCGCCGGAAAAGCAAGACGACGAAAAAAGCCAGTCCGCTGGAATTGGCAGCATGCGCCGAGGGGAAGCTGAAACTCCCCCCCCTGTAACCATTGACGATGTGCACCGCGTCAGAAATCGGGTTATCAAGATTGCTGGGCCGCAGTCGCGCCACCATTGGCCGTATCAGGTGAGCAGTCACCTGATCGCACACGGCGATCACCACGATGGCGGCCAAGAGCCAAATCAGCGTGGTCTTCAACGAGTAGTTGCGTGCGATGACATAGAGGATGCTCAGATAGAAGAAAGACCAGACGAACTTGGCACTATACAACGGCATGAACACATCCCAGAATGAGTTGTGCATGGAATTGATGCTCAGGAACAAATGAGTGTCAGCATCTATCAGGTGTTGCAAAAGTACGGATAGGATTAGTTGGGTCATTGCCTCGTCTAAGCAGTAGTTATCGTCTGACTCGTACCAAAAGTGTCCAATCTCTCTTCAGAAAGGTGGCGCAAAAATAACATATTCCGCCTTGAAATCAAAAGATTCGCCCAACAAAATAGCATTTTTATGGAATATTTAACAATCTAAGGCATAGCCGCAATAACGCATAACATCATCAAGTTGATACGGGATATGAAGACGACGCTAAAAGGAAAAGCAGGATTTTATTTGGCTTTTCGCCCGCTAATTCGTAACTTTGCTGCACAATCAAAAAACAACAAGTATGTTTGGTATCGGAACACAAGAGATTTTGATTATCGCGCTCGTCATCCTTTTGCTCTTCGGCGGCAAAAAGATACCCGAGCTCATGAAGGGGCTCGGCAAAGGCGTCAAGAGTTTCAAGGAAGGAATGAACGAGCTTGACGACAGCGTGAAGAAGACGGAGGAAAAGGAAAAGGACAAGGGTGAATGAGCAGCCAGGACAACGGCAAGGAAACAGGCACGTTCTGGGATCACCTTGACGAGCTCCGCGGGCGCATCATCAGAATCATTCTGGTGACAGTGGTCTTGGCTGTCGTCGCCTTCTTTTTCAAGGAGCCCCTTTTCGACGTGATTCTCGCCCCCAGCAAGAGCGATTTCCTCACCTACCGTCTGCTGGGCATCCCTGATTTCTCCATCAGTCTGATGAACACCGGACTGACAGAGCAGTTCATGATCCACATGAAGACCGCACTCTACTGCGGACTGCTGTTGGCTTCTCCCTACGTCATTTACCAATTGTTCGGCTTTGTGGCTCCGGCCCTCTACGATTCAGAGAAGCGTTATGCCACCCGGCTTGTCACCGGCGGCTATGCCATGTTCATCATCGGCACGGCAGTCAACTATTTCCTGGTATTCCCCCTCACCGTGAGATTTCTCGGCACCTATCAGGTGAGTACCGATGTGACCAACATGCTCACCATCCAGTCGTATGCCGACACGCTGATCTCGATGAGTCTGGTGATGGGGGTCGTCTTCGAGTTGCCAGTAGTGAGCTGGCTCCTTGGCATGATGGGCGTTCTGAGATGGGAAGAAATGGCCCAATACCGCAAGCACGCTTTCGTAGCCATCCTCATCGTAGCCGCCGTCATCACCCCCACCACTGATGTATTCACTCTATTTGTTGTGGCTCTACCCATCTGGCTTCTCTATGAGTTGAGCATCGGCATCGTGAGAGTGACAGGAAAAACCAAAACGTCTTGAACATGGAAACCGTGAGACTTGAGAATCTATCCATCGGATACACTACGAAGAAAAACCGGAAAGTCGTCGCCACAGGCATCAACGCCACTTTAGAAAGTTCGCACACCACCTGTCTGATAGGTCCCAACGGTGTGGGAAAGTCGACGTTGCTCCGCACACTCTCAGCCTTCCAGCCCCCTCTGGAAGGCAAGGTCTACATCCATGGCAACGACCTCTCTACGCTCAGGGAGAAGCAACTCGCCCGTCTGATCGGCGTGGTGCTGACCACGCGGCCCGACGTGCAGAACATGACCGTAGAAGAGATGGTAGGACTGGGTAGAAGTCCCTACACAGGTTTCTGGGGAAAGCTGTCGCGGGAAGACGAGGCCATCGTGGCAGAAGCCATCCGTCTGACAGGTATCGAGTCACTCTCAGGCCGGCTGATCCAGACCCTGAGTGACGGAGAGCGTCAGAAAGTGATGATAGCCAAAGCACTCGCCCAGCAGACCCCAGTCATCTTCCTCGACGAGCCAACCGCCTTCCTCGACTATCCAAGCAAGGTGGAGATGATGCAGACCCTGCATCAACTGAGCCGCACGGCCGACAAGACCATTTTCCTCTCCACCCACGACCTGGAGCTGGCCCTTCAGATCGCCGACACGGTGTGGCTGATGACCACCGACGGTCCTCTCCACATCGGAACGCCAAGGCAATTGGCCGATGCGGGAGTACTCAGCGCTTTTATCGAGCAAAAAGGAATCGTTTTTGACAGAGAACGCCTCTCGGTGAGAGTCGTTCCCAGGGAATAGTATCTTCAGAAGAGATTGCCTCAAGCCAGGAACGTTCTCCTGACGAGAGGTCTTGTATAAGCATAAGGAATATAGTCGATCGACGGTATGGGCACAGTGAGTTGCAGACACGCCTTTTTCCCTACTGCGACCGAACCGTAATCCCGCCCCAGTCCCATGGCGTAGGCCGCATTGAGCGTGGCGGCATTAATTGCCTCAACAGGCGACAACCTCATCTTGATACAAGCCAATGACACGACAAATTTCATGTCGGACGAAGGAGTGCTGCCCGGATTGCAATCCGAAGCCAGCGCTATGCCCAGTCCGGCATCTATCATCCGCCGGGCCGGCGCATAAGGCATATTAAGGAAGAACGACGTGCCCGGCAACAAAGTGGGCATGGTGCTGGAATGCTGAAGCAAGGCCAGATCGGCATCACTCGCACTCTCCAGGTGGTCGACCGACAAGGCGTGATGCTCCACGCCAACCCTCACGCCACCCGAAGAAGCCAACTCACAGGCATGGATCTTGGGAAGCAAGCCATGGCGTGCCCCAGCCTCGAGAATCCGTGCCGTCTCCTCGGGAGTGAAGAAGCCCTCGTCGCAGAAGACATCGACATACTCAGCCAGGTTCTCTCTCGCCACAGCCGGAATCATCTCCTCCACCACCAGGCGCACATAATCCAACTGGCGGCCGGCGAAAGCCCTTCCCACGGCATGTGCGCCCAGGAATGTGGGAACGATCCTCACCTTCGACGACAACTGCATCCGGCGAATCACACGCAGCATTTTCAGTTCATCCTCCGTGTTCAATCCATATCCGCTTTTCACCTCGACACATCCAGTGCCCGACCGCCGCAACTCCTCCAACCTCGTCATGGCCGCAGCAAACAACTGGTCGTCCGACCACTGATGAAGCAAATCCGCGGAATTGAGGATTCCCCCACCCCTCTTGGCGATCTCGGTGTAAGAAAGTCCGCGGATCTTATCCACGAACTCCTGTTCGCGACTTCCAGCATAGACCAGATGGGTGTGAGGATCGCACCAGCAAGGCAAGACGCAACCACCCCCGGCATCCACCACATCCATCTGCCCGTCGGCAGCGCCGGGCAAGTCGCACATTGCGCCGAAAGCAGTGATACGCCCATCCTCGATGTCGAGGAAAGCATTGTGGATGACCCCCATCTCACTCATTTCCTTACCTTGCAACCTCATCCGTTCACGAGGTTGGATGCCGGCAAGGATACCGATATGCTCAATACGTGTTCTCATAACGGCAGTTCGTAATTTCTCAAGAAATCCACACTCTTGGCAATATAAGGATACATCACCATATCATGGTCAATAAACGGCACCACCTGCCGATAAGCCTCATGTATCTGCTCTATCAAGGGAGAGGACCTGAGCGGGCGGCGGAAGTCAAGAGCCTGAGCAGCCGTGAAAAGTTCGATAGCCAGCACCCTCTCCGTGTTCTCCGTGATCCGAAGGAGTTTGGTGCCAGCGTTAGCCCCCATGCTCACATGGTCCTCTTGTCCCTGTGAAGTAGGAATGCTGTCGGCCGACGAAGGCATGCATAACGTCTTGCTCTGGCTCACGATGGAAGCCGCCGTGTATTGCACAATCATGAAACCGCTGTTGAGTCCCGGATTCGCCACCAGGAAGCTCGGGAGGCCACGTTTGCCGGACACCAGTTTGTAAGTGCGTCTCTCGGAGATATTCCCCAACTCACTCATAGCCAGTCCGAGGAAGTCCATGGGCAAGGCGATCGGCTCACCATGGAAGTTGCCAGCCGAGATGATCAAGTCCTCCTCAGGACATACCGTGGGGTTGTCGGTAGCCGCATTGATTTCGATGTCGACCACCGACTTGACATACGACAAAGTATCCTTCACCGCCCCATGCACCTGTGGGATGCAGCGAAAGGAGTAAGGATCCTGCACGTTGACTTTTTTCTGCTGAATCATCTCACTGCCACGAAGCAACTGGTTGAGACGCTCAGCCGTGGCGATCTGGCCCTTATGAGGTCTCACGAGATGCACTGCGATGTTGAAAGGGTCGCGCAGTCCGTCGAAAGCCTCCAGAGACATGGCCGCGACGGTATCAGCCCATTTAGCCAGCCGTTTGGCATGTATCAGCGACCAGACAGCGAACGCACTCATGTTCTGCGTACCGTTAAGCAACGCCAGTCCCTCTTTCGAAGCCAACTTGATGGGTTGCCACCCCATGCGACGGAGTATCTCCGCCCCCGTCATCCGCTGTCCTTTGTATTCGACCTCGCCCAGGCCCACGAGCGGCAGGCAAAGATGCGCCAGCGGCACCAAGTCGCCGGAAGCACCCACGGATCCCTGCTCATAGACGATCGGGAAGATATCATGATTGAAGAAATCGATCAAGCGCTGTACGGTATCGAGCTTGCATCCCGAGTGTCCGTAACTGAGCGACTGCACCTTGAGCAACATCATGATCTTGACCACCTCATTGGGCACCCGGTCGCCCACCCCGCAGGCATGCGACATCATCAGATTGATCTGCAACTGCGCCATCTGGTCGGGATCGATATTCACGTCGCACAGAGAGCCGAAGCCCGTGGTCACGCCATAGATCGGCTGATCAGTCTCTGCAATCTTACGGTCGAGATAGTCGCGGCATTTCTGAATACGTTCCATCGAGTCGTTATCGAGTTGGATCTGATAACCTTTGGTGATGATTTCGTCGATCATATCCTGGGTGAGATGCCAGGCACTTATCTTATGTATCATATCTGTCTTGTTGAGTTAAAAAGCGCTGTCGATGACCGAGTCATCAACCAGATTAGGCAAAGTGACATGGAGTAGCGGAGTACGCTCCATCTCCCGTCTGATGGCATCGATGGATCCCGTATTGCGCGCCCAACTACGTCTTGCGATACCATTGTTGACATCCCAGAAAAGCATCCTCCGGATGCGGCAGTCGGCCTCGTCGCTGCCATCGACCACCATACCGAATCCTCCATTGATGACCTCTCCCCATCCGACGCCGCCACCATTGTGCAGCGAGACCCAGGTGGCCCCCCGGAAAGCATCGCCGATGACGTTCTGCACCGCCATATCGGCACAGAACTGAGACCCATCATAGATATTGCTCGTCTCGCGGAAGGGAGAGTCGGTGCCCGACACATCGTGATGGTCGCGCCCCAGCACCACAGGAGCCTTGAGTCTGCCATCACGCACGGCTTTGTTGAAAGCCAAGGCAATCTCCGTGCGTCCTTTGGCATCAGCATAAAGGATACGAGCCTGAGACCCCACCACGAGATGGTTGCGCCCCGCCTCGCGTATCCAGTGGATATTGTCGTCGAGCTGTCCGATGATATCATCGGTGGCCGTCAGCCGCAATTTCTCCAAAGCCTCTGTGGCCAACTGGTCGGTCAGTGCCAGGTCATCAGGATCACACGACGTGCACACCCATCGGAACGGGCCGAAGCCATAGTCGAAGAACAAGGGACCCATGATATCCTGCACGTAAGAAGGATAGCGGAACCGTCCGTCGGGCAACAGGATATCAGCTCCAGCCCTGCTTGCCTCGAGCATGAAGGCATTGCCATAATCAAAGAAGTACATGCCACGCTCTGTGAGGCGGTTGATGGCAGCCACCTGCCTGCGCAGCGACTCCCGCACACACTCCCTGAACCGTTCTGGCTGTTCGGCCATCATGCGTTTGGACTCCTCCAAGGAATAGCCAACGGGATAATAGCCACCGGCCCACGGATTGTGAAGAGAAGTCTGGTCGCTGCCCAGATCGACGTTGATATCCTCTTCGGCCAACCGCTCCCAGAGATCGACGATATTGCCCACGTATGCCATCGACACGGTGCGCCTTTGCTCCACCGCCTTCCTGACAGCAGGAATCAGTTCGTCGAGGTCATCATGCAGTTCATCCACCCATCCCTGCACGAAACGCTTGTCGGCCGCTTTGGGATTCACTTCCGCCACGACACTCACCACACCTGCGATATTGCCAGCTTTGGGCTGAGCTCCCGACATGCCACCAAGCCCGGAAGAAACAAACAGCATGCCATGGGTGTCGGTCTGTCCGGGACGCATACGCCTGCGCGCAGCATTGAGCACGGTGATTGTCGTACCATGCACGATGCCCTGCGGACCGATATACATATACGATCCCGCCGTCATCTGTCCATACTGGCTCACGCCGAGCGCATTCATCCGTTCCCAATCATCAGGTTTCGAGTAGTTGGGGATCACCATACCGTTGGTGACGACCACCCGAGGAGCCTCCTTATGTGAGGGGAAGAGTCCGAGGGGGTGTCCGGAATACATCACAAGAGTCTGTTCGTCAGTCATCTCACTCAGGTATTTCATGACCAGACGGTATTGTGCCCAGTTCTGGAAAATCGCCCCATTTCCGCCATAGATGATCAGTTCGTGCGGATGCTGTGCCACACGCGGGTCGAGGTTGTTCTGGATCATCAGCATGATAGCCGCCGCCTGCACTGACCGGTGAGGGTATTCCTCAATAGGACGTGCATAGATCTCATAACTCGGCCTGTAGCGATACATATAGATACGTCCATAGTCACGCAACTCATTGGCAAACTCCACCGCCAGTTTCCGGTGCAGGTGCTTGGGGAAATACCTCAACGCATTGCGCAGCGCCAGCTTCTTCTGTTCAGGAGTCAGGATATCCTTGCGCTTGGGCGCATGGTTGATCTCTCTATCGTATGCGGGCATTTCAGGCAATTCATCAGGAATGCCAGCCCTGATCTCGTCTTGGAACGAAAGTGTCTTCATATAGTTTAAGGATTATTCAGTTTCAGTTTTATCAGAATCTCATCAAAGGCCGTCATACCTAGGCCAGTCGCCGTTCAATTTCCGCCATGATCTCGTGTTCCTCCGCCTTGGCACGGTCGACGAGCATGTCAGCCTCAGCGACCAGGGAAGCAGCCTTGTCGCGGTCGCGCAGCGAGGCGGCATTGATTTTCACGTTAAGGCCAGCCCCCAAGACAGCCGCCCGTGCAGCAAGAGCGCCCACGCCGGCATCAGAGATGCTGTTGGGATTGCCCTGCTGCATCATCAGCCGGCAAAGCGGGAGCACCTCAACCGCCGTCTTCATGGTATTCAGCGGCACCTCAGCAGCATACAAGGTGGCCTGTTGGATAGCCTCGGTGCGCAAAGTCCGCTCCTCGTCCGTCGTCTTAGGCATGGAGAAAGCAGCCATGATGCGGTTGAAAGCCTCGGTGTCCTCATCCACGAGATGAAGCAAACGGTCCATCAGTTGTTGTCCTTTCATGGCACTATCGCTGAACTCCTTCCACCGCTCGTCCCATCCCGCCTTATGTGCGGAGAGATTGGCCACCATGGCACCCAAGGCCGCACCTAAAGCACCCATGTAGGCAGAAATCGTACCGCCACCCGGTGCAGGCGACTCACGCGAAGTCTCCTCAGCAAAGGCTTTTACGGTGCGGTCGACCAGAAGAGGTTTCTTCTCCGCATCCTCCAGCAGAAATTCGATGACCTTCTCACGTGGATTGAAGGGGCGGAGATCATCCAAACCCATCGAGTGAACAGCGATCTTGATGATATCCTCCTCCGGGATTCCCGTCGATCGATGTTGTTTCTCCAGGAAATAACGTCCGGCCTCGATGAGCGTCCGTTTCGGAGTAAGTCCCACGATCTCTGTACCAGTGACCCTGATACCCCGGTTCTGGGCACAGCGGCACACCTCGTCGAAAGCCTTGTGCAGGGGTGTGACATTGATGTCGGTAATATTCATGGAGACCTGAGCGATGCCATACTCATCGATATACCATCCGATCGCCTTAGTGCCCTTCAGCGTGCCAGGAATCATGATCGGATTACCGTCGGCATCCTTCATGGGTTTCCCGGTAATGGGATTGCCCTCCCTGCGAGGTCTGCCCTTCTCACGCACATCGAAGGCAATGGCGTTGGCCCGCCGAGTGGAGGTGGTATTGAGATTGAAATTCACAGCGATGAGGAAGTCGCGTGCTCCCACCACGGTGCATCCTGTGCGTGCAATATCATCGTCCATCGGACGGCAACCGAAATCAGGCTGCAGGCCAGGTGTGGACAGTTTCTTGGGAATGGCCTCATATTCGCCTGCGCGGCAGACAGCCAAGTTGCGCCGCGGCTCAGAGAAAGCCGCAGCCTCATAGCAATAGCAAGGAATACGCAGTTCGTCGGCGATGCGTTGGGCCAATTCTCTGGCCAACTGCGCACATTCCTCGAGAGAGATGCCACTCACGGGAATCAGCGGTAAGACATCTGTCGCCCCGATCCGGGGATGAGCGCCATGATGCTGTCTCATATCAATCAGTTGTCCGGCTTTTCTGACCGCTTTGAAAGCTGCCTCCACGACAGGCATAGGTTCACCGACAAAGGTGATGACAGTGCGGTTGGTGGCCTCTCCCGGATCGATGTCGAGCAGTCTGACGCCCTTTGTATGCTCTATCTCAGCAGCGATTTGCTTGATGACGTCCATGTTGCGTCCCTCACTGAAATTGGGCACGCATTCCACGATTTGTTTCTCTTTTGCCATGATGCTATCTGTGATTTAAGGTATTTTGTTTTCAACATGCAAATTTATACAAATTATTTGTATCCGCAAGAGCCATACGGCAAAAAAAACGCCCCCTTCGAGTAGAAGGAGGCGGCACAATTATTCACCTTCGGGAATGACGGGTCGGGGTGTGACGGAATTGGGATCCGTCGGAGTCGTGGTCGGAGTCGTGGCGGGAGCAGTAGTAGACTCCTGTCGCTGAGGATGCGTATCAGTAGCAGGCTCTTCCACGGGTTTCTGTTCAGCAGGCTGCACAGGGGGATAATCGACGACCACCGGAGAGACGTTGACCGCAGTATCCGGAGAAGTGTTCTCTTTTTTCTCAGGCTGAGAGGCCGTTTTCTCTTCCTCTTTCTTTTTCTTGTCCTCCTCCAGGCCCTTCAAGGGCTTGGGAGTCTCATTCTTCATGATATTGAGCGTGTCGCGCTTGTTGGTCTCCTTTTTCACCTCCACCACGGCAGCCTCTTTATCCTCGTTGTCAGACGGTTGTGAGACAAACCAGAAAAAGGCACCTGCAGCAACGATGGAAGCGGCAGTGACAGCCACGATGGGGAAGTTGCGCTCCTTTTGCGGACTGCGGCGGTCGAAATCCTCCTCAACCGTCCGTTGAGGTTTACTCACAGTTCTCTGCTCCTGCCCCGTTGCTTGTGGTTTGCCCACTGTCCTGGGCACATCCCTTTCATGCTGCGGTCTGTTCACACGAACTTTGTCGATGGGCTCCGGGTCTGGAGTCACAGCCGGGCGGTTGAGCGGTACAGGATTGATTTTTCTTGGAGCCTGCGACCTCGTGGCCCTCAATTCGTCGCCCTCCTCTCTCATAACGCCACTCACATGGACCATGGTGAGAGAATAGTTGTCAGGACAGTTGGAAAGAGCCTTGATGAGCTGTGTCTGCTTGGCCGTATCATTTCCCGGCTGACAAACCATGCCGACCAATTGCTCATCGGAGAGCACCTGATGAACCCCCTTGGTCATCACCAGGAAATAGTCGCCGTATTCCACATCCGTGATACATTCCTTGACAGGCAGCGTCACATGATCGGCATCAGGAGTGAACACCCGTTCGTCGTCGGCAGATTTATATAATAAGGTATGGTTGCGTGGACGTATCTGGTAGATACGAGCATTGCCCACATGAGCCGCCAGACATCCCTGCCTATGGAAATAGAGCATGGCGAAACTGAGGCCGTCGGCATCTGGGCACCGCTGCTGCAGTTTGCGGCAGGTCTCCGTCAACGCCTCGTGGAGCAATTGCTCGTCAAGCGGTTCGTCAGGGCAAGTGTTCTGGAAGAAGAAGTCGGGCAGTTTGCGGCAGAAATAATCGCTGGCGGTATACCCTTTCCCATCGTCGCCTATGCCATCGCAAACGATGAATAGCTTATCATGTATGGTACCCTCTCCCAAAGCTGGGAACATGCAGTCTTCTTGGATAGCCTTTCTTCCAGACCCACTGACTGAAATCGGTTTCAGAATATCAAACTTCATATCATCCTACGGTTATGATGTGGAATGCAAAGGTAATCAAATAAATTGATAAAGCGAAGAATGCGCAAAGATATTTACAACCGTCTTTGTCACCATATTGGCTACATCATTAAAAACGGCACCGCAAGGAAGAACATACGGGAAGTCCCTCCTTGCGGTTATTGTCAAAATGAAATACTGGCAGAAATTACATGAGCATCAAGAACTTCATCATATATCTCAATGCCACACCGAAAATCGCATAGATGACCAATGCCATCACGATTGCGATTATCCAGCTGAAGACACCTTTCACGCCTTTCTCATTGAAAGGCTTGGTCAGGAACTCCATGATATTCAAGCCGGCGATCCAGAAAAGGGGGATAGCTGCCACAGCCAACAATCCCACCAAAAGGAAATCATGGCGCATCAATATCAGGAACGGTGCCACTACGACACATGTCAGTATCAAACAAATAGTACCCAGTCTGTCAAAAGCATCCATTTTAATTCTATTTCTTTTTAGTTTCTCCCGGCCACCCACACCTGATGCATGGTGCCTGGAGAAAACATACCGTATATTTTGCTTGCAAAATTAACGAAAATATCAGACTCCACCAAATACTATCCCCACTTTTCACGTCTCACTTGCAGAATATGTTGGTTTTTTTTGCGAAAAACAGAATGTAGTGCCCCTTGACCAGTTCCCAAGAGAGCCACGACAGTTTTCTGTTTGTCTCTGTCGAATATCATCATCTGCCTCCTAATGATTAAATGTCCTTGATAGACTTTGCAGGATAAAGGATGGATTCTTGCGGTGTAAGTTTAGGTTTAAGTTTAGATATCACCATACCCCTGCACTCCAAGTAGTGAACCTGTTGCAATCACATCGATCCTAATTGATATTCGCCCGTGCGAATTGCAGCGATGACACCACCGTCGATGAGCAGGTCGGTGCCGGTGATGAACCGAGCATGCTCGCCCAGCAAAAAGGCTGCGACCTCGGCAATCTCGTCGCTCGTTCCGGTGCGCTGAGCGGCAGAGGCATCAATCATGCGCTGGTAGCCCTCGCCGTTGGCATTGAACTCGTCGTAGGCCAACGGGGTAACGATGACACCCGGTGAGATGGTGTTGATACGGGCGCGGCGCTTGCGCCATGTGGTGGCTGCGGCACGCTGGGCCTGCAGGTGGTTCATGCGCTTGGCTATCATATAGGCCAGGCCGCTGTTCTGCATGGCTACCTCTTGTATAAATTTCACATTCTTCAGTTCTTCGGTGGGTGTGCGAACCAGTTGCAGTTCCACTTCGTTGGAAATGGGGTACATGTAGGCGGCCTGACTGGAGATGATGAGTCCTGCACCACCCTCGGCCATCACTTCGCCGAAGGCATCCACGGCATAGCCTGTGCCCACCATATCAAGATCAACGATATGCTCAGGATTAGCCTGATTGGGCGATGCACCAGCGGTGTCGATGAAATACATTACAGGACCCAGCTCTGCTGCCCGGCGTGCAAATGCCTCCACGCTCTCTTTCTTCAGGGCATTCACTTGCTGCGTCTCCACATCATAGCCACAGCGGCGGAAGTCTTCGCCGACGCGCTCCAGTGCCTTCTCGCTAATGTCGCCCAGGAGGATTTTCTTGCCTGCACCGATGCGGCGCACGATTGCGGTTCCCATACTACCGGCACCCAAGAGTGCCACTACCTGTTTCTGTTCGTTTCTGTCGAAAATCATAGTCGTAATTTCTTTAAATGAGTTTATCTGGATGCAAAGGTACGATGAAAAAAGTAATCTGCTGTTATACGAATTGCCTCATAACTTTCACATTTTGCCGTAAGTACAGTTATTCATTCTTTAGAACCGTCCTGCATCCACACCCGCATGGTCTGCGCCTCACAGACACAGACCAGCAGCATGCAGCATATTGTGGTAAGCAGTTTGTTCTTGTCAATACGATGCAAAACGGTGGTTACACTCCAGGGCGTTGATGCGCTGCATCTCGTCGGGAGTCAGTTCGAAATCAAAGATGTCGTAGTCCTCAGCGATGTGGGCGGCATTTGATGAGCCGGGAATGGCGATGGTGCCGCATTGCAGATGCCAACGGAGGATGACCTGATAGGCAGACTTGTCGTGGGCCTGAGCAATGCTGGTGATGACCTCGTGCTCAGAGAGTGTCTTTATACCCGTGCCGCGACTGCCCAACGGGAACCATGCTTCGAGGATGGTACCCATCTTGGCAATGTGAGCCTTTACGCTACGGCTCTGGTGGTATGGATGCGTCTCGTTCTGCAACACGGCAGGCTTGATGGTCCTCCGGGTCGTTGCTCCCGCAAGCGAGGACAACGACCGTGAGGCAGAGGGTCATCCATGTCATAAATCTTTCTTCATACCTATAACTGTTATATTGTTTTGATGAGCTTAGCAGGATTGCCACCCACAATGGTGTTCGGAGCCACATCCTTTGTAACGACGGCACCGGCGGCCACAACAGCATTCTCGCCGA
>CAMNIN010000066.1 GCA_946540735.1 uncultured Prevotellaceae bacterium | reverse complement strand
GAGGACGGAAAATGAAATAGGAGGAAAACTATTTCATTTTCCTCCTACTCGATTGTCTCAATTTGAAAACTGTGTTGACGTTTAGGGTTTTCCCTATCCTGATATGGGGATTTTCCCGCTGTTTTCCTGTCATTTCATCGTAATTTTGCATCGGTGATATGCCGATTACATGTTTTTTGATTATATTTGCGACGAAAATAGAGAAGATATGAGAAGAGTAACAGTTATGTCAGTGTGTGCTGTCCTGCTGCTTAGCGGCTGTGGCACGTATACGGGTTCGGGTGCTTTCACTGGTGCTCATTTTGGTTCGATCCTGGGATCCGCTATTGGCGGCATCACCGACGGTCCGCGTGGTAGCGATGTGGGTACGATTCTCGGCATGGCTGGTGGTGCTATTGTTGGAGCCGCCATCGGCAACGCCGCCGATCAGGCCGAGAGGCGTGAGGTGCATGAGCATTACGAGAATGTGCAACACCGCAAGGCCCAAGAGCGTGTCAGTAGCAATAGCGGCTATCAGAACCGTTCGTATTCCACGGATGATTATTATGATCCATCCAATAGTGGTGATGACCGTCTATACGATTTCCAGGGTTCCGATTATACCGGTGACTATTCCGCATCCAGTCCGCGGAGCATGTCGCCCGGATCCTCGAGCATCGAGGAGATCAGCAGTGGTTATTCGGTCAACAATGACATTGTGATCCGCAATGCGCGCTTTGTCGACGGCAACCGTGACGGGTGTCTCAACTCCCATGAGGTGTCGAAAGTCATCTTCGAGGTTTACAATGCCTCTGGGCATACGCTTTACGATTTGCAACCCACGGTGATGGAGTCGACGGGTGTCCGTAATGTTTATATCTCACCTACCGTACATGTGGAGCGCCTTGACCCTGGTAAGGGCATCCGCTACACCGCCATGGTCAAGACCGCCCGGATGAGGAATGGCACGGCCACTTTCTGCCTCTCGGTGTTGCAAGGTGAGCGTGTGATGTCGAATGTATCCGAGTTCACCATCAACACTGTCCGCTGAGCTGAGTGTCCACTGATATCGGTCAACAAAAAACAAGGGCGCGCCATCAAGGCGCGCCCTCTGTTGTAGGTATGGTATGATTGTTACGAAAGGGTTTTCTTTTCCTGGAGTTGGCTATACGATACCCTGAGCCATCATGGCATTGGCCACCTTCATGAAGCCTGCGATGTTGGCGCCCTTCACATAGTTGATGTAACCATTGGGCTCTTTGCCGTATTTCACGCACTGTCCATGAATGTTTGACATGATGCTGTGCAGTTTCTCGTCCACCTCCTTGCCGCTCCATGACAATCGCATGGAGTTCTGGGTCATTTCAAGGCCGGAGGTAGCCACGCCACCAGCGTTCACAGCCTTTCCGGGAGCGAACAGTTGCCCAGCTGCTACAAACTTGTCCACGGCCTCTGCTGTGCATCCCATGTTGGAGACCTCAGCCACGCAGAGCGTCTTGTTGGCGAGAAGCATATCGGCATCGTCGCCGTTGAGTTCGTTTTGTGTGGCGCAGGGCAGGGCGATATCCACTTTCACCTCCCATGGCTTGCGACCAGGATAGAAGGTAGAGCCCTCAAACTCCTCTGCATACGGTTCGCAGACATCATTGCCGCTGGCCCTGAGTTCCAGCATGTATGCGATCTTCTCGTCATCGAGTCCGGCAGGATCGTAGATATAACCATCAGGGCCGGAGATGGTGACGACCTTGGCACCCAATTCGGTGGCTTTCTTAGCAGCGCCCCAGGCGACGTTTCCGAATCCGCTGATGGCTACAGTCTTCCCCTTGATGTCGATGCCATGCGTCTGCAGCATCTGGTTTACGAAATAGAGTGCGCCGAATCCTGTGGCCTCAGGTCTGAGAATCGAGCCACCCCATTCGATGCCTTTGCCCGTGAGCACGCCTTGGTATTGGTGTGTGAGTTTCTTATACATGCCAAAGAGGTAGCCGATCTCACGTCCGCCCACGCCAATGTCGCCTGCCGGCACGTCCATGTCGGGGCCAATCACCTTGTGGAGTTCCAGCATGAAAGCCTGGCAGAAGCGCATCACCTCCGCGTCACTACGCCCGCGGATGGAGAAGTCGGAGCCGCCTTTGCCACCGCCCATAGGCAATGTGGTGAGCGCGTTTTTGAATGTCTGCTCGAACCCCAGGAATTTCAGGATAGAGAGGTTGACAGACGGGTGGAAGCGCAATCCACCTTTGTATGGTCCAATGGCGCTATTGTATTGCACACGGTAGCCGAGGTTGACATGCACCTCACCTTTGTCGTCCACCCAGGGTACTCTGAAGGTCAGGATGCGCTCAGGCTCCACGATACGCTCGATGATTTTTGCTTTTTCGAATTCAGGGTGCTGGTTATAGACATCCTCCACTGACAGCAGGACTTCTCTCACAGCCTGCAAGTACTCAGATTCGCCTGGATGCTTCTGCTCCAAGGCACGCATGATTTTCTCAACTTCCATAGTAATTCATTTTAAAGGTTAGACTAACAAATTGTCATTTGCTGCACGCAAATATATCGAATATTTATGTAACCTCCAAATAAAATCACTGAAAAAAGCCCGAAAGATTTGCTTTTTGACCATGGCATGCTTTTTAAGCCGATAATAAGGCTTTTCTCGGTCTCTTTTTGGTGTTTTCGATGAAATCCCTTAAATTTGCAGAAAAATCCCCGCCATGGAGAATGTCATACCTCAGGAGTTCACCAAGTTTTACTTGAAAGATGTATCGTTCATCAATCTGATGACCCACCGTATCTTCAATGTCCTCATTGTCGCCAATCCCTATGATGCTTTCATGCTCGAGGATGACGGAAGAGTCGACGAGAAGATTTTTGATGAGTATATGCAGCTCGGGATGCGCTACCCGCCCTCGTTCACTCAAGTGTGCACCACGGAAGAAGCCCGTCGTGTGCTTTCGACCACAGCCATCGATTTGGTGATCTGTATGCCTGGCAATGCTGATAATGACGCTTTCAGCGTGGCCCGTGACATCAAGGCGCATTTTCCTAATCTGCCCTGCGTGGTGCTTACGCCCTTCTCCCATGGCATCACCCGTCGGATACAGGATGAGGACATGTCGATTTTCGATTATGTGTTCTGTTGGCTTGGCGATACCAATCTCATCCTGTCGATCATCAAATTGCTGGAGGACAAGATGAACATCGAGCACGATATGCAAGAAGCTGGTGTGCAAATGATCCTTCTGGTCGAAGACAACATACGGTTTTATTCCTCGGTGCTTCCCAATCTCTACAGTTATATCCTTCTGCAGAGCCAGCGTTTCTCGACAGAGGCCCTCAATCCCCATGCTGCAGCTCAGCGTAAGCGAGGCCGCCCCAAGGTGGTGCTTGCCCGCACCTATGAGGAAGCTATGGCTTTTTATGAGAAATACTCCGACAACACGCAAGGCATCATCAGCGACGTGCGCTTCCCCAAGGATGGCGTGAAAGATCCTGAGGCTGGATTCAAGTTGCTCCGTGAGATCCGTCGCCGTGATGAGTATGTGCCCCTGATCTTGCAGAGCGCAGAGGTCGAGAACGAAGCCCGTGCTCATGAGGAAGGGTTCCTCTATGTCGACAAGAACTCCAAGAAGATGAATATCGACCTGCGCAAGCTGTTGGCCGAGCATATGGGGTTTGGCGATTTCATTTTCCGCGACCCGGTCACCAAGAATGAGGTGAAGCGTGTCAGGAGTCTCAAAGAGTTGCAGGACAACATATTCAATATCCCGAATGAGTCGATGCTTTACCACGTCTCACGCAATCATGTGAGCCGTTGGCTTTGTGCCCGAGCCATTTTCCCCGTCTCCCGTTTCCTGAAGACCGTCACCTGGCATAAACTCAAGGATGTCGATGCCCATCGTCAGATCATCTTCGATGCCATCGTACAATACCGCAAGATGAAGAATGTGGGTGTCGTGGCTGTCTTCGACCGCGGCAAGTACGACCGTTACGCCCATTTCGCCCGCATCGGCGACGGATCCTTGGGAGGAAAGGGTAGGGGACTGGCTTTCCTCGACAACATCATCAAGCGCCATCCTGAGCTAAACTCCTTTGAGCGCGCCTCGGTGTCGATACCGAAGACCGTCGTTTTGTGCACCGACATCTTCGACAAGTTCATGGATGCCAACAACCTCTACCAGATTGCTCTCAGTGATGCGTCAGACGAGGAGATTCTCCAGCATTTCCTCCGCGCACAATTGCCCGACTCCCTGATTGCTGATTTCTTCACCTTCTTCGAGGCCACCAAGAGTCCTATTGCTGTCAGGTCGTCATCGTTGTTGGAGGATGCCCATTACCAGCCATTCGCAGGTATCTACTCCACCTACATGATCCCTTATCTTGACGACAAGTACGAGATGCTCCGGATGCTCGCCTGTGCCATCAAAGGTGTTTACGCTTCAGTATATTACCGTGACTCCAAAGCCTATATGACCGCCACGAGCAATGTGATCGACTCCGAGAAAATGGCTGTCATCCTTCAGGAGGTGGTGGGAAATGCCTACGGCAATCATTTCTATCCCAACATCAGTGGTGTGCTCCGCTCGCTCAATTATTATCCCATCGGCGACGAGAAGGCTGAGGATGGTATCGCCAGCCTTGCCCTCGGCTTGGGCAAATACATTGTGGATGGCGGCCAGACACTGCGTGTCAGTCCGTATCATCCCAATCAGGTGCTTCAGACCAGTGAGATGGAGACCGCACTGCGTGAGACGCAGACCAAATTCTATGCCCTTGACATGGAGAATGCAGCCTCGGATTTCAAAGTCGACGACGGATTCAATATCCTCAAGCTCAGGGTCAAGGAGGCCGACAAGGACCAGTCGCTGGCCCATATCGCCTCTACCTATGATCCCTACGATCAAGTTATCCGCGACGGCATCTATGAGGGTGGCCGCAAGGTCATTTCTTTCTCAGGCGTGTTGCAACATGGCGTGTTCCCCTTCCCGGAGATCATGCAGATGGCCATGCGCTTCGGTTCCGAGGGAATGCACCGTCCCGTGGAGATAGAGTTCGCCTGTAATATCCACGGCAACCAGCTGCTCGATTTCTATTTGCTCCAGATCCGTCCGATTGTCGACTCCAAACAGATGTTGGAGACCGACCTCACCACTATTCCCGACGAGCAGTGCCTTCTGCGGTCGCACATGTCACTCGGTCATGGTATCAACGAGGATATCACCGACGTGGTATATGTGAAGACCGACGACAACTTCACCGCCTCCAACAATCCTGCCATCGCCAACGAGATAGAGAAGATCAACCGTAAGTTTCTCAATGAAGGCCGTGGATATGTGCTTGTGGGTCCAGGCCGTTGGGGCTCCAGTGACTATTGGTTGGGCATTCCAGTGAAATGGCCCCATATCAGTGCCTCAAAGCTCATCGTCGAGGTGGGGCTCAAGAATTACCGCATAGACCCCAGTCAGGGTACCCATTTCTTCCAGAATCTCACCAGTTTCGGTGTGGGTTATTTCACGGTCAACACCTATGTTGGCGAGGGCGTTTGGCGAAAAGAAGTGCTCGATGCCATGCCTGCAGTCGAGGAGACACAATATGTGAGGCATGTCAAGTTTCCTCATCCGCTCAAGATCATGATGGACGGCAAGAAGCAGGAGGGTGTGGTGCTTTTGCGGTAGAAGGGTGGCGATTCGTCGTTTGACGGGGGTGCGAAGTGAGAATTTGTTTCTCAGTGTGCCCGCACGGCTCTGAAATTGATATAAATCAAGAAAGTTGTATTTTCTACACTTTTTCTTGGTAAATATTTGCAAGACACGGTGCAAGTGATTATCTTTGCATCGTGTTTTTCATAGTATTAGATTTAAGGTTAACAAAGGTTGGAGTACGGCGGTACTCCTTTTTTTGTGTATCTCCCCCAAACCCTCTGAAGGACGGGATGCCAAACCACGATCTCTGCTGGTCTTGAATCTGTCGGTCAAACCACTTTCATCGCATAGTATTGAAAATCATTGTAGATGTTGAGCAGAAACCGCTCGGCATCCGGCTCCTGTGCTTTGATGCCCAGATGATTCTCCACTTTGGAGGAAAGCTGATGCAATTGCCGCCATCGCTGTTTGTTGTTCGAAGTGAAAAGGACACGCCCGATGACATCTACTTGCCTCATCGACAAGGATGCAGCCTCCGGGTAGTGAGGTGAGTATCCCTGTTGGGCAAAGCTGAAAGAGTTGAGGATAGCGGGCCGCTTGCCCTTGGTGGTCTTCACCACCGTGGTACCTGCTGCCAAGTCGCCGATGCGCTGGCTGTTCTTGGAGAAGATGATGGCAGCCAATCCGATGCCCAGGCACATGAAGTCAACGCCATAGAGCAGCCATCGGAGCATATAGGCGCTCTTGTTGGGAGTGGATCCGTCAAGGCAGACAACCCGGATACCAATCAGGCTTTTCCCGATGGTCTGTCCATCGGTGAGTATCTCCATATACAGCGGATAGCATAGGTAGGCAATGATTAGAAACACGGATATGATCACCTCCATAGAGTCGGTAAGGCTGTTGAATGCCAAGGCAATGCCAAAAAGGATCGGGAAAGCCACGGTCAGTGCAACCATGTCGATGACCCAGGCGAAAAAACGCTGGACCACGGTGGCAGCCGACTGCCGGATGCAGACATATTGTCCGGTGATGATGCTTGTCTGAGCCATAAAAACAATAATCGTTTGCAAATGTAGAGAATTCTTTTTACTTTTGCAAAGAAGAAAAAGAAATCTTATGCAAGAAGCTGTTTTCATAAGGCGTCATCTTGAGAAATGGAAAAAAGTGGAATTGATGTTGGGTGATACGTTGTTCACTACACCCGACGACCGCGTCAGAGCCTATAATGAGATCACGTCCGACCTGGCTTTTGCACAGACACAATACCCCTCTTCGCCCATTACCGCTTATCTCAACGATCTCGCCTTGGGCTTACACCGCGAGTTGTATCAGCATAAGCATACTCCATGGTCGCATTTCGTCAGGTTCTGGACCCATGAGGTGCCGTTGAGCGTTTATGGAGCCCGTCATGGACTGTTGATCTCTCTTGTCGTGTTCATGTTCTTCGTTTTCGTCGGAGCCTTGTCTACTTTCGGAGATCCCGCCTTTCCGAGAGCCATTCTCGGAGATTACTATGTCGACATGACCCTTGACAATATCGAGCGAGGTAACCCGATGGCCGTTTATTCCATGGGACCTCAGCTGGCCAGTTTCCTGGGCATTACGATCAACAACATCATGGTGTCGTTTGTGACTTATGTCATGGGACTTTTCACCAGTTTCGGAACAGGTTATTATCTCATGAACAATGGCATCATGGTGGGAGCGTTCATCACGTTTTTCATCGTCCGCGGTCTTTTTGTCGATGCCATCCTCGCCATCATGCTCCACGGCACGCTCGAGCTCTCAGCCATTGTCATCGCTGGAGGAGCTGGAATCACGCTTGGAAACGGATGGCTTTTCCCCGGCACCTATAGCCGGTTGCAGTCATTTCTGGTGGCAGCAAGGCATAGCATCAAAGTGCTGATTTCCACGATACCCATTTTCGTCGTTGCGGCCTTCATAGAGGGGTTCTTTACCCGTTACACCGAAATCGGTGATGCCTTCCGTCTGTTGGTCATTCTCCTGTCGTTGGCTTTCGTCTTGTTCTATTATGTGTTATTACCGATCAAACGTCATCGTGATGAGTCAGCCGTGGGATAAGATATTGCTCTACGAGAACAGGTCGGTGTCGGCGTGCATCGAGGCTACCTTCGATTTCTTGCGGCAGAACCGCAGGGTGTGGTTCTGTTCTGCTTTCGCCCTGTTCCTGCCATGGAGTCTTCTGCTCGGGTTGTCGGCTTTCATGCTTCCCGACGATTCCCCCTCTTCCGACCTGATGGTATTTGATCAACTGTTCTGTTGGCAGGAAGATTATAGGTTCTTTTTCTCTGTGGTAGTTTTCGTGGGCGTTTGGATGGCTTTTGTGCATGTCTACTCGTTGCTGACATCCTACCATGAGCACGAAAACAGCATCGACGGTTTCACTCAGCGACAGATGATGCCCATTTATGCTAGGATGTCTGTGCGAACCTTCTGGTTGGCAGCCTTGGCATTTAACTGTGTGCTGGTCCTGTTCATCTCTACCAGTTTCCTCTCCCTGTTGTCACTGGTCATACTGATACCACTGTCGCTTTTGCCTTCAGTTTTCCTCTTTGAGCGGGAGAGCATAGTGGGTTCTTTCGTCAAGGCATTCCGTCTGGGTTTTCGCGCATGGTTCCAATTGTTTCTCACACTCGTATTGATGATGCTTTTTGGCTTTTTCATGACCATGGTAATCGGGTTGCCTTCATCCCTGTTTGGCACAGCTTTAGGCTTGCTGACCAGCACTGGAGAGCCAGAAGGTTTGTTGACAGGCTTTTTCTCCTATCTGCTCATGGCCTTGTCCTATTTCGCTTTTTTCCTCGTCGTCTCCATGACCTTGATGGCAGCTGCCTATCAATATGGCACGGTGTCAGAACGTGTGGATGACACATCGGTGGAGAGCGACATCCAGCATTTCGAACAACTCTAACCCTCATGCCCATGCCTGCCAGTCCTTCAACCCTCATGCGCGACGATTCGCTTGCAGCACGGCTTTTCCAAGGCCACGACTACAAGCGCTCGTTAGTGGGCGATTCGTTGGTGGGCGATGATCCGATAAGGGATATGGCACATCAGAGTAGCCGAGCTGTCGAGGATTCTGGGTCGGTTTTCTTTGACAACGTCGCCGATTTTTTCTCCTCCATCCCTTGGGTGGTCTATGCCATACTGGGCATCATTCTGATCGCGTTCCTGTTTTATCGCTTTTATCAAGAAGGACTGTTGCGCTCAGGCCAGCTGCCGAAAGTCAAGGACGAGGATTCTGACGACATCTACGAGATCGACTACGACGTAGAGATTCGTTCGGCTCTCGAAGCACATAATTACTCCTCCTTGGTGCGCTTGCTCTATCTGCGCACTTTGAGGATACTCGACGAACGTGGCCGTATTTCCTGGCGTATCAGTAAGACCCCCATGGAATACGCCAATGAGATGGACTCCGCCCCATTCCTCAAGATGACACACCATTTCCTGCGTGTGCGTTATGGCCATTTCGAGGCTGATGAGACGTTATATCAGACGATGTCCGCTTTGCAGGAAGAAGTGTTGAAAGGAGGTGAAGCATGAGCCGTAGATCAGTGGCCGCAGTGCTGGTGGGCCTCATTGTCTTGTTTGCCTTCTGGCAGATATATGAGATGTTTGGCGAACGGAGGTTCGACTGGGACGCCTCGTTCCGCCATGACAGCGATGAGCCTTTCGGTTGCCAGTTGTTCGACCAAATGGCGGAATCCACTTTGCCAGAAGGTTACACTGTCTTCACGGATGACCCGGATAGTCTGTTCCGCTTTGTCGGCCGACGCTCATACCTCCTTGTTGCTCATTACATGGAGTGGGACTCTCTTACCTTGGCACGTCTTGACAGTTGCTTGAGGAATGGCAATAAATTGATGCTTGTGACGACAGGATTCTATTTCGATACTGATTCCTTGCGATATCCTTGGGAGAATTTGTCGGAATCCATGTTTTCCTATCATTTTTTTGAGAAAGAAGAACTCGCAAAGAGTCTCAAAGGCTACCTTCCGGCAGATACATTGGTCTTTGGGCAAGACGGCCGTGTCGCAGTTCCCCCGACATTGTTGTCTTTCCAGATGAAAATCCCGGATATGGGATTCCTGGCCACTTGTCCGTTGAAACAACCGGTCTCCAAGTTGGGTGCTACCATAGCCGGTATCAGAGCTGTTTCTGTAGCTGCAAGCATAGGCCGTGGGGAACTCCATGTTGTTTCCTGTCCGCTGCTTTTCACCAATTATGGCGTGCTGGATCCTGGTATATCACGGTTTCTCAGTTTTCAGTTGTCACAAATCGCCGACTTGCCTGTGGTGCGGGTAGAACCCTCCGTCTTTCAATATGGTACAGATCTTCAGCAGATGGGTGACGGCATGACCTCTCCCCTCTATTATATGTTGCAACGGCCACCCTTGCGATGGGCTCTTTACACCCTGCTGGCCGCCATTATCCTGATGATGTTTTTCACTGCACGTCGCCGTCAGCGTATGATACCCGTGATATCCCCTCCTGTGAACCGCAATATGGAGTTTGTGAAGATTCTCGGTACGATTTATTTCCGTCATCATGACAATCATGATCTATTGTGCAAGAAATACACTTATTTCAAGGAAGAGCTGCGCCGTGAACTGCTTATCGACATCGATGACAAGACCGAAGAGGAGGCAAATCTGCAACGACTGTCGCAGCACACAGGAATGGCAGAAGGCGATGTGGCTGGAACACTGCAGATGATCCGTACCCTGACGGCCGAAGGCGTGACTGTCAGCAATCCGCAACTGTTGGAAGCCATGACGAAAATCAATGAAATCATCACACAAATATAATGGTCAACAAACAAATCCAAACGATAAATATGGAAGAGAATCAACTACGCCGCCTTGATTTGACAGCGTTTTCAGAGAAAATGATGCTGGTCCGTCAGCAAATAGGAACTGTTGTCGTCGGCCAGAGTCGTGCTGTGGACTTGTTGCTCACCGCTGTGCTGGCCGATGGCCATGTCTTGCTGGAAGGCGTGCCAGGAGTAGCCAAGACATTGCTTGCTCGCCTGATGGCCCGCCTTATCGATGCCCGGTTCAGCCGGTTGCAGTTCACCCCCGACCTCATGCCGAGTGATGTGCTTGGCACATCGGTTTTCAATATGAAGGAAGCTGAGTTTGACTTCCATCCAGGCCCTGTTTTCGCCGACATCGTGTTGGTCGACGAGATTAATCGTGCCCCGGCTAAGACACAAGCCGCCCTCTTCGAAGTGATGGAGGAGCGTCAGGCCACCATCGACGGCATTACCCACCCCATGGACGACCTGTTTACGGTGATCGCCACCCAGAACCCCGTGGAACAAGAAGGCACCTACAAGTTGCCTGAGGCCCAGCTCGACCGTTTCCTGATGAAGGTCGTCATGTCTTATCCTCCCGCCGATCTTGAGGTCGTCATTCTCAAACGTCATCATGAGAACGCAAGGCTTGCCAAGCTCGATGACATCCAGCCGATGCTGTCGCATGGTGAGATCCTGCAGTACCGTGAATTGTTGGGTGAGGTGGTGGTCGACGATTCCCTGCTCCGTTATATCGTTGGCATCATCCAGTTGACCCGAAGCAGCAAAGCTGTTTTTCTCGGTGCGTCGCCACGTGCCGGTGTGGCCTTGCTCAAGGCCTCAAAAGCATATGCTTTATTGCAAGGCCGGGATTTCGTGACGCCCGACGACATCAAATACGTAGCTCCTTCTGTTCTGCAGCATCGTCTGATTCTCACAGCAGAGGCCGAAATGGAGGGTTACAATGCCGTCAAGATGATCGACAAGTTGATTAGCCAGGTAGAAGTACCCCAGTAATCAGGCACTGCACTTATGTTTCTGACGAGCAGGTTTTATATCGTGATGGCTGTGGCATCCGCACTCATGGCGGCAGGAGTGGCCTATAGTCCATTGTTCCTTGTGGGGCAGTGGTCGCTTGTGCTGCTGGTCATGGCTGTGGTGGCGGATATCCTTGTCCTTTATTCTCAAGTCCGTCTCAAGGCGTCGCGGTTGTGTGCGAGTCGCTTCTCACTGGGAGATGACAATGAGGTGAGGATCCGTCTTGCCAACCTGTCATCATTGGCCCTACGTCTGAAAGTGATTGACGAATTACCCATTCAGTTGCAAAACCGTGACTTCTCCATGCGTGGCCAGTTGGATAAGGGTGAGTCCCGTGAAATGAACTACTCCGTTCGGCCTCTGGTTCGAGGCGAATATTCATTTGGCGATCTGCTTGTATTCGTCTCCACGGGCGTTGGACTGGCTGAACGCCGCCTCCGGTTTGCCGTTCCCGCGACGGTGAAGGTATACCCATCCTTTCTCATGCTCCGTCAGTATGAGTTGATGGCTACAACAGACAACCTCAGTGAAATGGGCATCAAAAGGGTGCGCTTGGCTGGCAACAACACCGAGTTTGAGCAGATCAAAGACTATGTCCAAGGCGATGATTACCGCACCATCAATTGGAAAGCAAGTGCCAGAAGAAGCCATTTGATGGTCAATGTCTATGAGGATGAGCGTTCGCAACAGGTCTTCTCGCTGATTGACAAGGGGAGGTTGATGCAACAGTCGTTTGGGGGCATGACATTCCTTGAATACTCCATCAACGCCTCGTTGGTGTTCTCTTATGTCGCCATCCACCGGCAAGACAAGGCCGGTGTCATCACATTTGACGACAAAATGGGCTCTTTCGTGCCGGCGGAAAGGAGCTCAGGACAGATGCAGCGCATCCTTGAGTCGCTTTATGCCTTGCAGACCTCTTTTGGAGAGTCCGATTATTCCATCCTTTGCCCGAATGTCGACCGTCTGGTAGGCCGTCGGAGTTTCTTCGTCCTCTACACCAATTTCACCGATTTCTCCAGTTTGGAACGTCAGTTGCCCTATCTCCGGCTGCTCAATCAGCGTCATCGTCTGTTAGTCGTTTTTTTCGAGGATGTTGAATTGTCTGGTTTTACGGCGACGCCGGTCCATGATATCGAGGATTGTTATCAACATGTCATTGCCGAGAAACTGGCTTATGAGCGACGTTTGATCATCAGTACATTGAAGCAGAACGGCATTTATGGTCTGCTCACCTCGCCCCAGCGCCTCACCGTTGATGTCATTAACCGGTATGTCGAGATGAAAACCCGTCATTTGTTGGTGTGACGTGGTGTGCTCTTGACCTAAGTCAAGAAAAGTGTGAGAAATACAATTTTCCCCGCCAGACAGTTGCATGGATGAATGAATCGTACTATCTTTGCAACGTGTTTTTCATAGTATTAGATTTAAGGTTAACAAAGGTTGGAGTACGGCGGTACTCCTTTTTTTGTTAAATATCAATCGATTTATTCTGAAAAATGCGAATTTGTAATGTTATTTGGTTTTTATTTGCGAAATTTGCAGCCGGTTTAGTTTAGGATGAGTGTAAAAAGGTATCTCCTGTTATTGATGATGATGACCATGACAATCGCTGTTATGGCCACTCCCATAAGTCAGACACGTGCGTTGCGTTTGGCGCAAGACTTCTTGTCGGGACAGCGCATGGCTTCCCCAGCGCATTCATCTGTGAAAAAGTCTTTGCACTCCTCTGCAGTCGTAAGAGGAAATGGCTATTATATCTTCAATATTCAGCAGGAAGGCGGTTTCGTGATTGTCGCTGGTGACGATGCGTTTAGTCCCATCCTTGGTTATGCTGACTCAGGCAACTGCGATCCTGACGATATGCCGGATGGCATGAAGGCATGGCTGGCCTATTACGATGAATGCGTCGAGGCTGTGCAGAAAGGCGTAGCTCGAGCCTATGCCCCGCATCACCTCTATTCCACGGAAGTTATCGCACCTCTTATCACCACCAGGTGGGCCCAGCGTGCGCCTTATAACAGCCTTTGTCCGGTTGATGGCGGTACAAAATGTCCTACAGGCTGCACTGCCACCGCTCTTGCCCAGGTAATGCGCTATCATCGTTATCCTACCGGTTATACGGCATCCATCCCCTCATATACCACTTCAACGAGAGGTATTGTGATGCCGAAGCTGTCTGCCACCCGTTTTGATTGGGACAACATGCCCGATGAGCTCACTGCAGCTTCGTCGCAGGCCAGTATCAATGCGGTGTCCAAACTCATGCTCTATTGTGGTCAGGCTACGAATATGAACTACTGTTCTGATGGCTCAGGCGCTTATACATATATCATACCTGACCGTTTGCCAAAATATTTCGGCTATCCCAGCACCATGCATTATGTCTATCGCCAATCCTACGATGAACAGCAATGGGACAGCCTTCTGATCAATGAGTTGCGCAACAATCAGCCTGTAATCTACACCGCTTATACCAATCTCTCGCAGGGCCATACTTTTATTTGTGATGGATACGACGGAAACGGTCTCTTTCATCTCAATTGGGGATGGGCAGGGGTAGGCAATGGCTATTTCCGCATTTCCGTGGCTCATGCTACGGATCACGACCTCAGTGATCATGTCAAGAATTATCACCTGAGTGTCAACCAAACCGCGGTGATCGGGCTCAAACCTTCTGGTACTGACACTTATGTGGCACCTGCGGAATATCTCAGGGTGTATAGCCGTCCCAGTCTGAAAAACGGGCGTACCTATAGTCGCCGTTCCAGCACAGCCAATTTCAGTGGCATTACTTTTAAGCAGTCTTTCATCAATACCACCTCTGCCTCGAAGTCACTGACTTATGGCGTGGCACTTGTCGCTGATGACGGAACTATCCAGTCGGTGCTGGCTTCATCTTCCGTGACCCTGTCCTCTGGAGGCATGCAGACCTATGAAGCCGCTAACCTCACACTTGGCAGCGGCATCACTCAGGGGCACTATACCCTGAAACTGGTGTATAAAACATCATCAACGGCAGCATGGCGGGTCATGGCAGGAACAGACAAGAATCACATCGATGTGACTATCAGTTCATTGAATATGCAACTCACTCCTGTACCAAAAGCAGATTTCGTGATGCGCGGACTGGAGATGAATGGCGACTATCTGCATTTTGATTTCGACAACGAGGATGAGGAGTTTTTTGGACCTGTCTATGTGAGAAAACTCGACAAGGCCAGTAATAGGGTCGTTCAGGTCTCTTATGACAACATGTCGATACCGGCAGGGACAAACACCCAATTCGACCTCTATATCCCCCCTGAGAAAGACTTTGACATCCAGGGCGACCAGTTCTATCTCTCTGTGGATGAATATGACAGTCAGTATTTCTATTCCAATTCCGACGACAACGTGTTTGATATCGGAAAGGACATCGAGGTCATCAACCTTGATGAGGCCAGCCAGACCATCGTCGGTGACAGGATCCTCTGCAAGGTCACCTTCACCAACAATGATGCGAAAGACTACGACAAGGCCGTCATGCTTTCGCTTGTGAGAGAGGGTGCCGGTGAAACTGTGGTCGATAGTTGTCTTGTCTGTATTAAGAAAGGAACCTCCGAGGAGAAATATTACGAGATTCCCCTTACCGATTTCTCGGTGAAGTATCAGTTGAAGGCATCCCACCGCCGCAACGTCTATTCTTGGGCCGAACAGTCGACCGATGCCTACCATGCATCAGAGGGAGCCATCTACTGGACAAGCCAGGGCGATGTCTTCGTGCAGTTGGCCGCGTCAACCATCACGGTTCCGGAGGAGGCTGCTGCTGCCAACGTGAGAAATGCCTATACGTCGAATGTGAAAGCGAACAGCAATCCCAATACGCTCTATTTGCTTGACAAGACCATGCCGAAGGGCATCAGTGGCAAGAATTACGTCAACAGTTCGGATAAAGGTCCGAGGCTGACCTTGACATCGGGCTATGACTATTACATACCCGACAGCATGACTTTCTCCACTGCATTGACCTTCAATTATGAAGTCGGCAATGTTGAAGGCATGACTTGGCAAGTCATCTCATTGCCTTTTAAACCCAGCCAGGTGACAGCCGATGGGGAAAAGGTGTCATGGTATAAGAGCGAAGAGGACCAGGGCGGTTCGTTCTGGCTCATGGCTTTTGAGGGAGTGGCTGACAAGACCATACAAACCAGTTATGTGGGCGAGATGGTTGCGTATACCCCATATATCATCGCTTTGGATGAGCGGATGTCGGGCAAGACACTCTCTTTCACTGCAGCCAAACAGGTCGTAGGCGCTACAGTTGACAGTATCAACAGCGTGGTCAAGGACAGTTATACCCTTTGGGGGTCCAACCGGGCCCAGACTGTCACTTCCGGCTATGTCGTCGTCGGCGATCAATTCCACCTTGTTTCTGCAGCGAATAAGGTGAACTCTTTCGGTGGTTGGCTTTCGGGCGAAGAAAGTGCTGGCAAAGTGCTGGATATCGACTTGGCCCTCAAGATGAAAGGCGATACTGGGCTCATGGGTGATGTCAACGATGACGGGATGGTGAATGTCACCGATGTGATGATGGTCGTCAATGAGATTCTTGGCAATGGCAATCCCGCCTTCATCCAGCAAAGGGGAGATCTCAATAGAGACGGGCAAATCAATGTCTCGGATGTGATGGGCATCGTGAATATCATCCTTCAGTAGGCATTCTTTTTCTTGATAATTTCCTTAAAAAATGTTGCGGTTTGCAAATTTTTTATTATTTTTGCATTCTGAAAGTATTTTTATTGAAAGGATTCTTGTTATGAAGAAGTATTTAGCAGAAATGATTGGTACGATGGTGCTGGTATTCATCGGATGTGGCAGCGCGGTATTCAACGGCGGTTGCGGCACCCCGGCACAAGTTCTTATGGTAGCTGTCTCCTTTGGCGTTGCAGTCGTGGCCATGGCCTATACTATCGGAGGTATTTCAGGATGCCATATCAACCCCGCTATCACCCTTGGCGCTTTGCTTACAGGCCGTATCTCACCAAAGGATGCAGGCATGTATATGTTGTTCCAGGTGATCGGCGCATTTATCGGATCCGCCCTGATCTATGCCATTTTGGCTTCTGGTGTGGAAGTGACCAATACCCATACCGGAGCCAACAATGTGGGAGACGGGCTGGCTTCAGCAGGCCTTGTGGCAGAGATCATCTTCACTTGCATTTTTGTGCTTGTCGTCTTGGGGACGACCGACGAGAAGAAAGGAGCTGGCAACTTCGCAGGTTTGGCAATCGGTCTTTCGCTGGTGATCATCCATATCGCCTTGATACCGATTACCGGTACCTCGGTAAATCCTGCACGTTCCATAGCACCTGCCGTGTTTGAGGGCGGTTCGGCTCTCGCCAATTTGTGGATATTTATTATCGGTCCGTTTGTTGGCGGCGCGTTGGCCGCTGTCATCTGGAAGTATTTCAGTTCAGAGGAGTAGCCTGCCCATATTCACAGGCCATCGTCCCGAAGGCAAGGCTGTCTTTTCGTCTTGCCCTCGGGATCTTTGTTTTTGCAACCTCAATCTTACAAAAGACGTGGTTTTCTTTTCATGTCAGAACGTTCTGTCTCTTTTCGTTCCTCATGACGAAAAAAAGCCTTGAAAACCTTTTGGATTGACGATAAAAAATACTACTTTTGCAATCTTAGAATAAGCTATTCATTTTTAAAACTATTTATCAATTATGGTAGATTATAAGTCTTTAGGCCTCGTGAACACCAGGGATATGTTTGCGCGTGCCATCAATGGCGGTTATGCCATTCCCGCTTTCAATTTCAACAATATGGAGCAGCTCCAGGCCATCATCAAGGCATCCGCTGACTACAAAAGTCCGGTGATCCTCCAGGTGTCGAAAGGTGCCCGCAATTATGCTAACCAGACATTGCTTCAGTACATGGCACAGGGTGCTGTGGAATATGCAAAGGAGTTGGGTTGCAAGCATCCTGAGATTGCCCTTCACCTGGATCATGGCGATAGCTTCGAGACCTGCAAGAGTTGTGTTGACTTCGGTTTCTCATCTGTGATGATCGACGGTTCCTCACTGCCCTATGAGGAGAACATCGCCCTGACCAAGAAAGTCGTGGAGTATGCGCATCAGTTCGATGTCACCGTGGAAGGTGAGCTCGGTGTGCTCGCAGGTGTTGAGGACGAGGTGGCGGCCGCTGAGAGCCATTACACCAAGCCCGAGGAGGTGATTGATTTCGTGAGCCGCACAGGTGTTGACTCCCTCGCTATCTCCATCGGAACCTCACATGGCGCTTATAAGTTCACCCCGGAGCAGTGCACCCGTGACCCGAAGACCGGCAAGCTCGTGCCTCCTCCATTGGCATTTGATGTCCTCGACGCTATTATGGTGAAACTTCCCGGTTTCCCCATCGTGCTTCATGGATCTTCCAGCGTGCCCCAGGAGTATGTTGATATCATCAATAAGTATGGTGGCAAACTTCCCGATGCAGTGGGTATTCCAGAGGAGCAGCTTCGCAAGGCTTCCAAGAGTGCTGTTTGCAAGATCAACATCGATTCTGACTCCCGTCTGGCTTTCACAGCTGCCGTCCGTAAGACTTTGGCAGAGAAGCCGGGTGAGTTTGATCCCCGCAAGTACTGCGGTCCTGCCCGTGACGAGATGGAGAAGATGTACAAGCATAAGATCAAGGAAGTGCTCGGCTCAGACAACAAACTTGCTCAGCTCGACTAATTCCTATAAATAACCACCGGAAGGGGCATGTCAACACATTCGGCATGTCCCTTTCTTTGTATGCTCGGCATGAGTATTGTCTAACGGGTGAAAGTCCCGAGTGAGCCCTA
>CAMNIN010000065.1 GCA_946540735.1 uncultured Prevotellaceae bacterium | reverse complement strand
GATGAACAACGACAAATCCCGATGGTCATAAGAAGGGAAAGTGGAGTGCTGAGTAGTAACCCAGCGCGGTAGCCACTCATGCTAGGGGGTGCTGAGTAATTACTATTATGAACGTCTGTCAAGAAAACACGTAAAATGTAAAAAATCAAAAAAATATCAATGTTAGGCAAAAAAGTATCATGTTTTCTGATAAAAAACATGTAATTTTGCACCAAATTACATAGAAACCAATATTACTATATTTATAACTATTAACTTTATTCAGCTTATGAAGAAAATTTTTACTCTTTTTGCTGTTGCCGCTATGGCAATGGGAGTCCAGGCTCAGACCACCGAGAAGGCGCTGTTTGAGAATGGAAGTGCTTATGGCAATGGAGCTACGCTTGAGACAGCTCATTGCAAAGTGGTGCTTGGCAATGACCGCACCACCAAGAACTATGATGTGAAGCTCGCTTCGGTGAAGGCTTATTGCGCTGAGCTTTTCGGCCAGCAGGTGATGGTGGAGAACAGCGAGACCGGCGAGATGGAGGAGAAGACCCGCGTCGTCTACGTCGTTGGTAACCAGAATCCCAAGGATGGTGAGCTTGACGGAGACAAGAGCACTGGTTCAGGTTACAAGCCCGAAAGTGCCAATTTGCCCCAGTCGGGTACATACTACATGATTACTCCGAAGGCAGACGGTCACATGACTGCGTTCATCGTGCTGAATGCCAGCAAGAACTTCTATGTGGCAAAGGCATCCGACGGCACCTGTCTGCCCATTTCCGCCCTCACGCTGAAGGCAGACGGCGACGAGCCGACAGTCACTCAGTTCAACGAGGACTACACCGTGGATGAGAAGGTGACTGGTACTGTGGAGTTTGATGTCGTTGCCAATGAGACATACTACGTGTTCTGCACCGGTTCGAAGCTGAGCTTCGGTGGTTATGTCTACACCTTCGAGGGTGGCGAAGAGCCTGTCACAGGTTTGCAGACCGATCCCGCCCTTCCTCTTGTCTTTGACTCATGGGATGTCAACTTCCTGATCCCGAAGACCAATGTCGAGGCTGGTGCCAAGATCGTCTTCTCCTGCGAGCCTGTTGAGGTAGCCGGTTGGGAGTGGGGACCCCAGGTGCTCCCGAAGAGCAATGCTGACTGGAGCAACCTCGGCGACGCACTGATTCCCGATGCCAATGGCAAGGCCACATTCGTGATCACCGAAGACTTTGCTACCGTGATCAACAGCAATGGCGGTCTCCGCGTGCAGGGTATGGGCGTGAAGGTCAACTCTGTGGAATACGTGGGTGGCACACCTCCTGCTCCAGAGGGCGAGAAGGTGAGCATCATCGACAAGTTCACCGGCACATGGAATTCCAACGAGACAGCTGTTCACAATGCTGACGGTTCTGTCACCTTCAACTCCGTGGCTTGGGGCGGTCTGAGCGCATGGTTGGCAGAGAACGACACTCCAGTAGACTGGTCAAGCTATGTCAAGCTCGTGTTCGTCTATGCTGAGCCTACTACAGTCAACACCCAGGGCTTTGTGCAGACCACTTCCGAGGATCACAAATGGTGGGGCAACGCCGGCATCACCACCCTGGAGTGCCCGTTTGAGGGCAAGGACCTGAGCCAGGTCAATCAGGTTGCTCTGCAGGCATCTGATGTCGCTACCATCGTCATCACTGACATCTATCTCGTGAAGAATGCCGAAGGAATCGAGGAGCGCGTCTCCATCATGAACAATGTCAATGCTCCTGTCTACAACCTCGCTGGTGTGCGTGTTGGCAAGGACTACAAGGGCATCGTGATCCAGAATGGTCGCAAATATATCCAGAAATAATATCGATCATTACCAACAGGAGGGTGGTTTATGACCACCCTCTTTTATTGTCTTTTTTTACCCTGACCAGGTAATTGACTTGACAAAAACCTAATAAAACCTACTATTTATATGAATCAAAGCAAGTCATTTCACAAGCATTTCCTGTGCTTCGCAAAGGTGATGCTTCTGCTTTTGATGCTGTCGCCGCTTCAGGCTTTTGGACAGTCGAAGATCACCGGTACGGTGGTTGACCAGACCAACGGAGAGCCCATCATCGGCGCGACAGTCAAGATCAAAGGCACGAGTACGGGTGTCGTGACGGATATCGACGGCAATTACTCGATAGACGTCAAACCAGGACAGACACTCGAATTCTCTTACATCGGTTATACCACCCAGTCACTCAAGGTGACCAAGGCAGGGCGGTATGACATCAATCTTTCAGAGGAGACCAACACGCTTGAGCAGGTCGTCGTCGTAGGATATGGTACGATGAAGCGCAGTGACCTCACCGGTTCGGTATCCTCCATCAACGAAGCCCAGATCAAACAAGGTGTCAACACCTCCATCGAGCAGGCCATGCAGGGCCGTATCGCTGGTGTGCAGGTCACCCAGAACTCCGGTGCGCCGGGTGGTGGCATCTCCGTGCAGATCCGTGGTATCAACTCACTCAACGGCAACGAGCCCCTGTATGTGGTCGATGGCATCGCCATGTCGGGACAGACGTCCGACAACTCTTCCGTGCTCAGCACCATCAACCCCTCCGACATCACCAGCATCGAGGTGCTCAAAGACGCCTCCGCCACCGCCATCTACGGTAGCCGCGCCTCCAACGGTGTGGTGCTTATCACCACCAAGCGCGGACAGGAGGGCAAACCCAAACTTTCGTATGAGGGCTATGCCGGATGGCAGAAACTGCCCGGAAAGCTCGAGGTCATGAACCTCAAGGAATTTGCCAAGTTCTATAATGTAAGAGCCGAAATCTACGGCTATGGCAAGCGCGAGGAACTGCTCGACGAGAGCCTGCTCACTGATGGTACCGACTGGCAGGACGAGCTCTACGACGTGGCATTCATGCACAACCACCAGATCAATGTCAATGGTGGAACCAACAATATGCACTACTCCCTCTCCGGCGGTTTCCTCGACCAGGACGGTATCGGTGTGGGATCCAACTTCCGCCGTGCCTCTTTCCGCGCCAACTTCGATGTCAATGTCACCGATTGGTTGCAAGTGGGCATGTATGCCGCCTATGCCAGTACCAAGCAAGTTATCACTTTCGACGAAAACAGTGTTATTCGTACCGCTCTCGTACAGTATCCCGACATGGCGCCAAGAAACCCCGACGGATCGTACGATTTCGGTGAGAATCTCGAACATAACTACAACTCCAATCCGCTCTTCGAGGCGGAGATGCGTGACAACAACCGCAATAACCAGCAATTCGACTACAATGCTTTTGCCAACGTCACTCCTATCAAGGGACTGACACTCCGTATAGAGTATGGTGGCAACCGCAGCTGGGGGCAGAGCACTTTCTTCCAGCCTAGTTATCACACGGCACAGCAGAACATTGAGTCGCAGCTCACACGTGGCAACTCACGCAACAAGTACGAGTCGTTCAAGCAGTATGCCACCTACGAGTTTGAGCCTTTCAAGGGACATCGCTTCAATATCATGGCCGGACACGAGTCGCAGGAGGGCGAGTGGTACCAAGGCTCCATGGGGCGCAAGGGATACCTTTTCGACTCCGTGAAAAGTATTGCCGTGGGCGATGCCTCTACCGCTACCAACGGCGAGCAGGGCAGTCCGTGGTCAATCGAGTCCTATTACGGACGTTTCAACTACAACCTTCTCGACCGCTATCTCCTCACTGCCACCATCCGTGCCGACGGTTCGTCGAGTTTCGGTCCTGATAACCGATGGGGATACTTCCCCTCGGCAGCCTTTGCCTGGCGCATCACGCAGGAGAAATTCATGGAAAACGTGAAGTGGCTCCGCAATGCCAAGCTCCGTCTCGGATGGGGTATCGTGGGTAACCAGCAGGCTGGAAACTACGCCTATGGCATTGCCATGAAGAGTGTGGCCACCGCGTGGGGAACAGGATTCCATGATGGCAATTACGCCAACCCTGGCTTGAAATGGGAGGAGACCAAAGCCTACAACATCGGTCTCGACCTCTCCTTCTTCGACAACCGCATCGAGTTCATCATCGACGCCTATCTCAAGAAGACCGACAACCTGCTCATGTCGGCCACCCTGCCTTCATACAACGTCAGCAATACGGGGTGGAAAGGCATATCGCCTCCTCAGGTCAATACCGGCGTGTTACAGAACAAGGGTATTGAATTCACACTCAATACCGTCAATGTCTCCAAGAACAACTTTGAATGGCGGACGGGAGCCACCCTGTCTTTAAACCGGAATAAGGTTACTCACCTGTATACCGACGATGCTTCCATTCCCGGAACCATTAGTGGACAGGTCTACACCCTTTCCACAATAGATGGACCCGTTGGAAGGTTCTACGGATACAACGTCATCGGCATGTTCACACGCGAAGACGATTTCTACCAGAAGAACCAACTCGGTGAGTATATGCTCGACCAGAACGGAAACCGTTTGCCCGTGGCCCGTCCGGCCGACTCCAACGGCGACCTCTATCCCATCGCACAGCGCGGTATCTGGGTGGGCGACTATATGTTCGAGGATGTCAATGGCGATGGAAAGATCACCGTGGCCGACCGTAAGTTCATCGGCGATCCCAACCCCGACTTCACCTTTGGTATCAACAACGTCATCCGCTGGAAAGACCTCGAACTCTCGTTCTTCTTCAACGGCAGTGTGGGCAACGACGTTTTCAATCTTGTCAAGCTCAATCACTCCGACCCCACGGCATGGGGAAACAAATTGAAGATGGTGAGCGACTATGCGCAGATAGGCATGATCGATCCCGAGGGCTCGCTCAACGATATCTCCAACGTCTTTGTCACCAACCCCGAGAACGCCAAGACACAGCGCATCAGCGTCAGCGGAGAGAGCCAGAACGACAACAACCGAATCAGTTCGCGGTTCATCGAAGACGGATCGTATATCCGGCTCAAGACCATCTCACTCTCCTATAACCTGCCCAAGAGATGGCTCAAGCCGCTCAAACTCGACTGGGTGCAGGTATATGTCAACGCGCAGAACCTCATCACCATCACAGGCTACGATGGCTATGACCCCGAACTGGGTTCCATCGGACAGAGTGTTATCCTGCAAGGTATCGACAACTACCGGTATCCTTCACCAAGGATATATAATGTAGGTCTGAAGGTTAATTTCTAAATGCCAATCGATATGAAAAAGAATCATTTCATCATATATTCAATGCTGGTCGCATTGTTGCTTGTTACAGGCAGTTGCGGCGAAGACTTCCTCGACCGCACACCTCAACACGGATATACGGCCGACAATTACTATGATAGTGACGATGCCGTTATCAGGGCCATCGAGCCGCTCTACAACTATGCATGGAGCGGATACAATGAGCGTGCCATCGTGGGCATGGGTTCCTTCCGTGCCAACGACGCATGGAGCCCCTACCTTCAGGGCGAGTTCGCACGGTTCACCATCACGGGTCTCACCGACGTGCTCATCAATGCATGGTCGTCTATCTACATGGTGGTGTCGATGTCGAACGAGCTGCTGCTCGATATGGACAGATACACCACTTCCAATGTGTCGGAGGCTGTGAAGAACCAGGCTCGCGGCGAGGCATACCTCATGCGTGGAGCTGCCTATTTCTACTTGCTCCGCGGATGGGGAGAGGTCATCCTCTATGAAGACAATATCGAGGCCATTTCCAACCCCGTGCGCCCGCTCAACACCGAGGAGAGCGTGCTCAAGTTCATCGTGCGCGACTTCGAACGCGCTGCTGAACTGCTGCCCGAGAAGGGTGCCAACTTCCATCCTTCGCGCTATGTGGCCAAGGCCATGCTCGCCAAGGCACTGCTCGCACAGAGCGGTTGGAACAAGAACGGACACCGTGACGAGGCCACCCTCCAGCGCGTCGTCTCGCTCTGCGACGAGGTCATCAACTGCGGCCAGTACAAACTGCTGGACAATTACGAAGACCTCTTCCGTCCGCAATTCAACGACAACGAGGAGACGCTCCTCGCCATGCGCTGGGCCGACCCGCTGCTCGGTGAGTATGCCTCGAGCAACAACCTCATCTCCGACTTGGCATGGTCGGATGTGTGCGACGTCAACTGCTGGGGCGGTTCGCTCCATGCCTCCGTCGACATGATCAACTACTACAACGAGGAGCCGGCCGACTCCTTCCGCTTGCGCGGAACCTTCTTCACACCAGGACGTCATTATGACTATATCTGGAGCGAGAAGGGCGGCTATACCTATAATGTCAACTGGATCCAGGCCAAGAAAGGAGTCGTGGGCACCAAAGCCGACTGCGACGGGCACCTCGCCCAGCAAGCCTCTCCGCTCAACACCTACATCATGCGCCTGGCCGACGTCTACCTCATCAAGGCAGAGGCCCTTCTTGGCAACAACATGGAGACCTCTGACCCCAATGCGCTGTCGGCTTTCAACGCCACCCGCCTCCGTGCCAAACTTCCCGCCAAGAAATCCTTCACCTTCGAGGACCTGATCCGGGAGCGCCGCATCGAGTTCTGTCTTGAATACTGCAACTGGTACGACATGGTCACTTGGTATCGCTGGCGCCCTCAGTACATGCTTGACTTCTTCAACCACAAGCAGCACCGCGCCTTCATGCTCAACTCTGGCGACGTGATTCGCAACGACGACGGCACGCTCAGCTACCGCTGCGTGTTCCCTGGCACCAACAACTGGTATTTCTACGACGACCAGGGCCACTGCTACTGGAGCGACTGCCTGCGCATGAGCGACGACGACCAGACGGTGGTGCAGACCAAGGCCCAGGGCTATGTCTACGACCTTGATTCCCTCTCCGAGGCACGTGGGGCCGACTATGCGCCCATCGTGCTCAGCGAGTCGAATATCTTCATGCCTTATCCCGAGGCCGATGTCATTCAGAACCCATACTTCAACCAAGCTCCTGTGGAGTATGACTTTAGTGAAAATAATCAGAAGTAGCGATATGAAACAGAATAAGATCAATCACCCATACCGATGGCTGTTCATGGCTTTGGCAGCACTCATGGTCATCTCCCTCTCTTCCTGCAAGGATGACGAGGAAGGCATGGGCACTCCGGTTATCACCGCTGTGCGCTCCTGCGACCCGGCCAAGGCCGACAGCACATTCACCAAAGCTGGAACAGGCTCTCTTCTGGCCATCATCGGTCAGAACCTGAGCAAGGTGCAGAAAGTCTACATCAACGACCAGCAGGTGTATTTCAACCCCACGATGAACACCGACCACAGTGTCATCGTCACCGTGCCCTCAGAGGATGACGGATTCAAGCTCACCGCATTCAACAGCGACCTCAAGGACGAGATCCGTCTTGAGACCTCTCATGGCACCGCAGTCTACGGTTTCAAGATCACGGCCCCATGGCCATCGATCTCCCGCATCCAAGGCACCTATCCCCGTCAGACCGGCGATGAGCTCAATGTCTACGGTCTCAACCTCGTCGACTTGGAGAATGTCTATTTCACCGACATCCCCGCAGAGCAACTCGACACCACCGAATGGGAGACCGTCGGTGGCAATCATGTGGAGGCCGCCAAGGTGGAAACCGTGCTCCAGGATCATCACCAGAACACCCGCACCCAGGCTTACGAGACCACTTCTCAACTCAAGGTGACGCTTCCCGAACTGTCATACGAGAAGGGAACGCTCGTGATTGAGTGTGCTGCCGGCACCACTTATATCGGCTACTCGAAATATCCTGGACAGCCCATTATCTTCGATGTCACGTCGGATATGCCAGTGCCTGGTGAGGAGGTGACCCTCTACGGACGAGAGTTCGTGCAGGTGGAATCCGTCAAGTTCGGCGATGTCACCATACCGGCCAAAGACCTGACCGTGGCTGAGAGTGAGGATGAGATCACGTTTGTCATGCCCGCTGTCCCCTCAGACGAGAGCGGCAACGGACTCATCACCGTGACCACCCCGGGTGGTGAGGGAACTTTCCGCTTCTGGGCACTCGACGGATGCTTCACCCGTTTCGAAGACGATGCCACCGATAATGGTTGGAATCCCAATGCCACCTATGAGAAAGCCAATGGCGACGATCCACCCTACACCGGTGACGGCAAGATGGCCCATATCCTCGTCGAGAACGAGGGACAGCAGTGGTGGGGACAGATGATTTACTTCCGCAAGGACTGGAACGGCAATAAGTTCCCGCTGCCCTCCTTTGATGTCATCCCCGCCGATGCCTCTACCGACAACATCTACTTGGCCATGGAAGTGTTCAACAATGAGAGTTCCTTCAACAATGGCGTCTATACCGGCTACCTGCGCTATTTCCTGCAGTATGACAGCGAGGATCCTGTGCCTGAGTTTAATGACAGCGGTGTTGCCAACCCACTGGAGACGGTCAACCAGTATGATACTTTCCGCTGGACAGATTATTCGGCCGGCACGTTCAGCAATGATCGCCCTGTGCTGGCTGACATCAACGATGATGCTCCTGTCGGCAAGTGGTACCGTGCTGTGGTGCCTCTCAGTAAGTTCGGCAAATACCGTGGCAAGACTTACCAGTTTGTGGTGGAGAACGGCATCAACCAGTTCCGCATCCAGTACATGAACCAAGGCATTGTCAGGGGTGACATCGATGTCTATATCGACAATGTACGTATCTTCTACAAGAAGTAAACACATCAAAAACCATTCAATTATGAAAATCAACAGAATAATCGGAGCACTGCTGCTCACTGTGTCGATGGTTGGTTTCCAGGCCTGCTCCGACGTGGAGAATCCTGCCGTTGATACTGGACTGCGCACGGGCAATGCATCGAAAATAGAAGTCTATAGGGATTCTGTGCTTGTGAACGACCTCACCTTCTCCATCGGTAAAGGAGCTGCGGTGCTTGGCATCCAGACCGACGGCAACTGGACCGCCGAGTTGGCCGACACTTCGTGGTGTAAGTTGGTGGTTCATGCCGGCTACGGCTATACCAACAAGAAGTCTTATACCAAAGTTGAGGTGGCGAAGAACGAGGGCAACGAGCGCTCCACAACGCTCACCGTCAAGTCGGGCAGTCTGAGCAAAAACGTGACCATCATCCAAAAAGGTACGGGCACTGATCCCAACGACCCGTTCATGAGTTCTTTCACCTTTGTCGAGAAACTCGGCTTCGGTTATAACCTCGGTAACACCCTGGAGTCGAATCATGACATCACCAATTCTGAAGTGCTGAAATGGTTTAATCCAGAGACCGTCTATGACTGGGAGACCTGCTGGGGACAGCCAGTCACCACTCCCGAGATCATCAATGCCATCGCAGCCCGTGGCTTCAATGTCATCCGTGTGCCGGTGACCTGGTTCCCCCACATGGATGCAGACGGCAACGTGGAGACGGCTTGGATGAACCGTGTTCAGGAGGTGGTTGACATGGTGCTCAACGCCGGGTGCTACTGCATTCTCAATGTGCACCACGACGCCAGTGAGCCCGACGCCAACCGCGGTGATGGCGCTCATTGGCTGGTGGCAGATGTCAACCAGTATCCCACGGTGAGTGCGAAGTTCAAGAACTTGTGGACACAGATTGCCAACCGTTTCAAATCCTACGACGACCGTTTGGTGTTTGAGGCTGTCAACGAGATCCTGAGTGCCAACGGGGAGTGGGGCGATCCCGCCGATCCCACCTGTTATGAGGCCCTCAACAAACTTGAGCAGGACTTCGTGGATGTCGTGCGTGCCACGGGAGGCAACAACGAGTACCGCAACCTCTTGATCAATCCCTACAGCGCAGGCAGTTCCCCAGCCAAACTTGCCGGCATGCAGTTGCCCAACGACAAGCATCCCAATCACCTGATCTGCTCCATCCACAGCTATGACCCCTACTGGTTCTGCAATGATGGCGGCGGTGTGGGCAGCGATGATGAGAAATATTACATCTACATCTTCGACGACGCATGCAAGCAGGAGATAGACGACATCTTCGCTCGTGTCGACAAGCGTTTCGGCTCAGATTTCGGCGTTCCATATTTCTTCGGCGAGTTTGCCGCGGGCGGCACCCATGTCGCTATGGGCGAGCGTGTGAAGTATGCGCAGTACATGAGGCAGAAGTTTGCTCAGTACAACACCACCGGTCTCTGGTGGATGGGTCTTATGGACAGGAAAACCCTCGACTGGTATGAGTCCGACATCGTCGATGCGCTCTTGAAATAGTCCTTGGGCGGCGACCCGCCGCTATCCTTCATAAGGATCATCTATTCTGCAAGTCAGTTCATAGCAGGCTTTTGGGATATCCCCAGCCGACTATGGACTGACTTGCTTTTTTGTTTCAGACAAATTAAAAGAATTGTATCAAACTAAGCTATCAAAGTATCATTGCTTTTCCGTTTTTTTTGTTTATTTTGCACAATCTTTTAATACCTTTATCGGATATGAAACAATTGATAGCCTTTATCACCATGATTCTCGCTCTATCTGCTTGTCAGGAGAAGATTGTCGACGACCCGTTTGTAAAAGTCAGCGACGGGCATTTCATGCGCAATGGAAAACCCTATTATTATGTCGGTACTAATTTCTGGTATGGCGCCATTCTCGGCAGTGAGGGTCAGGGCGGCAACCGAGAGCGGTTGTGCCGCGAGCTCGACCAGATGAAAGCCATGGGCATCGACAATCTGCGTGTGCTGGTAGGCAGCGACGGCGAGCGAGGCGTGACCACCAAAGTGGAACCGACGCTCCAAGTGTCTCCCGGCGTGTATAACGACACGATCCTCGCCGGTCTTGATTTCCTGCTCCAGGAGATGGGCAAGAGAGAGATGGTGGCCGTGCTTTATCTCAACAACGCCTGGGAGTGGAGTGGGGGATATAGCTTCTATCTGGAGCATGCCGGAGCGGGCAAAGCCCCACGTCCCAACGAGGATGGTTATGAGGCTTATATGAAATTCGTCGCACAGTATGCCTCCAATGAGAAGGCCCATCAACTGTTTTATGACTATGTGCGCTTCATCCTTGGCCGCACCAATCGCTATACGGGCTTGAAATACGTCGATGATCCAGCCATCATGTCATGGCAGATCGGTAATGAGCCCCGCGCCTTCAGCAAGGAAGCTCTGCCCGATTTCGAGAAATGGCTTTCCGAGGCCGCAGCATTGATACGCAGTCTTGACCCCAATCATCTGATCTCCGTAGGAAGCGAAGGATCGTGGGGTTGTGAGAACGACTATGAGGCCTACGAGCGTATTTGCGCCGACAAGAACATCGATTACTGTAATGTGCACCTCTGGCCATACAATTGGTCGTGGGCACGTCCCGATCACCTGGTGGAGGACCTCGGTGTGAGTTGCCAGAACACCAAGGAGTATATTGACAAGCACCTTGACATCTGTGCCCGTTTGAAAAAGCCATTGGTGATGGAAGAGTTTGGCTATCCCCGTGATGGTTTCAAGTTCACGAAGGACACGACGACCGAGGGCCGCGACGGTTACTACCGTTACGTGTTCTCCCTTGTTGGCGACAATGCTGAGAGCGGAGGTTATTTTGCAGGCTGCAACTTCTGGGGATGGGGCGGTTTCGCAGAGCCCCGTCACGAGCAGTGGCAGGTAGGTGATGACTACACTGGAGACCCGGCCCAGGAGGCCCAGGGACTCAATTCGGTATTTGCCACCGACACTTCCACGCTCAACGTAGTCAAGGCGGAAGTCGACCGCATGTCGAAGATCGGAAAATAAGAACCATTGTTTCAAGCTTAACCTTATATTATATGAGAAAATGGCTTTCCATGATTTGCATGTTCTGCACTGCGCTCACGGCGATGGGGCAGATCATCGGCAACAATATCGTGGTCGAGGTGACACCTGACCACAAGGACTGGAACTACAAGACAGGAGAGAAGGCACAGTTCACGGTGCAGGTGCTTCGTTCCGGTACACTTCTCGATGGTGTTTCCGTCGACTACGAGGCAGGTCCTGTGATGTATCCCGATGTGAGGAAACAGGGCGTGGTGCTCAAAGACGGCCAGATGAAATGGACGGGCCAGATGAAGGAGCCAGGCTTTTATCGTCTGAAAGTGACAGCACATGTCAACGGCAAGGATTACACTGGTTTGTGCACAGCAGGTTTCTCTCCAGAGAAGTTGCAGCCCGCCACCCAGTGTCCCAATGATTTTGACGCGTTCTGGGAGCGAGCGCTGGCGGATGCCCGGCGGCATGCGCTCGACCCTCATGTTACCCTCCTGCCAGAGCGTTGCACTGAGACGGTCAATGTGTATGAAGTGAGTTTCGTCAACAACCGTCCCGGCAGCCGCATCTATGGTATTCTTACCAAACCCGTGAAGCCAGGAAAGTATCCCGCCCTCCTGAGAGTGCCGGGAGCAGGAGTGCGCCCCTATACCGGTGATGTGTGGACGGCCTCGCAGGGAGCCATTGTCTTGGAAATCGGCATCCATGGCATCCCCGTCACCATGCAGCCGTCGGTCTATGAGGATATCCGCCAAGCCGCTCTCGACGGTTACTGGGAAGTCAACCTCGACCAGCCCGACAAGAATTTCTACAAGCGGGTGGTGACAGGAGCGGTGCGCTCCGTCGACTATATCGCCTCCCTGCCGGAATGGAATGGCCGAGAGGTAGGTGTGACCGGTTCGTCGCAGGGTGGTTTCCTCTCTTTGGCCGTGGCCGCCCTCGACAAGCGAATCACCTATGTGGCCGCCGTGCATGATGCCATGTGCGACTATGAGATGGCCTTGCAGCAGAAAGCCTGTGGCTGGCCCCATTATTTCTACCAGGTGAAGAATCCCGACAAGAAGAAAGTGGAGGGCGCACGTTATTACGACGGCGTCAACTTCGCCCGCCGTATCACTTGCCCCGGATGGTATTCCTTCGGTTATAACGATGAGGTGGTGCCGCCGTCGTCGGCCTATTCCGTGTACAACATTGTGACAGCCCCCAAGACCTTGAGCCTCTATCAGAAGACAGGTCATTTCTGGTATCAGGAACAGTGGGATGAATGGGAGGACTGGCTGTTGAGGCAGATGCATCTAAGAGATTGAAAAATAGTAAAAACGAAACCGATAATCATTTATGAGAAAATTATTAGTGATGGCCATTGCTACTGTATCTGTGGCAGCCTGCACCACAATGAAAAAGGCTGAGCCGGAAAAGACACAGGCTCAGCAGTTGATAGAACGACTGGACACGCTCCGTCAGAAAGGTGTCATGTACGGGCATCAGGACGACCCGATGTATGGTCTGACCTGGGCATATGACAAAGATTCCAGTGATGTGAAGAATGTCTGTGGAGACTACCCCGCCATCATGGGATTCGACCTCGGCGGTATAGAGATGGGCGATGCCAAGAATCTCGACAGTGTCCCCTTTACTCGCATGACAGAGGAAGTGAAGAACCACTATCGCCGTGGAGGCATTGTCACCCTGAGCTGGCATCCGCGGAATCCCGTCACCACAATCGATGGCGGAGGCTGGGCCGGACAGAAGTTTCCTGAAGGGACGGCTTGGGATGTGAGCGACACCGCAGTAGTGAAAAAAATATTGCCTGGCGGCGAGTTTCATGAGAAGTTTGAGACCTGGATGCAGCGTGTGTCCGACTTTCTGCTCACGCTGACCGACGATGAAGGCCGTAAGATCCCCATCATCTTCCGTCCGTGGCATGAGAACTCAGGTTCTTGGTTCTGGTGGGGCGAGAAGCTTTGCACGGTAGATGAATACAAGGCCCTGTGGAATATGTTACAGGACAAGTTGAAGGCTGATGGTTTCGACAATCTGGTCTGGTCGTATTCACCCGGTATGCAAGACGACCTGACTGCGGAACGCCTGTTGGACCGCTATCCTGGTGACGACCGAGTCGACATGATCGGTCTTGATGGCTACCAGTGGGTACCCGAGGAGAAGGAAGGGTTCATCACCCGCAGCAAGCAGAACCTGACCGTACTCTGCGATGTGGCTAAGGAGCATGGTCTCATCCCCGCCCTGACAGAATGTGGCATGAAGAACATGACGGAGCCCACCTGGTGGACTTCCACCCTGTTGCCAGCTGTGGAAGGCTTCCCTATCAGTTACCTGCTCACCTGGCGTAACTACAAGGAAGAGTGGTTCGGACCGTCTACATCCAAGCCCGATGCCCCCTATTTCAAGGATTTCTATGCAAAGGATAACACTTTGTTCCTCAAAGACATCACCCAGTGATTTGTAATCAATAGTCAACTTTATGAAGTAGTTAAGAGTTGATAGTTAAGGTCTTTAAGGAGTTTAAGGAGTTTAAGGAGTTTAAACCAAATGCAAAATGGTACACCATTCTAACAACAAGGTAATGGCTTAACTTCTGTCCGTAGGACGAGCGAAGCGATAACTTCTTTAACTACTTAACTACGAAGAAGTTGAAAATGCGAAACTTGAATAATCAATAGTCAATCATTCAGAAAAAAATATCATGTCAGATTTTGAAAAGAAAGTGGCTGCGCTCAAAGCTCATCATGAGCAGTTGCTTCAGTTAAAGAATGAACCCATCGAGTGGGGTAATGGTATCTATACCAAGTACAAGAATCCTATCGTCACGGCAGACCATACCCCGCTTGCCTGGCGGTATGATTTCAACGAGAAAGACAATCCCTATCTCATGCAGCGTATCATGATGAATGCCACGCTCAACAGCGGTGCCATCAAGTGGAATGGTAAATATGTCATCATCGTGCGAGTGGAGGGAGCCGACCGCAAGTCGTTCTTCGCCGTGGCGGAAAGTCCTAACGGCATTGACAACTTCCGGTTCTGGGATGAGCCGATCACCATGCCCGATGACGTGGTACCGGCCACCAACATCTATGACATGCGTGTCACCCAGCATGAAGACGGTTGGATTTACGGCGTGTTTTGTGCGGAGAGGCATGATGACACCTGCCCGGGCGACTTGTCTGCCGCCACTGCCACGGCTGCCATCGCCCGTACCAAGGACCTCGTCAACTGGGAGCGGCTTCCCGACCTGAAGACCAAGAGCCAACAGCGCAACGTGGTGCTGCACCCGGAGTTTGTTGATGGCAAGTATGCTTTCTATACCCGTCCGCAGGACGGTTTCATCGACACCGGCTCAGGCGGCGGCATCGGTTGGGCTTTGGTTGATGACATCACCCATGCAGAGATCAAGGAGGAGAAGATCATCAATCCCCGTCACTACCACACCATCATGGAGGTGAAGAACGGTGAGGGTCCGCATCCCATCAAGACCGACCGCGGATGGCTGCACCTGGCTCATGGCGTGAGAGGCTGCGCCAGCGGACTGCGCTATGTGCTCTACATGTACATGACAGCTCTCGACGATCCCACCAGGGTCATCGCCCAGCCCGGAGGCTATTTCCTCGTGCCAGAGGGATGGGAGTATATCGGTGATGTGATGAATGTCGTTTTCGCCAACGGCTGGATCGCCGACGATGACGGCAAGGTGTTCATCTATTATGCTTCGTCAGACACCCGGATGCACGTGGCCACCTCCACCATTGACCAACTCATCGATTACTGCATGAACACCCCCGAGGACGGCCTGACCACTTCGGCCTCCGTGGAAACCATCAAGCGGTTGGTCGCCAAGAACAAGCGTCAGATTTAATTATTCACTATTCATCATTAATCAATCCATCTTATGGCAAGTTTTAAAGAAAAAATCGGATATGCCTTGGGAGATGCCGCTGCTGGTGGTATCACCTGGAAAATCATGTCGATTGCCTTCCCGCTGTTTTTCACCAATGTCTTCGGACTCACTTTCGCTGATGCGGCTACGCTGATGCTTATCGCCCGTATGTTTGATGTTGTCACCGACCCGTTGATGGGCAGTCTGGCCGACCGCACACAGAGTCGCTGGGGCACCTACAGGCCATGGCTCATTTATGGAGCCATCCCCTTCGGTCTGGTTTTCGCTCTGTTGCTCTACACCCCTGATTTCGGTCCGGTGGGTAAGCGGATCTGGGCATATTCGCTCTATTTGCTTATGATGGCACTTTATACGGCGGTCAATGTGCCTTATGGCTCGCTGCTGGGTGTGATGACGGACGACGACAATGAGAAAAACCAGTTCTCCTCTTTCCGTATGGTGGGAGCCTATGCCATGGGCTTTATCACCCTGCTGAGTTTCCCCTACCTGCAGAAATTCGTGGGAGGCACTGAGCAGCATCAGTATGCCGTGCTTGGAGCGTTCTTCGGCGCCATCGCCGCCATTGGTACGCTGGCCTGTGGCTTGCTGACCAAGGAACGGCTGAAACCCGTTCGTGCCGAGAAGTTCTCCTTCCGTCCGTTTGCCGATCTTTTCAAGAACAAGCCTTGGATTTATCTGACTCTGATCGGCATCTGTACGAATTTCTTCAATGGTTTCCGTTATGCTGTGGCAGGCTATCTCTTTGAGTATTGCCTTCATGGGGATGTGACGGTAAGTGGCCTGATCATCAACTACACGGTGTTTATGACCTTCGGAGAACTCACGTGCATGGTTTTCGGTGGTGTATCGCCGAAGTTCACGGAGTGGGTAGGTTCGAAGCGCAAGGCATTTATGTGGGCGGCAGTCATCTGTCTGGTCTTCTCCATCGGCTTCTTCTTCATCCCGATGGATCCAGCCTATATCTGGGTGATGGTAGCCGTCGTGGTACTTACCTCCATCGGCATCGGTCTCTATTCACCGCTGTTGTGGTCGATGTACGCTGATGTGGCCGACTATGCCACTGAGAAGAACGGCACCTCTTCCACAGGACTGATCTTCTCTTCCGGTACCATGGCACAGAAGTTTGGCACCGCCATTTCAGGTTCGCTGGTGGCACTCTTCCTGGGTATAGCAGGAGCCAGCATGATCACCGATGAGATGGGAAACACCAGTGTGGATCCAGCTTCCATCACCGACTCAGTGCTTTCGATGGTGTGGTCGCTGTTCTCCTTGTTCCCCGCCATCATCGCTTTGTTGATTATCCTGCTGACCTATTTGTACCCCATCAAGAAATAATATATGAAAGATAGTGTATCAGCATTGAAGAAGGAAATGCGGGATGTGCTGGAGAACAACATCCTGCGTTTCTGGAGTGATCGGATGTTAGACCGTGAGAACGGAGGGTTCTATGGGCGTATCGACGGTCATGACAACCTCATACCCGATGCGGAGAAGGGAGCGATTCTCAATGCCCGCATCTTATGGTCGTTCGCGGCAGCCTACCGGGTGCTGCGCAAACCGGAATACCTTGCGATGGCGGAACGTGCCAAGCGTTACATCATCGACCATTTTATCGACCATGAGTATGGAGGTGTGTTTTGGAGCGTCGACGCCCATGGACATCCGCTCGACACCAAGAAGCAGAGCTATGCCATCGGCTTCACCATCTACGGCCTGTCGGAACTTGCCCGTGCCACAGGCGACCGTGAGGCGCTCGATTATGCCCTTGATCTCTATGACTGTATAGAGGAGCATGCCTTCGACCGTGAGTACAACGGTTATATTGAGGCTCGTACACGAGAGTGGGGCGAGATAGCCGACATGCGGCTCTCAGAGCTTGATGCCAATTATCCCAAATCCCAGAACACCCACTTGCATATCATTGAGCCTTACGCCAATCTCTACCGTTGTATTCAGGAACTCAACAGAGCTCAATCGTGCAATTATGTGCCGTCGATTGGAGCCGTGCTTCCTGTGGATGTCGCAGTCCCTCAGGAGACAACAGCCCGGTTGGAAGCGTCGCTGCGCAATCTCATCAGTATTTTCACTGACCATATCCTTAATCCGGAGACCCATCACCTCGACCTCTTTTTCGATATGGACTGGACCAGAGGGGCAGGGCATTTGGAGAGTTATGGTCACGATATCGAGTGTTCATGGCTCATGCACGAAGCTGCTCTCGTCCTTGGCGACAAGAGTGTGCTGCAGCGGGTGGAGCCTATCGTGAGGATGGTGGCCAGAGCCAGTGAGAAAGGTTTGCGCCCTGATGGGTCCATGATACACGAGGCCAATCTCGACACCGGTCATGTGGATGATGACCTGCACTGGTGGGTGCAGGCAGAGAATGTGGTGGGCTGGATCAATATCTACCAGCATTTTGGTGATGAGGATGCCTTGGAGAAAGCCGTCAGATGCTGGGAGTACATCAAGACCCAGCTGATCGACTGGGAACATGGAGAATGGCATTGGAGCCGTCATCCAGATGGTTCTCTCAATCTCACCGACGACAAGGCCGGCTTCTGGAAATGTCCGTATCATAACTCACGCATGTGTCTCGAGGTGATCGAGCGTGCGTTCTGAGTGATTCAGTCATTCATGAAAAACGAGGGGGGTGTGTCAAGATGACACACCCTCTTACATTAGGTGAGCTAAGCATTTGCCCAGGGGGCATGTATCCCCCACATGTGTCAGTATCTGTCCCCTGACATATTTGGCTATTGCACTGCTTTCTTAAAATT
>CAMNIN010000064.1 GCA_946540735.1 uncultured Prevotellaceae bacterium | reverse complement strand
GAGGACGGAAAATGAAATAGGAGGAAAACTATTTCATTTTCCTCCTACTCGATTGATAGGCAGCTCTTTCCTATACACTCCAAGCCATGGCTCTTTATTTAACGAAAAATCATGGGTTTCGCGAGATAGCAAACCAAAGATTCACTTAAAAAAAGTAGCAAAACAGAAAAAAGAGACATTTTTTTGGAACAATTCAATAATTTTAATTACCTTTGTGCGTTGAAAGTAAAATAGTTGTTGATTGCAAATACTGCGGGAATATGGCATTACTTTTTTCATGATGCAATGATCTGAGTGATTCATGCACTAGGTATATTGTGTCTTTTGCCCAACTCCCTTACGTGGTCATCATGCACCAGCGAACACACACTGTCATATCGTTTCTGTCTTCAGAAGCGAGGAGGGCATTTCGTGTGGGTATACAAAGTATTGACAATCAGCAACTTTTTGAAATCACCACACATCCAATTGGTTTGGAATCAACAACTTTCACGCTTTAACTAATTCGTTTTACAACAACTCACAACTCCCTAACACAAGTGACGTATTACTTCCTATTCCGCGACATGAGAGTTGGAGGATCCGAACTTGTCAGCATCCAACTGGCAAAAATCCTCAAAAAAAACGGAAGGGATGTGAGATTTGTCTGCCTCGGTGGAGGAGACGGGGATATGAGAGAAAGAATCACCCCGCAGTTTGAGTTGGAATGCCTCAACTGCAAAAGGACGCTCACGGCATTGCCAGCCCTTACCCGACTGATGAGGGACCGTCGTGACGCCTGCCTGTTCTCAAGCCTGGAATACGTGTCCCTACTGGCTTTGATGACAGGGAAAAAATTTGGGCTACCCGTTATCGTGCGGCTGCCCAACATGCCGGGCAACGTGCTGTACAGCGGTTTCACTGAGGTCAAATGGAAAGTCATCAGATGGCTGAACCGAAAGCTCTTACGAAGAGCAAGAACCATTATTGCCCAGACCGATGCCATGCGGCAACAGGCCTTGGAGTGCTATCCCTTGCGTGAAGATCAAGTGGTGACACTCAACAACCCACTCGACCAGGAACACGTGCTTGCCTCGGCGGAAAATGGGGACAATCCTTTCGAAAAGGGAAAGACCCATTTCCTCACAGTCTGCAACATCGCCTATTCCAAAGGTGTGGATATCCTGACAAAAGCTTTCATACAGGTCAAAAAGGCGATTCCCAATGCGGTGCTTACCATCGTGGGACGCGATACCACAGACTATGGCAGACGGCTGAGAGCCTCACTTCAAGAGAATGCCGACATCAGGTTTCTGGGATTCAAGCACAATCCCTACCCCTACATGCGCTATTGCGACGTGTTTGTTCTTCCATCCAGGATGGAGGGTTTTCCCAATGTGCTGCTCGAAGCCATGTGCTTCAATCACCCTGTGGTCTCCACGACCTGCGTGCCAGTGGTGAAGAAACTGATCAGAACGGGCGAGAACGGCTACTTCTGCGACATCGACAACAGCCAGCAACTTGCACGATGCATGACCGATGCCGTGAAGCTCCACAATATACACAACCACTACGACCTGTTCGATGAGGAGCTGTTGCTCAGCATCTTTCCTTAGCCAGTAATAAGCCATGCCTCCATCACAAGGTCTGAAAGTGCTGCTTGTCTCCAATCAAAACGGTGATGGCCAATCGGTCGGCAACCCAATCCTATACCGGTTGGTATGCACCATGAGAGACGACGAGCGTATCGAGGCGGTCGACTTCATGCAGTTCAAGGCTGGCGCAGCCATCTCCTCTCTACGGCAAATCGCCTCTGCAGGACGGGAATACGACCTCATCCACGTCCATTTCGGGGGATTATATGCCTTGCTGGTCTGGATGGCGACGCGCAAAGTGCCATGTCCGAAATTCATCACTTTCCATGGCACCGACATCCATGCCAAAGCCATCAAAACGGCAAAAAGCCTGAGAGAAAAGATAAAAATACGCCTCAACCAGTGGGCTTCCTTTGTCTGCATCAGACTCTTCGACCGACATGGTTTCGTGGCAGAGGAAATGCAGCAATACGTACCACACAATTTGCGAAGCAGGACTCTTCAAAGGTCATTCATCCAACCCTTGGGTGTCGATTACCACCTATTCACGATCCAAGACCAAATGGAAGCCCGAAAGAAACTCGGGATTGGCGAAGGCAAGAGGGTGCTCTTCTCCGATGTCAGCAACACCAGCGTCAAGCGACGCGACTTGGCGGAGAAAATCGTGGAATATATGGGCGACGACTATCAGATGCTCATCATGAGCGGGGTAAGTCCCAACGATGTTCCCGTCTATGTGAATGCTTGCGACATGCTGCTGCTCACTTCCGACGAGGAGGGATCGCCCAACATCATACGGGAGTGCCTGGCACTGAACAAAAGGGTCTACAGTGTCGACGTGGGTGATGCCCGCAGACAGTTGCAAGGGCTTGGCAACTCCCTCATCATCAGCCGCACGCCCCAAGAAGCAGCAAAGACCATACTCCAGAATCTGGAGAAGCCCTATACCGACGACTCACGTGTGAAATGCCGTGACATCCTCGACTTCAGCCGGCTCAACAGCCGCGTCATAGATCTTTACAGCCAGGTCGTGAAAAATAAGAAGGCAGTATCATGAGAATCGTCAACATAGCAGGAGGACTGGGCAATCAGATGTTTCAGTTCGCTTTCGCCCTGATGCTGAAAAAACACTTTCCCGACGAAGTGGTGAAAATCGACACACAGCACTATCACACGCTGTTTTTCAAGCATTTCGGCTCAGTCAACCTGCACAACGGATTTGAGATCGAGCAAGTATTCCCTCATGCCTCCCTGCCAATAGCCAACCGCAACGATTTGATGCGCCTGACCTATTATATCCCCAACTATGTGATGTCACGCATCGCGAGGCGCATCCTCCCGGTCAGGAAGACGGAATATATCGCTCCCTATAGCGAGAACTTCATGAGCAACGACAAGGTCTTCACCGATGGAGACACTTATTATGAAGGCTACTGGCAATGCGTGAACTACTACCTGGACATGAAAGAACAACTCCGGCAGGTGTTCGCACATGGAAAGCCTGACGCATACAATACAGAAATGATCCGGCAGATCAAAAGCACCCACTCCGTGGGAATCCATGTGAGGAGAGGTGACTACAAAAACGCCCCTGACTTCAACGGCATCTGCACTATGGATTATTATCGGAAAGCCATTTCCCAAGCCACATCCGACCATCAAGAAAAGGCCTTTTTCGTATTCTCCAACGACATCCCCTGGTGCCAGCAGAACATCAAGCCTCTCATCGAGGGACACGACGTGGTGTTTGTCGATGGGAACAGAGGGAAAGACAGTTGCTGGGATATGTTCCTCATGACCTACTGCAGCGAACTGATCATCGCCAACAGCTCCTTCAGCTGGTGGGGGGCTTTCCTCAACGAAAATGCCCAAAAAGTATATGCTCCAGAGCCTTGGCTCAGGCGCGATTGCAAAATAGAAATCCACGACCCTCAATGGGTTAGAATCAATTAACCACATCTCATGCAACCATTTGTTTCCGTAGTCCTACCGATCTACAAAGAAGAGAAATTCATTGAGAAATGCATTCTGTCGATCCTTGCACAGGACTACCCCAAAGACCGGTTGGAACTGATATTCGTCGACGGGATGAGTCCTGACCGGACCCGGGAAATCATCCAAGAATACACCCAAAAATATCCTTTCATACATTTGCTTGACAATCCCGACAAGATCGTGCCCTTCGCACTCAACAAGGGCATCAAATACTCCAAGGGGGATGTGATCATACGACTTGATGGTCATTGTGACTATCCGGTCAACTATATCTCCATCTTGGTGAAATATCTTTTCGAGCTTGATGCCGACAACGTGGGCGGAGTCTGGTGCACCCTTCCTGCCAATGACAGCACGGAATGCCATGCAATCGCCATCGGATCAAGCCATCCCTTCGGCGTGGGTGGCTCTGAGCACAAAATCGGCTCAAAAGAGATCAAGCGTACCGACACCGTACCCTTCGGATGCTATAAGAGAGAAGTCTTCGACCGTATAGGATATTTCGACGAGGACCTCATCCGGAATCAGGATGACGAGTTCAACGCACGCCTGATCAACAATGGGGGAAAAATCTACATCATCCCCCAACTTGTCATCAACTACACTTCTCGCGACAGCATGCAGAAGATGAGGAAGATGTATTATCAATACGGACTCTTCAAGCCACTTGTCAACAAGAAGCTCGGTGCGCCTGCTACAATCCGGCAATTTTTCCCAGGACTTTTCGTAGCTGGACTCTTCTTAGGAGGAGCATTGAGTTTGTTCAGCCAGACCATACGCTGCATTTATCTCACTGTCATAGCCTTATACCTTCTTATCGGACTGGTCATCGGTATCAAGAAAGCAGTCGCGTATCGAAAACCGGCACTGATTTGGTATATGCCATACACGTTTTTCAACATTCACCTCAGCTATGGAATCGGCTATCTCACAGGGCTCTACAAGGTGATGTTCAACAAACGTTTTGAGGTGCGCACCAACCGATAAGTTTTTTCCAAAAATAATCATGTAAATATAAAATATGAAAATCCCTTTCTCTCCCCCTTATATTGATGAGAGTGTTGTCAACGAGGTCGTCGACGCTTTACGATCCGGATGGATCACCACTGGCCCGAAAGTTAAGGCTCTTGAAAGCGAGATCATGAATCTCACTGGCACGAAAGCCGCACTGGGTGTCAACTCATGGACATCGGGCGCCACAATGATGCTCCACTGGCTGGGAGTCAAACCCGACGATGAGGTCATTATACCAGCCTATACTTATTGCGCCACCGCCCTGGCCGTTCTCTGGGCAGGAGCAAAAGTGGTGATGGTCGATTCAGGCGATGACTTCAACATCTCCGTCGATGCTATACGGAAAGCCATCACGCCCCACACCAAAGCCATCATCCCCGTCGATATCGCTGGATTCCCATGCGATTACGAGGCCATCATGGCACTGGTCAATGAGCCAGGCATCCGATCCATGTTCAAGCCGGAATCCGATGTGCAATCCCGTCTCGGACGCATCCTCGTGCTCAACGACTCAGCCCACTCCCTGGGAGCGAAATACAAGGAACAGTATGCCGGAACGAATACCGACATCACCATATTCTCCTTGCATGCCGTCAAAAACGTCACTACCGCCGAAGGAGGAATGATCTGTTTCAATATGCCTGAGCCTTTCGACAATGAGCAGCTCTACAAAGAGATGAGGCTCATGACACTCAACTGCCAGACCAAAGATGCGTTCACCAAAAGCCAGGCCGGCGGATGGAGGTACGATATCGTGGGGAAAGGCATGAAGGTGAACATGGCTGATGTCAACGCCGCCATCGGTCTGGCACAAATACGGCAATACGACAAACTGCTGGTGGAGCGCAAGCGCATTTATGAGGCTTACGACGCTGCCTTCTCCAAGCATGAATGGGCGCTGCTGCCTCCATCTCACACCGGAAAGAAAGAAAGTTCCTATCATGTCTATGCCCTGCGCATCAAAGATTTCACAGAACAGCAGCGGGATGAGATGATCAAGGTTATCTCACAATCTGAAGTGGCGGTCAACGTGCACTTCGTGCCACTCCCCATGTTGTCGTATTTCAAGGAACTCGGATTCGACATCGCCCATTACCCCAATGCTTTCAGGCATTACGAGCATGAGATTTCCCTGCCCGTTTATCCACAACTCGATGAGGAGAAAGTGAATTTCGTCATCAAGACCGTCGTGGAAGCTTATCAGACCATAGCAGCACAAAGCATCTGATGATCAGATTCTTCGACATCCTGCTCTCCGGTCTGGGACTGATCCTGCTGTCGCCCGTTTTTCTTATCATCTACATCATCATCAGAAGCAGCAGCAAGGGTCCAGGATTCTATTCCCAAAAACGTATCGGCAAGCATGGCAGACCTTTCCGTCTGTATAAATTCCGCACCATGCGCATCGGTTCCGACAAGGGACGTCTCATCACCGTTGGCGGCAAGGACAGTAGGATCACAAAGGCCGGATATTATATCAGGAAATACAAGCTCGACGAATTGCCGCAGTTGTGGAATGTGCTCATCGGCGACATGAGCCTGGTCGGCCCCAGACCAGAAGTGGAGCGCTACGTCAGGCTGTATACCCCATCGCAGAGAGTGGTGCTCAGTGTCAAACCAGGCATCACCGACTATGCATCTATCGCCTTCTCGGAAGAGAATGTCATCCTCGGAAAGGCCAAGAATCCCGAGAAGATGTACATCGAGCAGATTATGCCCAAGAAAATCGAGATCAACTTACAGTATATCAACAACAGGAACCTGAAAGAGTATTTCAAGATCATCTTCCTGACCTTTGTAAAAATCATAAAACATTAACACCACAATGAACGACTCTGTTTCCTATCTGGAGTTCTTGAAGTTTTGCCTCAACGATGGTATTCCCGCACCCGAATGCGCTAAAAACATCAACTGGCACAGTCTGCTGGAATTTGGTGTGAAGCACACCATCTCCGGACTGTTCGCCCCCACCATTCTGTTGAAGAACGGGAAACTGAAAAGAGAGGATTTCAAAGACAACAAGCCCTCTGACGAGGATGTCATGGAATGGGTGTTTGAGGATTACAGATTGAGGAAACTCAACCAGAACATGTTCGAACGCGCTGGCAAAGCTGCGGAATGGTTCGCAGAGAATGGCTTCCGCAACTGTATCCTCAAAGGACAGGGAAACGCCCTGATGTATCCCGACCCAGGATTGCGCACTCCTGGCGACATCGACATCTGGCTGGAAGGCGGGAGGGAGAAGATCCTGGAATTCACCACGAAATACTACAACAAGCACGCCTCGAAGATACACGTCGATTTCCCGATGTTCAAAGACGCTCCCGTTGAAGTGCACTTCACTCCTTCTACACTCAAGAACCCCTTCACGAACAAAAAGCTGCAACGCTATTTCATCTCTCTTGCCGACGCGCAGTTCACCAACAAGGCGACGACCCCCGACGGCAAGATCTCATTCTGCACACCGACAACAGATTTTAATGTGGTCTACCAGTTGATCCACCTTTACCGCCATCTCATCACACGAGGCATCGGACTCAGGCAGGTGATTGATTACTTCTACCTGATCCGCAAGAGAAAAGAAGAGGGATTCACTGAGGATGACAACAGAAGGCTTAGGGCAGATATGAAAAGGTTCAAACTGCTGAAATTCGCAGGAGCCATCTCCTACATCCTCCATGAAATGCTTGGACTTGGGAAGGAGTACCTTGTCGTACCGCCCGATAAGAAAGAGGGGGTGTTCATTCTCAATGAAATCCTTGAAGGAGGGAATTTCGGCAAATACGAGAGAAGGATCGAGGAGTCACTGGAGAAAACCGAAGGCCACTTCAAGAGGTTCCTGGTACTGGAGGCTTTCAATTTCCGCCTCCTCAGCCATTATCCAAGTGAAGTGATGTGGATGCCCATCCTCGACCTGAAACGCAGTTGGAAGAACCATCATTTGGAGGATGATGACTGACATCCCGGCATTTCCACATTTACATTATTATCAACACAATATTCATCAACATGGCAACAAACAGAAACCATCTGGTCATTATGGCAGGAGGCATCGGAAGCCGATTCTGGCCCATGAGCACAAGCGAGAAGCCCAAGCAGTTTATCGACGTGCTCGGGGTGGGACGGACATTGCTCCAACTGACACTTGACCGCTTTGAGGGGATTTGCGATCCCGATAACGTATGGGTGGTCACCAATGCGAAATATGCAGCCATCGTACACGAGCAACTGCCAGGCATACCACAGGAGAACATCCTTTGCGAGCCCTGCCGCCGCAACACTGCGCCGTGCATCGCATATGTGAGCTGGCGGATCAAGAAGCGTGACCCCAAAGCCAACATCGTCGTGACACCAAGCGACCATATCGTGACCAACAGCATGGAATTCAAGCGGGTAGTCAACATGTGCCTGCAATTCACGAGTGAGACCGACGCCATCGTCACCCTGGGCATGAAACCCACAAGGCCAGAGACCGGATACGGATATATACAAGCCGACCTCACGACAAGTTCGGCACGCAACAAGGAAATCTTCCGTGTTGACTCATTCAGGGAAAAACCCGACGCAGAGACTGCAGCGAAATACATCAAGAGCAAAAGCTATTTCTGGAATGCAGGTATCTTCATCTGGAGCGTGAGCACTATCGTCAATGCCTTCAGGGTCTACATGCCCGCTTTGTCGAAAATCTTCGAAAACATGCTGCCTGTCTACGAGACCGAAAAAGAGCAGGCGACCATTGACCTGCGCTATCCGGAATGCGAGAACATCTCCGTCGACTATGCTATCATGGAAAAAGCGTCGGAGATCTTTGTCTGTCCGGCTGATTTCGGTTGGAGCGACTTGGGCACTTGGGGATCGCTGATGGCCCAGACACCCAAAGATCTCTATGGCAACTGCAAGATCGGTACCAACATCTCTCTGTTTGATACCCATAACTGCATCATACATACCACTGAGGAGCACAAGGTGGTCATTCAAGGACTCGATGGATACATCATCGCCGAGAAAGACGGGACCCTCCTTATTTGCAAACTCAGCGAAGAACAGAAAATCAAGCAATTCGCAGAATAATCATCATCAATCATGAACTCAAAAACAGCTTTAATCACCGGTATTACCGGACAAGATGGATCTTATCTCGCAGAATTCCTCATTAACAAGGGGTATGATGTTCACGGCCTGTTACGCCGGTCTTCTTCCTTCAATACAGGGAGAATAGAGCACCTCTACCTCGACGAATGGGTGCGCGACATGAAACAGAAGCGTCTCGTCAATCTTCATTGGGCCGACATGACCGACTCATCGTCACTCATCCGCATCATCAGGGAAGTACAACCGACAGAAATCTATAACCTGGCCGCACAAAGCCATGTGAAAGTGTCCTTCGACGTTCCAGAATACACCGCCGATACGGACGCCGTGGGCGTGCTACGCCTATTGGAGGCGGTTCGCATCTGCGGACTCGAGAAGAAATGCAAGATCTACCAAGCTTCCACCTCTGAGCTATATGGCAAGGTGCAGGAAGTGCCACAGAAGGAGACGACTCCTTTCTATCCCCGCTCACCCTATGCCGTAGCAAAACTCTACGGATTCTGGATCATGAAGAACTACCGTGAGAGCTATGACATGTTCTGCTGCAACGGCATCCTCTTCAATCATGAGAGTGAACGAAGGGGTGAGACTTTCGTCACCCGAAAGATCACGCTGGCAGCCGCCCGCATCGCACAAGGTTTTCAAGACAAACTCTATCTGGGCAACCTGAACTCTCTGCGCGACTGGGGATATGCGAAAGATTATGTGGAATGCATGTGGCTGATCCTTCAGCAACCACAACCCGATGACTTTGTCATCGCCACTGGAGAATACCATACGGTAAGAGAATTTGCTACCCTCGCATTCAAAGCTGTCGGCATCGAACTGGACTGGCAAGGCGAAGGCATCGACGAGAAAGGCTTCGACCGTGCCACGGGAAAGGTGCTTGTGGAAGTTGATCCCAAATATTTCAGACCTGCCGAGGTCGACCAGTTGCTTGGCGATCCGTCAAAGGCCAAAGAAGTATTGGGCTGGAATCCAAGGAAGACCTCTTTCCAAGACCTCATCAAGATCATGATCGAGCACGACATGAAGTTTGTTAGGAAACTGTATCTCAAAGCACAACAACCCGAATAGACGCATCATGGCACTCGACAAACAATCCAAAATCTACGTTGCAGGACACCGCGGACTCGTAGGTTCTGCCATCTGGGACAACCTGATGAGCAGAGGCTACCATAACCTCATCGGAAAAAGCCATAGCGAACTGGATTTGCTCGACCCCGTCGCAGTAAAGCAGTTCTTCGACGAGCAGCGTCCCGACGCCGTGGTCTTGGCCGCCGCCCACGTGGGTGGCATCATGGCCAATTCCAAATACCGGGCTGACTTCATTTACCAAAACCTGCAGATCCAGCAAAACGTCATCGGCGAGAGCTTCCGCCATGACGTGAGCAAGCTGCTGTTCCTCGGTTCCACTTGCATCTATCCCCGCATGGCTCCCCAGCCCATGCGCGAAGAGGCTTTGCTCACCTCCCCTCTGGAATACACCAATGAACCTTACGCCATTGCGAAAATCGCAGGTCTGAAAATGTGTGAGAGCTTCGCATTGCAGTATGGTTGCAATTATGTGGCCGTCATGCCCACCAATCTTTATGGACCCAACGACAATTTCCATCTTGAGAACAGTCATGTGCTTCCAGCCATGATCCGGAAGGTCCACCTGGCCAAATGCCTCAACGAGGACAACTGGGATGCCGTAAGACGTGACATCGACCTAAGGCCGGTGGAAGGGGTCAATGGCTCGAACAGCAAGGAGGAGATCCTCCTCAAACTCTCCAAGTATGGCATATCCCCCGAAGCTGTCACCTTATGGGGCACAGGGTCTCCATTGCGGGAATTCCTGTGGAGTGAGGACATGGCTGATGCCAGCGTCCACGTGCTCCTTCATGTCAATTTCTCTGACACATATGCACCCGGTGACCAGGAAATCCGCAACTGCCACATCAATGTAGGTACTGGCAAGGAACTGACCATCCGCGAACTTGCCCATCTGGTTATCAAGGAAATCGGATTCAAAGGAGAACTGAGGTGGGATGCCTCAAAACCTGATGGTACACCAAGAAAACTGATTGATGTGAGTAAACTCCACCAACTGGGTTGGCACCACCAAGTGGAAATAGAGGATGGCGTCCACAAACTCTATGAATGGTATCAGAAAGGCATTTGCATCAATCATCAGACCAGTTGAGACACACTTGGTCCTTCGACAATCTCATCAAGGCAGCTCCAGCAGGGCTGCCTTTTTCTTTATCGCTTCAAGCCGAAAATCCAACGGGTAAAAGGGATTTGGTAACAGGCCCATGTCATCAGCGAGCAGAAAGCAAGCATCCCCAAAAACTGCACACCATATCCAGATGAAAATGGAATCCGCTGACTGATACCAAACGACAGGTCCATGGTATGGAAACTCAAGAAAACCAAGGTGTTGACCCCTATCCACGAGAAAACAGGGCGCAAAGGCGTCTTCTCCAAACCTTTGGATAACATATAGATCAGCATCGTGGCACCGCACGCTCCCAGCACATCGACCGGATACATGCCATAGCAGCATCTGGCCATGACCACCTTTGAGTAAGATACACCAATCAACCAGCACACGACACACACGACAATGAAATACCTGTCTACATTATGCTCTTTTGCCCAATGTCCGATGAGGTAAAACATCATCGCCGACGCACCCAGGGTGATACCCATCGGGATGAAAATCACGTAATAATGGATGAGAGTGGCTATGACGGCTATGACGGCGGCGTAGATCTTGGGATGATGGGTGTAGCAAACCAATAAGTTGTAGAACAATTTACACCAGAATAAAGCCAAAAGAAACCATATCGGTCCGACATACGACAGATCACCCTTGATCATGGCAGTCTGTCCTGCTGACCCACACGCCCAAAAAATACCTTTCAGGAAAAAGAACATGTTGTGAAAACTATCCTCTAAGCCCAATACCGCCTTCACGGCGTAAGCAGAGGCGAGTACAAGTGAAGTGAAGAGGTAAGGGATGACCAATCGTTTGAAATCCTTCCTCGCAGCTCCAGCAATATCTGGCTTGGGCCTGTAAAAATACCCTCCCACAAGGAAAAACAAAGGCATGTGATAAGAATAGACAATTGAGGAGACGACATAGGGGGTCCTCAGATGTCCTATCATCACCGACATGATGCCGATGGCCTTCATGATATCTATAGCAGTGTCTCTCTTCATTTTTTCTTCTCAAACAAAGCTGTGCTCCATAATACGTAGGCAGCTACAAGCGTGGTGCTCATGAATGCGCCAAACTCCAATACGAAATTTTGCCAAGGCGCATAAGGCAAATTCCTCAGGCCGAGGTGCAACTGGCATATCACGAAGTAACCAATCTGATGGCCACACAGCAAATAAAGGGTCGAACGGCCCATCCAGCCACCTTTGGCATGAATCATCCGAAGCACGTCAATAAACAACAGCGAAGCAATCACACTTGCAGGGATTCTCATTCCATAACCATAGTTGCATTTGGCCAAATCCATCGCACCTGTGAAATGCACGCACAACAACCACAACAAAAGCAGGATGATTTTGTAGGCCACATTCATCTGACCGAATATCCTCAACACATCATATTTCGTGAACAAATCTCCAATCCAGAGAAAAACCATGGCAGCCAGACCAGACTGCAGGCACAAGGGCAACGGACATGTCTGATAGGAAAGGATGGCCAAGAAGAAGAGGGCCACGACCACCATGCCACGATAGGGTTCTTCTACGTATTTCCGCACCATTGTATAGCAGACACTGGCCCAGAACAACGCCAAGAGAAACCATAAAGGACCAACGAAATGGCCCTTGCCGCCTTCACATTTGCCTCCCCAGAAAGCGGTCTTCAGACATCTCCAAGCATCATCCAGTAAGTCTGCATCCTTGAGAGCTGTCGTCACAAGACTGATGACCAGCAGAATGCCGCAAGTGATGAGATACGGCCTGACATAACTCACCACATTTCTCAAAATGCTCTGACGCACACCCATCTCCCTGACAAAAAGACCAGAGATGATGAAGAACAACGGCATGTGGAAAGAATAGATCAAGGATCCCGCCACGTGGCCCTTCCAATGACAATGGCCGATGACCACGAGAATCATGGCCAGGCCCTTGGCGGCATCGATATGAGAAATTCTCTTACCCATGACGCAGATGACTTCTTACTTCAGCCAGCGTGATACCCAACAACAACAAGAATGCCGGCATGACAGGCATGTTCAACCGGTTCCATGCGCTCTGAGCTCCTACTATAGAAACGAAGATATTCGACGAGATGATCATCCATAAGAACAAGCCCCATCCATTCACATCCTGCCGACGGAAGAGCCTGTATAAAACGACACAGATATAAACCGACAGGAAAAGGATGATCGTGCCAAGATTAATACTGACAAGCCCGACACTGTATGCCATCGGCTCAATGGCCATGAAGGCAAACGTCTTCTCCGCATCCTGCATCCTACCCAGCAGGGCCTTGACCTGACGGTCGCGGTGCATCGCATTCGAAGCATTCACACCCTGGCTGATGGATTCGAAGGAGTAGGTCTTGAACACCACGGGGATCTCTTTCCAAATCTCTTCTTCCGTGGGTTCCTTCGACAATTTACGCCGCTCAGTCAAAAAATCGCGGAATTCCTTGTCATCTATGGCCTTCGGATCCATGATATCATACTGCCGTGCGATAAAATACTGATTCACCACTCCAACGCGGGATGGAGAGAAGATTCCATGCTCCTGATAGAAAAACCAACAATAGAGCAGGAGCAATGCGCCTACTGCCATCATGCCGGTCAGGACTGAAGCCGCCAATCGGCGATAAGACGTATACCTCATCATGATCACCGACATCAGACCAAGAACGGGAAGCACATACAGGAAAGAGGGACGGATGAACGTCAGGAGGAACACCCACCATACAAGAGCAAACGCCCAACGCATGGATTTGTCATGAACCACCCGCATGGCAGCATATAACATAAACACCATCATGGAGACGGAGAGAGACTCCGTCAACAAAGTGAAATTCCAACTGTTGATGCCGGGGAAAAGCGCATAGAACAAGGTGAGGTAGAAAGCCCATCGCTCACTGCCCACCAATGCGACTGCCAGACGGTGGAAACACCTTATCGAACAGGCGTAGATGAGGGACTGGAGAATCGTCGCAACCCAATACACTGCCTTGCCTGTGAAAAAGCACTGTACAAGCCCCAGGAACAGCGGATAGACAGGTGTGCGGCTCCCTGGCAACTCTCCCGATTGCAGGTCGGTCCAAGCACGGAAATAAGAAGCTGAGTCAGGATATTTGTAATACCCTATCACAAGGAATATCAACAGGCTATAAACGAAATACGACACATAGATGGTCGACAGGTTCTCCAGCCTATGCTTCCCTTTTTCTGTTGTCATATCTACCCTATAAAAAGATCTTCAGTTACCACACTAAGACTGTTTCGTTTCGTGATACTCCTCCTCAGTATTGACAGCCCAGATCGACGATTTGTCCTTGCCGCCACTCACCAGCAAGTCGACGGTTTCCATGGCTGTCAGCATGGAATGGTCCATGTTGTTATAGCGATGCTGACCGTTACGGCCAATGCAATACAGGTTCTCTATAGAGTTGAGGTAAGCGACCACCTTGTCAAGCTCATAGTAGGTGCCGAAATACGACGGGTAGGCTTTTTTGATCTTCACCTGTGTGCTGTCGATAACATCTTCTTCGTCGATAATACCGATATGCGCCAACTCACGGATGGCCATATTGATAAACTCCTGCTTGTCCATGGTCCACATAGCATCCCCTTCGGTGCAGAAATACTCCAGGCCGATCCACATCGTGTTCTTGTAGTCCTTGAGCAAATAAGGCGACCAGTTGTTGAACACCTGCAGACGACCGATTTTCACATCACGCTCCTGGATATAAATCCAGGTATCTGGCACACGGTGGTCGTAGGTGTGTATCTTGGTCTCGTTCTTAATCTTGAGTTTCTTCACCAGCAGTCCCACGGTGATAAAATCACGATAAGGCAATTCCCTGGCTATGCGCGCCACATCATCAGGCACTTCCTGGCCTCTGATGGCAGCGACCAGGTCTTTGATCGGCATCGAAGAGAGCAGATAATCACAATCAAGCGTCTCTTTTTTGCCCTCCGGCGACTCCAGCACAACGCTCACCACACGGTTGTTTTCCACATTGACATATTTCACGGCTGCGTTTTTCCTGACCTCACCTCCTTTCGAAACGACATCATCGGCCACGCACTCCCACAACTGTCCTGGACCGTATTTGGGGTAGACAAACGACTCGATGAGCGAGGTCTCCACTTTGTCGGACGATTTCTTGCCAAACTTCTTGGTCACCATATCCTTGAGCACCGCTATAATGGAGAGTCCTTTCACACGCTGCGACCCCCAATCGGCTCCAAGTTTAGAGGGATGGATGCCCCACACCTTCTCGGTATAGTCTTCGAAGAACATGCTGTAGAGGGGCTTGCCGAAGCGGTTGATGTAGAAATTCTCAAGCGAGGTCTCCTTGCGCTTGTTGACCGAAGCCCAAAGGAACCCGCAGCCCGCCTTGATGGTGCGCAATAATCCCATATTGGTAAAGGTATTGAGCTTGAGGGATATGGGATAGTCAAAAAACTTGCGCAGGAAGAAAATCCGAGACACACGCTCCCTGACCAGCATCACGCGATCGGTCTTCTCTGGATCTGGTCCTTGCTTCGCAAACTCCTTTTTCTTGTCGAGCAGGATATCATCGATGGATGGTGAGCCCTGAATTGGCATGATCTTGTTCCAGAAGTCATTCACGCGCTGACTCTTGCTGAAAAAACGATGGCCACCAATATCCATTCGGTTTCCTTTATAATTGACGGTCTGCGATATTCCTCCAATCACATCCGACTGCTCACATACCACGGGATGGATAGAGGAATCCTCAAGCAGTTGGTAAGCAGCGGTGAGGCCGGCAGGGCCTGCACCAGCGATGACAGCTTTCTTGTTCTTATCGTTATTCGCCATGATTATTTGTTTTTGAATAATATCAGTTTACGGGCAAAGAAATTCCAAAGCATCACTACGGCAGCCACAATGATCTTCGAGAACATATAGTGGAAGCCTACCTTGTCGGTCAGGAGATAAAGAAACAGGTTGTTGAGCCCAAGACCTATCACGCCGATCATGGAATAGATGATAAACTCAGCCCATTTGCTGGATAACTTGGAATGTCTAAAAATCCAGTACGTACTGAGGACATAATTCACTACCAGACCAGCCAGGAAAGAGAGCGTGGCCGAAATGAGGTAATGCAGTCCAGCAAATTCCGTCAAGACAAAGAGCAATCCCCAATCAACCACAAATGACACACCGCCCACCACGATGTAACGCATCAGTTGGACGAGCAGGTTGTCGGTATCTTGAGTCAAGATTTCTGATAATTTCATGTTTCCCAGTATATTCACGCGGAAATGATGCGTGGTAATGACCTTTTTGATTGGCAAAGATAGGAAAAAAAACTGGAACCTAATAGAAATCATCCGATTTATTGAGCGTATCCCTTTTTTTTTTGTAATTTTGCAGCCGCTCAATAAAATTTTTTGATTCGTATAATCCAATGGATAAGACTAAAAAACCACGCATTGTCGAACTCGACGTGCTCAAAGGAGCCACCATACTGACTGTCGTGCTTTGCCACTCTGGTGCTTACAGGCATATCGACATGAACCAATTTCCCGCTTACGTCTTCCTCACCGAATATATTAAGAGCTGGAACATGCAGACGTTCTTCATGGTGTCAGGCCTGTTGTTCGCCAAAGCGAAGCCAAAACCTTTCGGAGATTTCTTCAAGAGCAAATGGGACCGTCTCCTCGTGCCCTACCTCGTGCTCTCATTCATTACCTTGTGCGTCAAATGCATGGTGCCATGGCTGTTCCACCGACCTGCAGACCCCATCTGGTCTTCGATCTACACCATCCTTTTCTATGGCAAGTGGTACTGGTTTATCTACACCCTCTTCGTGCTCTACATGGTGTTTTACTTTTTCAAGGAGAAACTCACTGTCAAATGGGCTTGCTGGGTGATCCTCGCCCTGGCCGTCATCAAAGTGTTCCCCACCCCGCATATCGGTTTCCTCAAGATCCATCAGGCATCTTATTTCGGCGGATTCTTCCTAATGGGATTCATCATGAACACCTATTACGCCCAAATACGTGAGTGGATGTGCAAATGGTGGTTTATTCCACTCAATCTGCTTGTCTTCGCCATAGGTTTCAGATATGCCTTCAACGACAGTTTCATCAACAACTGGAATGAGCCTGATGGCATGAGTCAAGCTTTGTTCGCCCGGTTCGTCTATTATTGGATCCTGCCTGTCGCCATGAGCCTGGCATTCTGGTCGATGTGCATCCTCTTGACCAAGAGCAAGTTGGCAACCGAAGCCATGAAGTATTGCGGCGAGTATTCCTTGCAATTCTATCTCTTCAATGGATTCGCTATCGGCATCACCCGTGAGATCCTCATGAGAGTCCTCCACACCGAAAATCCCTATTTGCTGATCGCCAGTATGTTCACCGTGGTTTGCTTCGTCACCATCATCATGGTGGAGGTCACAAGAAGGCTGCCCAAACTGAGCTATTTCTTCGGATATGGCAGGAGCACTAAATAATGGAAGCCAATATCTGCCATGACAGAATCTGCAAGATATCAGCTCAGCAGGGTGATAAAGAGACTCTCGCCATTGTTTCCGGACAGGGTCTACCTGAAAGCGCTTTTCTATCTGACGATGGGGCGGCACCTTGATCTCAACACCCCCCAAACGTTCAGCGAGAAACTCCAATGGCTCAAGCTCCACCAACGGACTCCTTTTTACACCTCCCTCGTCGACAAACTGGCCGTCAAGCAGCGGATCTCCCAAATCCTTGGCGAGGAATTCGTGTGTCCGGTCCTGGCAGTATGGGACAGTGTCGACGAAGTTGATCTCGACAGCTTACCCGACAGTTTTGTGCTGAAGACGACATACAGTGGAGGCAACAATGGCGTGGCGATCTGCAAAGACAAGAAATCATTCGACTGGGAAGCAGCCAAGGCAAAATTGCAGGAAGAGGCCAAGCGGACAGACATCTACTACCGCTATAGGGAATGGCCATACAAGCATGTTGCCCGCAAGGTATTCGCCGAGAAATACCTGGGCGACAACCTCACCGATTACAAATTCTACTGCTTCGATGGCGATGCCGACTGTGTACTTGTATGCACTGATCGCCAGAAGGGGAAAATCAAATACTATTTCCTCGACCAGAACTGGCATCTCCTGCCCTACAACTCCGACAGCAAGAATGCTCCCGAGGGGTTTTCTCTGCCACGGCCGGAGGGTACGGACAAGCTCTTCGATCTGGCGGCTCAACTCTCCAAGGGCTTTCCTTTCGTGAGGGTGGATTTCTTCGATGTGGATGGCAGTATTTATTTTGCGGAATACACCTTGTATCCTGCCAGTGGTCTCGATCCGAAGAAAACAGCTGAATTCGAGAAAAGAGCGGGAGAGAAAATCAATTTGTCTCTAACACCTGACAAGACGGTTGGATAAAGACTCACACGCAGCAAAAAGATACAACAAATCGAGTAGGAGGAAAATGAAATAGTTTTCCTCCTATTTCATTTTCCGTCCTC
>CAMNIN010000063.1 GCA_946540735.1 uncultured Prevotellaceae bacterium | reverse complement strand
GACTCCGATTTCGGTCAGCTGACTTTATGGGAAAATTTCTTTGGACAGTAGTGATATCACATATTATTTGACAATCTTGTAATAGTCCGGCTTGCGGTGTTTCGGGGCGTGACTGCCGCCTTCCGCCTCATAACCGATGCTCAGGGCACCTATACCCATCAGGTCATCATCGATACCCATGTCACGGAGCAGTTGCTTTCCTTCCTCTGAGTCAAACATCTCCCTCTCCCTGTGAATCCAGCAAGTGCCAAGCCCGATTTCGTGTGCCGCCAACATCATCGTCTGTAGCACAATGCTACCGTCGTAGATTTCGTTGCCATATCCTATGTCGGTGAGTACGAGAATGATGGTGGGGGTTCATCCCTACGATCTCCGTTCCTACCGTTCGCTCACGCCCACGACCTTCCGTGGCCAGGCCCTCCTGATCATCCAACCGCAAGAAGAAAGAGGCACGGTGAACGTCACCGTTTCTTCACCTAAACTCGGCTCAGTGGCAGCGTTCAGCGTCGTAATGGAATGACGGACAGTCTATCGACTTCTCCTCAGAATGAAATCCTCTATGTTGCACGGCCTGCCACCAGAAACATCCAACAGCCAGCAGCCATTAGGATTGAGGCAATTATGAATATCATGGTGACGGGTTCGCCTAACAATAAGATAGACAACAGTGCACCGATAAATGGTGGCAGGGCGTAGTAGCAATATCTTTCATAATATTCAGCGTGCCGTAGTTTTCCCATCGCTCGGCCTGTGTGGTGTGGATGATCTCCTCGTCAAACAGTTCCATCACCTGATGATTTTGGCTTTGCTGATATCCTTCATCTCATCCCAGAAATCGGCCGTCTCCGTTTCCGTGAATCCTTCGCGCGACATCTCTTTCAGAATCTCCAGCAGCAGTTGCTCGTTGGACAAATGTACATCTGGTGCCACCTCCAGAATACCGGCCAGGATGTCGCCAAGGGAGCCGACGTGAACATTGGTCACAATGACATGTCCTCCGCTTCGTCTGACATGGATGCGTAGGTTGATACCATATTCGGACTCGACTCTCCTGAGTTGTTGGAAGAGCGGGTTGTCGTGAAACTGGGTCTCATCGACTTCCAATAAAAGATCTCTCAGTCGCATAGTTATTTCTCCCTCAGTTCTTGGGCAGTTTCTCCACCACAAGGTGATATGGCTGTCTTATCCTTTGCTTGACAAGTTCTTCGTCAATGGCATATAGGATGAACGTTGGTGGAGCGCCCTCTCCACACTGCCAGCTTCCAGTAGGAGATGTTGTGCTTCCTCGTAACTGAGTCCAAGCTCCTCCTGGAGTATGCGGGTCCCGCGGTCAATCAATTTGGCATTTGAAAGCTGCATGTTGACCATGCGATTGCCCAGGACACGCCCCAGGCGGATCATCAACGACGTGGAAATCATATTCAATATCATCTTCTGGGCTGTGCCGCTTTTCATTCGGGTCGAACCTGTTACGAACTCCGGCCCCACGATCGTCTCGATGGCGTAGTCGGCAGCCTTTGATAGGGGAGTGTGAAGGTTGTTGGTGATACCACCTGTCAACAAACCATGCTGCCTGGCCATTCTGATGGCACCTACGACATAAGGAGTGGTACCTGATGCGGCAATGCCCAGTACAGTGTCATCTGTCGTTGGATGATAGGCCTGCAAGTCGTGCCATCCTTGTTCCGCTACATCCTCCGCCCTTTCCACGGCATGTCGGAGCGCCTGGTCGCCTCCAGCTATGATTCCAATGACACTCGATTCCGGGATGCCGAAGGTTGGAGGCAATTCACTGGCATCCAGCACGCCCAGCCGTCCGCTGGTACCGGCACCGACATAGAACAAGCGACCGCCACGTCTCATCCTCGGTTCGATGGCCTCCACCAGCTTCTGGATCTGCGGTATGACTTCCCTGACAGCTCCTGCCACAATGGCATCCTCATCGTTGATGTGTCTCAGGATCTCTGGCACAGACATCTTTTCCAAGTTTTCATAGCGTGATGGCTGCTCTGTGATTATTGTTGTTTGACTATTATCCTTTCTCATATCAATTCCTATCTCATTGCAAAGTGAGCGCAAGCTCAGAGTGTGTTAATGTGCTTGCCGAATCACAGTCATCAAACATGGCACAGTATATCATTCATTCAGCTTGTCAAGTTTCTTTTTAAACTCAGGCAGGTTTTCGTCATCGAGCCAATTGAGGTGATGCATGCCACCACGCTTGTCGAAGAGGCGATAGGTGGGGTAACCTGTCAGTCCAACATATTGCTCAACGGCGTGCTGCTGATCATCTGGCAGGTTATAGTGGACACAGTTGGGTGCGGTGAGGTCATACTCTGCGATGACGTTCTTCCACGACTTTTCCGGCGACCTGTTGGCCAGGTAGAGGTACACGATGTCGTATTCCCCAAGTTCGGCCTTGAGCTTATTCGACTCGCTCAACTTTCGCTTGCACGGCGCGCACCACGTGCCCCAAATGTCAAGATATACGATCTTGCCGCGGTAGGGCTCAATGATCTTGTCGATAATCGCCTTGCCGTCGGTTAATCCCTCCACATCAGATGACGGATGGATTACGGCATTCACCGCCGCTTCCTTCTCCTTCATCAGCCTCTTGAAAAACTCATTCTTGTCAGCAATGACTTTTCTGAAATAAGGCTCCTTGATGAGTGCGATGTATGGCTCCAATTCCTCTGGAAGTGCGCATCTTTCGTGGTCGATGTATTCATTGAGTATCTGAGCATGATGGATGCTGTTGACGAGCGGGTCGGTGCAAAGGGAGTCAATGATAGCGTTCATGATGCCGTGTTCACCACCAGCACAGAGCATCTCAAGTGCTTTGCGATAGTCTTCGCTTTGTTGAATCGTGGCTACCGCACTTGATGCCTCAGAATATTTCTCCAGCACCGCCGCGACAGAGTCATTGAGTGTCTTTCGGTCTCTTATCTCGGAATAGAGCGTGAAAAGCTCCCTGTTCATATTCTCCACCTGGCTGACGGCATGATGCTCCTTCTCGTTTAGGTGAAGCATTCCTTTCGACTCCAGCCATGGCAGGATGGCGGGTCTTCTCCATAAGACATTTATGCGTGGGTCGGCATAAGCATAGCACTCGCGCTTGTATCTCAACATCGACGACATGCCACTAATGAGATTGACTGGCAACGATGTGTCAACAGTAGAATGCTCCTCCACCCACTGCATGATGTCGGCAGGTAATAAGTGGTCGTAGGTGTTGTAGTGCATCATCAGTATATTGGAGCAGACATAGATTCGTTGGCTCTCGTGGAGATAGTCACCGAAACGCTTACTCAGAGTGGGATGCAGAGCCATGAAGTCTTTATTCTGTTTAGCACATCTCTCATAGTTGCTAATCCACTTCTTCGCTACGACCCTTACAGAATCATCACTCGTCCCATTTTCGATGAATCCTGCATATGGCAAACGGGGGGTCTCTATTTGCAGCTCGTTCTGCAGACGGGAGTCGTCACCCATAAAGAGCGACTGCGACGATTTGTAGTCTTTCAGCATGAAATAATGTTCGCCTGGCGACAGTATCAGCGATACACCATCAACGATGTCATCTTGCCCGTTTTGTATGAGCAGAGAAGTCTCTTGCGTTCCTGCCAGCGGCACAAGCAACTCAAAACGGCCGAGAGAGTCAATCTGGGTAGAGACGTGCGTATCGTCGTCGGTGGCCACATTGCTGCATCTGGCCTCGATAGTTAACTTGTCATTGAGGAGTTCCTTGGGGTATCGCACCCATCCGCTCACGACAGCCTTGCCCTCCTTCAACTCCGTGTTGAAAGGGGTGTCGTCAGCTATCGGATAGTCGGTGATTGCGCTGGTAGTGATCGCTGAGAGTGTCTGTTTCTTGCCTCCAATATTGAAAAGACGTTTGCCGTCTTTCTCCTTGCCGATGCCGATGGTGAGTTTTTCGTTTCCTGAGGCAAGCACCACTTTCTTCTCTGTTTTCTTGTCATACAGCCACACTTTGCTGGCATATACGGCATAATCACTGAAGAGGCTGAGAATCCACTCGCCTGTTTCTGCATCTCGCCAACTGGAATTGAATAGCAACGACTGGTTTTTGTAGGCTGGGTCGGTGATGTCCCATATCTTGAAATAGTTGCGTGCATAGCCTTCTACAAGATCAAACTGCCTGACATCTTGAGACAACGGCTGAAAGTGAAGGGCCACCTCAGCCTTGCCCGATTCGGGAATAGGTATATGGGTGTCGAGCGCAAGGTCTGTCTCATCTTCGCGCGTCTTCTTTGCGTTGACGATAGGGAACGACTGGCCGTTTTCAGTCTTAAGCACTGTGCTGCGTCCGAAAGAAAACCAGGAATTGGGATTGTTTCTGACGGTGATATGCAGCACGGTTTCGTCATCACGAAACTCCACTTCTTTAACATCAAACTGAAAGCCATGCGGCACGTTACGATAGCTTGGATTGTTCCAAACCTTTTGTGCCAATCCGTTTACCGTGATGAGTGCGAGCAGGATGGTGATGATGATTTGCTTGATCATATTCATTTTTATGCCGTGTTTTCTGTTAGTACTGCAAAGTTAGCGGCTTTTTCCTGATTTTCGTGGAATCTCCCTGGCAACGGCCTGACATTTGAAGTATTTTAACCTATTTTTATCATTGATGTCACTATTGCCCAAGGGCATGGAGTGCATCACTGCGCTCCATGCCATGTCCCGGGTACTTATGTATAAAAAACTATCATGTTTACTTTATTTTCTCAAGGAAAGAGCCAAGCTCTTCTGCATTGTGGGGGCATGCCACAATTGTACCTTGGGGGTCTATGACCACCAACTCAGGATAAGAGCGGATGCCGTAGGCGGCAGCTGCTGCCTGCAGGCTGGTGTCGGGGTCTGGCATCAGCTGAGGCCATGGTAGACAATGTTGCCCTACTTCCTTCCGCCACCTTTCCACTCCAAAACTGAAAGCCAGGCTGACGAACTCCACACCGCGTGGATGGTAGGTTGTGTAGAGGTTTATCAAGGCTGGAGGTATTCTCTCGCCATAACCTCCCTGACCATACCAGAAATGCAGCACGACATACCCCTTGCCGATATATTCGCTCAGCAGATGTGGCCGACCCTTCGTGTCCACCAGTTCCAGGTTGACGTATGGAGTACCTGCCTTGCGCTTCTCCAGCCCCTCCACGTATTCGCGCATCGGCGACAGGAGGATGTGATGAGCGAATGCGTAATCATCGCTTAGATATGGCTTCAGTTCATCATAGCTCATTTCCGTATAGACCTTACTGAGAGCGAACGCTGAAATAATATTATCTCGATTCTCGCTGACGGCTTTGAGCAACCGTTCACCACGCTGAAGGTTGATAGTAGCCTTCTTCAGACTGTCGGGCTCATGGAGCTCAGCGAGTCGTTCATGCTCCACCAGCTGCAAGAAGTCGTTGATGCTCTGGCTCGACTTGTCGCTCACGACGCTCAGTTTCTCCATGTCCACGGTGAGAGGGTGGCCGTCGGTGAAGAAATACACTTCACCGCAGTTATCGAGAAACATCCTACAGATCTCATTCCTCGGCAACTTGCAGGTGAAGGAGAACTTGCCGCCAGTGACAGGGCACGATGCCAATAGTTCAGAAGTGATGCTGCGCCTCACATCCACTTTGTTGCCTTCCAAGGGGGCTGTCCCGGAAATCTGGCAATCCACCATATCCTTCTCTGCCGACTCATTCATCAGCATGCTGTTATAGACAATCGACTTCGACACTTGGTCGGTGGTGGTCACAGATGACCTTGTCGGCGCAGAGGTGACATCCGTATTCCGGTCACCCTCATAGACATCGCTCTTCTTGTAAATCAAGTAGCAGGAATAGGCCAGGATGCTTTTCAGGTTTTCATTCTTTTCACTGTCTACCAACGGCTGGATGTGGCTTAACAGGTCGAAATACTGTTGCTTTGTCAGTTTGCCGTTGAAGGCATTGCACGTCTTGTTGAGCACCACCCCGGCTGCTATCTGTCCCTGTGGCGTCTCTCGCTTGAATATCTCACACGTTCGCTTCACCTTGGCCATGAACGCATCGACAGGCATGACATCTGCTGGTTCGTCATCCTGCAAGCCAGTGGGGACAACGCCCGACTTCACGCTCTTGCTGTAGCGGACAATAAAAGGTCTGTCGTCCATCTTCCATCCGCTGACCTCGTAAATCATGCCGTCCATCAGAAACGTGTCGCCGAGTTTCTTGTCTGGGTCCAAGGTCTGGTCCCACATCAGCAGCAGGGCATAGATTCTGCCATCGGGCTCTTCAAAGCTGACCAGGCGGACATTTTTGTTGAGGTCGAACGATACGCTGTGGATTATGGGCTGGCGTGAATCCGTCATCAACTGGAACTTGACGCCGGGCAGGGGGGAGTCGCCCTCACTCGCATCGTGGAAATAGACAGTCTTGGCATTCATGGCCTCCGACCTGAAAGCCTTCTCCAGGTCCCACATCCGGGGTGTGAACAATGGCCCGTAGTATTTGCCGCCCGCATCACCGTCGATGGCAAACTGCTGTGCAAACTGATAGGCATCGAGTCCGTCTCGGGAGAAACTGATCCGGTGCACACCGTACTCTTTTGACTCCACAAAGGCGTTCAGTTTTTCGCTCAGGATATGGGAATGAGAGGTCTGTGCGACGGCTGTGACAGCCAACAGCACAGCCATCATCGTCATGATATGTCTATTCTTCATCTTGTTCTGATTTTACGTTATACATATTGTCTGCTGTTTGTGGGCGGCCCTCCTTGTCGAGGTTGTGCAGGATGTAGCTGTTGACGATGCGCTGCAGTCGCTCGTCGGCACTTATCACCTTTTCCATCCGCTCTATGTAGAGGCTCTCGTCCACATGGGCCAATTCGCGTTCTATCTTGTCGATATAATAATCCAGACTGTCAGTCACGGGAACCGCTGTTGAAGTCTTGTTGCCCGCGACGGGTGATTTTGGCCGCTTACTGACCTTTGTTGTCTTGGCCACGACAGCTTTTTCTTCTTTGGCTATCGGGATGGGTTCCTTCTCCATGGCTTTAGGCTTATTTCCGTGGTGCACCGTCTTTGTCACCGCCACCGGCTGTTCTACCTTTGTCTCTTCACGATTGTATAGATGATGTAACACAAGCAGCAGTATAATGCTTGCAGCAGCGGCACCGACGAGGACGTGGATCCACGAGCGACGGCTCTTTGGCTTCGGCTTCTGCTCCTGTCCTCCGATTTGCTCCATCAGTCGGTTGGTGAAGTCCTCCGTGAGCGTCATCCGCATGGCAGCCTCGTTCCTGCGCTGCAAGGCTTGGCGCAGCCCCCTGTCTTTATATTCTTCCTTGTTTTTCATCGCTTTCAAGTGTTTTGATGGTGATGGCCAGTTTTTTTCGTATCCATTGCAACCGTGAGTGGAGATAGCTTTCCTCATGTTCCGTGATAATGGCTATTTCACGCATGGGGCGGTCGTCAAAGTAGTAGAGGTGGAGTAGCATTTGGTCGTCGGGCTTCAGCATTTCGATGGCTCTTTCCATGAGTGCCACGCGGTTTGTGTCGTCGAGCAGGGCATCGGTCTCTTCGTCAGGAAGGGCATCGAGCCATTGCTGGCTCATTTCCACCATAGACAGTGCTCGTTGATGCCGTCGGTAATGCTTCAGTGCCGTATGATAGGCAATGCGCATGATCCATGTCTGGAAGCTGGCCCGCCGGGCATCGTAGCGGCTGAGACTCTGGAAGGCAGAGAGCAGCGTGTCCTGTGTCAGCTCCTCGGCTTCTTCGGGCGAAGGAATCAGACGGGCCACCATCCTCAGCACCTGCCCGGCATATCGGCCTGCAAGCTGTCGGAACAGTGCGGTCTGTCCGTCAAGAATGCGGCCGATGAGCAGCGTCTCGTCTTCTCTGGCCTGTGGTATGTTGCCTTTAGTTGTTTCCATTCGCTTGATGTCCTTCTACTCGTATATTACCACTTTTCGGGAAAATCTATAATCGCAAGACTATTTTTTTCATCATCCTCGATTTTTTCCTGAAAAGTTACGGAAAACAGCACCAAAAACTCGGTGAATACCCGTGACCCTGCACAACGATGTCCAGGATATCCTGTATGGTTGCAGATGTGTCTATGATGAAGGAAAAAGACACGATCTTCATCTCCCCATTTTTATGCAAAAATGGAGCGTGTTTTCTCCTTGATAATAGGATGAGTCCTTCATGGATTCTTAAAAAAAGATTGACAACAAATACAATGACGAAATAATTTGAAAAAAGTATTATTCGCATTTGCAGCATTGCTGTCACTGGCCTGTTCCGCTCTTTTCTCAATACCTTTGAAATCTAAAAAATAGGAACCGACACTTTTGAAGAATTATTGTTGTTGACGATGGTTCTTTGGGCCACACAAGCCATGGTCCCATATCGTTATCTTCTTTATTTCAAACCATACGAGACAATCCATTCGTGAGTAGGGCCCTTTATGGCCTCCTTGCGTATTGGGGTTCCAGATATTTTATGGCTTTTCCTGTTTTCTCGGCATAAGCTATTTCACGCTTGGTACTCTCGCCGATATAACCGCCAACGTTGATGACGAATATCTCGTCGGCCATGTCAATCTTTCGCAGATGCATATCGTCGAGCATCTCCTTCACACCTGGTTTCCATACATCATCGTCACCAGAATGTCCGAACAGACCTACGCTGATGACGATGCAACCTTCCAACGTCAACCGTTTCTGAGTTTCCATGAACTGTTCCTTGAAACGGGTGCTCCCGCAGAGCGTTACTATCTTATAGTCAAGTATCATTCCACGACAGAGATTCTCATTTCCAAATCGTCAACTGGCCTGTCACCACGACCAGTGGCAGTTGCCTGAATCATTTCCACCACGTCAAGGCCTTCCTCTACTTCCCCGAACACCGTGTATTGGCCATCGAGATGGGGCGTCCCTCCAATGGTGGAGTATATTTTCATTTGTTCCTCAGTCAGACCGGCAAAGTCCGATGACAGTTTCTCGGCTTCCGCAGCCAGTTTGTCCTGCAGTTCTTGCAATCCAGCACGATTTCTGTCACGCCGCATCTGCATGATTTCGGCCCGATGTTCGGAAGCAAGTTGATTGAACGTCGACTGTATTTTCTGCATTTTCAACTGTTTGGAGAACTGCCGAAGTTGTCCTTCACTATAGACCTGTCCCCATACGATGTAGAACTGCGATCCGCTGCTTCTGCGTTCAGGATTCACTTCATCGCCCTGACGGGCAGCGGCCAATGACCCGCGTTTATGCAACAGCCCATCCTTGATTTCTGCCTCAAGGGTGTAGTCAGGACCTCCCACGCCCAGCATCTTTCCAGCGGGTGCCCCCTTCGAATCAGGGTCGCCGCCCTGAATCATAAAGTCCTTAATCACTCGATGGAACAACGTCCCGTCATAATAACCTTCCTTAACCAGTTTGATGAAGTTGTCACGGTGAATGGGGGTCTCGTCATAAAGGCGAACAATGATGTCGCCCAACATGGTCTGTATCTTTACTTTCATATTCAATTAGAGAAATTTATTTGTTTCTGTTTTCAAACTGTTCGATGGACGGCAATCCTACTTCTTGTCTCCATTGATTCACACGTGAGGCATCCAGCAGCGGTGCAAGATTACCTTTTTTGTCGATTTGTGTGCCATACCGCTGGGGCCTGCCTTCCCGCACGTCAATGCGGTCGCGAAGCAATGCAAGGTATAATGGGGCGATATCGCCATGTGACACAGCCGCTTCCATCTGCGGCAGAAACCTCTTCTGGTGGTCCAGGTCTGCATGTTGGAACACAAGCCAAGCAGCCTGATTGCCAAAATCGCCTACCTGCTCCTTCCGTGGGAAACCATGCTGTGACAGAATCTTGTCAACTAAAACGAGATTCAGACTGTCGGTCATAAGTGCCTTACGGGCTAGCCGCTCGTTTCGCTCGGTGTCGCCAGGATGATTCTTAACGGCTTGGGACCATAACAATCGGTCATACTGATCGCGTTCAAAGATGTTTTCCAGCGTCTCTTTAAGCGCCAAATCATAATTCCACTGACGACTCCGCACCTCAAAAGTGTCTTTCAATTCGATGTGAGATGTAACAGACGGGGCTTCGTAAAAGTCTTTTTCCATTGCAATGCGATGACACAAATAGGAAAGTGCCGCTTGGTTGTCGCCAATGGTAGTCATCTTGTTTGCCGTTGTCGAAAGTTGACTTGGAAGTGTGTAGCGGTCATCAGAGAAAGCAAGATCGTATACATGGCGTGCCTCATCGTAGAGTCGCGCGTCAAAAAGCGAGTCAGCATGAAAAATCAAACTCCAGTAATCTTCCTGTGAGGCAGGGGAAGACAACGCTGCGTTATTCAGTTGATGACGTTTTAAGGCTAACTCTTTCAAATCGTCGAGCATCACACCCACCATCTCGATGTTACGAGAATCGCTCACGTCCCAGTGTATGGTGCCGTAAGTCGGATATTCTTTCCTTTCGCTCTGAAACACATAGCAGTATCCTACCGTTCTTCCCCCTCGCAGGTATCGGTCGATGCACACAACGCGCTGGTTCTTGCGAGAAACCAGTACGTTGCGCCAGATGTTTTCTTCGCTCTGACGCAAGGGTTGTTCAGCATCAAACATGTTACACACCCAATAATCGCCGTTAGGATGGATTTCGGCATCAGGGCGGGCATAGGTGTATTCAGCATTGGCAAAATTGAATGTAGGGAAGTCGCCAGAGGTAAGCCAACTGATGGAATCAACTGAAAAAGGAAACGCCTTTAGGACACTTCTCTCGAAAAATTGCTGTTCCGTCATTCGGATTGATCTACAGCCAACAAACACTGTCGCCAATATGGTTAAGGCTGAAATTGTATAGTTCTTCATATAAATACCGACTCGTCTGTCTAAACCTATACAAAGGTACAACAAATTATTGTTGTTCTTCAATGTAAGATATACATTTGTGTCAAGTTTAACATTTTCTTGATTTTCTCCTAAGCTTCGTAATTACTCAGCACCCCACTTTCCCTTCTTATGATCATCGGGATTTGTCGCCGTTCATCGGGATTTGTCGTTGTTCATCGGGATTTGTAATCCCGATGCTCTGAGTATCAGGATTTTTAATCCGCTAAAAGCGCATTGCAAATGCTGATACTCAATGCGGGCGGATTACAAATCCGCCCGAACAAAGAACAAAAGCAGATCCGCCCGAATGGCTATGCTTACTAAGGTGCTGAGTAATTACTAAGCTTCAATGAAGATCGCCCTAGAAAAAAAGGTCGAACATTGGTTGAGCTCCGATGACCATCAATAACATATATTGCATCTCTAATGCTTTGATGTTATCCTCCGGCTGGATAAAAATGTGGGGGATAAGCTGGAATTAGAATAAATTGAGTAATTTTGCAACCTTGAAAAACGGATGTGGATATTCTATCATCTACGTAAAACCATCATAATTATGTATAGCCTTAACTATAAAGTAACGACAAGCACTTGTGACAGTGAGGGACAGCTCAAACTCTATTCGGCCCTGCAGATGATGCAGGATTGCTCTGAGATGTGGATTGACAGCGAACCAGGCGTCAAAAGATATTTTAAAGAGCAAAAAATGGCTCAGCTGCTGGCCTCACGCCAAGTGGAAATCATCCGTGTGCCAGAATACAAGGAGTCGCTGACAGTGACCACTTCTGTCTATGGCATGAAGCCGATGTTTGGATTCCGCAACACATACATCTATGATGCCGACGGGCAACCTTGTTACAGGACATGGAGTATGGGGGCTTTTGTGGACAAGTCGACCGGGAAGTTGAAACGGGTGGATGACGCCACAATCGCTTCGATGAGACTGGAACCGAAATTGGAGATGAATTACAAGGATCGGCGGATTATCCTGCCTAAAGCAGAAAATGAAGTGGTGACATGTGCACCCGTCAGTGTGCAGCGTGCCGACATCGACTACAACCGGCACATGAACAATGCCAACTACATCCGCATGGCCATGGAACTTCTGCCTGAGGATTTCAAGGTGAAGGGCCTGAGGGTGGAGTATCGGGTGGCAGCCAAATTGGGTGATGTGCTTTTGCCTGTTGTTTATCGCATTGACAGCGGTATCATCGTATCATTGTCTATCGGCTCAGAGGTGAGTGCAATAATAGAATTCGAACAAGAGATGGGCCACTCGCTTTAGAGTAATAAATAATACTTTCGCAAGTCATGAATTCACCGCAATGACGCGGTCTGAAAGGCCAACAGGCACGATGACTCATTGCGGGTCTTGTTCTACGAGTTGCAAGCGTCTGATGATAGTCTTGGGTTTCAACAGCGTGCCAGGAGAAAGGACGGCATTGGCACCGATGCGGCATCCATCTCCGACGAGGGACCCGAATTTGGTCAGATGGGTGCATATACGTTTTTCGTCGTGGTACACGTAGACCGTATCATCCTCTCGCTCGTTGTAATGGTTGGCGAGAATGGCTCCTGCCTCGATGTTCACATCATGCCCGATGACTGCGGTATTGTGGATGGCCACACCATCCTTGATTTCATATCCGTCGTCAAGTTGATCGATAAGACCGTATAGGATTTCACTGAGTTTTCCGATAATTGCCCACGGCATTTCCTCTGAGAATGGAAATGCGGAGGGCTGAATGATGTATTGCCTGATCATGATGAATGATTTGTTGTATGATAATAGCTTCACCTTCTTCACACTTGGTAGACGGTTTCTTCAACTATTCTTTTTTTGATAGATGCTCTGTAAAATGATGATTGCCTGGCTTTAATTCCACAGGCGCTTTCCCAGGAAGCAATAGTGTGGCTGATGTACCCTCTGGAATTGTGAACGAGTAGTCGGCAGAACCGTCTGGATTTACTTGCCAGCTGCTCTCGATGCGCCCGTGGTGGGTGTCCAGATATCCACTTGCGTGTGTCATTTTGCCTGTGGGGTCAACCTCCGGACGAAGAGTGAAGTGGCTGAATCCAGGGTGTTGTTCATCGCGTTCTATGCCCAGACAACGGTTGATGAGCCACTGGCCTACAGCTCCGAATGAATAATGGTTGAATGAATTCATGGAGTTGTTGCCTCCGAAACCGGCCGTGTGGGTGTAGGAGTTGAGACGCTCCCAGATGGTTGTCGCACCTTGGGTCACAGGATAAAGCCATGAGGGATAGTCTTCTTGCTGCAACAAGCGATAGGCTATGTCGCTACGACCTGCATCGCTGAGCACCCTGCTTATCCATGCCGTGGTGATGAAGCCGGTCATCAGCGAGTAGGGCGGACAGCGCACTCCTCTGTCGGTGGTGTTCTCACGCTCGATACAGGCCACCAAGCGGTCTGAGAGTTTCTGGCGCAACTCACCTTCCACGATATGGAAAGCCAACGGCAGGACGTATGAGCCCTGGATATCGATAGGCTGACCCTGGCGCTTCTGGTTGAAGGCCGAGAAGACGGTCATGCCCGTTGCGGTATCGATATAGTGTTCGATGAAAAAGCGCTTCCGGTCTTCCATACGTTGTTCATATCGCTCGGCATCAGTGGTCTTATTGAGCAGCAAGGCTGTCTGCCGCATGATGTCAAGGTCGTAGATATAATAGGCCTCGAAGAGTAGCGTCTTGTCGTTCTTCTCATCTTCGAGTCCGAGCCAATCGCCCAGATCGCCCCATTGTCGCTGCTGCACCAGCAGTCCTGTCGCTGGGTCGAAGTAGTGGCTGTCGACATAGTCGATGTAGCGGGCCATCGCTTCATAGTGGTCTGCCAGTATGCCGAGGTCGCCATATTGCAGCCAGCATTCCCAGGGCACGGTGATACCCGCACTGCCCCACAACAGTCCGCCGAAACCGCCACCTATGGGAGCGATGTCTGGGAACCTGCCGTCTGCCGTCTGCACGTCGCGTATGGCTTGCATGTGCTTCTTGAGAAACTCACTCACGTCGGCCAGGTTGACAGCGGTGCGTGAGAACACACTGATGTCGCCGCTCCATCCCATGCGCTCATTGCGTTGCGGACAGTCGGTGGGTATGCTGATGAAGTTGGACAGCATCGACCAGCGGATATTATGCCAGAAACGGTTCACCAGCGGATTACTGCATTCGAAACTGGCGGTGAAATGGTCTGCACTGCTGACAGCAAGCCCTTCGACATCGGCTGGGGGAATCGGTTGGCTGATGCCTGTGATCTCTATGTAACGATAACCATGAAGGGTCATGTCGGGGGTGAACACCTCACAAGTGTCACCACTGGCAACGTATACATCTTGTGCCATGGCAGCGCGGATATTCTCAAGCATCAGCATGCCTTTCTTGTCTTCATACTCAGGCAAGTCGGGATAGAGCACTTCTGCGTAGCGGAACTTCAGCCTCTGTCCGCGGTGCAAACTGTGCATCTTGATGCGCGGCACACCGGCCATGTTCTGCCCCATGTCATAGACATAGACGCCAGGCCGAACCTCGTTCACGTTTTGGGCGGTCAGCACGGTGTGCAATCCTACGGATGTCGTGGCCGGAATCAGACGAAAACTGCTATAGTCGCATACTTGGGGTTGCGTGCCGCCACCCTCTGTTGGCAGATGCCCTTCAAGCGTCACTTCACATGCCTTCTTCCATCCGTTGACAGCCGCTGTGTTGTCATAAACTTCTCCTTGGAACATGCTGGCATAAACGACTTTCGACCGGTCGCATACCTCCCAACTGCCGGGTTGGGTGGTGATGATGGTGGAGTCGCCATCCGCATATCTCACCTGCAACCTCGCCAAAAAGGACAGCTGATCGCCAAAATAATTCCAGTTGCCGCCTGTGAAGGTCTGGGCTCCTGCCCACCAGCCTTCGCCCAACCTGACATGCAGGTGGTTATCCTCCTGCAGCAACGTCGTGACATCATACTGCTGGTAATAATGGGTCTTATTGTACTGTGAGAGGCCTGGCGCATAGTATTCGCTGCCCACTTGATGCCCGTTCAGAACGGCATAATAGATGCCGCGGGCTGTAGCTGTGAGTGTGGCTTCTTTCACGGTCTTCTGCTTCAGTGCGAAACGACATCGCAGCTCGGGCATGGATCCATGACTGGGATTGGTCAGGCTGACTACTGGCTTTTTCTTGTTGCCGATCTTCCGCAGGTTCGTGTCTTCATAGAGAATGCCATAAGGGGAGCGGTAGTTGCGCACTTCCACTTTGTGGATGGCAGCGCACTGGCCTGCTTCCATCTCGTAGCCGATCTGTGCCAACTGTGGAAAGGCAATGTAATCACCGCCACTGCCCATCGGATTCAGCACCACCTCGCCCAGTTTACGGCCGTCGAGAAGAATATCTGCACTGCCCAGACAACAATGCGCTTCGACGATGTGTGGTGTGTAGGTATCGAAAGGTCCCAGATCGAACGATTTCAGCAGTTCCTTTCCCTGGGTCGTATAGCCTATGCGCCAAAGGTTCAGACAGGTGGATGCCGCATCAAGTTCCAACTTGATATACGACTTATCTGCTTCGTTCTCCACACCGAGTATGTTCATGTCACGATTCATCAGACGGGGGTCGTTGCCTCCGAATAGAAGCCCCAGCCTGTACGATTTTGAGGTTTTGTCCAATTGCACCGTCCAGCTGATCCTGAACTGTGGGAGGTAGTCGGCATACAACACAGGGTGTTCGCTGCCAATCCACTTGGCATCTTCAAACTGGGCAAAACAAATACAAGGCAGAAAAGCCATCAATAGTATCACTATTTTTTTCATGTCGTTCGATTTAAGTGATATCTGAAGTCCTCTTTCTTTTTGGTCTTTCATGGTGCAAAGATAGCAAATGTTTTTGAGTTCAGGGTAAATTAATGCTTTTACTTTTGTCGGTCCTATATAGTCTATTCTTAATACTTTATTCGGCATGGCGGCTGCGGATTCGCCGAGAAATAGGGGAAAGAGAAACTATTGGGAAAAAATGCCCGGGATTGTTTGCTTTATTATTAAACTGATAGTATCTTTGCATATTATAGAGTAATGAAAATGAAAAAAGTAATCATATTCCTATTATGGATTTGCGCAACAAGTTTGGTTGCGAAGGCCGACAATGTTCTTCATGTCGCGGAGATTAAAGTGGAAAAAGAACAGAAGGGCGGTTTCTCTCATGCGTGGGTTCATTTCCCCACAGATGACGACAGCCCGGTGCGCAGAGCTATCATTGACTTCATCTTCCAGTGTATGCACTCTTTTTCGAATGCCGACATTGACTACCCGTCAAACACTTGTGATGAGAAAACGTTCAAGGACTTCCTCGACAATTACACCGATTCCCTCTGTCTGTTTTGCGCAATAGACCAGCAAGAGTATGCCGCCTTTTGCGCAGAGTCAGGCGAAGTCTATGAGGTGCCTTGGTTTCGGAATTTCTCTATCCAGAAAGTGTCTGAGACCGAACGCTATGTGAGCTATGCCTGCTATGACGGAGAGTTCTGTGGCGGCGCACATGACAACCGTGGATCTGTGGCCAAGACATTCAGGAAGTCGGATGGGGCCGCCATAGACATCTTCGAGGAGGACGAGGAGGAGGATGAGGATGTGACAGACCGGATGCAGGATATCTTGTGGAAATACCTTGCTCTCTCAGTGGAAGCAGTTGACTCAAAAGAATATTCCAAGCAAATCGGAGATTTCCTGGAGGCCAACTACGGCAATCGCGAACGGTTGTGTCTGCCTGGCGGCAGTATCTTCCTTGCTCCCGATGGCGTACACCTTGAATATCAGCCTTTGGTAATCAGTTTCTGGGCTATGGGCGAACCGATAATCGTGATTCCCTACGAGGCGGCAAAGCCCTTCCTCACAGCAGAGGCTGCCAGACTGGCAGGGCTCATCAAATAGGCATTCGAAAATGTAACGAAAAAGTTTTTTCTTTTTCCGTTTTCATAAGCTTTATAATCATAGAGTGCTTACGTGTCCGTCATGGCCTCGTCCGCTCTTGATGGCCATTTAACTCTTTTTTGGGACACGACGCGATAGACCGATGGCACCGGTGGGGCAGACCAACCGGCAGAGATGGCAACCCACACATTTCTTTCCGATGATATGAGGTTGGCGTGTCGTGAGGTCGAAGGCGATGGCTTGGTGCCCGCCGTCCATGCATGAGGTGTGGCAACGGCCGCAACCGATGCATTTGTCATGGTCGATGCGAGGGTAGACGATGGTCTCGCGGTCGAGATCAGAGGGTAGTATGAAATTGGGCAGTTGCTCACCGACAAGGGCTTCAAGGCGGTCGATGCCGCGCTCAGCCATATAGTGCTCTAACCCTGCCACTAAGTCATCGATGATGCGGTAGCCATATTCCATCACGGCGGTGCACACTTGCACGTTGCGACAACCCAACTGGATGAACTCCAGGGCGTCGTGCCAGGTCTCAATACCGCCGATGCCGCTGAACTGGACTTTCGTGCTCGCCCTCCGATGGCTGCGGAATTCTGACGACCGCGACTCTTTGTCCACTGGCTCATTTCCCTGACCGTTGATGATAGTGTTGGATGTCATCTCAAAAATATGCCGCAGGGCGATGGGCTTCACTGCACGTCCCGAATAACCCGAGACGGTCAGCTTGTTGGTCACTGTCGCAGACTGCGACATGGTGATGCTCTTGATGGTGTTGATGGCAGAGATGGCGTCAGCACCTGCGAAAAAGGCACCCATGGCGGGGGCGTTGATCTGTGTGATATTGGGAGTCATCTTCGGAATGACGGGGATCTTGACATTGCGCTTCACATAGGCTGTGTAGAACGTGACGAGCTCTGAATTCTGCCCTACGTCACTGCCCATACCGGCCAACCGCATCTGAGGACACGAGAAATTCAGCTCCACGGCATCACAACCGGCCTCCTCTGCCATCTTGGCCAGTTCAATCCATTCTTCTTCAAACTGTCCCATGATAGAGGCGATAACCACTTTGGATGGATAGTCATGCTTCAAGCGGCGCAGGATGTCGAAATCTTCTTCGTAGGGATTTTCGCTGAGCTGCTCCATATTGCGGAACCCGGCGAAAGAGTCGCCGTTCTTCACTGCATCAAAGCGGGGCGACACTTCGCGGATATCCTGTTTGCAGATGGTCTTATAGAAAACGCCGGCCCATCCCATGTCGAATGCCCGTGCCACCATCTCATAATTGGTGCAGACGGCCGATGAGGCGAGGAAAAAGGGATTCTCACAGGGGATGCCGCAGAAATCGATGGCAAGGCTGGGCATCGGGGCTTCGACTGGCAGATCACAGTCACCTAAAGACCGCACCAGTTCTCGGATGCGGATGGGTCTGTCGTAGTGGATGCAGCGCTGCTCGGCAGCTTCCAGTTCTTCGTCTGTACATTTATTTACCCATTGGCCTGCCAGGGCTTCATTGCCGAAGCGGATGGCGCGGATGGCGCGTGCGGGGTCTCCTTGCTTGCATGACTGGCTGCAAGGGGCATCGGCACATAGCAGACAGCGTGCAGCTTCTTCTTGGATGTGTATCATGGCCTTAGTCTTTTGAAAGTTGATAAATATGCTTTTTGTCAAGGCCTTGTTCTCTGTCAAGACCATGTTTAGGCAAAGATACGAATTTTACAGGCAACGGGGAAATCTTTTAGTTTTTTTTTCTACTTTTTTCTGAAAAAGTAATTACTCAGCACCCCACTTTCCCTTCTTATGATCATCGGGATTTGTCGCCGT
>CAMNIN010000062.1 GCA_946540735.1 uncultured Prevotellaceae bacterium | reverse complement strand
GTTCAGCGCCATCACTTTTCCCTTTTATGTCCACACATTGGTACTGAGTTGTTACTTTCCAAATCGCTTTTTGCCATAATCTGCCGATTTTGTCAAAATAAAGCATCCGGGATGGTTGGAGGAAGAGAAAAAAATCATTAACTTTGCGACATTAATCCCGATACCTATGAGACGTTTCCTCCTCCCCATCCTCCTGACCGTCATGGCAGAAGCTGCCATGGCAGCCCCTGTGACATGGCAACAAGCCCGCCAGAAAGCCAGCGAACAACTGCGCGGCAAGCAGTTGACCCGAGTCGAGACCCCCCGCCTCACCTCCAAAGCAGGTACCCCTGGTCTGTCGGCGCCATATTATATCTTCAATGCAGAGCGCGACGGAGGTTACGTCATCGTCTCCGGCGACGATGCCACCGACCCTATCCTCGGCTATGCCGACAAGGGCAACATCGACCCCGATCACATGCCCGACAACATGAAGGCATGGCTGGAGGGTTACGCCCAGCAGATCGGCATGCTCTCGGGCGGGAGCGTACAACCCGCACGGGTGCCCAACCACACCGCCATCGCCACGATGCTCACCTGCAGTTGGGACCAGACCGCCCCCTTCAACAATGAGTGCCCTTTGTCCGGCAAGAGTCATTGTGTGACGGGATGCGTGGCCACTGCCATGGCACAAGTGATGTATTATCACCAGTGGCCACAAGCCAGCTGCACCACCATCCCGGAATACACCAAGAGAGGTGTGAAGCGCGAAGCCCTTCCCCCTGTGACCTTCAACTGGTCGGCGATGAGAGACACCTACGATGACGCCGACACCGACGAGGGAGCCCAAGCCGTGGCCACACTGATGCACTATTGCGGACGTAGCGTGCAGATGGGGTATGCCCTGAGCGGCAGCGATGCCATCTCGCAGCTCATCGCACCCGCCCTGACCAACTATTTCGGATATGACCCCGGAGCACAGCTCATTCACCGCGACGGTTACTCTGCTGCCGAATGGGATGCCCTGATCTATGCCGAACTCGCCGCCGGGCGTCCCGTGCTCTACTGCGGTTCGGCCACCGACGTGGGTCATCAGTTTGTATGCGACGGATACGACGGCAAAGGCAACTACCACATCAACTGGGGCTGGAGCGGTTATCTCAACGGCTATTTCAAACTCTCCATCCTCAACCCCGACGGCACAGGAACCGGAGGCAGTTCAACCACCGACGGCTACACCTTCGACCAGAACGCTGTGATCGGCGTGCAGAAACCCACCGGCCAGACCGTCACGGAAGAAGCCTGGATGACGTCGTCGTTCGTCACCACCGAGGGTTCGACCATCACCTTCGATGCCCACAACAAAAGCAACAGTTGGCATCAATTCGAGTTGGGCATGGCGATGGTCACCGGCACCGGCCTGCAACTGATCGCCGACTTCGGCGACGGGTATGACCTCGACCCCGGCTACTACTACCCGTCGCTCTCCGTCGACGCCTCCCTGTTTGAATTGCCCGAAGGCACCTTCTACCTGGTGCCCGTGAGCCGTGTCGCAGGCACCGAGGAGTGGCGCTCCACGCTCCCTTCCTACAAATATGTCGAAGTGGTGGTCAGCGGAAGCAGCGTCACCTGCACCGCCATGCCCCTGACCGACCTTGCGGGCACGCTCAGCGTCGACGGTAACCTGACTGTCGGCGCGAGTCAGGAGGTGGAGCTCATGGCCCAGAACAAGAACGGCGAGTTTTACGGTCCGGTGTATCTCTTCGCCTCGATGACCTCCAGCATGGGCAGTGCCGTCAACATGACGCAACTCACGGTGGAGGCTGGTGCCACCGCACCGGCCTATCTCTATTTCACCCCCGACAAAGTGGGCACTTGGAACCTCTGGGTGACGCTCGACGAGGAAGGGAAACAGGTGCTCGCCACCACGCAGGTGACCATCAATCCCCAACCCACCGGCAAGGCCGACCTCGAGGTGAAAGGCTTCACCCTGTCAGGCAAGACCGTGACAGCCACCATCCTCAACAAGGCCAGCGAACCTTACAGCCGTGAGCTGATCGCCTTCCTCTTCGACAGCCACAGCAACTACAACATCGACTATGCCCTGGCCTCACGGGTGAACATCCCGGCCGGCGAGACCGCCCAGGTGAACTTCACCTTCGACGGACTGAAAGACGGTGAGTGGTATGAGGTGGACCTCTACCACTATCCCTACTACAGCAAGGACGACTATGTATACCTGGACTATTGCACCTTCACCTACAAATCCTACCCCATCGGCGATGTCAACCACGACGGCAAAGTCAATGTGACGGATGTGATGCTGGTAGTCAACCACATTCTCGGCAACAACCCCCAGAATTTCTATGAGAACGAGGCCGAACTCACTGGCGACAATAAGATCAATGTCTCAGACATCATGGCCATCGTCAATATCATCCTCAAACAATAAAGCAGAGATGCCACGGTGTGGCGTCTCTGCTCTACATCACGACTCCATCAGTATCAGAGGAAATCCTGGCGCATGGGACTGAACGTGTCGATCAGCACCCCGGCCTCCAGGCACACGCAGCCGTGCAGTTGGTCGGGCTCCACATAGTAGCCGTCGCCCGGTCCGAGCACCTTCACCTCGTCGCCGATGGTCAGTTCGAACTTCCCGCTGGCCACATAGGATGCCTGGCTGTGGTAATGGGTGTGAGGTGTGCCCACAGCCCCCTTTTCGAATTTCACCTTCACCAGCATCAGTTGACCGTCGTAGGCCATGACCTGCCGTGTCACCCCTGGAGACGGATTTTCCCATGCGATTTCGCTCTCCAATTGGAATGTCTTGCTTCTTGTCTTCATAGTGTGTCTGTTTTTTTTGATTTGTACGCTGCGAAGTTAGCGATTTTTTCGCGATGAGTCGATAAGTTTCACAAAAAAAGACAAAAACCTTTAAAAAATAGGGCGGAGGACGGGATTTACATTATTTTTGCAACGAGCTTTCCGAAACAGGGGAGTCACAAAACCACACCATATAATAATAAGGAGAAATTGGAAATGAGGAAAATCATCACGATGACCCTTCTGGTCCTGCTGACCACGCTCCCGGCAGGAGCCCAGGCGACGAAGAAAGACAAGGGCAGCGGTCAGTTGAACGAGCGTGTGTCGGATTTCTGGAAAAAGACAAAGAAGTCGATCGACAAAGTCGGGGAGAGAATAGAAAACGAGATCAACTCCGAGAGCAGCGGTCTGCGCCGCATCAGTGGCAAGTACTACATGAACATCTACGACAGCAATCTCTATAAAGGCAACGATGGCGAGTCGATGCGCGCCCTCTGCCTGAAGGAGTTTTCCGAGAAATACCCCCACGTGAAAGTCCGCTCCTGCGTCATTCCCCAAGAGGACTGGCAGACGGAGACCGTGGAGACCAACAAGGAGGTGACAGGCTATGCCCAGACGCTCTACTGCTATATTCTGGGCAAGGACGGCAACGAAGGATACATCAATGCCAAGTTTGTCTTCGAGCGTCAGAAGAAGGTAGGTGAGCCCTATATCAACACGCAGGTGAAATGGCCATTGTGGATACGCACCGATGTGATGACCAATGAAGTATTTGAACGACTGGTGACAGGGAAGTGATATGGGATTTCTGAAGACATTGTTCGGAGGCACTGACGAGTCTCCTGAGGAGAGAAGAGAGAAAGCGTCGGCACGTCAATTCGACGTGCTCAAGTCGGATGGTCTGCGCGCCATGCGCATGGGACAGGTGGAGTATGCCGTGAAATGCTTCAGGAAAGCCCTGGAGATCAAGGACGACCTGGAGACCCACGACTATCTCTCGCAAGCCCTGGTGCACCAAGGGGAGTTCGGCGAGGGCCTCAGTCATCTGCAACTGCTTGCTGACGCTCAGCCCGACAACATCCATATCCTCATCACCATGGCCCACGTGGCCTATATGATGGAGGATTACACCACCATGGCTGAAATCTGCGAGAAAGCCATGCTCATCGACAAAGACAACGCCCAGGTGATGTTTCTTTATGCCCGCTGCTGCCAAGGACAGCACGACCTGGTGAATGCTGTCGCCATGCTGACCAAGACCATCATGCTCGACGACACTTTCTCGGCTGCCTATCTCGAACGAGGCGACACCCTGTTGCGGATGGGCGATGTGGAAGGAGCCTCCGAAGACGCCGACCATCTGATCGAGACGGTGGGCGACGCAGAGGATGCCCTTCTGCTCAAGGCCAGGGTGCTGATGGCTCAGGAACAATATGCCAGTGCCATCGGCTTTCTCGACCGTGCCATCGAGGGCAATCCTTTCAGTACGGCCGCCCTCAAGGCCCGTGGCACCTGCCGTCTGGCGCTTGGCGACAAGGACGGTGCAGAGAGCGACATGCGGCAAGTGCTGGAAATCGACCCGGAAGCGCTGTCGGGCATCACCGGCGATTTCTCCGCCGAGGGAAAAGACTGAAGAAGGGGTGCTGTGATGTACCCGAACTTTCACTTTTTTGCATTTATATCAAAAAATTTGGCAAAATGTTTTTGCGTTTCACGGAAAAGTTATAATTTTGCACCCGACAAAGCGATTTTACGACAAATGAGAACTCTTAACGCATACTTTTACTTCTATTTTTACTTTGCAAGGAATTGTGAAGCGGGAAGTTGCGTATAGATTTTAGCCATAGTATCATTCCATCCCGCTTCACGCAAGAAGCGGGATTTTTTATTGAGAGAAGATGAAGAAAATAGCCATCCAAGGGCGCATCGGTTCGTTTCACGACATCGCCGCCCATATCTATTTCGAGGGAGAACAGGTGCAGATCATCTGCTGTGCCACTTTCGAGGAGGTCTACGACCAGATCCGCCGCGACCCCACCATCATCGGCATGACGGCCATCGAGAACACCATCGCCGGCAGCCTGCTCCACAACTATGAGTTGCTGCGCGACTCCGGCACCACTGTGGTCGGCGAGCACAAGCTCCACATCCGCCACTGCCTCTGTTGCCTGCCCGAGGATGACTGGGACACCATCGAAGAGATCCACTCCCATCCCGTGGCCCTGATGCAATGCCGCGGTTTCCTGGCCTCCCACCCCACCATGAAAGCCGTGGAGACCGAAGACACGGCCGGTGCCGCCGAGGAGATCATGGAACGCCAACTGCATGGCAAGGCTGCCATCTGCCATGCCACAGCCGCCAAACTCTATGGCATGAAGGTGCTGGAGGACTCCATCGAGGACAACAAGCACAACTTCACCCGTTTCCTGGTGGTCTGCGACCCGCGGAAAGCTGATTTCCTCCGCCCGCTGGAAAAAGCCGACAAATCGAGTCTGGTGTTCTCTCTGCCTCACGAACAAGGTGCCCTGTCGAAGGTGCTCACCATCCTCTCGTTCTATAACATCAACCTCACCAAGATACAGTCGCTGCCCATTATCGGACACGAGTGGGAATACCTCTTCTATGTCGACGTGACCTACGACAACCTTACCCGCTACCGCCAGAGCATCGACGCCATCACCCCGCTGACCAAAGAACTTAAAATATTAGGAGAATATCAAAATGGGAAACAGACCAATTGACATACAACCTGCCGAAAGGCTCAGCCAAGTGCAGGAATACTACTTCAGCCGAAAGCTGAAGGAGGTGGCCCGGCTCAACGCCGAGGGACACGACATCATCAGTCTCGCCATCGGCAGTCCCGACATGCCGCCCTCTGAACAGACCGTGCGCCGGCTCTGCGAAGTGGCCCAGCGCCCCGACGCCCACGGCTACCAACCCACGATGGGCACCCCCGAACTCAGGGAAGCCATGGCCGGGTTCTACCACCGCTGGTATGGTGTCAGCCTCGACCCCGCCCGTGAGGTGCTTCCCCTGATCGGCAGCAAGGAGGGCATCCTGCATATCACCCTCGCCTTCGTCAACCCCGGCGACGGCGTACTGGTGCCCAACCCCGGCTACCCCACCTACACCTCGCTGAGCAAGATCCTCGGGGCACGCATCATCAACTACGACCTACAGGAGGACAACGGGTGGCAACCCGACTTCGATGCACTGGAGAGGATGGACCTCAACGGCGTGCGCCTGATGTGGACCAACTATCCCAACATGCCCACCGGAGGCAACGCACGGATGGAGACCTACGAGCGGCTCGTCGATTTCGCCCGCCGCCATGGCATCGTCGTGGTCAACGACAACCCCTACTCCTTCATCCTCAACGAGCATCCGCTCTCACTGCTGCAAGTGGAGGGAGCCAAGGACTGCTGCATCGAACTCAACTCGATGAGCAAGAGCCACAACATGCCCGGATGGCGCGTGGGCCTGTGCGCCACCAACGCCACCTTCATCTCCTGGATTCTGAAGGTGAAGAGCAACATCGACAGCGGCACCTTCCGCGGACTGCAACTGGCCGCCGCCGAGGCCTATGCCAACGATGCGTCGTGGCACCGCGAAGCCAATGTCGAGACCTACGGCCGGCGGCGTGCCATCGCCGAGGAGATCATGCAGACCCTCGGTTGCACCTACGACCCCGCACAGGTGGGCATGTTTCTCTGGGGCAAGATCCCCGACCGCTACGAGGATGCCGAGGTTCTCACCGAGCGCGTGCTCCACGAGGCCCGGGTCTTCATCACCCCGGGATTCATCTTCGGCAGCAACGGCCGGCGGTATATCCGCATCTCGCTCTGCGCCAAGGACGAGAAGATGAAAGAAGCACTGGAAAGAATCAAAACAACAATCAAATAACGACATGGAACTGACATTACAACCACTGAGACTGCCAAGTGACAACGAACGCCCCTCCGTCGTCATCTCCGGACCTTGTTCGGCGGAGACCGAGGAGCAAGTGATGACCACCGCCCACCAACTGGCCAGCAAGGGCTGCCACCTGTTTAGGGCTGGCGTATGGAAGCCCCGCACCAAGCCCGGAGGATTCGAGGGACAGGGCGAGATCGCCATGCCCTGGCTCCAGCGCGTGAAAGAAGAGACCGGCATGATGGTGGCCACTGAGGTGGCGACTCCCGAACATGTGGAGATTGCCCTGAAATACGGTATCGACATCCTCTGGATAGGAGCCCGCACCAGCGCCAACCCCTTCGCTATCCAAGCCCTGGCCGACTCCCTGAGAGGGGTGGACATCCCTGTGCTGGTGAAGAACCCCGTCAACCCCGACCTGGAACTGTGGATCGGAGCCCTGGAGCGCATCAACCAGGCAGGAGTGACCCGTCTGGCTGCCATCCACCGCGGGTTCTCAAGCTACGACAAGAAGATCTACCGCAACCTGCCGATGTGGCAGATACCCATCGAACTGCGCCGCCGCATCCCCTCGCTGCCCATCATCTGCGACCCCAGCCACATCGGCGGCCGTCGCGAGCTCATCGCCCCCCTCTGCCAGCAAGCGATGGACCTGGGATTCGACGGTCTGATGGTGGAGTCGCACTGCGATCCCGACAACGCCTGGAGCGACGCCAAGCAACAGGTGACCCCCGACGTGATCGACTACATCCTCTCGCTCCTTGTGATCCGAGACAAGGTGGTCTCCACCGAAGGCATCCATGAGTTGCGCCGCCAGATTGACGAGCTCGACAACCAACTGATGGACCTCCTGGCCAAACGCATGCGCGTGTGCCGTGAGATCGGACTCTACAAGCGCGAGCACAACATGACCGTGCTGCAACCCGTGCGCTACGGTGAGATCCTCGACAAGCGCGGGGCACAGGGAACACTCTGCGGCATGGACTCCGAATTCATCAAGAAAGTGTTTGAGAGCGTGCACGAGGAGAGCGTACGCCAGCAAATGGAAATCATCAACAAATAAGAAGCCATGAGAATACTTGTCATGGGAGCCGGCAAGATGGGAAGTTTCTTCCTCGACCTGCTGAGCTTCGACCACGAAACCGCCGTCTACGAGAAAGACCCGCGCCGCATGAGGTTCACCTACAACACGCAGCGGTTCACCACCCTTGAGGAGATAGAAGCCTTCAAACCCGAACTGGTCATCAATGCAGTGACGGTGAAATACACCATCCCCGCCTTCGACGAGGTACTGCCCCACCTGCCCTCCGACTGCATCATCAGCGATATCGCCTCGGTGAAGACAGGTCTGAAAGAATACTATGAGCAGTGCGGCCACCGCTACGTGTCGACCCACCCGATGTTCGGTCCCACCTTCGCCAACCTCCAGCAGCTCAGCGAGGAGAACGCCATCATCATCAGCGAGGGCGACTACATGGGACGCATCTTTTTCAAGGACCTCTACCAGCGGCTTGGTCTCAACATCTATGAATATACCTTTGATGAGCACGACCGCACCGTGGCCTACTCGCTGAGCATCCCCTTCGTGAGCACCTTCGTCTTCGCCGCCGTGATGAAACACCAGGACGCGCCCGGCACGACTTTCAAGCGCCACATGCGCATCGCCAAGGGCGTACTCACCGAGGACGACTATCTCCTGCAGGAAATCCTCTTCAACCCCTACACCCACGACCAGGTGGCACAGATCCGCGACGAGCTCAAAGAACTGCTCCATATCATCGACACCAAGGATGCCGAGGGCATGAAAGGATACCTTCAGAAAATACGCAGCAACGTGGGCCGCGACATCGGGCTGTAGAGAAACAGGGGAAAAAACCTTATTTTCCTGTTTGAGACAAAAAAAAATATTACAGGTAGGTGGTGAATCAAAAAAAAAGAGTAACTTTGCCCCCAAACACGCATTCCAGGATGTTGGCGGCAAGTCAGCATCACCAGATATTAACTATCAGAACATGAAAAGAAGAATACTACTGGCAGCAACCATGCTTCTGGCCATGACAACAACGGCTTTGGCGCAAAGTGCTTCCTACATCACCTTCACCGAAACCGTTTTGCCCCAAGGCGGCACGGGAGAGATGGAAGTGTATTACGAAGTGGATGCCAACAGCACGTTCAAGGCCTTCCAGATCAATGTGCCCCTACCCGATGGCATCACCATCGAGAATGTGGAGATGGCACAGCCCCTACCACTCACCGGCATCGAGAAAGGCTCTTATGAGAGCCTGGGCGGCGAATCGTATGACGCGAAGTCCAAATTTTTCGCCACCAGCAACAACAAAGACGGCCAAAGCGTGGTGATCGGATTCCAGACCGGGAAAGAGACTTTCCCGACGGGCAAAAACCTGTTGTGCACCCTCACCCTCAAGGCAGCTGAGACCACAGCCACCAATTACGAGGGCTATGCGCGCACCACAAGCCGCATCGAACTCACCGATGTCTCGACAAAGGTGCTTGAGAGCCAAGAACAGACACTCAACATCAAAGTGTTCAAGAAGGGTGATGTGAATGGAGATGGAGAGGTCGGCGTAGGTGATGCCGTCTGCGTTACCAACAAAATCATCAGGAAGCCCAATAATGTTTTTTATGAAAGTGTTGCCGATGTGAATCAAGATGAAGGCATCGGTGTAGGTGACGTTGTTTCTATCATCAATATTGTTTTACGCCAGACTCCTGCTTCTCAGCAGGCTCCAAAACACAGAGAATTAATGTTGGATCCACAATAAAAATAACCATTATGAATAATTTCAGATTATTATCCGTTGTGGCTTCACTATTGATGATGACAGCCACCATAGCCCAAAATACAAACAGCATTTTTGGGACTGACGTGTCTATTCCAAAAGGGGAAACCATAACTTTGGAGGTCAATTTTACTTTTGATGAGGAAGGCCTTTATACAGGATTCTCTTATGATCTTTCTCTTCCCGAAGGTATTACGATAGATAAAAAAAGCAATGGCAAATTAAATGTTTCAAAGGGAGATAACCTTGAAGAGACCCATTTATTGTCGTCAAATTATGTGACCGAAGAAGGTGTCTATGCTTTTGCTTGCTATTCTGGTGATACAGATCCTATCAGGGGTACTTCTGGAACGCTTATGACTATCAAATTAAAAGCAGATCCTTCTATCAAAGTTGAAGATTTCCCACAAATAGCCACAATCAAAAATGTAAAAATCTCAACAGTAGTTGGAACTGAAAAAAAACTTGAAAAAACTGAATTTACCATATCTATCGTTAGCGATGGTGTAACATTGGAAGAAACATCTACTACAGCGCCAGCACCCATTATTGATACAAAAGTAGTGGTTAAAAGGAATATTAAAGCTGAAGAATGGTCAACCATTTGCCTGCCATTTGCAATGAGTGAAAGTTTAGTAAAAGAAGTTTTTGGTAATGATGTCAAATTAGGAAATTTCACAGGTTGCTCAACTACCAAAACAGGGGATAATGTTGCCTCGATTGTAGTATCTTTCGAGGCTGCAACTGAAATTGCACCTAACCACCCTTACATCATTTGGGTTTCTTCTCCTATTACTGAGTTTACGATTGAGAATACTACTATTGTTGAACCTACAGATTTAACAATAAATATAAATAACAATAAATTTATTGGCAATTACGTTGCCGAAACAGTTTTACCTGAGAATAGTCTATTCTTAAATGGAAATAAATTCTGGTATTCGAATGGGAATAAGATGAAAGCCTTCCGTGCTTATTTCCTGTTTGATGACGTTCTCTCAGACAAGAATGCAAACAGCAATGTAACTTTAGCCTTTGACGAGGCAGATGGCATCAACAACGTGACAGTGGGCCAGCCAGCTGAAGGTATTTACGATATCCAGGGACGCAAGATACATACCGACGAGAACAAATGGGATAACCTGAAGAAGGGTGTCTATATCATTAATGGTAAAAAAGTAGTGAAATGATGAAGAAGACATACATCTCTCCAGAATGTGAGATCATCGGCATCCAGAATGACATGATTCTTACTGATTCACTCACTGGCGTGACAGGTGGAGGTGCTGGTGACGGCATCGGATATGGCGGTGTGGCTCCTGACGGGTCAATGGACCCATCCTCCATTTCCTGGAGTCAGGACAACTGGGACACGCTGGATGACTAACCTGTCACCGACGACATAAACCCAAGCGATGGTGTGAGCATGAAACAGTGGCGCACCATCGTTTTTTCATCATCAACAACATCACCGAAATGCTGACCCTCCTGCTTGCGTCGCTGTTCACCTTCGTAGAACTCAACTGCGAGAACCTCTTCGACTATACCCACGACGAAGGGAAAAACGACCAGGAGTGGCTGCCCACCGCCACCAGGAAGTGGGATAAAAAACGCTATTGGAAGAAAGTGAACAACATCGCACGGGAAATCCTCTCCTGCGGTGGAGATGGAGGCGACTGGACACTGCCCGACCTGGTGGCACTGACAGAGGTCGAGAACGACTCTGTGATGAGAGATCTGACCCGACGGTCGCTGTTGAGAAACGCGGGTTATGAATACGTGATGACCAACTCCAATGACGAACGCGGCATCGATGTCGCCCTGCTCTACTCCCCGTTCTCCTTCCGGTTGCTCAGCCACTACCCCTTGCGGGTGACACCGGTCGAGGGACGGCACGCCACAAGGGATATCCTCTATGCCAAAGGACTTCTCACCTCAGGCGACACGCTGCATGTGATGGTGGTGCATGCTCCCAGCCGGGTGAGCGGTGTACGGGCCACCCGCCCCTACCGCCTGCAAGTGGCGGCACGCATCGAGTCTGCGATAGACTCACTCAGAGCACGAGGTGAAGGCTCACACCTTATCGTGGCCGGCGACTTCAACGACTATGTAGGAGACAGCGCATTGGTGAGGCTCTGCCAACAGGGCATGAGCAATATCACTGCGGGAGCAAAAGGCCTCAACGGGGCTCGCGGCACCTATAAGCACCAAGGGCGGTGGAACAGTCTCGACCATATCCTCGTGAGTGACGCTATGCATGTCGCGACCCACGACTGCCACATCCACGACGCCCCCTTCCTCACTGAGGAAGACAAAAAATATGGCGGCACACAACCCCGCCGCACCTACAATGGCATGCGCTATCGTGGCGGCTACAGCGACCATCTGCCCCTCGTAGCACGCTTTCATATAGAATAAAAATGATGGGCAATCGATGATTGGCATTATTTTTGATGGAGAAAAAATGACAAAATGATACTATAACCAAATAGAATACGAAAATGGACAACAAAGATTTCGCTTCAATGATCAGGAAGAAAGTGGGAGAAATTGACGGCACCAACAGCGGCATCAATGCCCAGGAGCGGCAGCGCTATGCCTCCACCGCCTTCGGTACCCTGATGCGCAAGGTCTATCTATGGATGACGCTTGCCCTGGTGATCACAGGATTCGCCGCCTACTACGTGGCCACATCCAGTTTCATCTTCACCCTCTACAACACCCCGGCCCTGCTGTGGGGACTCATCATCGCAGAGCTGGCCTTGGTGATCGGACTGTCGGCAGCCATCAACAAACTGTCGCTGCCCGTGGCCACACTGATGTTCGTCATCTATTCGGTCATCAATGGCGTCACGCTATCGTCGATCTTCCTTGTCTACAGCATCGGGTCGATAGCCCGGGTGTTTATGATCACGGCAGGCACCTTCGGTGCGATGGCACTGCTTGGATACACGACGAAAAAGGATCTCTCAACCATGGGCAAATACCTCTTCATGGCCCTGATCGGACTCATCATCGCCACGGTGGTCAACCTCTTCGTCAAGAGCACCGGACTCGACCTCATCCTCTGCTACGGCGGCGTGCTGATCTTTGTCGGACTCACCGCCTGGGACTCGCAGAAAATCAAGGAGATGTGCATGAGCGCCGAATACGCCGACGAGGGTGCGCAGAAGATGGCCCTGCTTGGAGCCCTCACGCTCTACCTCGACTTCATCAACCTCTTCCTCTATCTGCTCCGTATCTTCGGGCGCAGAGACTAACAGGTTGGGCGACAGAAGGACTTTCCTCCTCGCCTCACCTGAGATGGATACTTCAAACACTGCACACAGCGACAGGCTATGTGCAGTGTTTTGGTATAAAATGGCACTTTTTTCAATTTATTTTAGCTGAGGAAAGTGCTAATTGCTTTTTTTTGCCTATATTTGCATACTCATTACCACTGGAATTGAATAAAAAGTTTATAATAATACAGAAGCAAGATGTTTGAGAATTTAAGTGAGAGACTTGAGCGCTCGTTCAAGATTCTCAAGGGTGAAGGCAAAATCACCGAGATCAACGTGGCACAGACCCTGAAGGATGTGCGCAAAGCCTTGATAGAGGCCGACGTGAGTTACAAGGTGGCCAAGTCATTCACCGACGACGTGAAGAAGAAAGCACTCGGTATGAACGTGCTCACGGCTGTGAAGCCGGGACAGTTGATGGTGAAACTGGTGCACGACGAGATGGCAGAGTTGATGGGCGGCGAAGCCGTGGGACTCAACCTGAGCAGCAAGCCATCGGTGATCCTGATGTCGGGCCTGCAGGGTTCGGGAAAGACCACCTTCAGTGGAAAGCTCGCCAACATGCTGAAGACCAAGAACCGCAAGAACCCGATGCTCGTGGCCTGCGACGTCTACCGTCCGGCCGCTATCCAGCAGTTGATGGTGGTGGCAGAGCAGATCGGCGTGCCCGTCTACTCGGAGCCCGACAACAAAAACGTGGTGGAGATCGCCAACAACGCCATCCGTGAGGCCAAAGCCAAAGGACACGACGTGGTGATCATCGATACCGCCGGCCGTCTGGCCATCGACGAGGACATGATGCGTGAGATCGAGTCGCTGAAGCGCTCGGTCAATCCCGACGAGACCCTCTTCGTGGTCGACTCCATGACCGGCCAAGATGCTGTCAATACAGCCAAGACCTTCAACGACCGCCTCGACTTCGACGGCGTGGTGCTCACGAAGCTCGACGGCGACACCCGTGGCGGTGCGGCCCTCTCCATCCGCACGGTGGTGACCAAGCCCATCAAATTCATCGGTACGGGTGAGAAGATGGAGGCCATCGACGCCTTCCACCCCTCACGTATGGCCGACCGCATCCTCGGCATGGGCGACGTGGTGAGCCTCGTGGAGCGTGCTCAGGCCCTCTACGACGAGGAAGAGGCCAAGAAGATGATGGACAAGTTGAAGAAGAACAAGTTTGACTTCGACGACTTCATGGCCCAGATCCAGCAGATCAAGAAGATGGGCAACCTGAAAGACCTCGCCTCGATGATACCCGGCGTGGGCAAGGCCATCAAGGACGTGGACATCGACGACGACGCCTTCAAGGGCATCGAAGCCATCATCCAGAGCATGACCCCGAAGGAGCGCGCCAACCCACAGATCCTCAACCAGAGCCGCCGCATGCGCATCGCCAAAGGCTCAGGCACCTCGATACAGGAAGTGAACAAGCTCATCAAGCAGTTTGACCAAACCCGCAAGATGATGCAGATGGTGACCAACACCTCGAAAATGAACATGATGATGAACGCCATGAGAGGCAAGATGCCCCCCATGCCCAAACCATAAGCCATGACACTGATAGACGGAAAAGCCACAGCCGCCGCCATCAAGGAAGAGATCGCCGGCGAAGTGAGAGCAATCATCGCTAACGGGGGCAAGCAGCCCCATCTGGCCGCCATCCTCGTGGGCCACGACGGCGGTTCGGAGACCTATGTGAAAAACAAAGTCATCGCCTGCGAGACCTGCGGGTTCAAGTCGACCCTCATCCGTTTTGAGGACGATGTCACCGAAGCCCAACTGCTCGACCAGGTGAAAGCCCTCAACGACGACCCTGACATCGACGGGTTCATCGTGCAGCTGCCTCTGCCCCGCCACATCGACGAGCAGAAAGTGATCATGGCCATCGACTACCGCAAGGATGTCGACGGCTTCCACCCCATCAACGTGGGGCGCATGGCCATCGGCCTGCCCTGCTTCATCTCCGCCACCCCACTCGGCATCCTCACCCTGCTGCAACGCTACGGCGTGCAGACCAGCGGCAAGCGATGTGTCATCCTGGGCCGGAGCAACATCGTGGGCAAGCCCATGGCACAGTTGATGATGCAGAAGCAGTATGGCGACTCCACGGTGACCGTCTGCCACAGCCACTCCAAGACGCTGAAGGAGGAGTGCCGTCAGGCCGACATCATCATCGCCGCCATCGGCCAGCCCGACTTCGTCAGGGCCGACATGGTGAAAGAAGGAGCCGTCATCATCGACGTGGGCACCACCCGTGTGCCCGATGCCACCCGCAAGAGCGGTTTCCGCCTCAACGGCGACGTGAAGTTTGACGAGGTGGCTCCGAAGTGTGCGATGATCACCCCCGTGCCCGGCGGCGTGGGTCCGATGACCATCTGCTCGCTGATGAAGAACACGCTGGCCGCCGCCAAGAAGGAATACTACCAATAGGAATAGGAGCGATGACTGCAGAGGAGTACTATCAGAAAGGCAACGAATGCCGGCGCCGCGGCGACTGGCAGATGGCCATCAACAACTACCTGGAGGCCATTGCCCTCGACCCTGACAGTCCGGCGGTAGAAGCCAAGCAGATGCTTGACGACATTCTGAACTTCTATCACAAAGATTATTACAATCCATAGGAATCACCTTCCGCAAGGAAGCATAAAGCACAGATATTATGAGTAAGATCAAAGGTCAAATCCTGGTAAACACCAACAGATGCAAAGGTTGCCAGCTTTGCATTGACGCTTGTGCCAAGGGAGTCATCGCCCTGGCCAACAAAGTCAATGTGTCGGGCTATCCTTACATTGAGGCCGTCAACCCCGACGACTGCATCGGTTGCGCCTCGTGCGCCATCGTCTGTCCTGACGGATGCATCACCGTTTATCGCAAAAAAATGGAGGGTTAGCAGATGGCAGAGCAAGAAGTAACATTGATGAAAGGCAATGAGGCGATAGCCCATGCAGCCATTCGTTGCGGTGCCGACGGGTATTTCGGATACCCCATCACACCGCAGAGTGAGGTAATCGAGACATTGTGTGCGCTGAAACCCTGGGAGACCACGGGCATGGTGGTGGTGCAAGCCGAGAGCGAGGTGGCATCGATCAACATGGTCTATGGTGCTGCCGGAGCCGGCAAGAAAGCCCTCACCTCCTCATCGAGCCCCGGCGTGGCCCTGATGCAGGAAGGCATCGCCTACATGGCAGGAGCCGAACTCCCCGGCGTGTTTGTCAACGTGCAGCGCGGCGGTCCCGGACTGGGTACCATCCAGCCCTCGCAGAGCGACTATTTCCAAGCCACCCGCGGCGGCGGCAACGGCGACTACTACGTCATCACGCTGGCTCCCTCCTCGGTGCAGGAGATGGCCGACTTCGTGGACCTGGCCTTTGAGCTGGCTTTCAAATACCGCAACCCTGCGATGATCCTGAGCGATGGCGTGATCGGCCAGATGATGGAGAAGATCGTGCTCCCGCCCTACAAGCGCCGTCGCACCGACGCCGAGGTCATCGAGCAGTGCCCCTGGGCCTCGACAGGCAAGCCCCGCACCCGTGGCGTGAACGTCATCACGTCGCTGGAACTGAAGCCGGAGATCATGGAGGAGCGCAACATCCACCTGCAGCAGAAATACCAAGAGATCCGCGACAACGAGGTGAGGTATGAGACGATGCAGTGCGACGACGCCGACTACGTGATCGTGTCATTCGGCAGTGCTGCCCGCATCTCGGAGAAAGCCATCGAACTGGCCCGTGCCGAGGGCATCAAGGTCGGTCTGCTGCGCCCCATCACCGTATGGCCGTTCCCCACGAAGGAGGTGAAGGCCATCGCCCATGGCAAGAAAGGCGTGCTGGTGGTAGAGATCAACGCCGGCATGATGGTGGAGGATGTGCGCCTGGCCATCAACGGCGAGGTCGCCGTGGAGCATTTTGGTCGTCTGGGAGGCATCGTGCCTGAGCCAGAGGAGATAGTAGAGGCATTGAAAACTAAATTGATGAAGTGATGGAAGCAAACGAAATCATCAGTCCGGAGAACCTGGTTTACAAGAAACCGACTCTCCTCAACGACACCCCCATGCACTATTGCCCGGGTTGCTCTCACGGCGTGGTTCACAAACTGATTGCCGAAGTGATTGAGGACATGGGCATGGAAGAGAAGACCATCGGCATCTCGCCTGTGGGATGTGGTGTCTTCGCCTATAAGTATATCGACATCGACTGGCAGGAAGCAGCCCACGGCCGCGCCCCCGCCGTGGCCACCGGCATCAAGCGTCTGTGGCCCGACCGCCTGGTCTTCACCTACCAAGGTGACGGCGACCTGGCCTGTATCGGAGCTTGCGAGACCATCCATGCGCTCAACCGTGGCGAGCATATCGTCATTATCTTCATCAACAACGCCATCTACGGCATGACCGGCGGACAGATGGCTCCCACCACCCTGATCGGGCAGAAGACATCCACTTGTCCCTACGGCCGCGAGCCCGCTCTCCACGGTTATCCGCTGAAGATGACCGAGATCGCCGCCACGCTCGAAGGCACCTGCTACGTGACACGCCAGAGCGTGGAGAACGTGGCTGCCATCCGCAAGGCCAAGAAAGCGCTCCGCAAAGCCTTCGAGGCCTCCATGGCCGGCAAGGGCTCCTGCCTCGTGGAGTTTGTGAGCACCTGCAACAGCGGATGGAAACTCACCCCGAAGCAAGCCAATGAGTGGATGCAGGAGAATATGTTCAAGTTCTATCCCAAGGGCGACCTGAAAGACACCACTGGCGAATAGGCTTATCAATCACCTTTAAACTGAAGAGACAATGAAAAAAGAGATCATCATATCCGGTTTCGGTGGACAGGGCGTGCTCTCGATGGGCAAGATCCTGGCCTATTCCGGACTCATGGAAGGCAAGGAGGTGACGTGGATGCCCGCCTACGGCCCCGAGCAGCGCGGCGGTACGGCCAATGTCACCGTCATCGTGAGCGACGACCGCATCTCATCGCCCATCCTGAGTCACTACGACATCGCCATCGTGCTCAACCAGCCCTCACTCGACAAGTTTGAGCCCAAGGTAAAGCCCGGCGGCATTCTCATCTACGACAGCTACGGCATCATCAATCCCCCGACCCGCAAGGACATCGAGGTCTACAGCATCAGTGCGATGGACAAGGCGGCGGAGATGAAGAATGCCAAGATATTCAACATGATCGTGCTGGGCGGCCTGCTTCATGTCAGTCCGGTGGTCACCAATGAGGGCTTGGAGAAAGCCCTCCGCAAGACCCTCCCTGAGCGCCACCACGACCTCATCCCCCTCAACATGGAAGCCCTGCGCGTGGGTGGTGAGATCATGGAAAAACAAGAGAGATAATCATGTAGAGACGTCACACCGGGGCGTCTCCCATCCAAGAAAAGCAGAGACGTCACATCGGGGCGTCTCCCAGCCCAAAAAAGTAGAGACGTCACATCGGGGCGTCTCTTTTTTCATGAAAAACGGGCAGAGACGCCCCAATGTGACGTCTCTACATTGATGATAAGGGCAAATGATGAGGCTAAAGGTTTTTCTTGAAGAACTGGAGCATCCTCTCTTGCACCTTGAGGCCGCAGGAGTGTGGGATCTCCCAGATCTCCGTCTCCAGACGATTGTCGGCTTTCTGGCTCTTCCAGGCATCGTGCATAATCCCGAAAGCAGCCTTCACGCCCCGGACGGGGAAGAGATGATCCTTGGTGCCATTGATAAAGAGCATCGGTTTGGGACAGGCCAGGGAAGCGATGTGCGGATAGTCGAGATACTGTCGGAGTCCAGGGAGACAGTTGGCGAAACCACCATATTCTCTTTTTCCGTCGGCCACCGACATCTGCACATCAGTGGTCACCATCCAGCAGATGGAAGCACCCGCCTTGATGCGGTCGGTCATCGCGGAGAGCATCCATGCCCGGTAGGCTCCCATCGAACAGCCCAGACATCCGATGCGGTTGCGGTCGACCATGGGTAGCGTAGCCATGAAATCCGTGGAATAGATATCGTCGTAGTGCATGAACCCGCACAGGTCACGTCCCAGCATCATCATGTTGCCGGCGATGATGTCATACTTGCTGCGGTCGACACCCTCCTCACGTCCGCGCTCTCCCCAGAGGGGAGCATCCATAGAGAACACCACAAATCCGTTTTTGGCCAGGTAATCCCCCACAAACTGTCCGTCATAGAGATTGTCGGCCCACGCCTGGGCATCATCGAGCACCTCCTGTTCCACACCAAACGGCCGGATCATCTTCTCCTTACCTATATATAAATGGGCACCGTGGTCGTGGAGGGCATTGATGGCAGGGAAAGGTCCCTTGCCGTCGGGAATGAGGAGATAGGCCGTCACCCGTGCGTACTCATTGACATTGAATGCAATCCGTTGTGCCTTGTATCCATCGCGCTGTTCCTCAGCGAGCACCTCCATATTGAAACTGGCAGCCGGCCGCGGTGGGGTCATCATACACTCAAAGACTTTTTTGCGTGCCTCAGCTTTCCATTTGTCGAAATTCTTGATCGGAGAGTTTCCCCAAGCCATCGGATAGGTGAGTTCACGCTTCAACTGCTCGACATAGACCGGCAGGTCGAAGGTATATTCAAACTTGTCGCGCTTCTGCACTTTTTTCTCCTGTGCCGAGACCGAGAGCATCACCGCCATCATCAGCATCCCGGCCACAGTCATTCTTCTGAAATGAATCATCATGAATTGAATTTTAAGTAGATGTTAATTGTGCACAAATTTAGATAAAAATTTGGGATTTATAAGCCAGTCGAGATAAAAATGT
>CAMNIN010000061.1 GCA_946540735.1 uncultured Prevotellaceae bacterium | reverse complement strand
TCAGGCGCCAGCAGTTCTCCTTCTCGTCGAAGGTGGCCTTCAGCATCACGCGCTGCAGGTCAGAACCAGCATCAGGTTCCGTCAGGTCCATCGACATCGATTCTCCTGCGCATACGCGGGGAATATATTTCTGACGCTGCTCCTCGGAACCAAACTCATAGAGTGTGTCGATGCAGCTCTGAAGGCTCCAGATGTTCTGGAAACCGGCGTCGGCTGCCGAGATCACTTCGCTCAGCATCGAGAAGGTGACGTTGGGCAGGTTGAGACCGCCGTAGCGGCGGGGCATCGACACGCCGTGAAGCCCGGCCTTGCGGGTGGCCTCGATGTTCTCAAAAGTCTTCGAGGCGTAGATCATACGGCCGTTCTCCAAGTGCGGTCCCTCAAGGTCTACCGACTCTGAGTTGGGCTCCAGAATATTGGCGGCCACATCGCCGGTGATGTCAAGGATGCGCTTGTAGTTCTCGATAGCGTCCTCATAGTCGATGGGGGCATCGGGATATTGTGCTGCGTCGGCATAGCCGCGCTCTTTCAGGTCAACGATGCGCTTCATCAGGGGATGGTCCAGGTGGAACGCGATCTCTGGGTGGTCACTATAATAGTTTGCCATAATTCTTATTTTTTATTGATGAAGTCTTTGAAGGTTTCGTAAAAACGTATTGCAAAGAAGATTGCAAATACCTCGTCCAATAGTCTGCGCCACAATGGATGGTCTGTTTGCAGAGAAAAAAACATCAAGACCACAACGCATGCAGCATAGAAAATCAGAAATAAGACTTCTTTTTTCATTTATTTCGAATTCTGCTTGTAGTATTTAATCAATTTCGGTACGACTTCCTCCACCGTTCCGACAATCACGTAGTCGGCAATCTTGTTGATGGGAGCATCGGGATCGCTGTTCACCGAGATGATGATACCAGAGTCCTGCATACCGGCGATGTGCTGGATCTGTCCGGAGATGCCGCAGGCGATATACACTTTAGGATGCACGGTGACACCCGTCTGACCGATCTGACGGTCGTGGTCGCAGAAGCCGGCGTCGACGGCGGCACGGGAGGCACCCACCTCAGCGTGGAGCACCTTGGCCAGGTCGAAGAGCATGTCGAAACCTTCTTTCGAGCCCATGCCGTAACCTCCGGCCACGACGATCTGTGCGCCTTTCAAGTTGTGCTTGGCAGCCTCCACATGGTGGTCGAGCACCTTCACCACGAAAGCTTCGGCCGACACATACTTCGAAACCTCAGGATAGACCACCTCTTTCTTGCATTCACCCTCGTAAATGGCTTTCTGCATCACGCCCGAGCGCACGGTGGCCATCTGTGGGCGGTGCTCAGGGTTGACGATGGTGGCCACGATGTTGCCGCCAAAGGCGGGACGGATCTGGTAAAGCAGGTTCTTGAACACCTTGTCGCTCTTCTTGTCCTCATAATCGCCGATCTCCAGTTCGGTGCAGTCGGCGGTGAGTCCGCTGGTGAGTGATGATGACACCCGAGGACCGAGGTCGCGGCCGATCACGGTGGCTCCCATCAGGCAGATCTGCGGCTTCTCCTCTTTGAAGAGATTGACGATGATGTCGGTGTGGGGAGCTGAAGTGTAAGGGAATAAGCCCTCAGCGTCGAAAACAAACAATTTGTCTACACCATAGGGCAGGATCTGGTCTTCCACCTGACCTTTGATGCCGGTGCCGATGACCACGGCGTGAAGTTCCACACCCAGTTCGTTGGCGAGTTTGCGGCCTTTGGTGAGCAACTCCTGGGACACCTCTTGCACGAGTGTTCCCTCTATCTCGCAATATACAAATACAGCCTCCATTTATCCAATGATTTTCTCGTTCAACAATTCTTGTATCAGACCTTCCACATCAGCATCGCTGCTGCTGAGGGTCTTGCTCTCCTTGGCCTGGAAGACGATGTTCTTCACAGCCTTCACTTTAGTGGGGCTTCCGGCGAGTCCGCATTGTGAGGCGTCGCCGTCGACGTCGGCCACCGACCACTGGTTCAGGGTCAGGTAGTCGCGCTCGTCATACAGTTTGGCCATGCGCTCATCCACCTCGGCCGGACGTTCCATCGGGCATGAGGCGTATTTGTATTTCATGACCAGTTTGGCATTGCAGGGACGGCAGGGGGCGGCGCTTCCATTGACGGTGATGACCACGGGAAGTGGGGCGACAACGGTCTCCACGCCACCGTCGATGTGACGGCGGATGGTCGCTTCCCCATTCTCCACCTTCAGGATTTCCTCAGCATAGGTCACTTGGTTCAAGCCCAGTTTTTGAGCCACCTGCGGACCCACTTGAGCTGTGTCGCCGTCGATAGCCTGTCGACCACCGATCACGATGTCCACATCACCGATTTTCTTGATGGCAGTGGAGAGAGCGTAAGAAGTGGCGAGTGTGTCGGCGCCGGCGAAGAGACGGTCGGTGAGGAGCCATCCGGTATCGGCACCTCTGTAAAGCCCTTGACGGATTATCTCGCCTGCGCGTGGAGGTCCCATGGTGAGGACTCCTACTGTAGAGCCCGGATGCTGCTCTTTGAGGCGGAGAGCCTGCTCCAGGGCGTTTAAGTCTTCCGGATTGAAGATGGCGGGCAGTGCGGCACGGTTGACAGTACCTTCGGCTGTCATGGCATCCTTGCCCACGTTGCGTGTGTCGGGTACTTGCTTGGCAAGTACAACAATTTTCAAACTCATAAAAAAATTATTTGTGAAATTTTAGGTGGGCAAAAGTACTCATTTTTTATCGGGTGACAAAGAAAAAGAGTGTAAAATTGCACATTATGCGTCGAATGGTGCACAAATTCAGCCGTTTGTGCATGTTTTGCCAGCTGTCAGCGATGGTCGCTTTAACAAAAGTTTTCGACGTTTTTTTGGGCGATAGGAAATAATATCGTACTTTTGTGGGGGAATGATAGACAGAGCCACCATAGACAGAATCATGGATGCGGCCAACATCGTGGATGTCGTGTCGGACTTCGTCTCGCTCAGGAAGAGCGGGATGAACTACAAGGGGCTTTGTCCTTTCCATGACGACCGCACACCGTCGTTCTCGGTGTCTCCCTCCAAAGGCATCTATAAGTGCTTCTCCTGTGGAAAGGCAGGCAATGCAGCCAATTTCATCATGGAGCATGAGCAGATGACCTATCCTGAAGCACTGAAGTGGCTGGCCAGGAAATATCATATCGAGGTGAAGGAGCGTGAGCTCTCTGATGAGGAAAAACAGGCTGAGAATGAGCGGGAGAGCATCCTGATTGTCAATGAGTGGGCAGCCGACTATTTCAATGAGGTGCTGCGTAATGACCGTGACGGTCAAGCCATCGGCATGGCCTATTTCCGGTCCAGAGGTTTCCGCGATGACATTATTGCGAAATTCAAGTTGGGCTTCGCACTCAGCAAGCGTGACTCCTTGGTGACCGCTGCCCGGAAACAGGGCTATAAGGATGACTTCCTTGTGAAAAGCGGTCTGGCCGTACAGCGTGACGACGGCAGCCTCTACGACCGTTTTGCCGGCAGGGTGATCTTCCCTTGGCTGGGTGTGGGCGGAAAGGTGACCGCTTTCGGAGGCCGGTTGCTTGACTCTCGGACGAAAGGGGTGAGCCAGAAATATGTCAATTCGCCCGACTCCGTGGTCTATCACAAAGACCATGAGCTTTATGGCATTTTCCAAGCCAAGAAAGCCATATCGAAAGAGGACTGCGTCTACATGGTAGAGGGATATACCGATGTGATCTCCATGCACCAATGCGGCATTGAGAATGTGGTGGCCAACTCCGGTACCGCTCTCAGCGTCTTCCAGATCCGTTTGCTTCGCCGGTTCACCCAAAACGTGGTCCTGCTCTACGATGGCGACGAGGCAGGCATTCATGCTGCCATGCGCGGTACCGACATGCTGCTTTCAGAAGGCATGAACATCAAGGTGCTGCTGTTGCCCGACGGCGACGATCCCGACAGCTTCGCCAGAAAGCACACCGCTGTCGATTTCAAAGCTTATATCGACAGTCACCAGACCGACTTCATGGAGTTCAAGACCCGCCTGCTGCTCAAGGACGTCAGCGACCCCATCAAGCGTTCTGAGGCCATCTCGAGTATTGTGAAGAGCATCTCGGTCATTCCCGACCAGATTGTCAGGGCGACTTATATCAAGGACTGTTCGGTGAGGATTGACATCCCGGAGCAGACCCTTATCAACGAGATGAACAAATTCATCCGCCGTGACCGGGAGGAGAGAGTACGCCAGGACGAGCGGGATGCCTCCAGGAAACAGCAGACGTCAGCACCCCCGCCAAAGGTGGTGGGACCGCTTCCTGCTGACCAGATCACCCGGCAGTTGGAGACACTGATCGTGCAGATGGTGGTCAGACATGGAGGGGATACCGCTTTCCGTGACATGGATGGTGGTGATGGCACGACCTACGATCTGACGGTGGCAGAGTTTATCTATTATGACCTCGACGATGACGGCATCAAATTGCAAAACCCGCTGTTCCAACAGATGTTGGAGGAGGCCGTCGTGACGATACAGGAAGGAGACACCGACCTGAGAACACATTTCATGAAGCACCCTGATATGACGGTGAGCAGTCTGGCCACGTCGCTTGGAGAAGACACTTATGTGCTGACAGAGAGCATGCAGGTGCGGACCAGCGAGGAAACCCTGCGCTCGCAAGTGCAGCACCTGTTGCTGGAGTATCGGATGAACATACTCAGGAACCGTATTGACGAGACGATGAAACATCTTTTGCAGACCACCGACGACGAGAAGAAGAGTCAGCTCAGGCAGGAGTTGCGTAGCCTCCATGAGGTGAGGCAGGCCATGGCCAAAAGGGCTGGCACAAGTATCATTGTATGAGATTGAGTTTATGGAGATATTGCTGATTATAGAAATCATTCTGATAGCTGTCATGGCTTTCCTCGTGTTCAGGGAGAAGGGGACTTCCTTCTTCAGAAAACGACAAGGCGGGGATGACATGGATCTGTGGCATCAAGCCAATGAGACACGGGCGAGAAATCTGGAGCAATGGGCTGATGATGCCCTGCGCACGATGCACTGTGAGGTGTCGTGGACGGATGAGAAAAACGACCGTGTGGCCCAATTCGACTACCAGAACGGTCATTTCAGGCTGAGGGTGGAGAAATCATCGCCTTATGCCAAACTGATGTACCTCTTCTGCTACACCACCGACATGGAGAATTTGGACAACGTCAGGATGGTGTGTAACAAATGCAATATCAACTCGGATAGTCACCGCCTGGTCTATACCGTCAATGAGGAGAAACATGAGGTCGATGTGCACATCCTGACAGGTGTGCTCCTCCATCCCCAAACGGCCAAGGATGTGTTGGCTGATGCGATGTCAAACTCCTTCAGTTGGCAGAACGCACTGAGTAGGAGACTGGATGAGATAGCCGAACAAGGACAGAACGCCTTGCGGCATGATAAGGAGAAATCGCAAGCAGAGTATGGGCGTGAACTCTTCCTGGCCCGCCAGCATGAGATGATGCTGCAGAGTGATGAGCCATTCCATTACAACGACGTGGAGAAGATGGGCATCCGGCTCTTCCTCGACAAGGTACTGGGCTTGGTCGATGCCATCCTGATCAAGATGGAGGTAATGGGAGGCGGAGCGTCCAGACTGATCTCGGCCAATGAAATCGGCGGATTCAACCTGATAGATGCTTTCCTCGTCGACGGAAAGGCCGTGAGGAAAGAAGCGATGGCGATGCTATGGATCCAATTGCCCTCTATGCCGGGCGTTGACAGGCGGGTGGCCCTCACTTTCACCGATGAAGGCAGTGACGGCAAGACCACTTTTTTCCGTATCACGGCGAGTTTGGTTCCACTTCCAGCCTCTCCCGACCATCCGTTCCGTCAGAAACTCCTGATGCAGGAGACCAACTCGGTGCTGGTGGCCTACGACCAAGTGCCACGGCAACAACTGATCGACGAGTGTGTGTATATGTGGAAAGAAGCCGTGCAGAAAATGCGCAACGGCGAGGAAGACAGCCTGACGGAAGAACAGCGCATGATCGCACAATGCAACGACCTCGATCTGGCGCAATTGCTTTATCACGGCAAGAAAATGCTTCTCGCCGGGCGTTTTTATGAGGCTCTGATGCGATTGGAAAACGCCTTTCTGATGATGCAACCTCATTTCGATCAGATGAAGACAAGGCAGAAAGAGACCTTCTTTGAGGTAATCTATCATATCGGTTTCTGCTATTGTGAACTGAAACAGTATATCAGGGCGGAGGCCTATCTCAACATGGTGTCACACCTGCACCGCATCACCTATACGACAGAATTGATCAACAGTATGGTGAATTCTGGTGATTTCAGGGCGTTGGCCATGGTCGAGAACCTGGCAGACTCCATCCGGCAGAATATGCTGGACGAAGAGGAAGATATCCCCGAACCCATCCGGAAATTCCTCAGCTTCCTCGACAGAAGGAAAGTCTACCTCCTGGTCGACAAACAGCTCTATAATGAAGCTCGGATCCTGCTCAACAAGATGCTGGAGGAACCTGATAACGCAGATTTCGCACTCAACGAACTGGCATACATCCAAAAATTGGAAAAAGACAAGAAGTAGCTTATGTTTGAAACTGGCTTATGGACCTCTCTGCTGATGATGGCCTACGTGATCGTGGTCGTCTTGGTGTCGCTGGCTGTCTTGACCGACAACCGGCAACCGGCCAAGACGGTGGCCTGGCTGTTGGTGCTGATCATGGTGCCGGTGGCCGGTGTCGTCATCTTCATCTTTTTCGGCCGAAGCACCCGGAAGGAGAAATACATCAGCCAGCATAGCCTCGACATGCTTTCCAGAAGATCGATGGCGCACTTTGTCGAGCAGCGCAACCTGCGTATCCCGGAGTCGCATACCGAACTGATCCGCCAGTTCGCTAATCAGAATGTGGCACTGCCTTTCTGCGACAATGAGGTGGAAGTCTACACCAGTGGCTACGAATTCTTCCCCTCTCTTCTGGAAGCGATACACAATGCCCAGGACCATATCCATATCATCACCTATATTTTCGAGGACGACGCACTGGGCCAGATGGTGGCCGATGCACTGATCGACAAGGTGAGGGAGGGCGTAGCCGTGAGACTGATCTATGATGATGTGGGCTGCTGGAAAGTGCGCAACAAATTCTTTGAACGGATGGAGCAAGAGGGCATCGGTGTCTATGCATTCATGCCTGTGAGGTTTCCGGCCCTGACCTCGAAAGTCAATTACCGCAACCACCGCAAGATCTGTGTCATCGACGGCAATGTCGGTTTCATCGGAGGGATGAACATCGCCTCAAGGTATGTGAAGGGGAAAAAGAACCAGCCATGGCGGGATACGCACCTCCGCATCCGTGGCCGTGCTGTCTATGGACTGCAGACCGCCTTCCTCGTCGACTGGTACTTCGTGTCACGCACGATGCTGGCGGACCTCAATTACTTTCCACCCGTGGAAGATGTCGCTGATGGCGGTGGACTGGCACAGATTGTGACCAGCGACCCGATCTCGCAGTGGCCGGAACTTGAGCAAGGCTATGTGAGGGTGCTGCTCGAAGCCCGCAAATATGTATATATGGAAACCCCGTATTTCCTTCCCACGGAATCTCTGATTTTCGCCTTGCGTACGTGTGCTTTGGCTGGTGTGGATGTCAGACTTCTCATCCCGCGCCACGGTGATGCAGTGCTGGTGGACTGGGCCAGTCGCTCGTTCCTCGACGATGTGATGGAGGCTGGCGTGAAGATCTATCTCTACGAAAAAGGTTTCAACCACTCCAAGTTGTTGGTGAGCGACGACAATCTGTGCTCTTGCGGTTCGGCCAACTTGGATTTCAGAAGTTTTGAGAATAATTTCGAGTCCAATGCTTTTATCTATGACAAGGCGACGGTGGCAAAGATCAAGCAGGTGTTTCTCGACGATATGGAGCACTGCATCATTCTCGACCAGGATAAGTTTGATCACCGGCCATTCCTCATGAGGTTGGGCGAGTCGGCGATGCGGCTCTTCTCACCTCTGCTATAAGTCTGACGAACCTATAGATTTTCTTTATCTTCTGAAACATGAAGACTTTATTCCTCAGGGCTCTTGTCCGTAGGCTCAGCCCTGAAAATGCTGAAGTTCACGCTGCCGTAGCTGCGGTGCTCCACAAAATGAGGATGACGGGAGAAATCGTTTTGCTTGCCATGCTCGAAGACAAACAATCCACCCTCCGCCAACAGGCCGAGGCTGAAAATCAAGTCGGGGATTTCCGGGAGCTTCTCCAGGGCATAGGGCGGGTCGGCGAAGATAATGTCGAACTGCTGGCGGCATGATTTCACAAACCGGAATACGTCGCCACGGATCACAACCGACTTGTCGGAACCCAGTTTCTCCACGCATTTCTTGATAAACGCATAGTGGTCGCGGTCGGCTTCCACGCTGACCACCTGCGCACAACCTCTTGAGAGAAACTCCAGAGAGATGCTGCCCGTGCCGGCAAAAAGGTCTAAGGCATGAGCGTCGTCGAAATCCATATAGCCGGCGAGCACATTGAAAAGATTCTCTTTGGCAAAATCGGTGGTCGGGCGAGCCTTGAACGTGCGTGGAATGTCGAAACGCCTGCCTTTGTAGATACCTGTGATGATTCTCATGACTGACGGGACTTATGGATGATGGCCAGGTCGGTGGGCATGGCCGGGAAACGGCGGAGCAATGGAAGGTCGAGGCTGTCGGCTTCATCATCGACCACCCGTTGGACATAGGTCTTGAGGTTATTGCAAATCCACAGTTTGTGGGGGGTGCTGCCGATGAGCGAGATCTCGTCGCGGTCGGCTTTCATCCCCAGTTGGCTGAAGGTGTTGAGCAAATAATACAAGGTGTCGTGTGCATGAGTGGCACTGAAAGAGTTGCTGAACTTGAACCTGTTCTTGGCAAAACAGAAGATGTCGAGTTTTCCATCGTGGAAATAACCATACAGCCGTTGGCGGGATTGTGAGGTCTGCCGGGCGAAATGTTCCCAAAGCGGTGCGCAGACAGGAATGAAAGTGGTGGCGGTGAAATGGTCGTGTATGACGGTCTGCAGATCCTTGTCGAAGCCGAAGAGTGCGACAGCATGCAAATCAGCCATCGTATAGTGTTCTTTCACGTCGGACTCATGACCGGAGAACGCATGTGAGAAAAGTATATCGCTGTCAGCATCATGAAACTCCTCTTCGGGAATGAGCAGGGTCATGGCATCCACCATGATGGTGGCTCTCTCGTAATTTTTGCTTAGCAGAGGGAGCGTCTTGAATGCCTCTCTGAGGTTTGCGGAGATGGAAATGCCACTTTTCATGTCCATGGTGGTCTGTTGCCCATCGTTGGTGAGTACGGTGAGCGAATCCATTCCAATCCTGATGATGAGTGAGTCAGTATCTGTATGTTGCATGATGTTGATCAGTTTTGTGGGGACAAAGTTACGGAAAGTCGAGCGGAGAACAAAATGAATTCATTCATTTTTTATCCCGAGACCAAGTAACTTCGCCTCGTAGAGGCAAAGTTACGGAAAGTCGAGCGGAGAACACGATTTTGTCCTTAATCGGACAAAATCTTCAGAATCCATTCATTTTTTATCCCGAGACGGAGTAAGTTCGCTCAGGAGGAGCCAAATTACACAAAAACGATGGCGGAATGAAAAATAATCATTATTTTTGCGGTGAATATGAAAAATGTAAGACCCAAGAAGAACCTTGGCCAGCATTTCCTGACCGATTTGAGTGTGGCCAAGGCCATTGCCGATACGGTGGATGCCTGCCCCGATATCCCGGTGCTGGAGGTAGGCCCTGGAATGGGTGTGCTCACACAGTATCTGGTAGAGAAACCACGTGAGTTAAGAGTGGTGGAGATCGACCGGGAATCGGTGGCTTATCTCCATGAGCATTTCCCCGTGTTGCGCGACAAGGTGATCAGCGGCGATTTCCTGCGGATGGATCTCAACCAACTTTTTGAGGGGAAGCAGTTTGTGCTCACAGGTAATTATCCCTATGATATCTCCACACAGATTTTCTTCAAGATGCTCGACAACAAAGACCTGATACCCTGTTGCACCGGCATGATCCAGCGTGAGGTGGCTCAGCGCATGGCCTCAGAGCCAGGCAGCAAGGCGTATGGCATTCTGAGTGTCTTGATTCAGGCTTGGTATGACGTGGAATATCTGTTCACCGTCGATGAGCATGTCTTCAATCCGCCACCAAAAGTGAAAAGTGCTGTTATCCGGATGACCCGCAATAAAGTGACGGATATCGGTTGTGACGAGAAACTGTTCCGAAGAGTGGTGAAAACCGTCTTCAACCAAAGGCGGAAAATGTTGCGTGTCAGTCTGCGCCAATTGTTCCCCAAGAGCGGCGTGTCGACTGGATTTTTTGAGGGAGACCTGATGACCTGTCGTCCAGAGCAGTTGTCCATCAGCCAGTTCGTTGACTTGACCAATCGGGTGGAGAAGGAGTTGTTGAAGTCGCAGCCCTCTGCAGACCAGGCGGAATGACACAGCCGGAAGTCTTGTGCATCAAAAAATATTTCACTGATATGTTGCAGTTTTCGGAATTATTCACTACATTTGTCAGTCGAAACTAATACCACAGAATATTATGATAGATGTAAAAGCTACTTTGAGCGAAAGCGAAGAGAGAATGGAAATGGCCGCCATGTTCCTTGAGGATGCCTTGGCCAAGATCCGTGCCGGACGTGCCAACACAGCCATCGTCAGTGGCGTGAAGGTGGAGTCGTATGGAAGTATGGTGCCGCTCAATCAGGTGGCCAACGTGTCCACCCCCGACCCCAGGACCATCGCCATCCGTCCCTGGGATAAGAAAATGATCCGCACCATCGAGAAAGCCATCATGGACTCTGATGTCGGCATCACCCCTGAGAACAACGGTGAGATTATCCGCTTGAACATCCCGCAGCCCACTGAGGAGCGCCGCCGCGATTTGACCAAGCAGTGCAACAAGATTGCAGAGAAGGCCAAAGTGGAGGTGCGCAACGTCAGAGGCGATACCAAGGATAAGCTCAAGAAAGCCATCAAGGATGGATTGTCGGAGGACAACGAGAAGGATGCAGAACTGGAGCTTCAGAAACTCCACGACAAGTATATCAAGAAAATCGATGAGATCCTTGCCGCGAAGAACAAGGAGATCATGACCGTATAGGCGTGTGAAAGGAATCGTCATCCGCAATACGGGCAGCTGGTATACGGTGCTCACCGACGAAGGCGAGCAAGTGGACAGCAAGATCAAAGGTAATTTCCGCCTGAAGGGAATCCGCAGCACCAATCCTGTGGCTGTGGGCGACAGGGTGGAAATTATCCGCAACCAAGAAGGTACGGCGTTCATCAAGGAAATTGATGAGCGCCGCAACTACATTGTCAGGAAGTCGCCCAACCTCTCCAAGCAGAGCCATATCATTGCCGCCAATGTCGATCAGGCCGTTCTGATCGTGACGGTCAATTATCCCGTTACTTCCACGACATTCATCGACCGTTTCCTGGCCTCGGCCGAGGCTTACAGGATTCCTGTCGTGATGGTTTTCAACAAGAAAGACCTGCTCGACGAGGATGATCTCCGCATCCAGGAGATGATGGTCTATCTCTATGAGTCGATCGGGTATACTTGTCTGCAGGTTTCGGCAGTGACAGGTGAAGGCATTGACTCGTTGGAGACGATCCTGAAGGACAAGATCTCGGTTTTCAGCGGCAACAGTGGAGTAGGGAAGTCGACGCTGCTCAACCGGCTGATACCCGGTCTCTCACTTCGCACGGCAGAGATCTCGGAGGCCCATCAGACGGGGATGCATACCACGACATTCAGTGAGATGATACCGATGCCGGATGGCGGATGGGTCATCGACACGCCGGGGGTCAAGGGCTTCGGGGCATTTGATATGGAACCCGAGGAGATCTGCGGCTATTTCAAGGAAATCTTCCAGTTCTCCAAGGATTGCCGATTCCGCAATTGCACGCACACCCATGAGCCGGGATGTGCGGTGATCAAGGCTGTGGAAGACCATTACATCGCAGAGAGCAGATACCGATCGTATGTGAGCATGCTCGATGACAAGGACGAGTCAAAATACCGTGAGGCTTTTTAACCCATTACCCAATATGAAACCATTAGTCAGATGTCTTTTTGTCTGCTGTCTCATATCCATGATGGCAGTGAATCCCGTGGCAGCGCAAGATAGTCAGCCGCAAGTCTGTCACCCCTCCGTGGGCACGACCAGCCAAGGCGAGGGGCTGACCTTGTCGATTGTCAATAAACATGTCAATTACAAGAATCCCCCTGCTGAATACCGGGATCCTTATGTCAATTCCCCCAAATCGGCCAATATCCATCCTGACGGCACGAAATACTACGTGAACTCACTCGAGGGATGTGCCACCGTGGTATACGATATGAAAACCCACAAACGGCTTAAGGTCATCCATTACAAATTTGAGGATGAGAAGGATGCGGCCCTATGGAGCAAACCCAGTGATTTCTACCCCTTTACTCATTATACAGAGAAACTCAACACCTTCATGGGCAAGCCCGTGGAAAGTACTTTCTCGCATGGAGGACGATATCTCTGGATTCCCTTCTACCGCCGCACCTATGATCTCAATGCGCAGGATCCATCGGCCATAGCCGTGATCGACACACGAACCGATGAGATCGTGAAACTGATGGAGACCGGACCACTGCCCAAAATGGTGGCCTGCTCTCATGATGGCCGGCATGTGGCCATCACGCATTGGGGTAACAATACGGTCGGCATCGTCAATGTGGCAAGCCTTGATCCCAATGAGTGGTATCATGAGAAACTATTGGTGGTCGACTACGTGCTGCCTCTAAATTACAGCCTGACCGAGCCTGTCGACCGTGACAACAAGAGCGGTTATTGTCTGAGAGGAACGGTCTTCACACCCGATGATGAATATCTGCTTGTGGGTTGCATGGGTGGTAACGGAGGTATCGCAGTCATCAACATGTCTACGCAGAAATACATGGGACGTGTGCTGGGGATGATGGCCAATGTGAGACACTTGGTCATTAAGGACGGATACCTTTATCTGAGTGTCAATAAAGCAGGGTATGTGCAGCGAATCAAACTCGACCGTTTCATGGAGGCGGCACACCGGCTAAATGGAAAGACCGTGACCCTTCAGGGGTGGCAAAACTGCCAGGTGGGAGCTGGAGCACGCACCATAGAGCTGTCGCCCAGCGGGCATTTCGTGTTCGCCGCCTGCAACCTGGCCAGCAAGCTCTATGTGGTCGATACGCGTCGGATGAAGGTGGTCAACACCATCGACGTGGACTCTTATCCCGTGGGTCTTGATATCTCCAACGACGGACGCTACGTCATCGTTACCTCGCAGGGCAGGGGTAACCAGGGTGGCAATGCCGTGAACATCTACGAAGTGACCTATGACGAGCCGGAACCTGTGCTGGAGCACACCGACGGTGCTGCGGTGCTCGACATGCAGAATCCCTCTGACCCTGGGTCTGCTGACCAGGCGAATGCAGAAGCAAAAACCGTTGGCACCATCCCTGTGGATGGAGCCAACGGGAATATGATGACCTACGCCCTGATCGGAGGAGGCATCCTGCTGATTGCGGGAGCTATGCTTTTCAGAAGGGCAAGGAAGGCGTCTTAGTCTATTAGGCGCAGCGGTGTGGTGATCCTTCAGAAATTCAGTCCGATATTGAGGAACAGAGCACCGTTGTGGGTGTCGTCGAAGGCATTGTCTCCGATGTTGCTCAGTCCGAAATCGTAGCCCACCTCGGCGTACAGCATTTCGTAAGCCAAACCGCATCCGACGCGGATGCCACCGTCAAACCGCTTGAAATTGGCACCATAACTATCGCTGAACGAGCTGTAAGCTTCACGGGCGTGGTAATCTTTCACCTTGCCGCTGATACCACAGCCGATATATCCTCCGATGAATGGTTCCACTGCTGTCGCCGGAGCCACATAAGCGGAATATTTCAAGGTGAGGGGCACTTCCAGATAGTTGAGGCCGATAGAGAATTTCTCGCCCCCCAGTTTCCCTTTACCTCCTTTCTCGACATATTCCAGTCCTGTCTCAAAGAAGAGTGGCATTTGCGGGGCCAGTTGGATGCCAACGACTGCGCCGACATCCAGTCCTGTCTTGCTGCTGCTTCCGTCGAGGTCTGGAGCGTCTGAACTGACATGGGAGGCGGTCATGCCGAAACGCATGCCGAAATAGGTGTTGGGCTGAAAGGCGCGGCCTCTCGTGATATGGCGGTGGCCGACGGGACGGGATGGGGTATAGCCTCCGTAAGTGCGCCTTTGCGCATCAGCAGGCAGCACAGTGAAGAGGGCCAGCAGTGCGGTGATGAGCAGTGTCATTTTTCTTTTCATGATGTTTTCTCCTTCTATTCTTTGGTTCTACAATGTGTTTGTCACGATGCAAAGATAAGAGGTTTTTTCCGACACTGCATTTGGCAACTCCCTACTTTTGCGTGGGGATTTCCCTAAAAAGAGATGATGGGATTGGAATGACTTTGGATTGCTTTTATTGTGCATCAGGCACGTCCAAACCGATTTCAGCAGATCCATAGCAGAGGTGGTGGTCCTTGTCGTAGACCACACAGAACTGTCCGGGAGCGACTCCGTGGATGGCATGTGCGGCATGCACTGTGTAGGAACCTTCTGCCGTCTCCTCAAGCCAGGCGGGATGGAACTCAGGCGTGTGGCGGATTTTGAACGTCACCTCACGCATCACGACTTTCTCGGTGAGGAAATGGAAATCATGGATGGGGAAAGTGTCTTTATAGGCGGTCTTGGGGTCGTAGCCCTTTGAGACATAGAGTATGTTGTGTTCCACGTCTTTCTTGACGACAAACCACGGGCCGCCGCCGAATCCCAGTCCATGGCGCTGTCCGATGGTATGGTACCACAATCCACGATGCTGTCCGATACGCTTATTGGTCTCCAGTTCCAGCACGTCGCCGGGAAGATCACCCAGATACCGTCGGATATAGTCGTTGTAGTTGATCTTGCCTAAGAAGCAAATGCCTTGTGAGTCTTTCCGATGAGCATTGACAAGATGCTCGCGCTCTGCAATCTGGCGCACCTCGTCTTTCAGATAATGCCCGATGGGAAAAAGGGCTTTGCGCAGTTGCCAATCCTCGATCTGAGCCAGAAAATCAGTCTGGTCTTTCACCGGGTCGGGACTGGTGGCCAGCCATTTCTTGCCGTCGATGATCTCGGTCTGGGCATAATGCCCCGTGGCGATGAGGTCATAGCTGTGCCCGGCTTTCTCGTCGAAGGCACCAAACTTGATGAGGCGGTTGCACATGACATCCGGGTTGGGGGTCAGTCCGGCGCGTACTTTCTCCATCGTGTAGCGTGTCACCTTGTCCCAGTATTCACGATGACAGTCCACTACCTCCAGGCGGCATCCATAGCGGGCCGCTACGGCAGTGGCCATTTCCATGTCCTCCTCTGAGGAGCAGTCCCATTCCTCCTCTTCCTCCGGACCGATCTTGATATAGAAACAGTCAGGATGGAGTCCTGCACGGCACAACTCATGCAGCACTACCGAACTGTCTACTCCCCCCGAGAGCAGCACGGCGATTCTCTTGTCTTGGATTTCCTCGTTCATGGATGGCTTATTCTTCTTTCTCTCCCACGGTTTTCTTGTAGTCAGCCAAGGTCAGTGTGGGATGTGACTCGACGTAGGAGATCACACTTTCTCTCTTCACCGTGTTCTTCATCGACTCCTTGGCCTCTCGTTTGGCACTGGTCTCCTTAGTGTAGTATTCCGCACTGTAGGTGCAGTCAAAGTGATAATTCTCGATTTTCGGATTCAACTGTGGCAAATTGTCCTTCTTGCTGGCAATGACCTTCAACTTGAAAGTTATTTTGTGTGAGCCGTCTTTCTTGTCTTTGAACTGCCAGGAGCCGTCGGTGATGGTCTCCGTCTTCTCTTCTCCGTTGACCGTGATGTAAGTGGCGGTCACGTCATAGAAAGACAGCATCTCGCTGCTGAGCGTCAGTTTGTAGATGATACTCGTGTAGTCGGGGCGCTCCATCACGCCATCGTCTTCTCCGCAGGAACTCAGGCAGAGAAACAAGGCAAGGCAGATTGTAGCCCAGGTAGCGATAAGGTTCTTCTTCATATTCTGTTGGTTGATTTGACGGCAGGGAAGAGTGATTCTCTCCAGTAGTCGAGAAAATGGGGCATGTCGGGGAACAGCAAGTCGGCGCCTTGGCTCCACAGGGCTTCGTCGGGCAGTGGTCCCGTATTCACGGCGACGGTGAAGATCTGTGCTGCTGCGGCAGCGCGCACACCGAGCGGTGCATTCTCGACGACGATGGCTTCCCAAGGATTCACCCCGCATTTCCTGAGACCTTTGAGGTAGGGGTCGGGGGCAGGTTTCCCATGGCTCACGTCAAAACTGGTCACGATATGTTCTGGAGCGACGAAGGGTGAGAAGTCTTTCCTCAGTCGGTCGAGCAGAGGGCGCTGGCCACTTCCGGTGACGACACCCAGTGTCATTCCGTCAGCTTTCATCTGCCGCATCAAGTCCTCTATGCCCGTCATCTTGTCAACGGTGCCCTGTTGGGCGAAAATGACCGACTTGCGGTCATAGATCCGTTGGGCTTCCTCCACGCTGAGGTGGATATGTTTCTGTTCCCATGCGATGAGTTGGATGGTCTCCACACCCCTCATGCCCTCATACTGGTAGGCCTCAGCTTCCGACATGTCGTAGCCATTCTCTTCCATCGACTGGTTCCAGGCCTTGGCATGGTGGCACATCGAGTTGTAGAGCACACCGTCCATGTCAAAGAGCACGGCTTTGGGAGCGAAGCTCTCGAAGCCGTGTCTCTTGGTATAGGTTTGAATGATTGTCTCCGGGTTCATTATCCCTCCTTGGCCAGACGCTCCTTGATGGCTTTGCTGTCGGCCTCGTAACCTGGCTTGTCGAGAAGGGCGAACATGTTTTTCTTATAAGCTTCCACGCCGGGCTGGTTGAATGGGTTGACCCCAAGCACGTTGCCGCTGATGCCGCAGGCGATCTCGAAGAAGTAGATCAGTTGGCCGATGTAATACTCGTTGAGCACGGGCACGGCAATGCGGATATTGGGCACACCGCCATCGACGTGAGCCAGGCGGGTTCCGAGCTCTGCCATCTTGTTGACTTCGTCGACTCGTTTGCCAGCCAGGAAGTTAAGGCCGTCAAGATTCTCCTCATCCTCAGGGAAGAGCAGTTTCTTATTGGGTTCCTCGATGCTGATGACGGTCTCGAAGATGCTGCGCTCACCGTCTTGGATCCACTGTCCCATGGAGTGAAGATCGGTGGTGAAGTCACAGGATGCGGGGAAGATGCCTTTCTTGTCTTTTCCCTCGCTCTCGCCGAAAAGCTGTTTCCACCATTCGCTGATGAAATGGAGCTTGGGCTGGTAGTTGACCATGATCTCGATCTTCTTGCCAGCGGCATAGAGACCATTGCGCACTGCGGCGTAGATGGCAGCGGGATTCTCCTCGAAAGGAACGCCGCAGCCACAGGCCTTCTCCATGTCGGCAGCACCTTGCACGAGTGCCTTGATGTCGAATCCGGCGCAGGCGATGGGGAGCAGGCCTACCGGGGTGAGGACAGAGAACCGGCCACCCACGTTGTCGGGGATGATGAAACTCTTGTATCCCTCCTTGTCGGCGCAGGTGCGTGCAGCACCACGTTTGGCATCCGTCACGGCGACGATCACCTTGCGTGCCTCCTCTTTGCCGCGCTGCTGCTCGCATTGCTTCTTCAGCAGACGGAAGGTGAGGGCGGTCTCTGTGGTCGTGCCCGACTTGGAAATGTTGATGACACCGAATTTCTTGTCTTTGAGATATTCGGTCAGCTCGGTGAGGTAGTCCTCGCCGATATTGTTGCCTGCGAAGAGGATGACAGGATTTTTCTTGTCCTGGATAAGCCATGCGAAAGAATTGCCGAGGGCCTCGATCACGGCCCGTGCTCCGAGGTAGCTGCCTCCGATTCCGGCCACGACGATAGCCTCGCAGTTGGCGCGCAAGACGTCGGCTGCTTCCTGGATTTCGTCGAGGAATGCGGGAGTGATGGATGATGGCAGATGCAGCCAACCGAGGAAGTCGTTGCCTGGACAGGTGCCTGCCTCCAGTGCTTCCTGTGCTGATTTCACTTGTGGCTCAAGGGCCTTTACTGCGCCTTCGCTGAGGAATTGGGCGGCTTTCGTAATGTCTAACTGGATGTTCTTCATTGTCGTTATCTTAAGTTTGGTGTTAACTATCTGAAACTGTCGGTAAGCAGTTTGATCTCTATTTGAGGAGAGATGCGCTCATAGAGGATGTTGTAGACGGCATCGAGTATCGGCATGTTGACATGCAACCGTCGGTTGATTTCCTTCATGCATTTCGTGCCGAAAAAGCCCTCTGCGATCATCTCCATCTCGATCTGTGCGCTTTTCACGCTATAGCCCTTGCCGATCATTGTGCCAAAGACCCTGTTGCGAGAGAAATTGGAGTAGCCGGTGACAAGCAGGTCGCCCAGGTAGACGGAGTCATAGACGTTGCGCTCGATCGGACTGATGACACTCAGGAAACGCGACATCTCCTGCACAGCGTTTGACATCAGCACAGCCTGGAAATTGTCGCCATATTTCAGACCGCTGCAGATACCTGCGGCGATGGCATAGACGTTTTTCAGTACCGAGGAGTATTCGATGCCGATGACATCGCTGCTGGTCTTGGTCTTGATGTAGTTGCTGGAGAGCAGTTGCGTGAACGAGCGTGCTTTCTCGAGATCCGTGCACCCTACGGTCAGGTAGGAGAGCCGTTCAAGGGCCACTTCCTCGGCATGAGATGGACCGCCGATGCACGCCAGGTTCTCATAAGGTACGTCATACACGTGGTGAAAGTATTCCGAACAGACAAGGTTCTCATCGGGCACGATACCTTTGATCGCCGTGACGATGAATTTATCCCTGATGCGGGTCTTCAATTTCTTGAGATGGTTCTTCAGGTAGGGTGACGGGGTGACAAACACCAAGGTGTCGTAGAGATCCACGACCTTGTTGATGTCGCTGGAGAAGAATATCTGTTCGGTGTCGAAATGCACGCTCGTCAAGTAAGCGGGGTTGTGTCCCATGCGGAGGAAATCGGCGATGCGGTCGTCACGACGCATATACCATCCGATGTGGCGGGTGTGTCCCACCACGATCTTGGCTATGGCTGTCGCCCAACTGCCACCACCGATAATCGCTATTTTACCGCAGTCATGCATGTCTTACGGGTTATGGCTTGTCTTATTCCTGCACGGCGGCGATCCACTTGGCAAACTCTTCCACTTTGGGATTCTCGTAGCCCAATTTGTATTTTTTGTTCACGCCGCAGACATCCATCTGAAGTTTCTGTGGGTTGACATCCTTGATGTCTCCCACAAGATAGTATCCGCACTTGTTGAGCACGGGCACCCATTCCTCGGCTACGCCGATAGCTGCCCATTCTGCCACACTGCTGCGGGGGGCTTTCTTCTCAGGCCGCATCTGTGGGAAGAACAGCACTTCCTGGATGTAGGTCTTGCCAGTCATCAGCATCACCAGTCGGTCGATGCCGATACCGATGCCACTGGTGGGGGGCATGCCGTATTGGAGGGCGCGGAGGAAGTCCTGGTCGATGATCATGGCCTCGTCGTCGCCTTTGTCGGCCAGTCGCATCTGCTCCTTGAAACGCTCTTCCTGATCGATGGGGTCGTTGAGCTCGGAGTAGGCGTTGGCCAGTTCTTTGCCATTGACCATCAGTTCGAAACGCTCAGTCAGTCCGGGCTTCGACCGGTGCATCTTTGTCAAGGGTGACATCTCTACAGGATAGTCGGTGATGAAGGTCGGCTGGATGAAAGATCCCTCGCAGGTCTCGCCGAATATCTCGTCGATGAGCTTTCCTTTGCCCATGGTGTCGTCCACCTCGATGCCCAGCTTCTTGGCCACCTCGCGGATTTGCTCCTCGGTCATGCCGTTGAGGTCATAGCCTGTCTTCTCCTTGATGGCATCGAGGATGGGCAGGCGGCGGTAGGGTGCCTTGAAGGATACCATACGTCCGTCGATTTCTCGTTCTGTACTGCCATTGACGGCAATGCAGATGGTCTCGAGCAACTTCTCGGTGAACGACATCATCCAGTTGTAGTCCTTGTATTGCACATAGAGCTCCATGCAGGTGAACTC
>CAMNIN010000060.1 GCA_946540735.1 uncultured Prevotellaceae bacterium | reverse complement strand
CTATCTTTCCTCTATAAATAATAAACAAATTGCCCCGCAGAAGTAACTAAACACTTATAATCTGTTGATATAGAGGCATACCCATCCCAAGCACGGCATCTCATATGACACCATGTTGATATTGTTGGTACTTTCCTCTTCGAGCTCGAAGCTATAGACTGGCTTTCATCGCCGCCCATGTTGTCGGTTAATTTGCGAACGGGGTTCTACGTCGGCAGTTCTGCCTGGCGGATGTCCACCACAAAGATAATAGCCTTTCCATGAGCGGTATATCGCGTGTCACCCGTTATTGGCAGGTGACTTGCAATCAGGGTTGAAATCGACGTAGTCGGTCGCGTCATGCAGCACATGCCACACTGCGATGAGCAGTTTTCTGGCCACGGCCACGAGGACCTTCATCTTGTTTTTCTTTCGGACCACGGTCTGGTGGTAGGAGAATCGGCTGAAGAAGCAGTCCTTGGTCCTGCTCGCTGCCCATGCGCACTCGATGATGGTCTTTCGGAGATACGCGTTGCCGTGTGTGATCCTGCGTGACTTGAACTTCCCGTTGGACACGTCATTTCTTGGCTTCAGCCCGCTCCATGATGCAAGATGCGCCGCAGTCTGGAATTTGGTCATGTCGACTCCGATCTCTGCGATCAATGATGTGGCGGCGCGTTCCTTGATGCCGGGTATGGTCATCAGCCTTCTGAGCTCGTTGGGATAGTAAGTCCTGCATGTCTGCAGCATCTTGTCAAGGCATTCCCGCTTGTGCGTCTCCGCAAGCCCAATCTCCTCCCTAAGTTGGCGCATCGTGTCCTTCTCCGCGTCGGACACCACTCCCGTCAGTGACGCAAGGATGGTTTCCCGCCCATGCTTGTTCACGATGCGCCCGTGCACTTTCTTGATAAGCTCCTCCGCATCGGTGATGCCCTCGCAGAGCATGTCCACGACTGCCTTGTAGCTCTTCGTGTCGGTGTTCGACACATAGTTGCTCAGCCGGATGTTGCACCTCTGCATGATGCCGTCGAGCTTCGACAGCTTGCGCACTATCTCCGCGTCGAGGTCGAAGATGCGGCGGTCATACTGGCGAAGCTGCTGGATGCGCTCCGGCGGCACGAAACTGCCACGCACCAGGTCCTTCATCGTGCACTCCGCTATCCACTGGGCATCCTTCACATCGCTCTTGCGGCCGGGAAGCTGCTTGATGAAGTAAGGGTTGACAAGCTTCAGGCGGAAGTGGGGCTCCAGCACGCGCCAGATGGGTATCCAATACATGGCCGTGCTCTCCATCGTCACCTCGGTCACGCCATGAGACTGCATTAAACGACGCATGTCACGCAGTTGAAAAGTTAAAACTCCAAAAACTCTCTCAATAATCTCGCCGTCGCTGCACAAAATACAAAGATAAACCGTATCTTTGTGCACGTCAAGGCCACATACAGCTCTCATAAGCCTATAATTTTGAGGGTTAACAAATATGTTTAAATACACACCTCAAATATACAAAATAATTGTGACTTAGAGCACGGAAAGATTAGGATTGAGCGTATGTGCGCCTTGATTCTTTGAGCAAGAGGTCCAATTCGGGGCAATTTGTCACATTTTTATCTCGACTGGCTTATAAATCCCCAATTTTTATCTAAATTTGCGGCATTGTTCATCAATTTCATTTTATGATGTCCACAAAAATGCCACAATCAACCCTTCCCATTGCCCGAGATCGCTACGAGCGCACTCTCAAGGGCTATCACCATCGCCTTACGGTATTCCCTAAGTGCACATTGCTCTTTCGGCATATTCCGGGAGCAGGGGTTCGGGCTCGGCAGGCAGACCGCCCACGGGCTCATGGCCAAGGCCTCCGCCCTGCTTGAGAGGATGCGCGAGGCCATCAGGCGGGCCGACCGCGTCATCAACATCATGCGCAAAGCCGGAATCCACGTCTCCACCGACTGGCAGGAAGGACAGCAGGTACTTGACGAACTCGCATTTCGATGATCACGACGTCGCTGACAAGTCAGAAGAATTTCGCAAAATGGTATGAAGAGAACCACGATGCTATTCTGTTTGGCCGCTATCTGAGAGTCCATGAGAACAAACGTTGGAACTATTGGCACAATGAATGGTCAAATGTCCCAACCTGGAGAAAGACATGTATGACTACTATATGTTTGAAGTGCCGATGAGCGACAAAGAGGAAAAGTGACCTTTCCCATTTGTGAAACGCCACTTTTCTTACCTGGCAACGGCCAGAAATGACTGTTGCCGGGGCAAGATGGTGCAACAGGTTCTGAACCTCTATAGTTTCTTCCATCATGGCGCGCGTGGCATTATCAGAAGACGTGTTGAAGGGTCGCCTTCCTGAAAAACGGGAGAGGGTATCAAAATCTCCTTTCTTGGATGCTCGACATCACTTTTTCACGAAACGGCAACAGCTCTTCGTCTCTTTTGGCGGAATTTATTTCTCTTTTGGACAATTTTTTTAATATTCTTGTGAGATAGTGTGGTTTCACGAAAAAATGATTACCTTTGCACCATTGATGAAAGACGTTTGCATGTCATTTTCATGTACGCAAAGCTCAAGCCCATTGAGCGGAATGCCATGAGCAAAGATATCTCTATCAACAAAGGACAATAATAGTAATCAGATAAAGTAACAGCTGGAGACAATGAATAAACTTATCAGAAGCCCGAAGCCTGGGTGGAGGAAATCTTGTACGAAGGCAGCATCGCCAACCAAATCGTGAGCAACGTTGATGCTAAAGGCGCCAATGGCGAAGAAATTGGAATCGTCCTTGGTGGTGGTAGCCACGAAGAGGCCAGGACAGGAAGTTCCAGTCTTTGGGATGATGAAGAGGGCGATGCAGAATAAATAACTGTAGTTTTGCCGTTTGGATCTGAGCTTGACTAAGGCATTCTTCGTATGCTTTCTGCCTTAGATGATGCACAGACCGTTTTATTATAAGAATCCGTGATTATTCGGATGTGTTTTTTGACAGGATCATGACAAGAGACTTAAGAATCGATGGCCTGAAGTTCCTTATGATTTTCTGTGTCGTTTTAGGACATTTGGATTTTGGTGACTATGGATTGAAAATCAACAGGGTCATCTATGCGTTCCACATGCCCGTTTTCGTTTTCCTATCCGGATACCTAACCACCCTGCATTCCCCTAAGGAGAGGCAGAGGCAATGGATCAAACAGACCCTCGTCATCTATGCCTTCGCCCAACTCGCCAGTGTCGTGATCCGTTCGCTATTGGTTTTTGTCCCGGATATGTCTGCCCATGCGGAATCGGATGATGTGGGATTGGCCAAGTGGAGTGACCTGATATCGCCCGGCCTGGCATTATGGTATTTGGTATGCCTCATGTATTGGAGGGTTTCCGTGTGGACGTTTTTTCAAAAGACGGATGACGTGAAGCTCTTGTCGCTGTCTGTGCTGCTTGCTCTCTTGTCGGGCCTCATTCCTTTGGATAATGAATTAGCCTTTCAAAGGACTTTCGTATTCTTCCCCTTCTTTGTCCTGGGCATCGTGTTCAAGAAGAGAAACTGGCTTTGCCGACTGGATCAAATCCCGGTGATCTTTGCGGTCATCGGGCTGATTGTCGGCTTTGCCGTGGCCAGGGGGCTGCCGACATTTATGCCAAAGACGCACTATGAAGATTGGCACCAGTTGGTCTTCAGGGTCGTGCAGTCGGGTCTCGGTCTGGTCTTATGTCTGTTGATTGTCAGGATATCACGTGCCCGTTTCGTTAAGTCTTTCGCGCGGTGGGGCAAATACACCTTGTGGATTTATATCGGGCATACCTATCTCATCCTGATAGGACGAGAGTGGTTTCCTTATTTAGGAATCAGCCTCAATCTTTTCTCTGCACTGATACTGGCTGCTGTCTATTGCCTCGTTTTTGCCTGGATGGGGATGAAAAAAAGAGGCGCCTCTGGGCGGTGAGCTTGGGAGACGCCCCGATGTGACGTCTCTACATTTCAAACGTTCTCATAGAACTTTTTTGATTATAACAAAGCATATGGCTTAACTTCTTAGGCCGAAAGGCCGATAATTTTTTTCACATCTATAACTTCCGAGGCATGAATCAGAGGCTTTCGAGTACCCGTTTGATGACGGTCTGGGCGGAGATCTCACGGTTGGCAGCCTCGGGAATGACGATGGAGTGGTCGCTCTCGATCACGTCATCGGTGACGATGAGCCCACGGCGCACGGGCAGGCAGTGCATGAAATAACCGTTGTCGGTCCATGACATGTGCTCGGTGTCGATGGTCCAGTTCATGTCGCGGCTCAGGATCTTGCCATAATCCTGTGGGCAAGTGATTCCCGGGCAACTCCAGTTCTTGGCATAGACGAAATGTGCCCCTTCGAGCGCTTTTCGCTGATCGTATTCCACCCTTGCATTTCCCACGAATTTCGGATCCAGTTCATAACCCTCGGGATGAGTGATGACGAAGTCGACGTCGGCTGCGTTCATCCACTGAGCGAAGGAGTTGGGCACGGCCTGTGGCAAAGCGCGGCAGTGCGGAGCCCAGGTGAGCACTACCTTTGGACGCTCCACGGGTTTGTATTCCTCGATGGTGATGAGGTCGGCGAAAGCCTGGAGCGGATGCACGGTGGCCGTTTCCATGGCGATGACGGGGCGTCCGCTGTAGCGTACGAACTGTCCGACGATGGTCTCGGCATAGTCAAAATCCCTGTCGGTGAGTCCTGCGAAAGAGCGTACGGCGATGATGTCGCAGTAGCTTCCCATCACAGGGATGGCCTCAAGCAAGTGCTCACTCTTGTCGCCATCCATGATGACGCCCCGCTCGGTCTCCAGTTTCCAGGCACCCGCATTGACATCGAGGACGATGACATTCATGCCGAGATTCATGGCCGCTTTTTGGGTAGAGAGGCGGGTGCGCAGGCTGTTGTTGAAGAAAATCATCAGCAAGGTCTTGTTCTTGCCCAGGTGTTGATAGGCGAACCTGTCTTTCTTGATCTGTTGTGCCTCAGCCAGAGCGGATTTCAGGTCGCCGAGGTCTTCCACATTGAAAAAGGTATGCAGTTTGCTCATTGTATTGTCATTTTATATTTTCGTTTTATGTATTCAAGTTTCGCATTCGCTTAACTTCTTAACTACTTCTTAAAAGTTGAATTACATATTCTATGGCCTCACCTGTCCGTGTCCTTCGATGAGCCATTTGTAGGTGGTGATTTCCTCCAGGGCCATCGGACCCCTCGGACCGAGTTTCTGGGTGCTGATGCCGATCTCAGCCCCCAAGCCGAACTGCGCGCCGTCGGTGAAACTTGTAGGAGCGTTGACGTAGACGCAGGCGGCGTCCACCATAGCCTCGAATTGTGCTGCAGTGTGTGGATTCTCGGTGATGATGCACTCGCTGTGGCCACTACCAAACTGACTGATATGGCGTATAGCCGCCTCTACGGAAGGCACGGTGCGGATAGCCATGGCATAATCCATGAACTCCGTTCCGAAACTATCGTCGGTGGCATGCAACAGCAGTTCGTCGGGATATTTCCCATGCAGGGCGTCATAGGCGGCCTCGTCGGCATGGATGACCACATTGCTGATGATCAGAGGTGCGCAAAGCTCACTCAAGTCGCGCAGGCGCGACTGATGGATGATCAGGCAGTCGAGGGCGTTGCAGACACTCACCCGGCGTGTCTTGGCGTTGTTGACGATTGCCCTTCCGATCTGGAGGTCGCCCTCGGCGTCGAAGTAGGTGTTGACCACGCCAGCCCCCGTCTCGACGACCGGCACGCGTGCATTGTCGCGCACAAACTCGATGAGTCTTTTCCCACCACGCGGAATGCAAAGGTCGATGTATCCCACGGCATTAAGCATCTCGCCGGTAGCTTCATGGGTGGCGGGGAGCAGTTCCACCACCGAGGGATTGATACCCTCACGGTGAAGGATGCGGTGTATCAGGTCGACGATGGCTTTGTTGGACTCGTCGGCATCGCTTCCCCCCTTGAGCACACAGGCGTTGCCGCTCTTGAAACAGAGGGAGAAGACATCGAAACTGACGTTGGGCCTGGCCTCATAGACCATGCCGATCACTCCATAGGGGACAGTGACACGGCGCAGATGGAGTCCGTTGTCGAGTGTCTTGTCGATCAGGGTCTTGCCCAGCGGACTCGGCAGCATCGCCACATGGCGCATGTCATCGGCAATGCCGTGGAGCCGCTTCTCGTCGAGCAGCAGGCGGTCGTAGAGAGGATTGGAGCGCTCCATGCGTGAGAGGTCACGCGCGTTGGCCTCAAGCAGTTCTGCACTTTCTGAGATAATGGCATCGGCCACGGCTTGGAGCACGGCGTTCTTGCGTGCATCGTCGATCAGGGCCAGTTCACGGCTCGCAGCCTTGGCACGCTCGAAAATTTTAATCAGTTCCATAATTTTATTGTTATTGGGGCATTATTCCATATACAGATAATCGTAATGAACAAGAGGTTTCTGGCCATGCTGGCCCATGAGTTGACGAGCCGTCACGCTGTTGTAGGCAGCACGTCCCACAGCGATCCTTGCCTGTTTTTCGTCGAGAATGTCCACCAGGTCGCCCTCCTCGAAGTCGCCCTCCACGGCGATGACACCGACGGGCAGCAGGCTCACGGCGTTCTTGCTGTTCAAGGCCTCAATCGCACGTGGGCTGATGGTGATCTGTCCCTTGGCGAACCCATCGCTGTGAGCGAGCCATTTCTTGATGCCCGACACATTGGCCTCTACTGCGACGAACTCCGTGTGGGGAGTCTCATTCGCTCTGTTGACGAGGTCGATGAGGATATTGTCGCGTTTGCCATTGGCGATGATGACCCGTATGCCCTCCTCGGCCACTTTCCGCGCGATATTGTATTTGGTGACCATACCACCCCTTCCGAAACCGCTTTTACCAGTTTGGATATAGGCGCTGATGTCATTACCGGGTATCACCTGTCGGATGACCTTTGACGCCGGGTCGGATGGCGAGCCGTCGTAGATGCCGTCGATGTTGCTCAGGATGACGAGCGCTTCGGCCCCCATCATCGAGGCGATCAGTCCGGAGAGTTCGTCGTTATCGGTGAACATCAGTTCGGTGACACTCACCGTGTCGTTCTCATTGACGATCGGGATTACCCCGTTGTCGAGCATCACGCTCATGCAGGAGCGCTGATTGAGGTAGGCACGGCGGGAGTTGAAGTTCTCCTTCATGGTGAGCACTTGTCCGACGGGCAGGTGGTATTCGCGGAACAGGTCATAATAGTGGTTGATCAGTTTGGCTTGTCCGAGAGCGGAGTAGAGCTGGCGTTGTGACACGCTGTCGAGGCGTCGTGAGACTTTCACCTCGCCCCTCCCGCAAGCCATGGCACCACTTGATACGAGGATCACCTCGAAGCCATGAGAATAGAGCCAAGCAGTCTGGTCGACCAGTGATGACATGCGTGTGATGTCGAGCTTCCCGTCATCCCGCGTCAGCACGTTGCTGCCGATCTTCACTACGATCCTCTTCTTTGTCATCGCTTGTCGTTTTCTCTGATTTCCACACGCCGGATCTTGCCGCTGATGGTCTTGGGCAGTTCGTCGACGAACTCAATGATGCGGGGGTACTTATAAGGAGCGGTGACCCGCTTGACATGCTGCTGGAGTTCTTTCACCAGGTCGTCGCCAGCTTTCTGTTTCCACTCCTTGCCCAGCACCACGGTGGCTTTCACCACCATGCCGCGGATGTCGTCGGGCACGCCAGTGATGGCACATTCCACCACGGCAGGGTGTGTCATCAGTGCGCTCTCCACCTCAAACGGGCCGATGCGGTAGCCGCTGCTCTTGATGACATCGTCGATGCGGCCCTCAAACCAGTAGTATCCGTCCTCGTCGCGCCAGGCCATGTCGCCGGTGTGATAGATGCCGTCATGCCAAGCCTCACGGGTGAGTTCCTCGTCGCGGTAGTATTCCTTGAAGAGTCCGATCGGTTTGCGGTCGCCCACACGGATCACGATCTCGCCTTTCTCGCCATCCTCGCAAGGAGTGCCGTCGGCCTTGATGAGGTCGATGTCGTACTGCGGGTTGGGCATGCCCATGCTTCCGGGTTTGGGCTCCATCCAAGGCATGGTGCCCAGGGTCATGGTTGTCTCGGTCTGTCCGAATCCCTCCATGAGTTTGATGCCGGTCAGTTGGCGGAATTTGTCGTAGACGGCCGCATTGAGTGCTTCGCCCGCTGTGCAGCAATAGCGCAAGGCACTCAGGTCATAACGTGAGAAGTCCTCGCGGATCATGAAACGGTAGACCGTGGGCGGGGCGCAAAATGACGTGACGTGGTATTTGGCCATTTGCTGCAGCATGTTGTCGGCCACGAATTTCTCATGGTCATAGACGAACACGGCGGCACCAGCGAACCATTGTCCATAGAACTTGCCCCAGACGGCCTTTCCCCATCCCGTGTCGGCCACGGTGAGGTGGATGCTGTCTTCGGCCAGGTTGTGCCAGAAGACACCCGTGGTGAGATGTCCGAGCGCATAGAGATGGTCGTGAGCCACCATCTTCGGCTCACCACTTGTCCCGCTGGTGAAATACATGAGCATCGTGTCGCTGTTGGTGTTGACATGCTCAGGCCGCACGAAACGCGGAGCCTTGTCGATCTCGGCATGCCAGTCGTGGAAACCCTCCGGCACGTTGGGACCGATACTGACGAGCACCTGGACGGTGGGGCTTTCTGACATGGCAGCCTGCACTTGACTGAGCACATAATCCTCGCCCACGCAGATGATGCCCTTGATGCTGGCCCGTGTGTTGCGATAGATGATATCTTTTTTGGTGAGCATGTGCGTGGCAGGTATGGCCACGGCACCCAGTTTGCAAAGTGCCAGCATGGTGATCCACCATTCGAGGCGGCGCTTCTGGATGAGCATCACCATATCCCCCCGGCCGATACCGAGTGACTGTAGGTAGGCCGCAGCCTGGTCGCTGCGTTGCTTGATATCCTTGAAGGAGAGCCGTATCTCAGCTCCCTTGTCGTTGGTCCACAACAATGCGAGTTTGTCGGGCTGCTCCTCAGCCCAGGCATCCACCACGTCGTAGGCGAAATTGAAGTTCTCCTTGATGATGAAATGCAGGTTCTCACGGAAATCTTCCACTGAAGAGAAGGAGGTCTGCTTTAAGAATCTTTCTACCATGGTGATTGAATGAGATTAGAAAATAATAGCGAGGAATCTGACGGCATGATCGTTGAGCGTGCGCATGCCATGCGGTTGGGTGGCGTCGAAATAGACAGAGTCGCCCTCATGGAGGATCAGTGCCTTGCTGCCGATGGTGAGTTCCATGGTGCCTTCGAGCACCATGTTGAACTCTTGTCCGCTGTGAGAGTTCATCTCTTTGGGCGTGTCGGCCGGTTTGGGTTCAACGGTGACGATGAAGGGATCAGCCTTTCTGCCACGGAAACCACTTGCCAGGCTCTCGTAGTGATAAGCACTCCGGCGCTCCACGCTCATGCCCTGGCCTTTCCTGGTGAGGAAATAGGAACTCATCTTGGGTTCCTCGCCAAACATCAGCACGTCGAGTGAGACGCCACAGTGCTTGGCTATTTTCTGCAGGTTGGCCACGGAGAGCTCGCTCTCGCCTCTCTCCATCATCTGGTAGTGCTCCACGCTGATGCCGCAGATGCCGGCCATTTCCTCTGCCGTCATGTCGAGCACGTCGCGCAGGCCGACCAACCGTTCTCCTATCTGTTTGATTTGTTCGTCCATATTGTGATGATATAAAGGTATGACAATGCTTTATTTTCCCATGCCCGCCTTCAGGCCGCGGATGACGGCGCTGGAGAATCCAGCATGCTCCATCTCGTTGAGTCCACGGATGGTGACGCCTCCGGGTGTGGTGACTTTGTCGATCTCCTCCTCAGGGTGATGCCCTGTGGATTGCAGCAGGGCGACCGCTCCTTTCACTGTTTGCAAGACGATCTCCTGAGCGTTGGCGGCTTTAAAACCAATCTCCACGCCACCTTCGATGGAGGCGCGGATGTAGCGCATGGCATAGGCGATGCCGCACGAAGCCAGTGTGGTGCCGGCGGCAAGCAGCCTTTCCTCCGTGATCAGGCATCCGCCGACACGGTCGAAGAGGTCAGAAATCTGTGAGGTGACAGTCTCAGTCGCCTTGACGGGCACGAGGAAGGTCATGGATTCCTTCACGGCGATGGCCGTGTTGGGTATGGCCAGGAAGACACTCAGGTCAGCGTTGTCGTCGCAGCGCAGCCATTTGCAGATGTCGTCTGAAGCTACACCTGCGGCGATGACCACAATGGAGAGTCGTTTTCCCTGAATAGAAGGCGATATACCCTCGATGACCTGTTGGACGAGCCAGGGCTTGACGACGATGAAGACGATCGAAGCACCCTCGACAGCCAGGAGGTTGTCGGTGGTGATGACGGCCCCGCTCTTGTCGAAGCGTGACAGTGCGGCTGTGGAGGGGTCGGAGATGACGAGGTCGGACGGAGTGAGCGCTTCAGACTTCATCAGGCCTTCAGCCAATGCGCCGCCCATGGCGCCGGCTCCTATGATGGCTATTTTCATGACAATACGGTTTTGAGTTTTTCGACAAAGCAGTCGGCCTCAGCCTCAGTGAGGCAGAGCGGCGGCAGGAGGCGCAGTGTGTCGGTGCCAGAGCACCCCACGAAACAGTGGTGTTCGTAGACCAGTCGGGAGCGGATCTCTTTATAAGGCATGTCGAGTTGGATGCCGATCATCAGTCCTCTGCCTCTCACGTCGGTGATATGCGGTTGGGTCAGTTCCAGTTCGTTGAGCTTGTCCATCAGGTATTTCCCCACCCGGAGCGCATTGCCCACGAGGTCTTCCTCCTGCATGACATCGAGCACGGCGATGGCAGCGGCACATGCCAAGTGATTGCCGCCGAAGGTCGTGCCCAGTTGTCCGTAGACGGGAGAGAACTCAGGGGAAATCAGTACGGCCGACATAGGGAAGCCGTTGGCGATGCCTTTGGCCACGGTGATCAGGTCGGGACGAATGCCCAGCCACTGGTGGGCGAAGAACTTGCCGCTCCGGCCGTAGCCACACTGTATCTCGTCGCAGATGAGCACCGCCCCGTGGCGGTGACAAGCCTCGAACAGTTTGCCGGCAAACTCCTCTGTAGCCATGCGGATGCCTCCGACACCCTGTATGCACTCCAGGATGCAGGCACAGACATCCCCTTTGGCCAGTTCGTCCTCCCATGCCCCGATGTCGTTGAGGGGGAGGTAGGTGACATGGTTGTTGGCATTGACCGGGGCGATGATCTTGGGGTTGTCGGTGGCCTCGACAGCCAGAGACGTACGTCCATGGAAAGCCTTGCAGGCCGACAGGATGCGTGTGCGCCCTGTATGGAAGGACGCCAGTTTGAGTGCATTCTCGTTGGCCTCCGCTCCACTGTTGACCAGGAAGAGCTGGTAGTCATCATAGCCACAGGCCTCGCCGAGGCGAGCAGCCAGTTGTCGTTGCAGCGTGTTGATGACAGAATTGGAATAGAAGCCCAGTCTGGCCACTTGCTGGCTGACAGCTTCCACATAGTGCGGATGGCAGTGTCCGATGCTGATGACAGCGTGTCCGCCATAGAGGTCGAGGTATTCCACGCCCTTGTCATCCCACACCTTGCATCCCTGTCCTTTCACGATATTGACATCGAGAAGGGGGTAAACGTCGTATAATTTCATATCTATTAAAAAGCGCTGGGTTTGAGTCGCAGTCCGGCAGTCTCGTCGATGCCGAACATGATGTTCATGTTTTGCACGGCCTGTCCGACGGCTCCTTTGAGGAGGTTGTCGATGCAGGAGATGATGAGCAGTTTGTCGCCATATTTGTCGCAGTGGACAAGGGCCTTGTTGGTGTTGACAACCTGTTTCAGGTCGATGGCCTTGTCGACATAATGGGTGAAAGGCGCGTCGGCATAGAAAGTCTTGTAGGCCTCGGTGATGGTCTCTATGGCGGCATCAGTCCTGACCACCTCGGTAGCGAAGATGCCCCGTGCGAAGTCGCCGCGGTAGGGGATGAAGTCGATCCCGGCCTCCAGGTGTCCCTGCACCTGTCTGAGACTTTGTCGGATTTCCGGCACATGCTGGTGAGAGAAAGCCTTGTAGATGCTCATGTTGTTGTTGCGCCAGGAGAAGTGCGTGGTGCCGGTGGGTTTCTGTCCGGCACCCGTACTGCCCGTGATGGCATTCACGGCGACATCCTGTTGGATGAGATTCAGTTTGGCGGCAGGGAGCAGACCAAGCTGGATGCAAGTGGCGAAGCATCCTGGGTTGGCCACATGCTGTGCCCGTGCGATTTTCTCCCGGTTGATCTCAGGGAGTCCGTAGACGAAGTCATTGCCCGGTGCCTCGAGTCGGAAATCCTGTGCCAAGTCGATGATCTTGACCCGGTCCGGCACGGGGTGCTCGCGGAGGAATGCCTCGCTCTTGCCGTGTCCGAAACAGAGAAAGATCACATCGACTTGGTCGAGCGGCATCTGGTCGGTGAACGACAATTCGGTGTCGCCAAAGAGTCCTTCGTGCACGTCGGTCAGCCTATTGCCGGCGTTGCTCTCGCTATGGACGAAAGCGATGTCGGCCTCCGGGTGGTTGAGCAGCAGGCGGATGAGTTCACCAGCGGTGTAACCCGCTCCGCCGAGTATGCCGATTCTGATCATATCTGGTAATCTTTAGGTGTGATGATCCATATCAGGAGGTAGAGAAGCAGTCCGCCACCTCCGGCGAGTGTGAAGAATAAGAAGAATATCCTGACCAATGTGGGGTCGATATCGAAATACTCCCCCAGTCCTCCACACACACCGCCGAGTTTCTTGTCCTTGGAAGAGAGATGCAGTCTTTTCTGGTTCATGTCTTATCTTGTTTCGTCGGGGTGAATGCCATAATAAACACGGAGCGGTGTACTGAGCACCTTGATGAAGCCTTTGGCGTCGTCGGCCGTCCATCCACGTTGCATCTCACCGTATTCGCCCAGTTTGGACTTCAGCAGGTCGTTGGGGGAGTCGACGCCGACAGTCTCGAATCCCAGAGGACGTAGGCTCAGGATGACCGTTCCGCTGACGTTGCGTTGCGAACTGGTCAGCATGGCCTCGATGTCAGGCATCACCGGCTCCAGGTATTGGCTTTCGTGCAGGAACATGCCATACCAGTTGCCCACTTGGTCCTTCCAGTATTGTTGCCATTTGCTCAGGGTGTATTTCTCGAGCAGGCGGTGAGCCTCGATGATGAGTTTTGGCGCTGCCGCCTCAAAGCCCACGCGTCCCTTGATGCCGATGATGGTGTCGCCCACGTTGCAGTCGCGCCCGATGCCATAGGCTGCACCGATTTCCTCGATTTTCTGGATGGCCAGGATCTTGTCGGAGAACGGTTCGTCGTTGACAGCCGTGATCTCGCCCTTGTCGAACGTGATGCGCAGTTGGGTGGGCTGTTCACAGGTGACGTGTTTGAGGTAGGCCTCTTCGGGCAGTCCTTTGGAGGAGTCGAGAATCTCGCCTCCGCAGATGCTGGTGCCCCAGATGCCCACATTATACGAATACTTCAGTTTGGCGAAATCGGCCTCGAAGCCGTGGCTGTTGAGGTAATCCACCTCCTCCTGCCGCGTGAGGGCCTGGTCGCGTGTGAGGGTGATGATCTCCACACCGGGAGCCATCACGAGGAAGGTCATGTCGAACCGGATCTGGTCGTTGCCGGCTCCGGTGGAACCGTGAGCGATGGCATCGGCACCGATTTCCCGGGCATAGCGGGCGATGGCGATGGCCTGGAAAATGCGTTCTGAGGAGACCGAGATGGGGTAGCAGTTGTTGCGCAGGACATTGCCGAAAATCATGTATTTCAGTGATTTCTCATAATACTCCTGTGTGACGTCGAGGGTCACGTATTGCTTGGCGCCCAGTTTGTAGGCGTTTTCCTCGTTTTTCCTCAATTGTTCAGGACTGAAACCGCCCGTGTTGGCACAGGCTGCGTAGACTTCGTTTCCTTCGTTGGCCAGACGCATGACGGTGTAGGACGTGTCGAGACCGCCAGAGAAAGCCACTACAATTTTTTTCTTAGACATATCGGTGATTGTTTTATTATGTTGCGATGTTTGATGAAGAGTCAGCCGGATGAGGATCAGGCATTCTCGCTTTCGATTTTCTTGATACGCTCCAGCACCTCGGATGGTATCTTAGCAGGCAGATGCTCCTCCGGGTCGTAGAGCATGGCAGTGCAGATGCAGTATTTGCGGTTGGTGCGCTTGAGGATATCCACATTGACGCATCCCTCGCAGCCACGCCAGAACGCCTCGTCGTCGGTGAGGTCGTCGAAGGTGACAGGCTGATAGCCCAGTTGGGTGTTCATGGCCATCACTGCCGCTCCGCTGGTAAGGCTGAAGATTTTGGCGTGTGGCCATCGGGTGCGTGCCAGTGAGAACGTCATCTCCTTGATGCGTTTCGCCACCCCTCTTCCCCGGTAGTCGGGATGCACGATCAGTCCGGAGGTCGTGACGTAATGCTTGTTCCCCCAGGTCTCGATGTAGCTGAATCCGGCGAAGGTGTCGCCGTCGAGGGCGATGACCGCCTTGGCCTCACGGATTTTCGTGACCAGGTACTCATGTGTGCGTTTGGCAATGCCGGTGCCCCGTACTTTGGCGGCATCGGCGATAGTCTCCAGTATAGTGTCGACGTATTTCTCTTGTGACGTGTCGGCCACCATCACTTTGATATCTTCCATTTCTGTAACGATTAAGACAATTTGGATGTTGCTTAAGGCAGGTCAGCGTATCTCGCCCAGGATTGGTGTGAGGTCATCGATGACGTCCTCCTTGTCGGATCCCTCCTTAATCACAATAAATATGGTGTCGTCGCCGGCGATCGTACCGATGATGTTGGTGCTGTCGCTGTTGTCGATGTTGTAGGCGATGCTGCTGGCATAACCAGGCCGGGTCTTGATGACCCCCATGTTTCCAGAGAAACTGATGGAAAGGAATCCGGAGCTCTGAAGCATCTCCATGGCCGTGCGGGGCCTGGTGATGCGTTTGTACATCGTGTCGTTGGGCAGGACATAGACGTATTTCCCGTTCATGCTTGCCGCCTTGGCTACTTTGAGTTGCTTCAAGTCGCGGCTCAACGTGGCCTGCGTCAGTTTGAACCCTTCTTTTTCCAATGCCTGGAGAACCTCCTCCTGACTGCCCAGTTCCATACTGGAAATGAGCATTTTCAGAGCCTCCATCCTACTGTTTTTTACTTTCATAGGCGTATAATTATTCTTTTTCGAGTGCAAAATTATTCATAATCGGTCAAATACCCAAAATAATTATGCGTTTTTTTTGTATTTCTTGAAGATAAGCCTGTTTTATGAGGGGATTGTCTTTTTTTTATTGGATTTTTCACGAATTATTCCTAACTTAGCAGCGCAATTGAGAAAAAAAACCAAGGTTATGAGATATCTTACGATTGTCTTATCCATGATATGCGTTGTCTGCCATCCGATCAAGGCTCAGACGGATGATGAGACTTTGCTCGCCAATTATAAGTTGAAAAAACTGGTGATGGTAGGAAGGCATGGCGTGAGATCGGCATCCTTGACGAAGTCAGAGCGGAGGATCACCCCGCACACCTGGCATAAGTGGCGTGAGGGAGATGGCCAACTCACAGAACGTGGTGCCATCCTAGAGCAACAGATGGGGCATTATTTCCGGGAATGGCTGCGGAAGATGGGCCTGTTTGTCGAAGAGGACAGCCAGCACGCCGCCGACTGCTATGTCTATGCCAACAGCATGCCGCGCACGGTAGACACAGCTGTGAATTTCCTGGCGGGGTTCATGCCCGGAGCAGGGATAGACGTGAATTATAACAAGAATGTCGCATTCGGAAGCATGGATGATGTGTTCAAAGACGGGAGCAGCATCGCCAGCAACTATTTTATTGCGAAAGTGAAGGCAGAGGCGGAATCAGCCTGTGGGGAAGGAGGTTTCGCGGCAGTTATGGACTCTCTTGAAAACGATGCCAAGGTGCTTTCCCAGCTTCTCGACATGGACGTCTCACCAGCCTGTCAGCATGGCGACACCTGCTCCTTTGACTTCTCGGGAGCGTATATTTATCTTCATAAATCCTGGATGCCCAGAATCGCGGGGGGGAATATCTATCTGGCTCAAATGGCAGCCAGTGACTGTCTGTTGCAGTATTACGACATTCCTGATACGGAACACGGGCTTTTCGGTCATGAGTTGAGCGATGAAGACATCATACGTGTCGGTCACATCAAGGATATGTGGATATGGTTGAGTATGGGCATGCCATCCATAGGCAAAGACATCGCCCATCACTTGTTGGTGAAGTTGAGGGATGTGCTGGAAGATGATGAACATCATTTTGCCTATTTGGTAGGGCATGACAGCAATATGTCCTCGTTGACAGGTGCCCTGAACATCCTGCCCTATGTATTGCCCGGAACGCCCGAGATCAAGACCCCTTTGGGTGGAAAACTGGTATTTGAGATTTGGGAGAATCAGGACGGTGATACGCTGGCTCGTGTGAGATATGTCTATCAGAGCTTGGATCAGATCAGAAATCTGGAATCTTTGAGTCTGGACAATCCCCCGTCGTCTTATCCATTGGCAATCAGAGGACAGCAGCCCAATTCCGATGGGCTCTATCCATGGAGAGACGTGCTCACGTTGATTCATGATGCTATCAACGACTATGCCACCCTGGATGATCCATTACCCAACGATGTAAATTTAGACGAGGTAGTGGATATGCTTGATGTGGTTGATATTGTAAAGTTTGTGCTGAAACAACCCTTCCTGCATTTTTATCAGCCACAGGCAGATGTCGATGGTGACGGCATGATCAGTGTCAGGGATGCCCTGCAGTTGATGAACATCATTTCGGGATTCCCTAAAAAGAGATAGTTATGAAAAAAGAAGATATCGCGCGAAGAGTAGCAGCCTTGCGCAGGCTGATGAAAGAGAAGCATCTGGACGCATTTGTCTTTCCCAGTACGGATCCCCATCATGGAGAGTACGTTCCCGACCACTGGAAGGGCAGGGAATGGATATCGGGGTTTGACGGGTCGGCAGGCACTGCTGTGGTGACGATGGAAAAGGCCGCATTGTGGACAGACTCCAGATATTTCATTGCAGCAGCCGACCAGCTCAAGGACACGGAATTTGCCTTGATGAGGGAACGGGTGGAGGGCACACCCTCCGTGGCGGAGTGGATCGGAAAGAACCTGGGCGGGCAGGCAAATGCCCGGGTGGGGCTTGACGGAATGGTGAACTCCGCTTCTGAGGTATCAAGCCTGACCAGTCAATTGCAGGAATATGGAACCTTTGATGTGGTGACATCCGTCGACCCTTTGGAGACAATTTGGGAAGACCGTCCATCCATCCCCAAGGGCAAGGTCGTTGTTCACCCCCTTGAATTCGCCGGAGAGCCCGCCCGCGAGAAAATCGGCCGGATCCGTGAGTGTATCGCCGGACAGCGGGCAGACGCCATCCTGGTCAGTTCGCTTGATGACATCGCATGGACTCTCAACATGCGAGGCAGCGATGTGCACTGCAACCCCGTCTTCGTCTCATACCTGTTGATCACCGACGAGGATGCCATGCTATTCATTGATGAGGAAAAACTCACCGATCAGGAACTGGCTTACCTCCATCAGGAAGGGGTGAGCACTGCCCCTTACGAGATGACAAGTGAAGTGCTGAGCGAGTTGAGCGGAGGGACGATCATCCTCGACCCGGATTTGGTGAATCACACCCTCTACCATTCGGTGAGCTGTGAGGTTATGCCTGTGGCATCACCCATTCCGGCGATGAAAGCCGTGAAGAACGAAACCGAGATCCGCGGTTTCCACCAAGCCATGCTGCGTGACGGCGTAGCTATGGTGAAGTTTTTGAAATGGTTGGAAGAAGCTGTCGCTGAGGGCCAGGAGAGTGAGTTGTCTGTCGGAGAGAAGCTGTTGGCTTTCAGGGCAGAGCAAGCCATGTTCAAGGGATTGTCGTTTGACACCATCGCCGGATATCAGGCTCATGGTGCCATCGTGCACTATGAAGCCACAGAGGCAAGTAATGCCATGCTCCGTCCTGAAGGTCTGCTGCTGCTCGATTCAGGCGGTCAGTATCTCGACGGAACCACTGACATCACCCGCACCATCGCCCTTGGTCCCCTCAGCGAAGAAGAGAAAAGAGTCTATACCTTGGTGCTCAAAGGCCACCTCCGTCTGCAAGCCTTGAAATTCCCCGATGGAGCCAGTGGCACTCAACTTGATGCCGTGGCACGGCAGCCCCTATGGGAAGAAGGCCTCAATTTCCTGCATGGTACTGGACATGGGGTAGGGTGCTATCTCAACGTGCATGAAGGCCCCCATCAGATCAGGATGGAGTGGAAGCCGGCGTCATTGAGATCAGGGATGACCGTCACAGATGAGCCAGGCATTTATGTGGAAGGCGCTTTTGGCGTAAGGATCGAGAACACCCTGCTCGTCACCCCTTACAAGGAAACCCGCTTCGGCCGTTTCCTGCAGTTTGAGCCGCTGACGCTTTGTCCTATCGACCTGAGGCCTGTCGATGTGGCTCTGCTCAACACGGAAGAGAAATCGTGGCTCAATGCTTATCACCGGACCGTCTGCGAACGGTTGACTCCCTATCTCACCCCCGATGAAGCAGCGTGGCTCGAAAAGGCCACATCACCCTTGTCATGAGTGTACGGAACCCCTTTTGGTGAGAAAATACACCATCGGAGAATCGAAAAACCATTTAAATATTTGGAAATTAGCAAAATAAGATGTAATTTTGCACCCACGTCTGAAAAAGAAGACGTCAGAACACAAGTTTAACAATTAAAATTTTAAGAAAAAAGCATGATTATTGTACCCGTAAAAGATGGCGAGAACATCGAGAGAGCTTTGAAGAAGTTCAAGAGGAAATTCGAGAAAACAGGTGTGGTCAAAGAGCTCCGTGCACGTCAGCAGTTCACCAAGCCCTCTGTTTTGAAGCGTCTCAAGATGGAGAAGGCTATCTACGTACAAAAGCTGAGAAACGCCGAGGAGTAAAAATCTCCCCGAAAATTTGGTAGTTTGAATTTTATTCCGTAAATTCGTTGCCAAATTAATCCTGTTACCCGCAGTTGCCATGATAGAAGGATTCCTGAATTATCTGCGATACGAGCGCAACTACTCTGAACTCACCATCGAGGGATATGGTAGCGACCTCAGGGATTTCCAGATGTATTTCAAGAGTCTTGATGGTGACTTGACTTGGCAGAATGTGGATGCCGACGTGGTCAGGGGGTGGATGGAACAGATGATGGACAAAGGCAATTCTGCCACTTCGGTGAACAGACGCCTGAGTGCACTCCGGACATTCTACCGATATGCCATGACCAGGGGGCTCGCTGAAGCCAATCCCGCCCACACCGTGGAAGGGCCCAAGAAGCACAAGCCGTTGCCTCAGTTTCTCAAGGAAAAGGAGATGGACGAGGTGCTTGACCCGGAGCAGTGGGAGGACAATTTTAAAGATGTACGCGCACGTACCTTATTATTATTGTTCTATACGACGGGAATCCGACTTGCCGAACTGATAGGACTCGATGACAGCATGGTGGACTTCACCAAGTGCGAGATCAAAGTCACTGGCAAGCGAGACAAGCAGCGTATCATCCCTTTCGGGAGGGAGCTGCATGATGAGTTGCAGGATTATATGGCATGCCGTGATGCCCATATCCCCATCAGGTGTGGTGCGCTCTTCGTCACTACTGAGGGAGAGCGGATGAACCGCAACAAGGTGAGGTATCAGGTGCAGAAAGCACTATCGCGGGTGACGACGCTCAAGAAGCGCACCCCCCATGTGCTCCGGCACACCTTCGCCACCGCCATGCTGAATCATGAGGCGGGTTTGGAGAGTGTAAAGAAGTTGCTTGGCCATGAGAGTTTGTCGACGACAGAAGTCTACACCCATGCCACTTTCGAGCAGCTGAAGCGAGTTTATAACAATGCCCATCCTCGGGCTTAACCTTTAAAAACAGGAGGTAACTATGGAAATCAAAATTCAGTCGATTCACTTCGACGCTACCGAGAAGCTGGAAGCCTTCATCCAGAAGAAGGCAGAGAAGTTACAGAAATCATTTGAAGACATACAGAAAGTAGAGGTGCAACTCAAAGTCGTCAAGCCTGCTACTGCGCTCAACAAGGAAACGAGCATCACGGTGACCGTCCCGGGCCAGACACTCTTCGTGGAGAAGACCTGTGACTCATTCGAGGAAGGAGTAGACCAATGTGTCGACTCGATGAAAGTGCAGCTGACGAAATTCAAGGAAAAACTACGCAACAGATAAAAAAAAGGCCAAAAAATTTTGGCGATTGGAAAAATATGCCTATCTTTGCAGCCGTTTTACGACTCGTCTTCTGACGCAGCCCCGGCTGCAAAGATTTCGCCTCTTTAGCTCAGTTGGCCAGAGCACGTGATTTGTAATCTCGGGGTCGTTG
>CAMNIN010000059.1 GCA_946540735.1 uncultured Prevotellaceae bacterium | reverse complement strand
TCAAATGTATAAATTAGTCGCATGATGAATGAATATTCACTTGCGAAACTTTAGTCATTGACTCTTCAACGAGTCTGATAGCTGGAGAAACAGACGATGAATTCGTCTTTCAAATATACACATAAATTGTGACATAGAGAACTGTAAGTTGGGTTAACCGTTGCGCACTTTGATTCCTTGCGCAAAAGGCCCATTTTGGAGCAATTTGTTTACATTTTTATCTGGAATAGAATATTATCTCAATTTTTTTCTATATTTGCAGCTGTTCCGCCTGTATAGACGGGATGACATCATGGACATAGGCGTTTTCTGACGCCTTGGTTTTGACAGCGTAAGAATCTCGCAAATTCAAAACAGTCAGTCAAAAACAAGGCAACGAGGACGCCCCTTGGGATGTTTATAGACAGTCCGCATTGTATGCATGTGGCAGGGAATCCTGCCATCATGCAGCATTGTTATACCTATTTTCATTCTGCGTGGGGCTTTCCGCGTTGCTCGTTTCCACCGACTGGGCAATTGCGAGAGCCTTTACGCTGTGAAACGGGTGACAGGACTGGCTCCACGTTTGAGCCAGAATTACATTCTGCTGTTATTGATTATCAATATGTTACAGACGGTTGCTTGATACACTGATACCACAATGTTCTCAAACTATAACACCTTTGGCAGTTGATGTTCAAGATGCTAAAATGAAACCTTTTTACGACGCAACGGCAATTTGCAGTTTTTAACACTTCGAATTACCGTTTTGCTGGTGTTATCACTTTTTAATCTGTTCTTGTGCAACTGTGATAGCATCATAACTAAGTTCATCATCACCTACAGCATCAAGAACTTTATCTGCTAACCACAACGTCAGCATCTCCTTCTCGTCCTGATGCAAGTATTTTGCGAGTTTGATTACATGTTCGCGCTTTGCCCGTCTGTCACCTCGCTCTATCTTGCTAAACATAGGTGTATCAATCTCTAATAGTGCAGCCAACTGTCGTTGCAGCACTCCTTGCTCATCTCTGAGCTCTCTTATTTTCTTTCCAAATATCATATTTTTTCGTCTTATACTTCGACTAAAAGTTTGACTAAACTATCGAAAAATGACTACTTTTACGACTAGAAGCCTTCAATTAGTCATTTTCGAGTCGTTATTAGTCATTTTCTAGTCATTTATTTGTTTACTAGTCATTCTTTAGTCATTTTCTAGTCATTTACATGCAAACCATAACTTTCCTCTAAGAACGACAGAGCCTTCAGTATTCATTTCGCTAAGGATATTCCCTAGTAAACGAAGGTTTTGCTCTTGGCTGTTTCTTTGGGGAAGTACATCTTTGAGATAATCTAATAAGGAGTTCTTCTTTGCGCCATCCTCTCCAGCATTCTGGATGAACTGTAAAGCCATCTGTTTTAACTTGTCACGTTCAAGTCCTTTCACCTTGGTATATTCGGGCAATTGTTTCGTTTGCCTTGCAATGCTCAGGGATATGGTCAGGTCTGGATATTCACCCTCGACCAAGCCACGCTCCAAAAGATTCTTAGCATCACTTTCATTCAGTCGGTGTCCTTTCTGTACTGCATCAAGCAAGATACAGTCTTCCAACGACAAGTCTTTGTTCTCTTTCAGAAGTTTGGTGTACTTCTCATTGATGGCGTTACCATACAGACGGACGGCAACCTCCTTATTGGCTGCATCAATCTCATAGTCAGGCATAGGGAAATGGCGTTTCCACTGCTCATTGAATATCTTGCGGATGCCACGACCAACAATGTCAATCATATTGAAGTTCACCATCGCATTACAAAGACACTCATTGCGGTAGTGGCGTTGTGGCCCATGTGTAGCCAAAGCCTTTTGCAGAGAGCCCGGAATAAAGCTGCCACCATTGGCGTAGTACAGGAATCCTGGATTCTCCACAAGATTGATTCTCTCTTGCAGGGTGTAGTCCTGATGTGCGATGCAGTTATGAAGCACTTCGCGCATGGAATAGTCATCGTATTGCTGCATTACATCAGGGAACATCGTGCCGCCTGGCATCTCACGCATCGTCAGGTTATGCACTTTGGCAAGTATCTGGTCAACTGTCAGGATGAATGGCGCTGTGAAATGCTCATAGTCAACCACATCTTCGTGTTCATCACGTAGTGACCAAGTAACTCTTACTACGGCAGGACGGAGTTTGAACACAGAGACAGGCTTGCCCAGCAGAATGATAGCGGCACGAGTTATTCCTCCATCAATCATTACTCCGGCATTACTCAGGAACTCTTCTACCGACCACGCATTCACCTCTGCTGCAGGAATACGGCTGTGTACCTTCTTGAACATCACCTTTGCTTTGGCAATGGCGACTTCATCCAAATCATCTGTCGTAGCATTAGGGACAATTACAGCCGACCAATCGGTGTCTGTGAATAGAGGTTCATCCAAGATTGCATTCAAACGCTCTTGTGTCAGCTCCACTAAAGAGTCCTCTATCCGTTGCCATGCTTTGTCGTGTGCATAAACAGGACGTTTCGGTAGATGTTTAGGGATATGAATCACCCAAACCACCTTCTTGGTGTCGTCTGTGATATACTCCTCAATGTCCAATCCCTCGCTCGACAGATTCGTGCAGCGTTCCGTCAATCGAAGGATAGCCTTTTGGCGGTCATAGTTATAGGTATCTGTGCCGACAATCTCCAGTGTCTTGTCATGCACACCCACCACAAGGAAACCACCCTCCATGTTGGCGATAGCCGACACGTAGGAAATCACATCATCCTTCTCGTCCCCACAGAACGAGTTCTTCAGATTCTTAAATTCCTTCCACTCACACCGAGCATTCTCCTGTGGATACTCGCGGAGCAGGTATTGTTGTAATTCGAGTTCGGTCATATATCAATAAAGGTCTTTGAAATTATAGTAGTTGTAGAACCTGTTATGCAAATTCTCTAGTAACTGTTGAATGTAATAAGCCATTATTGACTTCGTTGAATCAGTAATGGGGATGTTTAATTGTTTTAACTGATTATCCACCAGACTAGAAATATTCCTATTGGGATTAAATGTTTCATCAAAAACGCTTTCAGCTGATAACGCTTGAAAAGGAGAATACCCATTATCATCCTTCACTTCATTTTGCAATGCATTTAGGGCTTGCATAATGTCCAACATATTGAAGTATTTCTCATAAAATGCAAGAAAACCCCTATATATTTCATTTGAAGTAACAACTCTTGTCGTACAAATGAATGCTCGATATGGTGCACGCTTTTCGGGGTTGATAGCTGAAATCATAGCAATACTCTTGCACATTGCCATCACAACAAATAACAAGTGTCCAGTTTTAATATTTAGCGGTCTAATAATATCGTAGAATTCCTTCCATTTGAGAATATCTCCATTGTTTAACCAAATACCATCGTCACAGCCATGTGTTTCTATCTGAAGGGTAAGAATATCGCCTTCCGACAATGAATCTTCAATAGTTTGAACGGCCAAGCGAAATTCATCTGACGAGTTGACATCATAGAACGAAGTGAAAGATTCTCCTTTATGATATTCTTTATATTGTAGAACATCATGATAAAGTATTTCTCCCGTTTTGTAATCGTTGGGATTCAGTGACTGTATCACAACGATGCCCCACCGTTTTATCTCTGTATCAGGTTTGTTCATTGCAAAACTACCATTTGAAAAATAGGAATTGATGGTCATATATCTTCTTAACCTTTATTTTTTGTTCTTTCGGTATTAATGGAAGGATTTGTTCATAGGCATTTACATGTATTCTTATTGTTCGTAGGCTTTTGCAGTTTCTAATCCAGCCTTCTTCAATCACAATGTCCTTTGAAGCTATTGAGATTTCTTTCAAATTTTGGCAATCAGCAATACAACCTTTTTCAATTCGTCGTACATTGTTGGTTATAACTAAAACCTCTATTACAGAATTATTGTATAGGATGTTCTTAGGTAATTTATTAACGTGAGGGCCAATTGTTAATTTGTTCATACCCTGAGGCAAGCCTGTTATTACTGCTTCTCTTGCATCGTAGATAACATCTTTTAGATTCTTACAATCTTTAAAACAAGAGCCATAATCATCTCCTATTCTCTCTATTGACTCAGGGATGTTCAGTGATAACAAATTTGTACATTCTTCAAATGCACGATTCTCTATAGTCCTAAGTCCTTTGTTTAAAATAATTGTATGAAGGTTTGTGCATCTATAAAAAGCACCCAACTCAATGACTTTTATGCTTTCAGGCACATCGAATGATGTAAGGGATGAACAGCATGCGAAAATAGAATTAGGTAGTCTCTCTATTGTACAATCAAGTTGAACACTTGATAAGACCTTGCAATTCCAAAATACCCCACTACCCATTTCTTTTACAGAAGAAGGAATCGTTATTGATTCAATGTCTGTATGTATAAAAGCATTATCCCTTACCTTGGTTATGCATTCTGGTATAGAAACGTCTTTAACAGTAGAATCAACGAGTTGAATTAACTCGTTATTTACTGAATCGATTAATAATGAATTTATAATAACAAAACGAGAGGATTCCGAAGTTATATTATTTGAATTCTTGGAGAAAGGATCTTTCCCGATTTCTTTTATACACTTTGGGATTTTTATACCATCAATTATACACCACTGAAACGCAGAATCTCCAATATGAGAAAGATTTTTTGGCAAATGATTTATGTGAAGAGCTTTGCAATTGAAGAATGCACTTGCTGAAATAGTGTCAATAGAATCAGGTAGGTTTATGCTACATAGCATTTCACAATGACGAAATGCGCTTTCTCCAATTCTCCGCATTGACTTCGGCAAAGAAACGCTTTGCAATACGCTACAGTTGACAAAGGCATATTCTCCAATTTCTTCAATGGGTTCATATATTTCGATTTTTTGAATAAAACGATTAAGACACTTAACCACACACTTCTTTCTTGTATCAATGAGAAGTTCGTTAATTATACTATAATTGGGACTCAAAGATTCCATCGCACAACCTTCAGAAACAGCTGATGTCGGAAAATATAGAAGTGTTGATGGAAGAATAATTTTTTCAAGCGTTTTCTTTTTTTTGTTAAATAAGCCTTCCCCTAACCCTGTGCTAAATGCACCATTACATACGAACTCGGTTCCTTCCTTAATTTTGTAAGTTTTACAATCACAATGACTCCCTTCTAAAAGCCTTTTCCCATCCAAACTATAAATAACGCCATGTTCGTCTCTATGAATCTTATCTTCATCAAAACAAACGCCACCAAATAGAGGAATTCTGTTCTGTTTCTTCTCTTCTTCGCGTATTACACATTGATCCTGATAGTATTTATAATCAAATTCTGTGTCTGCAAGGAGAGATTCTTCTTCCAAAATTTGGTCATATGCATTCTTTGTCTCTGCTATTTTCTGCATATCGGACATTGCTCTTGTAACTGTTGTATAAATAGGTCTTATACCGAACAAACAGCGACAAGCCGTTGCGCACCATATTTCAGCAGGTAGTTTACAATTCTCTCCAAATCTCAAATCATTTGCGCTTTCACTCCCATGATGTGGAGTTGATGTCCAGTAATGTCCTGATACGTATTTCCCTGATGTAAAACTCTTTTGGTTAAAAGGAAGGAATATACTATTCCCATTAGGCCCTGTAACTAATCTGCCCTCAATGCCATCAATAACTTTTGTCTCCCATTTACACCTATTTAAGAGTTCCTGACATTCTTCATCTGTTGGTAAACGCCAATTTCTACCCAGCATGTTTGTAGCTGCATCATATTTATCATCGCCTGCTATATCACCAATCACATCAACCTTAACTTTACTATATTTTGGATACCCTTTAGTCGAAGGCTGATTTTCTGCCCAGTAAAACATACTTCCCATATCAGATGGTTTATAAGCACCCAAATTGAATGATGCCCACTTTACAGACAAACCTAAGTCTACAGCGTTGGGGAAAGCTTTCTCCCTTTGTTCTTTTACATATTCTTCATGTTTTCTTTCCTTCTCTTGTTTCGCCAAAGCCCTCTTATAGCTGGGGTCTGCTTTGGGGTTAATCCAGTAGTACACATTTAAAACTCCGCTTGCAATAAACAACAAGACAATTGCTGCAATCACAAGAAGTACAATGACAATTATACCATTAAGTGCTCTATCTGCACCACCTGCAACTGCGCTATCGTCGTAATAATCGTATTGTGTTTGAGCATATAAGATAACTTGACAATATAATGCTATCATGATAGCGCAAAGGCGTTTGTTGAAAATCTTTGTTTTCATTCTTTATTCTCCTTTCTGTTTAATCTTGAATAAGATTCTGAAAAAATCCATGTAATGTAAACTTTCCTTGTTTGGAATTGTCATGTATTGGACACAAAACTACAAATAAAATTTGAAATAACATCAATGAATGGCAAAAATCAGTGCTTTTTAACAGCATTTTCATCGGAATCGTTTATAAGCAGTCCCGGTTTATCAGAAATCGCTACTAAATGCAAGCGCATACACCTGTAATTTACAGATGTAAGCGCTCAGTTATTTGCAGATGTGATGTTACAATGGCGGCAATACGTCAAAGGCCATACCCTTTCCTCTTTGTCGGCACATATCGCGAAGCCTTGACGGTCTTTGCTGCATGAAGCCAACAACGGATGGTATTCTCTTCCATTTTCTGTCGATAATTCCACTGCAAAAATACTTTTTTATATTGTCCCGCCAAATTTATTTTTCCAAAATGTCATTTTCCGCCAAATTTTTATTCTGGGTTTTGTCTTTTTCCGCCAAATCTTAGTACCAGCTGCCCAAATAACACCCAACTATGGTCTTAGAAACTAAAAGACTTTGCTTCCCCAAAATCCCTCATGACGACTTTGTCTTCAAATCAAAATGCTTTAATCTTCCAAAATGCTTTGTCATCTCACTGATTCTTTGTAATTTTGCGCCCGATTATGGACACAGCCCCATTTGTATTGGGGTGCCAAAAGCAAGACATCACATGAAAGTATTAAAATTCGGCGGAACATCCGTGGGTTCCGTAAAAAGCATTCTTAGTTTAAAACGCATCGTAGAGGCCGAGGCCCGTCGTCAACCCGTAGTGGTGGTGGTGAGTGCCCTCGGCGGTATCACCGACAAGCTCATCTCCACCTCGCAACTGGCACTGAAAGGCGACGAGAGTTACCGCGACGAGTTCCAGTCCATGGTGGACCGTCATCACAAGATGATCGACACCATCATCACTGAGCCCCGCAAGCGTGAGCAGCTTTTCTGGACGATCGACTCACTATTTGAGCAACTGAAAAGCATCTATTTCGGTGTTTACCTCATCCATGACCTTAGTGAGAAAACCCTCGACGCCATTGTGAGCTATGGTGAGCGGCTGAGCAGCAACATCGTGGCCACGCTCATCAAAGGCGCCCGGTGGTATGACGCCGGCAAGTTTATCAAGACCACCCGGAAGGGCGGCAAGCATGTGCTCGACAGCGAGCTGACCAACTCGCTGGTGAGAGAGACATTTGCCGAACTGCCCAAAGTGGCTTTGGTGCCCGGATTCATCAGCAAGGACCGGGACACCAATGAGGTGACCAACCTCGGCCGCGGCGGCAGCGACTACACCGCTTCAATCATCGCCGCAGCCCTTGATGCCGAGATTCTGGAGATCTGGACCGACGTAGACGGTTTCATGACCGCCGACCCGAAAGTCATCAAGACCGCTTACACCATCAACGAACTGAGCTACGTAGAGGCCATGGAGCTCTGCAACTTCGGTGCGAAAGTCATCTATCCCCCGACCATCTATCCTGTCTGCGTGAAGAACATCCCCATTCTGGTGAAGAACACGTTTAATCCTTCCGGCGCAGGCACGATCATCAAAGAACAGGTCACCAACGACCGGAAGCCCATCAAGGGTATCTCCAGCATCAGCGGCACCACCCTCATCACCGTCACCGGTCTGTCGATGGTGGGTGTGATCGGTGTCAACAGGCGTATCTTCTCCGCCCTCGCCACCAACGGCATCTCCGTCTTCATGGTGTCGCAGGCCTCCTCGGAGAACTCCACCTCCATCGGTGTGCGCGACATCGACGCATCGTCGGCCGTGGAAGTGCTCAACAACGAGTTTGCCAAGGAGATCGAGACCGGAGCCATGTTCCCCATGCATGCCGAGAGCGGCCTGGCCACCATTGCCATCGTAGGTGAGAACATGAAGCATACGCCGGGTATCGCCGGAAAACTATTCGGGACGTTGGGAAGGAGCGGTATCAGTGTGATCGCCTGTGCGCAAGGCGCCTCGGAGACCAACATCTCGTTCGTGGTCGACGGCCGGTTTCTGCGCAAGTCGCTCAATGTGCTTCACGACTCCTTCTTCCTGTCGGAATACAAGGTGCTCAATCTGTTTATCTGCGGTATCGGTACGGTGGGCAGCAAACTCATCGAGCAGATCCGCTCGCAATACGAGAAGCTCATGGAGAGCAGCCGTCTGAAGCTCAACGTGGTGGGCATCGCCAGTTCTAAGAAAGCCATCTTCGACCGCGACGGCATAGCACTTGACTATTACAAGGACCTGCTCAAGAACTCCATGCCCAGCGACAACCAGCGGTTGCACGACGAGGTGACCGGCATGAATATTTTCAACAGCGTGTTCGTCGACTGTACCGCCAGCGGCGAGGTGGCCGACCTCTACCAGTCCTTCCTTGAGCATAACATCAGTGTGATCGCCGCCAACAAGATCGCCGCTTCGTCGGACTATGACAACTACATACGGCTGAAGCGCACGGCCCTGCAACGTGGCGTGAAATTCCGTTTCGAGACCAACGTGGGAGCTGGTTTGCCCATCATCGGCACCATCAACGACCTGCGCAACTCCGGCGACAAGATTCTCAAGATCGAGGCAGTGCTCAGCGGCACACTCAATTTCATCTTCAACGAGATCGCTGCCGACGTTCCGTTCTCCGAGACCGTGCGGCGTGCCAAGGAACAAGGCTACAGCGAGCCCGATCCGCGTGTCGACCTCAGTGGTACTGACGTGGTGCGCAAACTTGTCATCCTGACCCGTGAGGCCGGATACAAGGTGGAACAGGCCGACGTGAGAAAAGAACTCTTCGTGCCAGCGGATTTCTTCAAAGGCAGCGTGGAGAGTTTCTGGAAACGGTTGCCCGAACTCGACGCGGATTTCGAGGAGCGTCGTCAGGCACTGGAGAAAGAAGGCAAGCGCTGGCGCTTCGTCGCCACGATGGACCATGGCGAGACCCGTGTGGCACTGCAAGAAGTGCCCCAGGGCCACCCGTTCTACAACCTGCAAGGCAGCAACAACATCGTGATGCTGACAACAGAGCGCTACCGGGAGTTCCCGATGCAGATCCAAGGTTATGGCGCCGGAGCCAGTGTCACCGCAGCAGGAGTTTTCGCCAACATCATGAGCATCGCAAACATTTAAGAGCATGAAGCACATCATCATCCTTGGCGACGGCATGGCTGACCATGCCATCGACCGATTAGGCGGCAAGACTCCCCTTCAGTATGCCAACACCCCATACATGGACCTCCTGGCCCAAAAAGGCCGCACTGGCAGGCTCATCACCGTGCCCGAAGGCTTCCCTCCCGGTTCGGAGGTGGCCAACACCGCCATCATGGGCTACGACCTGAATCAAGTCTATGAGGGCCGGGGTCCGCTTGAGGCCGCCTCCATTGGCTACGAGATGCGCCCCGATGACATGGCCATCCGCTGCAATATCATCTGCCTGAATGACGGAAAGATCAAGAATCACCACGGAGGACATCTCTCCACAGCTGATGCCAACATCCTCATCCACTACCTCGACGCGCATCTGGGCGACGACAGGGTGAGGTTCATCACCGGCATCCAATACCGGCACCTGCTCGTCATCCGTGGCGGCAACAAGCACATCATCTGCTCGCCGCCCCACGACCATCCCGACCAACCCTGGCAGCCCCTCCTCGTGAAAGCCGAAGCGGGTGCGCCTCAAGAAGAGGGGCGATTGTCGGCACAAGAAACAGCCGACCTCATCAACGACCTCATCCTGCGCTCCCAGCAACTGCTCTCCGTGCACCCCATCAATATCCGTCGGCGCACGGCCGGACATGACGAAGCCAACTCCATCTGGCCCTGGAGTCCCGGTTACCGTCCTTCGATGCAAACCATCAGCCAACTGTTCCCACAAGTGAAGTCAGGCAGCGTCATCTCGGCAGTCGACCTCATCAAGGGTATCGGCCATTACGCCGGACTTCGCATCATCGAAGTGGAGGGTGCGACAGGACTCTCCGACACCAATTACGAAGGGAAGGCGGCGGCAGCCATCCAGGCACTGCGCAATGAGGATTTTGTCTTCCTCCATGTGGAGGCCAGCGACGAAGCAGGGCACGACGGTGACCTGGACTTGAAAATCCGCACCATCGAATACCTTGACCACCGCATCATCCGTCCCATCTACGAGGAAGTGAGCAACTGGCCGGAACCCGTCTGCATCGCCATACTCCCCGACCATCCCACACCCGTGGAAATGCGCATCCATGTCAATGAGCCTGTGCCTTTCATCATCTGGCATCCACAGATTGTGCCCGACACAGTGACACGCTACGACGAGGTGAGCACAGTCACAGGTGACTATGGGCTACTCCGTCTTCAGGAGTTTATGCAAGCATTGATGAACGCCTGAGAAAAATCATTTATCATACAACATTTTTCTATGAGATATTACAGCACCAACAAGACCGCCCCCACAGCCTCGCTGAAAGAAGCCGTGGTGAAAGGTCTCGCCAATGACAGGGGCCTCTATATGCCCGAGCAGATCAAAAAGCTCCCACAATCGTTTTTCTCCCTGATCGACCAATTGTCATTCCAGGAAATCGCCTATACCGTGGCGGACGCCTTCTTCGGCGATGATATTCCCTCGGAAGACCTCCGCAGCATTGTCTATGACACACTCTCCTTCGATTGTCCGGTGGTGAATGTGGAAGAAGGCATTTATGCCCTGGAACTCTTCCATGGACCCACATTGGCCTTCAAGGATGTAGGCGCACGCTTCATGGCTCGCCTGCTGCAATATTTCATCCGCAAGGAGCAGTCAGGCAGGGTGAACGTGCTTGTGGCCACCAGCGGCGACACCGGATCTGCCGTGGCAAACGGGTTTCTGGGTGTCGACGGCATCCACGTCTACGTGCTTTACCCCAAAGGCAAGGTCAGTCCCATCCAGGAATGCCAGTTCACCACCTTGGGGCGCAACATCACCGCCATTGAGGTCGACGGAGTCTTCGACGACTGCCAGGCACTGGTGAAGAAAGCGTTTCTCGACAGCGACCTCAACACCCACATGCGGCTCACAAGCGCCAATTCCATCAATGTGGCCCGTTTCCTGCCCCAGGCCTTCTATTACTTCAATGCCTACGCCCGCATGAAAGCGCTCGGCAAAGCAGACAACATGGTGATGTGCGTTCCGAGTGGTAATTTCGGCAACATCACAGCCGGTCTTTTCGGCGTGGAGATGGGACTTCCCATCAAGCGTTTCATCGCTGCCAACAACGCCAACGACATCTTCTACCAATACCTCCGCACCGGGAAATACGAGCCCAAGCCCAGCCAGCAAACCTTAGCCAATGCGATGGACGTCGGCGATCCCAGCAACTTCGCCCGAGTCTACGACCTCTATGGAGGATCGCATGAGCGCATCACCTCGTATATCAGCGGTGCCACCTACACCGACGAGGCCATCCGCCAGGCCATGCGCGACTGCTATGCGTCGACCGGTTATGTGCTCGACCCCCACGGAGCCTGCGGCTATCAAGCCCTCAAGGAGCAGTTAGCCCCAGGCGAGTGCGGCGTGTTCTGCGAGACCGCCCACCCTGCCAAATTCAAGGAGAAAGTCGATGAGATCCTCTCTACCGACATCGCCATCCCGCCGCGCCTCGCAGCTTTCATGAAAGGAAAGAAATCGAGCGTCGGCATGAGTCGAGAATTTGAAGATTTCAAAGCTTTTCTTCTTAAAGAATAATATCAAACGGGCTGTTTCAAGACCAAAATGAAACAGCCCGTTTTTTTTATTTTCAATCTTCCGAAAAAAGGTCTGTTTTTTTATGGTTATGAGATAAATATTTGTTATTTTTGCAAAAAATGCAAAGTCCGTTACCTGAAGCTGCACCATCCGTCGTGCCGGATCAGGAATAAGATACTATGACCTACATCACCCTGCCGGGAAAATCTCCCCGAGAACTGCCCTTCTATCTTGCCACAGAGGAATACGTGGCGAGATACCTCGACGAAGACGACTGCTTCATGATGTGGCAGGTGGAGCCAACGGTGATTTTCGGCCGGAACCAACTCATAGAGAACGAGGTCAACCTGCCCTACTGCCGGCGGCATGGCATCCAGACCTACCGCAGGAAAAGCGGGGGCGGCTGTGTCTACGCCGATATGGGCAACATCATGTTCTCCTACATCACCAAGGACGAGCACGTCGGTCTCACGTTCAACCGCTATGTCAATCTGGTGGCACTCGTGCTCTGCCGCTTGGGAATCGACGCCAAAGCGACCGGGCGCAACGACATCCTCATTGACGGCAGGAAGGTATCGGGCAATGCGTTCTACCATATCCCCGGCAGGAGCATCGTGCATGGCACTATGCTCTACGACACCAACATGCAGCACATGGTGGGCAGCATCACCCCGGGCGATGAGAAACTCATCAGCAAAGGAGTGGAAAGCGTGCGACAGCATGTCACCCTGTTGAAAGACCACACCGACATGGGGATTGACGAGTTCAAGGACTTTGTCAGACAAACCCTCTGCGACAAGCAGCTGACGCTGGAGGAATCCGCCATCGGCCAGATCGAGGAAATCGAGAAGACCTACCTCTCAGAAGCCTTCATCTATGGCAAGAACCCCAGTTACACGCTGGTGAGGCGCCGAAGGATAGAAGGAGTCGGCGACTTTGAGGTGAGGATGCAGTTGAAAAACGGCATCATCAAGGATGCCAGCATCATGGGCGACTTTTTCCTTGTGGGCGACATCGACGAAGGCATCATCAATCACCTGATCGGAACCCGAATGGATGAGGAAAGCCTTCGTGCCGCCCTTCCGGAAACCGTCGGCGACATCATTCTCCATCTCAAAAAAGAAGACCTGATCAACATTATCATTAAACAACAATAGCATTATGGAAAACAAGAAAACCTGCCTTTACGACAAACATGTCGGTCTTGGGGCCCTGATCTCACCATTCGGAGGATTCGACATGCCGATCCAATATACGTCGATCATCGATGAGCACAACGCCGTGCGCCAGCATTGCGGTGTGTTTGACGTCTCTCACATGGGAGAGGTGCGCATCCAGGGGAAAGACGCCGAGAAATACGTCAACCATATCTTCACCAATGACATCACGGGTGCCACCGACGGCAAGATTTTCTATGGCATGATGTGCTACCCCGACGGTGGCACTGTCGATGACCTGCTGGTCTATCGCATGGGCGAGAACGACTTCTTCCTCGTGATCAATGCCGCCAACATCGACAAGGACGTGGCATGGATGCAGCAACATCTCGAAGGCTATGACCTCACCTTCGACCACTGCTCCGACTACTACGGACAGATCGCCGTGCAAGGACCAGAGGCTGAGGCCGTGGTTGAGGAAGTTCTCGGACTTCCTTGCAGGGAACTGACGTTCTACACCGCCAAGACCATCGACACCCAGGGCGAGACCATCATCATCAGCCGCACAGGATACACCGGTGAGGATGGTTTCGAGATCTACGGTTCGCATGAATTCATCCGCGGCCAGTGGGACAAGTTGATGGAGAGCGGCCGCTGCAAGCCCTGTGGACTGGGATGCCGCGACACCCTTCGCTTCGAGGTCGGTCTGCCGCTCTACGGCGACGAGTTGTCGGAGGAGATCTCACCCGTCATGGCAGGACTGAGCATGTTCTGCAAGCTCGACAAGGAAGAATTCATCGGCAAGGAAGCCCTTGTGCGCCAGAAGGCAGAAGGCGTGACCAAGCGTGTCGTCGGTATCGAACTGGAAGGCAAGGCCATCCCACGCCACGGCTACGATGTGCTCAAGGACGGCGTGAAAGTGGGCGAAGTGACCACAGGCTACAACTCCATCTCGACAGGCAAGAGTGTCTGCATGGCACTGGTCGACACCGCCGTCTCGAAGCTCGGCACACCGCTTGAGATCCAGATCCGCAAGAAGACGTTCCCCGGGGTCGTGGTGAAGAAGAGATTCTACGACAAACATTACAAGAAATAAAGCACAGCAATCATCAAAAAAACCAAAAACATAAAATCATGGCAAAAGTTATTGAAGGACTCTATTATTCAGAGTCACACGAGTATGTGAGAGTGGAAGACGAGTTTGGCTACATCGGCATCACCGACTATGCCCAGCATGCCCTTGGCAATGTGGTGTATGTCGACATGCCCGAAGTGGACGACGAAGTGGAAGCCGGTGAGGAATTCGGTGCCGTGGAGAGCGTGAAAGCCGCCAGCGACCTGATCTCACCCGTCAGCGGCACTGTGGTGGAGGTGAACGACAAACTCGCCGATGCCCCTGAACTTCTCAACGCCGACGCCTTCGCCAACTGGATCATCAAGGTGGAACTCACTGACAAGACCGAGCTCGACAACCTGATGAGTGCGGAAGACTACGAAGCCCACTGCAAGGAATAACCCATATAAAACGCACCAATCCCCATCCCGACACATGTATAAGTATTTTCCGCATACCCAAGAGGACATCGACACCATGCTTGAGAAAGTAGGTGTCGACGACCTCGACGGGTTGTATTCAGAAATCCCCGAGGGCATCCGCTTCAAAGGAGCGTATGACCTGCCCAGTGCCAAGAGCGAACTGGAGATCCGCCAGACCTTTGAGCGCCTGTGCAGCAAAAACAGTCTGCTGACCGTCTTCGCAGGTGCCGGTGTCTACGACCACTACACACCTTCCGTGGTGCCCAGCATCGTGGGCCGCTCGGAGTTTCTCACCAGCTACACCCCCTATCAAGCAGAGATCTCACAGGGCACGCTGCATTATATCTTCGAATACCAGAGCATGATGGCCGAGCTCACCGGCATGGACATCTCCAATGCTTCGATGTACGACGGCAGCACCGCCACTGCGGAGGCTGTACTGATGGCCGCTGCCAATGCGAAGAAAGCCAACCGCGTGCTCGTCTCCTCGACGGTCGACGAGAAGATTCTCCAAGTGGTGCGCACCTATGCCCATTTCCATGGTGTCGACCTCAGCCTCATCCCCTCCAAAGACGGTGTCACCGACTCCTCAGAGATGGAACGCCTCCTGTCGGAAGGTGGCGTGGCCGGTGTCGTGGTGCAGCAGCCCAACCGTTATGGCATCGTGGAGGACTTCTCCGGCTATGCAGAGAAAGTCCACGCCCAGAAAGCCCTGTTGATCATCAACAGCGTTGCCCTTGACCTTGCCCTTTTGAAGACCCCTGGAGAATGGGGAGCCGACATTGCCGTGGGCGACGGACAGTCTCTGGGCATTCCCATGTCATTCGGCGGTCCCTACGTGGGTTATCTGTGCTGCAATGAGAAACTGATGCGCAAGATGCCCGGCCGTATCGTCGGCATGACGAAGGACAACCGTGGCCAGCGGGTCTTCGTACTCACCTTGCAAGCCCGCGAACAACACATCCGCCGTCAGAAAGCCACCTCCAACATCTGCTCCAATCAGAGTCTGATGGCCCTTTGGACCACCATCTACTGTGCTGTCATGGGCAAGGAAGGTGTGAAAGAGGCTGCCCAACGCTCTTTTGAGGGCGCCCATTACCTGTGCGACCAACTGATTGCCACCGGCCATTTCAAGAAGACCTTCGACCAGGAGTTCTTCAATGAGTTCTGCGTGGACTATGACGGTGATGTGGACCTGCTGCAACAGCGGATGATTGCCAACGGCATCCTCGGCGGCGTGAAGGTTGGCGAGCACACCATCATGTTTGCCGTGACAGAGAAACGCACGAAGGAGGAGATCAACAAACTGGTAGAACTAACGAAGGAGGAGACGCGATGAACAACAAATTATACGGACATCTGATTTTCGAGCTGTCGAAATCAGGACGCAAAGGCTATTCGCTGCCCGAAGCCACAATGGGCGGCTATTCCCTGCCCAGCACCATGCGGCGCTCCAATGACGCGGAACTGCCGGAATGCGACGAAATGACAGTCGTGCGGCACTACACCAACCACAGTGCCAACAATTTCGGTGTCAACAACGGTTTCTATCCCCTTGGCAGTTGCACGATGAAATACAACCCTGTCATCAATGAGGAAACAGCCGCCATGACAGGTTTTGCTGGACTTCACCCTCTGCAACCCGCAGAGACCTGCCAAGGAGCCCTGGAGGTGTATTACAAACTGCAGCAATCCCTCTCGGCCATCACCGGACTGAGTGAGTTCACACTCAATCCCTTCGCCGGAGCCCATGGAGAGCTGACCGGACTGATGGTGATCCGCGCCTACCATCAAAGCCGTGGCGATGACAAGCGCGTGAAAGTCATCGTACCCGATACGGCCCATGGCACCAACCCCGCCTCAGCAGCCGTATGCGGTCTGGAAGTGGTCGAAGTGAAGAGCAATGCCGACGGCAGTGTGGACGTGGAGCATCTGAAGACTTTGCTCGACGACAGCATCGCCGCCATGATGATGACCAACCCCAACACCCTCGGCATGTTTGAGCGCGACATTCCCACGATAGCCCAGTTGGTGCACGACTGCGGCGGTCTGATGTACTACGACGGAGCCAATCTCAATCCCCTGCTGGGGGCCTGCCGCCCCGGCGACATGGGCTTCGACGTGATGCACATCAACCTCCACAAGACCTTCTCCACCCCACATGGTGGTGGTGGCCCGGGCAGCGGTCCGGTCGGCGTGCGCAAGGGACTGGAGCACCTGCTCCCCCGTCCTCGGGTGATCTGCGAAGGCGACACCTACCGTATCGAGACCGACGGCGAGGCCATCCACGTAGGAGAGTTTCTGGGTAATTTCGCCGTTATCGTGCGTGCCTATACCTACATTCTCTCCCTTGGCAAGGAGAACCTCCGGATGGTGGGGCCATTGGCCACACTCAACGCCAACTACATCAAAGAGTCGCTCAAGGACCTTTATCTCCTGCCCATCAACGGACTGTGCAAGCATGAGTTCGTGTTCGACGGTCTGAAAGACAAGTCGACCGGTGTCACCACCATGGATGTGGCCAAACGCCTGCTCGACTATGGCTATCACGCTCCGACGATCTACTTCCCGCTGCTCTTCCATGAGTCGTTGATGATCGAGCCAACCGAAAGCGAGAGTCTCGACACCATCGAGGGATTCATCCAGGTGATGCGGCAAATCGCCAAGGAAGCCGCCACCGATCCCGAGTTGGTGAAGACCGCTCCCCACAGCACGCCGATCGGCCGTGTTGACGACGTGCTGGCAGCCAAGCACCCTGTGCTCACCTACCGTCAACTGAGCAGCGAGTCTTGAGAAACCCACATCAATGATATGAACACAACAGATCTGATTATCATCGGCAGCGGCCCTGGAGGTTACAGGGCCGCTGAATATGCCGCCTCCAACGGACTGACGGTGACCATCATCGAACAAGCCCAGGCAGGTGGCACCTGCCTCAACTGCGGTTGCATACCCACCAAGACACTCTGCCGGAATGCCGAGATTCTCGACACGCTCCATAAAGCTTCGGTTTTCGGTCTGAACGACCTCTCTTTCAGCCTTGACTTCTCGAAGGTGATGGAACGGAAACGGCAAGTGGTGGACGCTCTGCGCAACGGCGTCGAGACACTCCTGTCCGCACCGGGCATCCAGTTGGTGAGAGGGAAAGCTCATTTCCTCTCTGCGAAGGAAGTAGCCGTCGGCGACGAGGTATACACGGCGCCCCACATCATCATCGCTACAGGTTCGGTAGCGAAAATGCTGCCCATCCCCGGCATCGACGACCCAAGAGTAGTCACCTCAACCCAACTCCTTGACATCACTGAAATCCCCCATCGGCTGTGCATCGTAGGCGCAGGCGTAATCGGCATGGAGTTTGCGTCCATCTTCAGCAGTTTTGGCAGTGAGGTGACAGTCGTGGAATTCCTCAAAGAATGCCTGCCCACCCTCGACAGCGACATTGCCAAACGTTTGCGCCAGACCATCGCCCGGCGCGGTGTCACCTTCCAGATGCAATCGGCTGTGAAAGCGATCACGCCAGAAGGCGTGGTCTACGAAAGGAAAGGCAAGGAGGCCGTGGTAGAGGCTGACATGATCCTCATCGCCACAGGCCGGGCCGCCAACACCGAAGGACTCGACCTGGAGAAAGCAGGAGTGGAAACCGGCAGGACAGGTATCGTCGTCGACGATGATCTGCGCACCAATGTCGATGGCATCTACGCCATCGGCGATGTCAATGGGCGCATGATGCTTGCCCATGCTGCCACTTACCAAGGCATCCACGTCGTCAACACGATCCTGAAGCGCAACGACCACATCCGTCTCGACCTCATCCCCGCCGCTATCTTCACTCATCCCGAGGCAGCCTGTGTGGGAATCACCGAAGATGCCTGCAAACAAGCTGGCACGGCCTACAGTTGCCACAAGGGTTATTACCGTGCCAACGGCAAGGCCCTGGCTATGGACGAGACGGAAGGCATGGTGAAAGTGCTGGTCTCGCCGGATGACCGTCTCATCGGGTGCCATGTCTATGGTGCCCATGCCGCAGACCTTGTGCAAGAAGCCTCATCACTCATGGCGATGAACGCCACCCTCCAACAGTTGCGTGATATCGTGCATATCCACCCCACCCTCTCCGAGATTCTCGCCGAAGTGAGGTGATCAAACCGATGTTTTTCTCAAAACATTTGGAAGATTGTCGGGAAAGCATTACTTTTGCAAACGAAAGGACAACCATAGGTCGTATCGGGTTAGATCGGGATACTCATCAAATTATTTCGAAAACCGGGAATACTTCTCTTGTCAATGGCGGGCCACATCCGAAAGGACAGCTCTCACGAGCCGGTGGATTACAAAGGCAGAAAGCTCCCAAATCATCTGAAAACGGAGTTTTCATCACATCACCGGTACGACCTTTTTTAAAAAAACAAATCCATCATGTTCTCAGGAATCGTAGAAGAAATGGCCACAGTCGTAGGCCTCGTGCGTGACGGCGGCAACGTCGACCTCACCCTCACCTGTTCATTCACCCAGGAATTGAAAATCGACCAAAGCGTCAGTCACAACGGTGTGTGCCTCACCGTGGTGAAGATCGACGGCGACCGCTATACGGTGACCGCCATGAAAGAAACCTTGGACCGGTCGAACCTCGGACAGTTGGAGGTAGGCAGCAGGGTCAACGTCGAGCGCTCGATGCTGATGAACGGCCGTCTCGACGGCCATATCGTGCAAGGACATGTCGACTGCACCGCCCGCTGCACGGCCAAGGAGGATGCCGACGGCAGCACCTACTTCACCTTCGAACATGGTTTTGACCCAGAGATGGCCCGTCGCGGTTATTTCACCGTCGACAAGGGCAGCGTCACTGTCAACGGCGTTTCGCTGACCGTATGTAATCCCACGGAACGTACTTTCCAAGTGGCAATCATCCCCTACACCATGGAAAACACCAATTTCTGCGACATCGAGGTCGGTACCACTGTCAACCTCGAATTCGACATCCTGGGCAAATACATCGCCCGTCTGGAAAGCCTGAAATCCATTTAATCATCCCCAAAATGTAGAGACGTCACAATGGGGCGTCTCCAAAACACACACCAGAAAATGTAGAGACGTCACACTGGGGCGTCTCCCAAACACACACCAGAAAATGTAGAGACGTCACACTGGGGCGTCTCCCAAACACACACCAGAAAATGTAGAGACGTCACACTGGGGCGTCTACCAAACACACACCAGAAAATGTAGAGACGTCACACTGGGGCGTCTCCCATACACACACCAGATAATGTAGAGACGTCACACTGGGGCGTCTCCCAAACACACACCAGAAAATGTAGAGACGTCACACTGGGGCGTCTTCCAAACACACAATCATTTTAAAATGAAACCTCAGGCAAGACAAGAAAACAATGAATTGTACGAAGGCAAATACCGTATAAAGACAGCCCGTGCCTCTTGGTGCAATTACAATGAAGGTTTGTACTTTGTCACAATTTGCACGACAGGGAAAAAACATTATTTTGGGGAAATAGTTGCCGATGAGATGTATCTCACGGAAATGGGCAAATATACAAAATATTGTATCCAACAAATCGAAGAACTACACCCGAATGTCACCGTTCCTTATTCCACGGTTATGCCCAACCATATTCATCTAATCATTGCAATTGCTTCTGATTCACAACTCAAAGGAGAGACGCCCCAATGTGACGTCTCTACAACTAATAACAATGATTTATCAAACTGTGATCGGGAGACGCCCCAATGTGACGTCTCTACAACTAATAACAATGATTTATCATACTGTGATCGGGAGACGCCCCAATGTGACGTCTCTACAGCTAATGACAATGATTTATCAAACTGTGATCGGGAGACGCCCCAATGTGACGTCTCTACAGCTAATGACAATGATTTATCAAACTGTGATCGGGAGACGCCCCAATGTGACGTCTCTACATATAGTACTAAAATGCGGGGAACCGCTTTCCAATGTGGTAAGCTCTCTTACCTGATATCTAATTTCAAGTCGATCGTGAATAAATATGCGACCAATAGCTCATTTTGCAGGGTGCGACCACGTCCAAATACCGATTCTCACAAG
>CAMNIN010000058.1 GCA_946540735.1 uncultured Prevotellaceae bacterium | reverse complement strand
AAAGCCTCCGGGGCTGTCTCCTCAACGGATGACAGCCCCGGAATTTTTGTTGCCTGTAGCTGAATCCACACCCTCGCTTCTACCATTGTCCCCATCTCCGTTAACATCTTTTTGCAACCCTTCGGCTCTTTATTTCAAAAAATAGCCTTACCTTTGTTCTTCCTATATAAAATGAGATAAGAGAATGATCAAATGTCAGCATTGTGGGAGACAAATCCCATACGACGCCAATCTCTGCCCTTATTGCGGCAGGTCTATCAAGATTTTTCAGCAAAAAGACGTGCTGGAGGACGATGCCCCAGCCGAAGAATCCATACAGAATGCGGATGAAGACCTCATCAACCGGCCACCCAAAGCGGCCAATGACCGTAAACTCTTGTTCTTTATCATCGCTGTTCTCGCACTGCTACTGATCGTAGGTGGTATCTACCATTACACTTCTGACAAAACTGCCGAGTCGGTGCCGGCCGATTCCACGGCCAATGACACCACTGCCTTTGCCGAGCAATCGGAGGAGGGGGAGGCTACACCCCGGAAAGTGACTTACAATCCTAAGAAAAAGCAACGGGTGGTCGTCAACGGCGAGGGGGTTCGACTGCGCTTCGGACCGAGCCTGAAAGCGAATTATCTCAAGGATGAGAAGGGGGCCACTCGTTCGGTGAAAAAAGGCACCCAACTGGAGTGTATCGGCGAGAAAGGCGACTGGTATCATGTCGTCTACCTCGACAAGCACTATTATATCTCCAAGCAGTACAGCTATCTTGTGGAATAGCAGCCTCACTTCGATTTTTCTAACAATGCAATATTTAAAGACCTTGAACAGTTTGATTAGTTTTGGAGCATCCCTGGCGCTGATCGCTTGCATGGGCTCCTCCTCGGGTAATGACGGTGCCGCCGTGGAACCGTCGAAGGAGTTTGTTGACACGGCTGGTTTCCTGGTGGGGCGTGATAATGCTCAGGCCAAGGAGAAAACACTGCCTTTCTCCGGCGATGACATCTATGAGCACGTCGTGATGGATTTTGGCAAGAGGGCCGTGCGCATCGATAAGGACGAGAGCATCAGCCGTCCTGAACTGATGAAGCGACGCGAAAACTGCTTCATCGTCATGTCGAAGAAGGACTATTATCTCTATGTCTATGAGGCACAGGGCAATGACACCGTCATGCTGGCGCGCTACGACTGCTGCTTCGGACTCAAGAAAGGTAACAAGGAGCGCAAGGGCGATATGAAGACCCCGAACAGTACGATGGGCAATCCTTTCAAGATCTCGCAACTCGCCGATGCTGCGTCATGGCATCATGACTTCGGCGACGGCAGAGGGAATATCAAGGCCTACGGCGACTATTTCCTCCGTCTGGTCACACCGGGCCACTCGGGCATCGGCATCCATGGCAGCACCAACAACGAGGAAAGTGTGCCTGGCAGGGCCAGCGAGGGTTGCATCCGCCTGAGAGACGCTGATATCATCAACCTGCGCAAGAACTACGCTTTCATCGGCATGAAGGTGGTCATCAAGTCGGAGAAGGCCGACGATCTGCCCTTCGAGATCCATGCCATGACCAAGCAGAAAATCCAGCGCAAGCGTCATCTTGATCCCGGAAAGACCTTGACCAACGAGCAGATACAGGCTGCCAAGGCTGAGCAGGGACGTGTGAGCAAACAGCAGAGGACCAGCAGAAAATAAGCGTCGATGGCTCTGAATTATATCTGGATCGCACTTTTCGCGCTGGGTTTCATCGTGGGCATCATCAAGCTCCTCTTGGGCGATGCCGAGGCACTGCCGGCCATGATGGACTCCACGTTCACCATGTCGAAGGACGGCTTCGAGATGTGCCTTGGGCTGGCCGGCACGCTCACGCTATGGATGGGTATCCTGAAAATCGGAGAGGACAGCGGCCTGATCAACCGGTTGGCCTCTTTCCTCAGTCCGGTGCTCACCCGCCTCTTCCCACAGATTCCCAAAGGGCATCCTGCCCTCGGAGCTATTTTCATGAATATCTCAGCCAATATGCTGGGACTTGACAACGCCGCCACGCCCATGGGACTGAAGGCCATGCAGCAGTTGCAGAGCATCAATACGCAGAAAGACACGGCCAGCAACTCGATGATCATGTTCCTCACGCTCAATACGTCGGGAGTCACCATCATCCCGGTCTCTATCATGGCATACCGGGCCAAAGCGGGCGCCGCCGATCCCACGGATGTCTTCCTGCCCCTGCTTCTCACGTCGATGTGCTCCACAATCGTCGGACTCATCGTGTGCTCCATCTACCAGCGCATCAATCTCTTCAACCGCTATATCCTCTTGATGTTCGCCGTGATCGGTGCCTTCGTGGCAGGACTCTTCACCCTGATCCTGGGCATGGACAACGAGCAGATGCAGAATTTCTGCCGCGTGCTGACCAGTCTGATGATCCTCGGTGCCATCATGCTTTTCATCTATTCGGGATGGCGAAAGAAAATCAATGTCTACAACTCCTTCATTGAGGGTGCCAAGGGGGGATTCGACGTGGCGGTCAGCCTCATTCCCTATGTTGTGGCCATTCTCGTGGCTGTGGGAATTTTCAGGGCATCGGGAGGCTTGCAGATGCTCCAGCACTATGTGGAGGCGGGTGTCGAGGCCATCGGACTCAACTCCGATTTCGTGGGGGCTCTCCCCGTGGCGCTGATGAAACCGCTCAGTGGTCCTGGCGCACGTGGCATGATGCTCGAGAACTTCTCCCATTTCGGTCCGGATTCCTTCATAGGCCATCTTTCCAGCGTCCTCCAGGGATGCACCGACACCACATTCTATATCCTCGCCGTCTATTTCGGAAGTGTGGGGATCAAGAAATACAGGTATGCGGTGAAATGCGGACTGACGGCCGATATCGCTGGCATGATAGCTGCTGTCTTCATCAGCTATTTCTTCTTCGGATAATAAATTGACCACTTCATGCGTTATATTCTTACATGCAGTGGACTGACAGAATCCGACAGGTAAAGATCATTCTCGTGGTGGCGGCTGTGCTCATAGCCGTCGCCTCACTCTTTATCTCACAATACCTGGTGCGCGACTTGTCGATCGAGGAGCGACACAAGATGGAGGTGTGGGCCGAGGCCATGCGCTCTTTCAGCATGGCCGACGAGAACACCGACCTCAATCTCGTGCTCAAGGTCATCGACGAGAACAACACCATCCCTGTCATCGTGCTCGACAAGAACGGCCAAGCCACCACCTTCCGAAATATCCATTTGGAAGGCCTCGACTATGAGGACAGCCTGCGCAATGCAAGCCTCATGGGGCAGAAGATGCTCGCCGCCGGCAATGCCATCCAGATCTTTCTCGACGAGGAGGGGAAGGGCGACTTCATCAATGTGTGCTACGACGACTCGGTGATGATCAAGCGCCTCTCCTCATGGCCTTACATCCAGTTGGGCATCGTCATGGTGTTCGTGGTGATTGCCATCTTTGCCTTGCTCACCTCCAAGCGTGCGGAGCAAAATAAGGTGTGGGTGGGATTGTCCAAGGAGACAGCACACCAGCTCGGCACACCCATCTCCAGCCTGATGGCCTGGACCGAGATCCTCAAGGAAAACTACCCCGACGACGACCTGCTCCCTGAGATGGATAAAGATGTGAAACGGCTCCAGCTCATCGCCGACCGTTTCTCCAAAATCGGCTCCCTGCCCGAACTCGTGCCGAGTAGTCTCATCGAGGTGATGACACATGTCGTCGACTATATGAACCGGCGCACGTCGGCCAAGGTGCAGATGGTCAGCGACTTCCCCAGGGAGGATGTCATCGCCAGAATCAATGGCCAACTCTTCGAGTGGGTGATTGAAAACCTCTGCAAGAATGCTGTCGACGCCATGGAAGGGGAGGGGAGAATCACTCTCCTGGTCAGGGAAGAGGCTGGCAAAGCCATTGTCGAGGTGGCGGACACCGGGAAAGGCATCCGCAAGAAAGATATCCGCAATGTGTTCACCCCTGGGTTCACCACCAAGAAAAGAGGGTGGGGACTTGGCCTCTCGCTGGCCAAGCGTATCGTCGAGGAATACCACAAAGGCAGGATTTTCGTGAAAAACTCTGAACTGGGTAAGGGCACAACCTTCAGAATTGAGTTGAAGTTGTAGAATTTTTCATGATTTGTTTAGCCAATTCAAAATAAAATTTGTAACTTTGCAGCCCAAATGGGTAATTTAGAAAGATTTAAGATCGATCTGAAGGGCCTGAAGAGTGAAAAGACCTCTTTTGACTTTGGACTCGACGATGACTATTTCCAGGCCATTGGCGCTACGGAGGTGAAGGGCGGGAGCCTGACCACTTCGCTGGAAGTGAGGAAGACAGCTGGCGTGTTCGAGTTGCTCTTCCACACCGAAGGGACAGCGACAGTGACCTGTGACGTGTGTCTCGACGATATGAGTCAGCAGGTCATCACCGACAACAAGGTGGTGGTGAGATTCGGCGACGTGCTTGAGGAGAATGGCGACGACATCGTCGTGCCGGCCGATGAGGGCATCGTCGATGTGGCTTGGCTCATCTATGAGTTCATCGTGCTCGCCATACCCACCAAGCACGTGCATGAGGAGGGTGAGTGCAACCCCGCCATGCTCGAGAAACTCGCGCAGCTCTCCGCCGTACAGCACAACGAAACCGCAGAGGACAGCATTGACCCTCGGTGGAGCGAACTTGAAAAATTAAAATCAACAATCAAATAATCACACAAAATGGCACATCCTAAAAGAAGACAGTCAAAGACTCGTACACTCAAGAGAAGAACTCATGATAAGGCAATAGCACCCACATTGGCTCTCTGCCCGAATTGTGGCGCTTACTATGTGTATCACACCGTCTGCTCGGCATGTGGATACTACAGAGGCAAAGTCGCTATTGAGAAGGAAACCGTCGAGTAATGGGCAAAATCAGAGCGATAATCACTGGGGTTGGTGGCTACGTTCCCGACTATGTGCTCAACAATGAGGCACTGTCGAGGATGGTGGAGACCAATGACGAGTGGATTATGTCTCGTGTGGGCATCAAGGAGCGCCGCATCCTTTCCGAAGAGGGGCTTGGCACTTCCTACATGGCCCGCAAAGCCGCCAAGATGGTGGTAAAGAAGACGGGGGTCGATCCCGACTCCATCGATGCTTTGATCCTGGCCACCTCTACTGCCGACTACCAGTTCCCCTCCACAGCATCCATCGTCCTGGGCAAGTTGGGACTCAAGAATGCTTTCGCCTTCGATTTCTGGGGCGCTTGCTGCGGGTTCCTCTATGCGCTCGACAATGCGTCCTGCCTCATCGAGAGCGGACGCTATAAGAGGATTCTCGTGGTGGGAGCTGATAAGATGTCGTCGATGGTCGACTACACCGACCGCGCCACCTGTCCGCTCTTCGGCGACGGTGCCGGCGCTGTCTTGGTAGAGGCCACCGAGGATGAGGAGATGGGATATATCGACTCCTATTTCCGCACCGACGGCAAGGGACTGCCCTTCCTTCACATGAAAGCCGGTGGCTCGGTCTGCCCGCCGTCTCATTTCACCGTCGACCACCGCTTGCACTACCTCTATCAGGAGGGGCGCACGGTGTTCCGCTATGCGGTGACCAACATGAGCGACGACTGCGCGCTCATCGCTGAGCGCAACGGACTGAGCAAGGACAACATCACATGGGTCGTCCCTCATCAGGCCAACATGCGTATCATCGAGGCCGTGGCCAAGCGTCTCGAACTGCCCTTGGACCAGGTGATGGTCAACATCGAGCATTTCGGCAATACCAGTGCTGCCACCATCCCGCTGGCTCTTTGGGAGTATGAGAACCGCTTGCACAGGGGAGATAACATCATCCTCACGGCATTTGGCGCAGGTTTCGTTCATGGTGCGTCTTACCTGAAATGGGCGTACGACGGCTCGGCTCACGCCGCACCTAAGAAATGAACCTGACGCATCAGATAACCAAACGCATCCTTCCAAGCAAAGATGCGTTTTTTTGGTCTAAAAACAACATACGGTCATGAAACACAAGGCAGGATTCGTGAATATCGTGGGTAATCCCAACGTAGGCAAGAGCACGCTGATGAACCAACTCGTCGGCGAGCGCATCTCCATCGCCACATTCAAGGCGCAGACCACTCGCCACCGCATCATGGGCATCGTCAACACCGATGAGATGCAGATCGTATTCTCCGACACGCCCGGCGTGCTGAAGCCCAACTACAAGTTGCAGGAGTCGATGCTCGCCTTCTCGGTGTCGGCCCTGGCCGATGCCGACGTGTTGCTCTATGTCACCGACGTGGTGGAGAACCCTGAGAAAAACATGGACTTTCTCGAGAAAGTGCGTAAACTCACCATTCCGGTATTGTTGCTTATCAACAAGATTGACCTCACCGACCAGAAGGGGCTCGTGGCCGTCGTCGAACGGTGGCACGCCCTCTTGCCTGATGCGGAGATCCTTCCCATTTCCGCCCTTAATAAGTTTGGCGCCGACGTGCTCCTCAAGCGTATCGGCGAATTGCTGCCCGACTGTCCGCCTTATTTCGACAAGGACCAGCTCACCGACAAACCTGCCCGTTTCTTCGTGAGCGAGATCATCCGTGAGAAGATCCTGCTCTACTACGACAAGGAGATACCCTATGCCGTGGAGGTGCGTGTGGAGCAGTTCAAGGAAGAGGAGAAAATCATCCGTATCAGTGCTGTCATCTATGTCGAGCGAGAGTCGCAGAAAGGCATCATCATCGGACATCAGGGCTATGCGCTCAAGAAGGTGAGTTCCGAGGCACGCAAGGCCTTGGAGAAGTTCTTCGGCAAGCGCATCTTCTTGGAGACCTTCGTCAAGGTCGATAAGGACTGGAGAAGTTCGAAGCGCGAACTCGACAGTTTTGGCTATAACCCCGAATAAGACATCATCAGAATCATTATGGCATTAGTAGCAATAGTAGGACGACCCAATGTGGGGAAGTCCACCCTTTTCAACCGTCTCACCAAGTCGCGCAAGGCCATCGTCAGTCCGGAGGCCGGCACCACCCGCGACCGCCAGTATGGCAAGTGTGAGTGGAACGGACGGGAGTTCTCCGTCGTCGATACCGGCGGATGGGTCGTCAAGTCCGACGACATCTTCGAGGAGGAGATCCGCAAGCAGGTGATCGTCGCCACCGAGGAGGCCGACCTCGTGCTCTTCCTCGTCGATATCACCACGGGCCTCACCGACTGGGATGAAGACGTGGCGCTGATTCTCAGACGGGCCAAGCTCCCTGTGTTGCTGGTGGTCAACAAGGCCGACAATTTCGATCAGTATTACGAGGCTGCCGAGTTCTACAAGTTGGGCCTTGGCGACCCTGTATGTATCAGTGCGGCTACAGGAAGCGGCACCGGCGACTTGCTCGACATGGTCATCGACAACCTCAAGTCGCCCACTGCGGAGACCATCGAGGAGGGAATCCCGCGCTTCGCTGTTGTGGGGCGCCCGAATGCCGGCAAGAGCAGTCTGATCAACGCCTTCATCGGCGAGGATCGTCATATCGTCACCGATATCGCCGGAACGACACGCGACAGTATCTACACCCGTTACGATAAGTTCGGCTTCGATTTCTATCTGGTCGATACGGCTGGTATCCGCCGCAAGAACAAGGTCACCGAGGACCTTGAGTTCTATTCCGTGATGAGGAGTATCCGCGCCATCGAGAATTCCGATGTGTGCATCCTGATGATCGATGCCACCCGTGGCATTGAGGCTCAGGATATGAATATCTTCCAGCTCATCCAGAAAAACTACAAGTCGCTGGTCGTGGTGGTCAACAAATGGGACCTGGTGGAGAACAAGGACAATGTGGTCATCAAGACCTTCGAGGAGGCCATCCGCTCGCGCATGGCACCCTTCACCGATTTCCCCATCATTTTCGCCTCCGCCCTCACCAAGCAGCGCATCTTCAAGGTGCTGGAAACGGCCAAGCAGGTTTACATCAACCGCAAGGCCAAGGTGGGCACGTCAAAACTCAATGAGGTGATGCTGCCGCTCATCGAGGCTTTCCCGCCTCCTTCGGTCAAGGGAAAATACATCAAGATCAAGTATTGCATGCAGGCCCCCGACACACAGATACCCACCTTTGTGTTCTATGCCAACCTGCCGCAGTATGTCAAGGAACCCTATCGTCGTTTCCTGGAGAACAAGATCCGCGAGAACTGGCAGATGACGGGCTGTCCCATCCATGTCTTCATCCGCCAGAAATGAGTGCGATGAAGCGTTACCGTTGCATTTTCTGTGCCGTGATGGCCATGATGCTATCCTCTTGTGGCGACAAAGTGTCGTCGGAGGAAGTTGTGGCCACCACGGCACAACTCTATTACAGTTATCTGCTGGATGGCCGTTATGAGGATTTCGTGGCAGGTATCGACCATCGGTTGCAGGGTGGTGCTGACTACGACGCCCGGTTGGTCGCCAATGCCAAGATGTTTGTCCATCAGCAGAAGGAGCGTCATGAGGGCATCCATGAGATCAGCATCGTCAATGCCGTGGTCGATGAGGATGCCCATGCTGCGAATGTCTTTTTGCTGCTTGCTTTTGCCGATAGTACCGATGAGCAGGTCGTCGTCCCCATGGTGGAGCGCGACGGCATCTGGTATATGCGCTGAGTGCTCCGGCCGATGGTTACGGACAGGTGGTGAGGGGATTGAAGCAGATCTTGCTGTTGTGCATCCATCCCGTGTGCCTTCCATCGGTGGTCACTACCTTGATCCATTGTCCGCTGCATTCCAGTGGATGGAAAGACATTTCCGTGCTTGGTGATATCCTTACGGCTTTGGATTTCCAGTTGGGTGCTGTCCGGAGACATCCCTCGGGGTCGCCGGCGACAGTGAATTGGAGCACAGAAGAATGGATCCAGTATCCTGTTTTCGAGCCTTTCAAAGAGAATTCCCGGGGATTGTCGCCTTCGGTTATCACGACAGGGTCGATTTTCCACCATTTGTTTTTCGCACTGATCAGTTCGACGACATAGCACTCCTCAGTGGAAAGTTTTTGCACCACTTTCCCGTTGGGGGCATTACGCACGTTGGTTGGGGTGTCGTCCACGATGTAAGCAAAGAAATCGTTTTGTGCTTGGGTAGCAAGTGCTGCGATAAGCGCAAAGGTCAGAATGATTGTTTTTTTCATCGGTTGATAAGGTTTGGGTGATACAATAGCTGTGGTTTGCTGGTTCGTTACGCCTCCAGCAGAGTTCTCAGGGTTTGTGATGCTGCTCATTGACCACGCTGCGCATCTCTTTCAGCAGGTCGCTGGCAAAGATGAAGTCGGTGAGCCGCTTGTTGGTGGATTCCATGATCTGGCTGCTCTCTCCTTGCCAGTCCTTGTGTCCTTGATAGATGAAAATGATGTTCTCGCCGATACCCATCACGGAGTTCATGTCGTGGGTGTTGATGATCGTGGTGATATGAAACTCCTTGGTGATGCTGCTCAGCAGGTCGTCGATGACGAGAGAGGTCTTTGGGTCGAGGCCGGAGTTGGGCTCGTCGCAGAAGAGATATTTGGGGTTGAGGGCGATGGCCCTGGCGATGGCCACACGTTTCTGCATGCCTCCTGAGATCTCGGAGGGGTATTTGTCCTGAGCCTCTACCAGATTGACACGGTCGAGACACTCACGGGCGCGCTTGACACGGTCGCGGTAGGTCTTCTCGGAGAACATGTCGAGGGGGAACATCACGTTCTCAAGCACGGATAAGGAGTCGAAGAGGGCCGCACTCTGGAAGATCATGCCCATCTCGCGGCGGAGCATGATTCTCTCGCGCTTGCTCATGGCCACGAAATCACGGCCGTCATACAACACCTGACCACGGGTGGGGTCAAGCAGGCCCACGAGGTTTTTCATCAGCACGGTCTTCCCCGATCCGCTCTGGCCGATGATCAGGTTTGTCTTCCCGTCTTCGAAGACGGCGCTGATGTCGTGCAGCACTTCCTTGTCCTCAAACGATTTGTATAGATGCTTGATTTCTATCATTTTTGCAGGATTTGATGGGGTAGGGCCTTCTGCTGGTTATGACAGCAGCTGGGTGAGGAAGACATCGGAGAAGAGAATCAGCACGCTGCTCGACACCACGGCATCGGTGCTGGCCTTTCCCACTTCCACTGATCCGCCTTTCACACAGTAGCCGTAGTATGACGACACACTGGAGATGATGAAGGCGAAGAAGAGACTCTTGATGATGCTCATCCACACAAACCAGGCATTGAAGTCGTGCTGCAGACCTACCGTGAGGTCCTCGGGACTGAGCACATGACCGATATAGGCTGTGGCATAGGCTCCGAGAATGCCGGTGGCGGCACTGAAGATCACAAGGAATGGCATGATGGTGATCATGCCGGCGATCTTGGGCAGAATAAGGTAACTGGCAGAGTTGACTCCCATGATCTCAAGGGCATCGATTTGCTGCGTGACGCGCATAGTGCCCAGTTCGGAGGCGATGTTCGATCCCACCTTGCCTGCCAGGATAAGACACATGATGGAGGAGGAGAACTCCAGCAGCATGATCTCACGGGTGGTATAGCCCGTTACGAATTTCGGCATCCAGGGACTCTGGATGTTGAGTTTCATCTGGATGCAGATCACCGCTCCGATGAAGAAGGAGATGAGGAGCACAATGCCGATGGAGTCGACACCCAGGGCTGACATCTCTTTCACGTATTTCTTGAGAAACATCCTCATGCGCTCAGGACGCGAAAACGTCCTTCCCATGAGCAGGAGGTATTCCCCGAATGTCTGCAGTGATTGGATGATGAACATGTAGCTAATGAATTTGGTCTGCAAAATTAAGCAAAATGCACGAAAAACTCAAAAGAATAGGTTGGTTTTTCTCGATTATTTATTGGTCGTTACGCAAAAACTGACTACCTTTGCAAAATATTGTGCCTTTCTGCATACTACCTTCGGGGATGTCAAAAGGGCATAATCTCAAGGTAAGAAGAATAAAGCAAGCATTATGGAGTGGAAACATCAGTTGAGAAGTGCTGTCTGCACCGAGGGGCGCAAGATGGCTGGAGCAAGGGCTCTATGGGTGGCCGCGGGCATGAAGCATGAGCAGTTCGGCCGGCCTATCATCGCCGTGGTCAATTCGTTCACCCAGTTTGTGCCGGGGCATACCCACCTGCATGAGATCGGACAGATCGTCAAAAAGGAAGTGGAGGCCCTTGGATGCTACGCTGCGGAGTTCAATACCATCGCCATCGACGACGGCATCGCCATGGGGCACGACGGCATGCTCTACTCACTGCCCTCGCGCGACATTATCGCCGACTCCGTGGAGTATATGGTCAATGCCCATAAGGCCGACGCCATGATCTGTATATCCAACTGCGACAAGGTGACTCCGGGTATGCTGATGGCTGCCATGAGGCTCAATATTCCTGCTGTGTTCGTCAGCGGCGGTCCGATGGAGGCTGGCCGATGGCGGGGTGAGAATGCCGACCTCATCACGGCTATGGTGAAAGGGGCCGACCCGACAGTGAGCGATGCCGACGTGCAGGAACTCGAGGGTTGCGCCTGTCCGGGATGCGGAAGCTGCTCGGGCATGTTCACTGCCAACTCGATGAACTCTCTGACTGAGGCTATCGGACTGTCGCTGCCTGGCAATGGCACCATCGTGGCCACGCATGCCAACCGCGTCAGACTCTTCCAGGATGCCGCAAGACTGATCGTGGACAATGCCTATCAGTATTACCGCGACGGTGACGAGAGCGTGCTGCCTCGCAGCATCGCCTCCCGGCAGGCTTTCCTCAATGCCATGGCGCTCGATATCGCCATGGGCGGATCCACCAATACGGTGCTTCACCTGTTGGCCGTGGCGCAGGAGGCCGGGGTGGATTTCCAGATGCGTGACATCGATGCCCTGAGCCGCCGGGTGCCTTGCTTGTGCAAGTTGTCGCCCAACACGCAGCGCTACAGCGTGCAGGAGTGCGGAAGGGCAGGGGGCATCCTCGGTATCTTGGGCGAGTTGGCCAAGGCAGGACTGGTCGATGGCAGTGTGATGAGGGTCGACGGACTGAGCCTTGCAGATGCTATCAGCAAATACGACATCACCTCAGGGGAGGACATAGACGATGAGGCACTGCGTATCTATAAAAGCGCTCCGGGCGGGAGATTCTCTACCCAGATGGGATCGCAGAGCGCAGAGTGGCCCCAGCTCGACACCGACCGCGCCGAAGGCTGCATCCGCGACATCGAGCACGCCTATACCCGCGATGGCGGACTGGCCGTGCTGTTCGGCAATATCGCCAAGGATGGGTGCGTGGTCAAGACGGCAGGAGTGGACCCCGAACTGTGGACCTTCCGCGGACCGGCTAAGGTGTTCGACTCTCAGGAGGCCGCTTGCGACGGCATCCTCGGCGGTGAGGTGAAAAGCGGCGACTGCGTCGTGATCACACATGAGGGACCGAAAGGCGGTCCTGGCATGCAGGAGATGCTCTATCCCACCTCGTATATCAAGAGCATGCACCTCGGCAAGGAGTGTGCGCTGATCACCGATGGCCGCTTCTCGGGCGGCACGTCTGGACTGAGCATCGGACATATCTCTCCAGAGGCTGCCTCGGGCGGTAATATCGGGAAAATCGTGGATGGCGACATCATCGAGATCGATATCCCCAACCGATCGATCCGTGTCGATCTGAGCGACGAGGAACTGGAGGCCCGCAGCCCGCGGCCTCTCACCCGTCAGCGGGTGGTGAGCCGGGCACTGAAAGCCTATGCCCAGAGTGTGAGTTCGGCCGACAAGGGCGGCGTGAGAGTCATAGAGGATTAACACTGACGATATGAATGAGATGATTACCGGAGCGGAGGCGCTGATGAGGGCCTTGCGTGATGAGGGCGTGAAGATGATCTTCGGATATCCCGGAGGGGCCATCATGCCTGTCTATGACGCGCTCTACGACTATACCAGAGGTGAGAATGAGGCGTTCAAACATATCCTCGTGCGCCATGAGCAGGCGGCTGTGCATGCCGCTGAGGGCTACGCCCGTGTCAATGGCGAGGTGGGCGTTTGCCTCGTGACCAGCGGACCAGGGGCCACCAACACCCTCACGGGGGTGGCGGATGCCTTGATGGATTCCACACCGATCGTGGTGATCGCCGGACAGGTGGGTGTGACCGGTCTCGGTACCGACGCCTTCCAGGAGGTCGATCTCGTCGGCGTGTCGCAGCCCATCTCCAAATGGAGCTATCAGATCCGCCGGCCAGAGGATGTGGCCTGGGCCATCAGCCGGGCTTTCTATATCGCCAGAAGCGGCCGCCCGGGACCGGTGGTGATCGATTTCCTCAAGAACGCGCAGACGCAGAAGACGGAATGGAAACCCTGCCATGTCGATTTCGTGCGCAGCTATGTGCCTTATCCCAAGATCGACGACGACTGCGTGCGCCGTGCCGCTGAGTTGATCAACCAGGCCAAGCGGCCTCTGGCTCTCGTCGGTCAGGGCGTGGAATTAGGAAATGCGCAGGAGGAGTTGCTGGAGTTTCTGGAGAAAGCTGATATCCCTGCGGGCCGCACCATGCTCGGACTCTCGGCTCTCTCTTCCGACCATCCGCTCAATGTCGGTATGCTGGGCATGCATGGCAACTATGCTCCGAATGTCAAGGAACAGGAATGCGACGTGCTTATCGCCATCGGTATGCGGTTCAGCGACCGCGTGACGGGCAACACCGCTACTTATGCGCGGCAGGCCAAGGTGATCCATCTCGACATCGACAAAGCGGAGATCGACAAGAACGTGAAGACCGACGTGGCGGTGATCGGCGACTGCAAGACGACCCTGCCTGCCATCACCCGCCTGATCCGGAAGGGTGACCACAGGGAGTGGCGGGAGAGCTTCGTCGAACTGATGAAGAAAGAGGAGGACCGTGTCATCCTTCCTGCTATCCATCCCGCAGAGGGACCTTTGCTCATGGGCGAGGTGGTGAACGCTGTGGCTGAGGCCACCCATGGAGAGGCTGTGCTTGTGACGGATGTGGGGCAGAATCAGATGTTCGCTTGCCGCTATTTCAAATACAGGCACCACCGCTCGGTGGTGAGCAGTGGCGGACTGGGTACGATGGGCTTTGGCGTGCCTGCTGCTATCGGTGCTGCCTTTGGCGCTCCGGAGCGCACGGTGTGCTTGTTCACCGGCGATGGCGGCTTGCAGATGAGCATCCAGGAGTTTGGCACGATCATGGAACAGCAGACTCCGGTGAAGATGGTGTTGCTCAACAACAACTACCTGGGCAATGTGCGCCAGTGGCAGGATATGTTCTTCAATCGACGCAAGTCGTTCACCCGTATGCTCAACCCCCGCTATGGGGAGATCTGCTCGGCTTACGGCATCGCATACCGGCGCGTCGCCGACCGTGCGTGTCTGGCTGAGGCGATCGCCGAGATGCTCCACACCGATGGACCTTTCCTGCTCGAGTGCGTCATCCGCGAAGAGGACAATGTGCTTCCGATGACTCCTCCGGGTATGAGTGTTGATGAGATGTTGCTCGACATAGATTGTTGAAAAAGATGGAAAAGAAACTATATACATTGCTGGTTTATTCCGAGAATATCGCGGGTATCCTCAATCAGATCACTGCGGTGTTCACCCGCCGCCAAGTGAATATCGAGAGCCTCAATGTCTCGGCTTCCAGCATCGAGGGCGTGCATAAATACACGATCACGGCGTGGAGCGACCCCGACCAGATAGAGAAAATCACCAAACAGATCGAGAAGAAAATCGATGTGGTCAAGGCCAAGTTCTATACCGACGACCAACTTTTCATCCGTGAGGCCGGACTGTATAAGCTGTCGACACAGGCGGTGCTCGACAATCCTGAGATCTCACGCATTATCCGCCGTTTCGAGGCGAGGATTACCGAGGTCAACCCCACCTACGTGGCGGTGATGAAAAGTGGCATGACTGAGCAGATCGTGTCGCTCTTCCGTGAGTTGAATGAGTTCGGCTGCGTCTTGCAGTATACGCGGAGCGGGCGTATCGCCATCACGCGCAGCACAGAGGAGGAGGTGAGCGCGTTTCTCGAAGAACAGAAAAAAAACTATCAGGATGGAAAAAGATAAAGTGGGGTGCTATGAGTTCATGGCCGAACCGTTTCACTGCGATTTCTCCAAACGGCTCTTCATGGGGCATTTGGGCAATCATCTGCTCAATGCGGCCGATTTCCACTCACAGCACCGGGGATTCGGCATGTCTTATCTCAACAGCATCCATAAGACGTGGGTGCTCTCGCGTCTTGCGATCGAAATGGAGGAGATGCCTCCCATGTATGCGCGTTTCCAGGTGGAGACGTGGGTGGAGAGTGCCATGAGGTTTTTCACCAACCGTAATTTCCAGGTGCAGGATGTCGAGACTGGCAAAATCTATGGCTATGGACGTTCGATCTGGGCTATGATCGACACCGATACGCGGCAGCCGGCCAATCTCCTCGACATCAACGAGGGTGCGCTGCTCAACTATGTCGAGAAGGGAAAACCTTGTCCGATTGCCAAGAGTTCAAGGGTCAATGTGCCTGAGGATGCAGAACTGGTGGGCACCATCGTGGCCAAATACAATGATGTCGACATCAATGGCCATTTCAACAGCGTGAAGTATATCGAGCATGTGCTTGACCTCTTCTCCATCGACTGGTATGCGGAGCATGCCATACACCGCGTGGAAATCGCTTATGTGGCCGAGGCGCATTGCGGTGATACCATACGCCTCTACCGTGAGTGGGCCGATGACGGTCTGACGTGCACCGTGAAAATGGCGAAATGGGATCCTGCGACCGGCGAGGAAGTGGAAATATGCAGAAGTTTGGTCAATTTCGTAAAAGATTGAAACTTCATTTGGCGGTTACGCTTTTAATTCGTAATTTTGTCGCCGCTTAATGTTAAGCATCATCAGAAGACTATAATAATGTGCAACAGCGGCCCCGCTCGGGGGCGCATAAAAACGAATCAATATGGCTGAAATGAATTTTGGTGGCGTCATCGAGACTGTGGTCACCAGCAAGGAGTTCTCTTTGGAGAAAGCACGTGAGGTATTGAAAAACGAGACCATCGCTGTGATCGGCTATGGTATCCAGGGGCCTGGACAGGCTTGCAACCTGCGCGACAATGGCTTCAATGTCATCGTGGGGCAGCGTGAGGGCAAAACCTACGACAAGGCTGTGGCCGACGGATGGGTGCCCGGCAAGACGCTCTTCTCGATCGAAGAGGCTGCCGAGAAAGGCACGATCGTCTGCATGCTTCTCTCCGATGCCGGACAGATACAGGTTTGGCCGCGGATCAAACCCTATCTCACCGCAGGAAAGGCTCTGTATTACTCGCATGGCTTCGCCATCAACTGGAACGACCGTACAAATGTGGTGCCTCCAGAGGATGTCGACGTGATCATGGTGGCTCCTAAGGGCTCTGGCACCTCTCTGCGCACGATGTTCCTCGAGGGACGCGGACTCAACTGCTCGTACGCTGTCTATCAGGACGCTACCGGAAAGGCTGAGGAGCGTACCATCGCCTTCGGCATCGGTATCGGTGCTGGCTATCTCTTCAAAACAACTTTCCAGCGTGAGGCCACTTCCGACCTTACGGGTGAGCGCGGATCGCTCATGGGCGCTATCGAGGGACTGCTCGAGGCTCAGTATGAGGTGCTCCGCGAGCATGGACACTCTCCCTCGGAGGCTTTCAATGAGACGGTAGAGGAACTGACTCAGAGCCTTGGCCCGCTCTTCGGCGAGAAGGGTATGGACTGGATGTACGCCAACTGCTCCACCACGGCTCAGCGTGGTGCCCTCGACTGGGCTCCGAGATTCCGTGATGCCATCAAACCGGTCATGGAGTGGCTCTATCTCTCTGTGCAGACTGGAAACGAGGCTCAGATCTCTATCGACTCCAACTCCAAGCCCGACTACCGCGCCGGATTGGAGAAGGAACTGGAGGCTATGCGCAATATGGAGATGTGGCGCGCTGGTGAGACTGTCCGCAAACTCCGTCCGGAAAACAATTAAACCAATCCCACCCCTAATCGTAGAGACGTCACATCGTGACGTCTTTTTTCTTTCCCCCACGCCGAATAGTAGAGACGTCACACCGGGGCGTCTCCCAGATCCCCCCACGCCGAATAGTAGAGACGTCACACCGGGGCGTCTCCCAGATCCCCCCACGCCGAATAGTAGAGACGTCACACCGGGGCGTCTCCCAGATCCCCTCACACCGAATAGTAGAGACGTCACATTGGGGCGTCTCCCAGATTCACCCCCCTTGAGATAAATCAAGAAACCCGCACGAAATTGCAAAAATCGGGCCTAATCCTTTGCTGTGTGCGCAAACAGCCGTAACTTTGCATCGTCAAAAGAATAAAAGATCACAGAAAAGATCAGCATGAAGATCAGCCAAGGTGTTGGTTTGGTAAAAAGATGTATCAAGGATAACGTTAATATTAGAGTGTAAAAGATTGTATTAGAATTCAGGTAACCGCTTATGCCGTGAGGCACCGCGAATTGTTTCATTTAAAGTAAAGAAAGGGTAAAAAGATGATTACAACAATTGTATTGGCATTTGCCGCATTAATCGTTTCAGGATTCCTGTTCGAGAACTCGATTGAGAAGAAATAAAACCTCGGACAGTCAAGTAGAAAGCAATAGAAATAGATAGTACGCGGGTGGAGCTGGAAGTGACCAGTCTCCACCCGTTTTTACTATCTTGACTCTTGGAACCTTGTCAGGTCATTGGTCTTCGATGATTCAAGAATGATGCAAATCGGTGCCTGTCTTTGTGGAGCAGACTATTTCAATGTCACATTCTCGATGATGGCTTTCACCTCAGGGTCGTCGGTGAGGATGCCATAGACGGAGATGAGCAGGAGTCCCTTCTCGGTCAGTTTGGTGTATAGGTTGGTTGTCGGTGCCGACTCTTTGCAAGCCACATTATAGACCGTCTTGCCGAAAGTCATATCGCCCTTGTCGGTGTAACCGGCCCTCACGTTTCCTGAGTTAGCATCAGCGGGTTCGCTGCTTCTGTCAGGGTAAGCATAGAAAGTCATGGTAGCCCAAGTGCCGTTGTCCAGTTTTTTCTCGATTCTGAAGTTCTCGTCGGTGTTGTGCTTGGCGAGTTCCCATGCCTGCGGCACGATGAGGGAGTAGTACTTGGTTTCGGCGGGCTCTCCTTCGAGTTTGGTGATGCCACTACCACATGCTGTCAATACGGCTACAACCATCGCGATGAATGCGATATGAATTATATTTTTCATGTGTTTTTTATTTTTGGAGAATAAAAGGGATTGGGTTTATTTGAAATACTTTTTGGCAATGGCGGCAGGTATCTCGATGGGTGTCTCGAGGCCAGGGTTGTAGTTGGCTATGGGTTTGCTGCTCATGCCTGGGTCATCAGATTTGTAACCCTGGCGGAAACCACCTTTCACATAATAATATTTGCCACCTTTCATGTAGTAGGTCTTCAGTGGCTTCTCTTGCACGGAAGCCCATGCCTCACCATACTCGGGCATTTGCTTGCATGGCATGCCTCTCCAGAAATTAGATACCAGATAGGTGGCGAGGATACGGTCGGGTTTGAGCTGGGATTTTACCTGGGCTTCAAACTGCTGTTTCAGTTTCGGATTTGAACCGTTGTCTTTCAGTTCATTAAGTCCGTATTTGAACTCAGCACGTCCGGCCGTGCGTTCTGCCAAAAACGCCGACATGTCCTTGCCCACGAGTTTGGGCTCGTTGGGGAAGTATTTGTCGTGGAAACGTGCTTTCACGCGCTGCAGCTCTGCGTCGAAATAGTCGGCCACTTCTGCGGGCTCCTGGTTGTAGGAGGCGGCACGGTTGATTTTGTCCGACAGTTCCTTGTCGAGCTGTTTGATCCAGCCCTCTGGCGACATGCCTCCGAGCGACCCTTCTACCTCGTGCAGGTCCCACTCCAGGCGTACCAGGTCTTGGGCCACACTCTCGTAGTCTGATTTGGCGGGTGAGTTGACGGTCTCCGAACTTGGGATGTCGTAGTAGGAGTAGACTTTCTGCATCTCGGGGGTCTGGTTGAGCTCGAGGAATTTCAGCACCTCTTCTCTTTCGCTGGGTACGAAGCGGTGTACCTTTCCGCCATGGTAGCGCCAGCCCTTGGGAGCCACTTCCATGCCCGTCGTGTTGCCAACGGTGGCATTGCCGGCGTTTTCGGTATTGCTCACGGTGGTGGTGTTGCCTGGAGCTATTTTCTCTTTTACTTTTTCTTTCACTGCGCCCTTGGCTTTCTTGACCAGTCCGCCCAACTGTGCGTCGGCAGTGACATTGACAGCAAACAAGATGACTATGGCCATCAACAGTCTCGTCATGATTTGATTTTTTTTCTTCATTGCTTTTGTTGGTTATATGAATAATGGTAATGATGCTTTTTGCCTTTTGTCAATAGAAAATATCTATTTGCAAAATTACAATCCAACCGCATGAAGCCTGTTATCATTTCGTGAAATTCTCTTGTCATTTCGTCAAATGGCCAAATAAAATCAAGGGAGAAAGCCCTTTTTTTTGACCATACCGTATGTATATGCGAAAAATATGAATCCGCTTTAAAAAGTCTTTTTCATCACATATTGGGTCTACAAGTCTCCCTTCCCCTCAAGGGGAGGGGACTGATTTGATTTGCGAATGGATTCATCCGACTTTATTAAGGGAATTCAAATGAGAAAATATGAAAAAAGGGGCCCGCGCCTTGGTTCATCGGGATCCGCCTTGGTTCATTGTGCTGCATCTTGGTTCATCGTGCTGCATCTTGGTTCATCGGGATCCGTTGGTTCATCGGGATTTGTAATCCCGATGTATTGAGTATAAGGATTTGTAATCCGAAAATCTTGGTTCATCGGGATTTGCAATCCCGATGCATAGAGTACAAGGATTTATAATCCGAAAATCTTGGTTCATCGGGATTTGCAATCCCGATGTATTGAGTATAAGGATTTGTAATCCGAAAAACGCATTGCAAATGCTAATACTCAATCCGCCCGAACAGCGTCAAATCCGCCCGAAGAACAAAAATAGGATCAACAAAAAAGAACGCCCTACTTGAGAAACCCTATGCTTGTGGTTTCTCGTTCAGGTATTGTGTGGGAGTCTTGCCGAAATATTTCTTGAAGGCGCGGGTGAAGTTGGACGTGTCGCTGTAGGCGCAGAGCACGGCAATCTCGGTGACGTTGAGTTCCGGGTTGTTGTCCAGAAGATGCTTGGCCCTGTTCATGCGCTGTGTCGTGATGTAATTCTGAGGTTTCTCTCCTGTGACGCTGATGAGCCGCTGTCTGAGCTGATACAGGCTCATGCCCATCTCTGATGCCAGGCTGTCGGCATCCACCTGTCCCCTGAGCATCAATGTATTGATGGCGTTGATGGTCCTGTCGATAAACTCGCGGTCGGCTTCGCTCAGTGTTTCCGATGGATCCTGTCCATGCTGCCCCTCCGTCGTTGGGCTGCTCTCGGTGGCGAGCTTGCTGTATCGCTTCCGCAGTTCATCGATATTGGCTGTGAGCTGTTGGTTGACCGCTTCCTGCCTCTTATGCCTGCGCCACATCACCCACCAGATGGCAATGGCAAGGCACAGCAGCACCACGACGATGGCGATGGATGCCACCAATGTGCCCCTTCTGGCGCTGCGCTCTTCCTCGTTCTCCTTCTGCAACCAGTCGTTTTCAAATTCTGCATTGTAGCGGGCCAGACTTTCAGCTGAGGCATTGTTGTAAAGGGAGTCTTTCAGGTCGTTGAATCTGCCGAGTTCCATCTTCGCACTGTCGGGGTTTGATTTCCACAGACTTTCATAGAGCCCGCGCCTGGCATGCATCTCGTTGGCCATGTCGCCCATTTTTTGGAGAATCTGAGCCGCCTCTCGGTAGTAGCCTACGGCTTCGGCCTCCCGCTTCTGGCAGAGCAGTGCCATGCCCATCTTGTTGGCGGCGATGGCCAGTGAGTGAATGTCGCCCATTTCCCGCAGGATGGGTATGGCTTCGTCCAGCACCTTTTCAGCCTGCTGGTAGTTATGGAGTCCGATGAGTGCTGATGCCATCTGCGACTGTCTTAGCACAGCCTTGTCGTCGTGCCCCAGTTTTTTCTCCAGTTCATACGACTGTTGTGCATAGGGCAGTGCTTTCTTGTCGTCGCCCATAGCGTGGTAAACCTCTGAGGCCATGCCCAGGAGCACCGCCTTGCGTGCGGGGTTCCCGGCTTTCTCGGCCGCCGCCAGTCCTTTGAGCAGATATTTCTCGGCCTCCTTGGGCTGGTTGGCACTCATATAGATGGCTGTGAGTGTGTTCAAACTCGATGACATCATGTCGGGGTCGCCCGATTTCTCGTCAAGAGCGTAGCAGAGTTTGGCATATTTCGCTGCCGAGGGGTAGTCGGTCAGCCGGATGAAGACGACGGCAAGCAGATTGAGGCAGTCTGCCTCTCCGCCTTTGCCTCTGAGCAGTGGCAGTGCTTTCTCGCCATAATAGGCCGCTTGCTTGTAGTCCTGCCGGTCGTAGAGGTATTCGGCCGCCCAATACCACACCTGGGCCCGCAGGGTGTCGGCGGGAGTGGCGGTTCCGAAGCTGATCAGACTGTCGGTGAACTCTTCTGCATGAAGCAGGGCGAAAAACCGGTTGGCTTCCCTCGCCTGTGTTGTCTTCTCAAATCGCTGCAAGAGGGTCGTGAAATGCTCGTTGGCAGCCTGAGCCCCGCAGGGCAGCAATATCGCGGCGCATACTAATGTATAAAGCAATAATTTCTTCATTACGGATGCAAAAATACGTAATTAAAACGAATTTTCTTTCGTTCGGTAGAAGAAATCATTTTCTTTTCTTCTCACTAAATCGAAATTTTGGATATATTTTTAATAAGATAGTCTGCATTCGGCATAAAAAAAGAATAAATTCTTTTTGTTCTGCTCTCATTTTGCACTACCTTTTAATAAGATAGGCTGCATTCGGCATAAAAAAAGAATAAATTCTTTTTGTTCTGCTCTCATTTTGCAC
>CAMNIN010000057.1 GCA_946540735.1 uncultured Prevotellaceae bacterium | reverse complement strand
GGACACCCTGATTAAGAGTCAGGTGCTCTACCAACTGAGCTACAAGCGCATCCTTGGTGCTTTCGGTGTATTTCCGTTTAGCGTGTGCAAAGGTAGGTCTTTTTCTTCAAACACCAAAACTTTTCCGGACTTTTTTTAGAATAATGGCAAAAAAACTTTTAAAACGCACTTCAAACAGGAAAAAAACGAAGCGGGAACGTCTATCCGGATAGACATTCCCGCTTATATGAGCGAGAGCGGTGAGCTGATTGCATCAAGCTGTCCGCTTATTTAATAAGGTCGACCGAACGCTTCAAGAAAGCTGCGAGGCCTGGGCCTTTGAGCATACCGTTCTGGAGGAGGGCAAGGTCGATCAACTGATGGATGATGTCGTTGCCTTTGGCATAATCGGCGATCACCTGGTTTTTCTTGTCTTTCTGCTCGTTGACAGACTTCTCGGTGTTCGACACATCGTCTTTCTCCTCCTGAGTCACCTCCTCAGGCTTTTTCTTGCCTTGTTCCTGGCGGAGCACAGCCAAGCGAGCCTCAAGGCCCTTGATCTCAGCCAAAATCGGCTTGAGCGTGTCGCCGCATTGAGCGGTCTCATCCTCCAGCACCCGTTTCACGAGGGGATGGTCGCTATTGAGCACCATGCTGTAGGAATCGGGCATCTCGCCATAGAAAGCCATTCCGCTCTGATAGCGGCTCATGTCTTTCATACGGCGCATATACTCACTCTGGGTGATGACGACAGGCTGGGCCTCATCGCCGAGAGACTGTACCTCGACGTAGAAGTTGGCTTTTTCTATTGTCGGGATCTGCGAGCGGAAAGCCTGTGACAAATTGTCAGTCTGTTCAGCAGTCAGCTCACTCTTCTTCTTGTCTTCCTTGACGATCAGACGATCGATGATGTCGGCGTCGACACGGGTGAAGCGGCTCTTTTCCAGTTTCTGTTCCAACATCGAGACCATCGGCACATCGAGCTCTCCGTCGAGCAGCAGCACGCTGTAGCCTTTGGCCTTGGCAGCCTCGATATAGGCATACTGGTCTTCCTTGTTGTTGGCATAGAGATAGACGAGATTGCCGTCCTTATCGGTCTGGTTATCCTTGATCAGGGCGCGATACTCCTCATAGGTGAAGTATTTTCCCTCGGTATCCTTCAGGAGCGAGAAGTCCTTGGCACGGTCGTAGAAGTCGTCTTGTGAGAGCATGCCATAATGGATGAAGATCTTCAGGTCGTCCCACTTCTGCTCATAGTCCTTGCGGTCGTCTTTGAAAATGCTGTTGAGGCGGTCGGCCACCTTTTTGGTGATATAAGTAGAAATCTTCTTGACATTGGAATCGCTCTGCAAATACGAACGGCTCACGTTGAGTGGGATATCGGGAGAGTCGATGACACCATGGAGCAAGGTGAGGAACTCCGGCACGATGCCTTCCACCTGGTCGGTGACAAACACCTGGTTGCAATAAAGCTGGATCTTGTTGCGCTGCAACTCTATATTCGACTTGATCTTCGGGAAATAGAGGATACCCGTGAGGTTGAACGGGAAGTCGACATTGAGGTGGATCCAGAACAGCGGCTCGTCCTGCATGGGATAAAGCTTGCGGTAGAAGGTCTTGTAGTCCTCGTCTTTCAGGGTGCTGGGGGCCTTCGTCCACATCGGTTCGGAGTCGTTGATGATGTTGTCCTCCTCGGTATCCTGCATCTTGCCGTCCTTCCACTCGCTCTTCTTTCCGAATGCGATAGGCACCGACATGAATTTGCAGTATTTGTCGAGAAGCGACTGGATGCGCTGTTTCTCAAGAAATTCCTTGCAGTCGTCGCTGATATACAGGATAATGTCGCTGCCGCGGTCGGCCTTCTCCACCTCCTCGATCTCGTATGCCGGACTGCCGTCACAACTCCATTTCACGGCCACTGCATCGTCGCGGTAACTGCGGGTGATAATCTCCACCTTGTTGCTCACCATGAACGAGCTGTAGAAGCCAAGGCCGAAGTGCCCGATGATGGCATTGGCGTTGTCCTTGTATTTGTCGAGGAAGTCGGTCACACCTGAGAAAGCGATCTGATTGATGTATTTATCGATTTCCTCTGCGGTCATGCCGATACCACGGTCGCTGATGGTGAGGGTACCTTTGTCGGCATCCAGACTGACATGTACCGTGAGGTCACCCAATTCGCCTTTGAACTCGCCCTTCTCGGCGAGGGTCTTCAGCTTCTGGGTGGCATCCACTGCATTGGAAACCATCTCTCTGAGGAAAATCTCATGATCGCTGTACAAGAACTTTTTGATAACGGGGAATATGTTCTCGGTCGTTACCCCGATGTTGCCTTTCTGCATGTTTTACTTTTTTTATAATGATATTCTTATTTGTTTTGCAAAAGATTCACCATCTCGATTGCAAATAGTGTGCCAAACAAGACAAAGTCACAGAAACCGCCAAAAAACCTTCATCTATCGCGCATGAAGGTTTTTGCCGTTTTTCTTGCATAAATCATGGAAATGTATTACATTTGCAGTGTGGAGATCCTTTTTAAAAGGCCACATCACAGATAATCTAATGAAAAATGTTGAAAGACACATTCCTCATCTTTTTCTCTGTGAAAACTGGTAATCAAATCAGCCAAGCCCATTCCACAAGGTACATTCCTGTATGGGCAGCGTCCAACTGACTAAGAAATATTTTTATCCTTAATACAGCACATTTCAATAGGTAGTTTTTGAAGGTAAAAGCCCCGGCAACAGTAGTGATACTATTTGCCGGGGCAATTTTATGGGGGAGTGGGAAAATTATTTCTTCTCAGGGATTGTCTTGAGAATCTCAAGAAGATGATCCCAGACCATTTGTACGGTAGGTATCAGCAAGCGCTCATCAGGAGAATGCACGCCGCGGAGAGTCGGCCCGAACGACACCATGTCCATATTGGGATAACGCTCAGAGAACAAGCCACACTCCAGACCAGCGTGGATGCCAAGCACCTTCGGCTCTTTCCCGAACAGTTTCTTATAAGTATCAACCACGATCTTGGTGAGCTGGCTGTTGGCGTTCATCTTCCATGCGGGATAGCCGTCGCCCTGTTCCACCTCAGCACCAGCCAACTGGAACTGTGCTTTCACCGTGTCGGCCATATTGCGCAGGTTGCTCATCACATTGGAGCGCTGGCTGGCCACCACCTTGATCTCTTTCTCCGACGACTGCACGCTGGCCACGTTGCTGCTGGTCTCCACGAGCCATGAGATCTCCTCATCCTGGCACATGGCGAACACGCCGTTGTCGAGAGCCTGCATGGCACGCACGAAGCAGTCGGACACTTCCTTGGGCAGCACCGGCTCTGCCTCTGCGCTCTCCATGGCAAAGACCATCGCGGTATCAGTCACGTGGAATTCCTCCTCCACGTCGCTGGTGAAGACATTCCATGCGGCCCGCACCTCCTCCTTCACAGCCTCAGGCACGCTGAAGACGACGATACCGTCGCGCGGGATGGCATTGTGCATCTTGCCCGAATTGAACTGTGCGAGACGGATGCCGTATTTCTCATTGACGGTATAAAGGAAACGGGATAGGATCTTTATGGCGTTGGCCCGCTTCTTGTTGATGTCGTCGCCCGAATGTCCGCCGTTGAGACCTTTGAGTGAGGCTTTGAGGAAGAACTGTCCTGCCGGAGCTTCCTCGCGGTCGAAACGGAAAGCGGCCTGTGTGGTGATGCCGCCGGCGCATGATACGAAGATCTGGCCCTCATCCTCTGAGTCGAGGTTGATGAGCATGTCGCCCGTCATGAATCCGGCCTGCAAACCGAAGGCACCGGTCAGTCCGGTCTCCTCGTCACGGGTGAAGAGGCACTCTATCGGTCCGTGCTCGATATCGTCGCTCTCGAGAATCGCCAGTTCCATGGCCACGCCGATGCCGTCGTCAGCGCCAAGGGTGGTGCCTTTGGCTTTCAGCCACTCACCATCCACGTATGACTGGATGGGGTCATTCATGAAATCGATGTCCACGTCGACGAGCTTGTCGCACACCATGTCCATGTGGCTCTGGAGCACCACGGTGGGGCGGTTCTCGTAGCCAGGGGTGGCCGGTTTGCTGATGAGCACATTGCCTGTCTCATCCACTTTCGTGGGGAAGCCATGCTGCTTGCCGAAGTTGACGAGGTAATCGATCATTTTCTCCTCGTGTTTTGACGGACGAGGGATGGTGTTGATCTTCGCGAATTGCTCGAAGACACTTTTGGGAGTCAGTTCTGTTTTGTTCATGACTTTGTTTTTTATCGTTGTTTGTCGTTTAACGGTGATGAAATCATCAATAATTGGTTTAAAATTTTGTCTTTCATGAATTTTGTACTATCTTTGCATATCATTCACGCCCTCCAGTAGGGCTATGTGCTTGCAAAGATAGGGAAAAATGACGGAATATCTGATCTTGACCGTGTTAATAATTGCTATTGCGGCGATATTGCTCAGCGTGAAAGTGATTTTGCGCAAGAACGGCAGTTTCACCTCACAGCACATTCACGACAGTCAGGCGATGCGCGACCGGGGCATCCACTGCGTCCTCGACCAGGACCGCGAGCAAAGACGCCGCCACCGTGCCGTCAGCGAGAAATCCTCCCGATAAAACAACCTAAAATTCAAAGATAATGAGTGAGAATGATATCCGCACTTACGTAGTGGCAGCTTTGGTGGTCATATTCGCAATACTGTTCGTATATCTCGTTTTGTAAGATATTTGTTAATTCTTGCAACTAATTTTTTGATATTAGCGCAGTTTGTATTATCTTTGCACCGCTTTTGCGGCATTCCGCAACAGAGGCACGCATTTGTTGCGGCTCTTTCACATGTATATTCTAAAACATAAATAAAACTGATGAACAAGAAGAATTTTTTCCGCGCCATGGCTTTGTCCGTGATCGCTGCGACAACTTTGAATGCTTGCAACGACTCCAACAAGATGGACGAGAAACCCGCTGCCGCACAGACCGTGCCCAGCGACGGAGTGAAGATCGCTTTCGTGGAGGTAGACTCCATCATGACACAGTATAATTTCTGCAAGGATTACTCCAAGATCCTTGAGAAGAGAGGCAACAACATCCAGAGCGCACTCGCCTCACAGGAGAAGAATCTCGAGGCTGCCGTGAGGAATTTCCAGAACAAGGCCCAGAACAATGGCTTCACCAGCCAGAGCGAGTATGAGAGCCAGCAGGCTGCCATCCAGCGCCAGCAGGAGCAATATGTGGCCACCCGCGACCGTCTGGCCGGAGAGCTACAGGCCCAGACCGATAAATTCAACCAGGCCCTGCACGACAGCATCGAGCATTTCATCGCCTCATACAACAAGGACAAGAAATTCTCGCTCATCCTGACAAAGCAGGGAGACAACATCCTCTATGGTGCCAAGGCCCTTGACATCACCGACGAGGTTGTCGCCGGCCTCAACAAGGCTTACAAATCGAAACCAACCGACGATACCAAGAAATAACTCCACAAAGAGAGACAACAATACGGAATATTGAAGAGGGCGGGCCAGTGTGTCCGCCCGACTCATCTCTACCAATCCTTGTCCGATGAATAGAAAACAACGATATGCCTATATCCTTGAGCATTTCCGCGCCCAGATGCCAGAGGTGACCACCGAACTGGCTTTCGCCACGCCATTCCAACTCCTGGTGGCCACGATACTGAGTGCGCAGTGCACCGACAAGCGCATCAATGAAGTGACACCCGCCTTGTTTGAGCGCTTCCCCGATGCACGCCGCATGGCCGAAGCCGACGAGGGCGAGGTATTGGATTATGTGAGAAGCGTTTCCTACCCCAACTCCAAGGCACGCCATCTGGTCGCCATGGCTCGTATGCTGGTGGATGATTTCGGAGGCGAGGTGCCTTCTTCGCCCGACCTCCTGGTCAAGTTGCCAGGTGTAGGGAGGAAGACCGCCAACGTCGTGCAGGCCGTGGCTTTCGGAAAGTCAACCATGGCTGTCGACACCCACGTCTACCGAGTCAGTCACAGGTTAGGACTGGTCAGCCCCACCGACAACACCCCCTTCAAGGTGGAACAGCAACTTCTGAGAAACATCCCTGAGGAAGACGTGCCGAAGGCCCATCACTGGCTGCTGCTTCATGGGCGCTATGTGTGCACGAGCCGTGCTCCGCATTGCGGGGAATGCAAGTTTGATAAAATCTGCCCTAAAATCTTGGAGGGGTCAAAAGTGAACAAAAAAGCCAAAGTCTGAACGATCAACAATCATGAACACCACACTCATCCTGAACTTCCTGCGTGAGGTAATGGCCAACAACAACCGTCCATGGTTCCAAGCCCACCGCGATGAATACCTTGCTGCCAAAGAAGATTTCGAGTCCGGCGTGGAGAAAGCCATTCCACGCATCGTGCGTTTCGATCCCTCTGTGGCGCATATCACAGTGAAGGATGCGGTATACCGCTTCTACCGCGACACGCGGTTCTCACCCGACAAATCACCTTATAAGAATCACATGGGCGCTTACATTGCCGCCCACGGGAAGAAAGCCCTCCATGGCGGATACTCTATCCACCTTGAACCAGGCAACTGTATGCTGGCATGCGGCAGCTACTATCTCCCCTCCCCTATTCTGACGGCATGCCGCAATGAGATCATGGCCAACGAGGAGGAATGGCTCCGGTGCGTGGAATCGCCCGCCTTCCTCAGATTATTCGGCAGGCCCGGTGTCCATCGCTTCGAAGAAGAGAAGGGGTTCGGCCTGGAGTCTCTGAAAACTTGTCCTGCAGGTTTTCCGAGGGATTATGCGCACATCGAGTATCTCCGCATGAAGGACTACTGCTGCTGGGTGAAAGTGGATGAGGATTTCTTCTCAGGCGACGAGTGGCTTGACAAGATGGCCAAGGTCTTTAAAGTAGCCAAACCGATGATGGACTTCGTCAATGCCGTCATCGACGACTACGAATGAGACATCCCCTCTCTCTCATTTGTTGGGGAAAGCCTTCTTCAGCCGTTTGTATTCCTTCTTCGTGATGCGCATGAACGAGCCGTGCTGCGGTCCGGTGACACCTTGGATATCAACAGGAGAGTTGAAGTTGCGTAGGTGCTCATCAGCTTTGCAGATGCGGTAATGCTTTGGTTTTGATGAGTATTCGATATATGCTACCCGCCATGTGTCGTCGCCGATCAGTTGGAAAGCAGAAGACCCCTCACATTTCTTATTGCCCTCGAAGTTCACGTAGTCGTTTTCCACGGGTTCACCCCACGGACCTGTCAGATGGTCGGCCGTGGCGGTATAGATGCCTGGTTTTCCCCCTTCTTTCTTGATCAGCATGTGGTATTTTCCGTCAGACTCCAGGTAATTGATGTCTGCGTCGATCGTGGCGTATCCCCAGTCGAACAGCAAGCGCGGTTTGGTGAGCCTTGTGAAACTCTCGTCGGCATAGGAGTAATACATGCGGTCGTAGCCCTCCTCTGCCCGGTTCCAGAGCGAATAATAGACGAGGTACCCTCCTTTTTTCCCGTCCGCCCAGGTATAACCCGGATCCCAGAAGATCTGTGGAGCCCACACCCTGTTGATGGTGGAGTAGTCGCGGTAGGGATCGGGCGAGTCAGGGTCGCAGAAGATAGCAGCCCCCTTGCGGAAGTCGAAGGTCACGGATGTCCAGTTCACCATATCCTTGCTGCGAAGCAGGTCGATGCCATAGTTGTCCCATTTTCCCGACTTTCTCACACACATATCGGTGGTCACCATCAAGTAGCCTTTCCCATCATGGCTGCGGGTGATATAAGCATCGCGAGTGCCCCCTTCGATGCGGGCATGCTCCTCAGGATTGAAGATGGCATCGCCGTTGTTGAGGTCCTCGTAATGGTAGCCGTCGCGGCTCAGGGCATAGGCAGTGTACTCTCCGCGGTCGCTCATGTGGCAGTAGAGATATCCGTAGGTGCCTTTCTGCAGATTCTGTGCATGAAGTGCTGTCGTCAGCATCAAGGAGACGATCAGTAACGTTGTTTTTCTCATATCGGTCATTTACAGGTTATTCTTGGGGTTGCGCTGCAACACGCCGGCATCTTCGAGGAATTTCCTCACTCGCCGCTCATACTCCTCAGGATGATTGCGGAACGAGTGGGCATGGTCGGTGTCTTTCGTCACCCAGAGCTGTTTGGGCTGGGGTTTGGCCTCATAGAGGTCATACACCATGCGGGTGGGCACGAAGTCGTCGGAGTCGCCATGGATAAAGAGCATCGGAGCCTTGCATCGTCTCACCATCTCCACGGAGGAAGCCTCGCCAAACGACCACCCGTATCTCATTTTGCAGAGCAGGCTGGAGGTATACAGCAACGGGAACTCAGGCAATCCGAAACGTTTTTTGAGTTCACTGCCAAGTTCCTCCCATACGCTGGTGAAGCCACAGTCCTCGATAAAGCATCTCACCTGCCGTGGATAATCCTTGCCCGAGAGGTTCATGGTCGTGGAAGCACCCATCGACACCCCTTGGACGGCGATACGCGCCTCGCGGCTGTCACAGAAGAGAGAAGACGCCAGGGGCAACCATACCATCACGTCGTCGGCGTCTTTCCATCCCATCTGCACTTCGTCGCCATCGCTCAGGCCATGTCCATGAAGGTCGGGCATGAAGACATTGAGCCCCAAGCGGTCGCGGAACATCCTCGCGATCTTCAGCGTGGAGACATAATTGCAAGTATAACCGTGCAGGATGACGATGGTAGCAGCCGTGAGGCTGTCGGCAGGAGCATATACCGCATGCAGCTGACGACCATCGCGGGTGGTCATCGACGTATCTCGCATCACACGAGCCTCTCGCAAGCTGTCCGCCCACCTGGCCACATCGGGAGCCTCCTGTCTCAGATCCTGCATTCTCGTGGCGATGTCACGCCCTGAGAGGTCGCCAAGCGACAGGTCAACCATATACCAGCTGCCCCATGCCGTGGCAACAAGCAGGATGAGCAGGATGCCCACCATGGCCATCCCCAGCCTTCTTCTGGTCATCCGGGGTCAGAGTTTCTTTCTCAGTTCCTCGAGCGAGGCACGCAGCGAGGCGATTTTCTCCAGCGAGTCGCTGCGCTTCTTGCGCTCCAGTGCCACCACTGCTTCGGGAGCATTGGCCACGAAGCGCTCGTTGGCCAGTTTCTTCTCCACGCCGGCAAGGAATTTCTCCTGGTGCTGGAGTTGCGCTTCCTGCTTCTCAATCTCAGCAGCCACATCGATCAGACTGCCCAGAGGCACAGCAAACTCATCGGTGCCCACCATGAACTGTGCGGCATCCGCAGCCTTGCTCTCTGTGATTTCGAAGGAGCGCAGATTGTCCATCTTGCAAATCACCTCGCTGTATTTCACATAACTGTCAGTAGCCACCACTTGCAAGTCAAGCGGTTCTTTGGGAGCGATCACTTTCTGGTTGCGCACCATGCGGACGCCAGTCACCACCTGCTTCACGCGCTCAATCTCTGCGATGAGGGCAGCGTCACCCTCGGTGGGTGCGTCCATTCTGAGGCATTCGAGCATGATGCTCTCGCCATCTTTACGGTCGTAGAGGTGCTGCCATAATTCTTCGGTGATAAACGGCATGAACGGATGGAGCATTTTCAGCAGCGTGTCGAAATAGCCGAGAGTCTTCTCCATCGTCACACGGTCCATCGGTGATCCGTAGGCCGGTTTCACCATCTCCAGATACCAGCTGGAGAACTCATCCCAGAAGAGTTTGTAGACGGCCATCAAGGCCTCCGAAATGCGGTATTTCTTGAACAGGTCGCCCAGTTCGGCGTTTGTCTGACGGAGTTTGGCCTCAAACCACTCCGTAGCGATCCGGCACTCAGCCGGTTGGGGGATATCAGCCACCTCCAGACCTTTCACCAGTCGGAAGGCATTCCATATCTTGTTGTTGAAGTTACGTCCCTGCTCGCACAGTGTCTCGTCGAAGAGGATATCATTACCGGCAGGAGCCGAGAGCATCATGCCCATACGAACACCATCGGCGCCGTATTTGTCGATCAGCAAGAGTGGGTCGGGCGAGTTGCCGAGACTCTTCGACATCTTCCTGCCCAGTTTGTCGCGCACGATACCGGTGAAATAGACGTTCTTGAACGGGAACTTGCCCATATACTCCTCGCCGGCCATGATCATGCGGGCCACCCAGAAGAAGATGATATCGGGAGCCGTCACGAGATCCGACGTCGGATAGTAGTAGTTGATTTCCTCGTTGCCGGGATTATTGATGCCGTCGAAAAGGCTGATCGGCCACAACCAGGAAGAGAACCAGGTGTCGAGGGCATCCTCATCCTGACGCAGGTCGCTGAGCTGGAGGTCGGCGTTGCCGCTCTTCTCACGGGCCAATTGCAAAGCTTTCTCCGCATTCTCGGCCACAACGAAGTCGTCAGCATCATTGTAATAGTAAGCGGGTATGCGATGTCCCCACCACAGCTGCCGCGAGATGCACCAGTCCTGGATATTCTCGAGCCAGTTCTTATAGGTATTGACGTATTTCGAGGGATAGAACTGCATCTCGCCGTTGAGCACGGGAGGCAGGGCGATATCAGCAAAATGCTTCATGCTCAGGAACCACTGCAGCGAGAGCCTCGGTTCGATGGCGGTGTCGGGATTGCGCTCCGAATACCCCACCTTGTTGGTGTAATCTTCGATGCGCTCCATCAATCCGGCCTCGCTGAGGTCCTTCACGATCTGCTTGCGGCAGTCGAAGCGGTCCATGCCCACATAGAGCGGTGACTGCTCCGAGATCGTGCCGTCGGCGTTGAAGATGTCGATGGTCTCCAAATTGTGGGTCTTGCCCAGCATGTAGTCATTGGTGTCATGAGCGGGAGTGACTTTCAGACATCCCGTACCGAACTCGATATCCACATAGCGGTCCTCGATCACGGGGATGACGCGGCCCACGAGCGGCACGATCACCTTCTTTCCCCTGAGCCACTGGTTCTTGGGATCTTTCGGGTTGACACACATGGCAGTATCGCCCATGATCGTCTCCGGGCGCGTGGTGGCCACCACAGCATAGAAGCCGTGCTCATCGCAGTGGACGACATTGCCCTCAGCGCGGAGTGCTTCCACATCGGTGATGCCAGACTCGCCGGCGACATAGTATTTCAGATGGAAGAGATGGCTCTGCTCCTCTTTGTAGACCACTTCCTCGGTGGAAAGGGCTGTCAGCGCTTTCGGGTCCCAGTTGACCATGCGCAGGCCACGGTAGATTAAACCTTTATTATATAAGTCGACGAAGACTTTAATGACACTTTCGCTTCGCTTCTCGTCCATTGTGAACGCCGTGCGGTCCCAGTCGCAGCTGGCGCCCAGACGCCGCAACTGCTTGAGGATGATGCCGCCATGCTCATGGGTCCAGTCCCACGCATGCTTGAGGAACTCCTCGCGGCTCAGGTCCATTTTCTTGATTCCTTGTTCGGCAAGCCGTTTCACCACTTTGGCCTCTGTGGCGATGGAGGCATGGTCGGTGCCCGGCACCCAACATGCGTTCTTGCCCTCCATGCGCGCCCTCCTGACGAGGATGTCCTGGATGGTGTTGTTGAGCATGTGTCCCATGTGGAGCACGCCCGTCACATTGGGTGGCGGTATGACAATCGTATAGGGTTCACGTCCGTCGGGTTTTGAACTGAAAAGCTTGTTGTCAAGCCAATACTGATACCATTTCGACTCCACTTCCTGCGGAGTGTACTTGCTTGCTAATTCCATGTTTTATCTGTGCTTCAAATCATTTTGGCTGCAAAGTTATGAAATAAAGCTGATTTATATGCACGTTTTTACATTATTTTTGGACGAAATGAATAGGATGGATGATAAAAAAGTCGTATATTTGCATTTCATTAGAACAACTATCGCTTTATGGGCAAAAAGAAAAAATCGGTGATTCTCACCCTGTGTCTGATGGCCTTCATGTCGGGCAGCGCGCAGGAGAAGGATGTGGAAGCCACTGTGGCCGCGGATATCGTCAGCCAATACATCTGGCGCGGCCAAGACCTGGGGCACGTCTCTTTCCAGCCGACGCTCGGTGTAGGATTCAAAGGACTGTCGCTCACGGCATGGGGCAATGTGGGCATCAGCGATGCGCACGACACCAAGGAGATCGACCTCACCCTGGCCTACTCTACCGGCGGTTTCAATATCGGACTGACGGATTACTGGACGGATGAGGGTCTTGACCCTTGCAACCGCTATTTCAAATACGACGCCCATGGCACCAACCATGTTTTTGAGGCCAACGTGGGCTATGATTTCGGCGTGGCCTCCGTCCAGTGGTTCACGAATCTCGCCGGGAATGACGGAGTCAACGAGAGCGGGAAGCGCGCCTACAGCAGCTATATGGAAGTGGCCGCACCTTTCCGTCTGGGCGGATTGGATTGGAATGCCGCCATAGGCATAGTACCCTATACGACTGACTTTTACGACGTGGAGGGCTTCGCCGTGACCAACGTGTCGCTGCAAGCCACAAAAGACATAGCCATCACCGAGAGGTTCAGCCTCCCCGTATTCGCCGCTGTCTGCGCCAACCCACGTTCTCAAAAAGCCTATTTCGCATTCGGATTCACCCTGCAACCCTGAAAGCGATGAACGACAATGATTATTCACAGCTAACATACATCACAAGAAAATGTCTATCAAGAAACTGATGCTATTGGGAGTCCTTGCCATAGGAGGATGTCCGTCGGCCATCGCCCAGGACAGTGAGCCACTGATCGGTTGGCCACAGGAAGGTTTTTATACTCCCTATACCACACAATATATGGTGCCGCTGAACAAGGAAGTACACTTCCACGGATTGCCCTCCACTTACACCGACGATGCCCACCAATGGCACTGGCAGTTGCCGGGAGCCACACCTTCTGAGGCCGATACCCAAGAGGCCACTGTCAACTATGCTGAGGAAGGCATCTACGATGTGACCGTGACGCTTGACTCCAAGCACCAGCAGGAAGCCGTCAAGGGGTTGAGAGCCGGCGGTGCTGCATATATTTGGAACATCGCCACTGAGGAGAAGCCGAAACTCTCGACGATAGCCCTCGGATGGTTTGGTTACTATGGCGGCACCAACTGGCTCGGCATGAAGAAATTTGCCGAGTATTTCCATGCTCCAGGTGCGCCGGCCTGTATCGACAGCGTGGCCATTTGGTTTGGGTCGTATGCCGTGGCCACCGCCAGCGCCGAACTCACCGTCAGCATCGCCTCGAAAGGCCAGGACGGGATGCCCGGCGAAACGATAGGAAGCACCACGCTCTCCGCCGGCAACCTCGTGAAGTCGACCACCACGCCCACTTGTTTCAAATTCGACCAGCCCATCAGCGTCGATAGTGACTTCTTCGTAGTGATAGAAGGATTCCCCGATGCCCTTGGCGACGATGTGGCCATGCTCTGCGTACGGCGGGATTACGGAGAGACCTGCACCGTCTATCACCTGTTGGAAGACGAGGGGCCGAACGACCAGCCCATGGGCACATACTCCTGGTATCCCAACGAGGATGACCCCGCCTCTTTTGCCATCTCCCCATGGTTGAGATATGCCACAGGAAGCGGCATCAGGCAGTCGGCCAGTGAGCCAAGTCCTGTCATGGCACTTCAGGGCCGTACGCTCATCCTCAGCAGCCCCGTCAAGCACCTCCGCATCGTCAATGCCGCTGGAGCACTGATGATGGAGTCCCTGTCACCCTCCTCCTGCGTAGACCTCAGTGGCCTGCCCCAAGGAGTCTATCTGATCCAGGCTGACGACAGCCATACAAAAATCCTAATCCCGTGACATCATGAAAACAAGAAGCCTTCTCACCCTGTTGCTGATCATGGCTTGCATGGCACTCTCCGCTCAGGAAATATCCACCAAACAAGCCCTGAAATTGATTAAGAAATCAAGGCTGCGCTGCTCCAGGCCCGATTTTATGAGCGACGATCACAAATGCATGGATTTCATCTATGAAATGGGCAAGCTCGACATCGGGAAACTCGAGGAGATCGCCAAGAGCGCAGAGGCCCGGCAAGCCCAGAACCAGCAGATCAGCAAGGCCGTCGCACATCTGAAAGAGAGCGAGGAGCACGTCGCGAAGGCTTTGGAACAAATCCACCGCGAGCAGATCAGGTATGATTTCTTCGCCAGTCAGAAACGGGAACTGGAAGCCGACCGGGAAGCGATGAGCCGACAAGCCCCCACTTCCCCTTTGGTGAGGGTCCATTATTCTGAGGGCGGCATGATGTACAACCCGATGATGCCGATGGAGATTTCCAAGAGCGAAGACGGGAAAGTCGTGGGCAGTTGCGGAAGGGATGGCGCCAAGAAAGAAATAGACCCCAAGGCACTGGACGAGATCGGGAAGCTGATCATCGAAAGGAAGATCTACACACTTCTTCCCAGCTACCACATGATCAAGAGTCCCCTGCCCGACATTCCCGAAGTGATCATGCTCGACGGCATGGCATGGCACCTGGAAATGGAATACGCCGACGGCACCACCATCATTTCCTCGGGCGAGCACTCCACAGGAGAGGATGTCGGCAAGGTGGCAGGAATGATGGCCGACTACCTCAAGCATCTGAGCCCCAACCAAGAGAGAAGATAAACACCAGATTGTTAAACAACCCACATATAAATTAATACGCAGAACATGCATACCAGAGAAGAAAAACTTGAGGCGTTCGGCCGACTGCTCGACGTGCTCGACAGGCTCAGGGTGGAATGCCCTTGGGACCGGAAACAGACCAACGAGAGCCTTAGGCCCAACACCATAGAGGAGACCTTCGAACTTTGCGATGCCTTGATGAAAGACGACATGCAGGGTATCTGCAAGGAACTCGGCGACGTGCTCATGCACGTCTGCTTCTATGCTCTCATCGGACAAGAAAAAGGCGACTTCGATGTGGCCGATGTCTGCAACAAGCAAGCCGACAAGCTCATCTTCCGCCATCCCCATGTCTATGGCAAGGAGAAAGCCGACACCGCAGAACAAGTATTGCAAAACTGGGAACAGATCAAGCTCAAGGAGAAGGACGGCAACAAGACCGTGCTCTCTGGAGTTCCCACAGCTCTTCCCAGCATCATCAAGGCCTACCGCATCCAGGAGAAAGCCCGCAACGTGGGCTTCGACTGGGAAGACCGTACCGACGTTTGGAAGAAGGTCAGGGAAGAACTGGATGAACTGGAGGCGGAGCTGGAGAAAGGCGACAAGATGCGCTCGGCGCATGAGTTGGGCGACTTCCTTTTCGCCACCATCAATGCCGCCCGCCTCTACCATCTGAATCCCGACAATGCCCTGGAGCACACCAACCAGAAATTCATCCGCAGGTTCAACTATGTGGAGCAGCACTCCATCCGCATCGGCAAGCCATTGACAGAAATGACCCTACAGGAGATGGACCAGCTCTGGGAGGAAGCCAAGGCCCTGGAGAAAGAAGAATGAATCATCGAAACCAACCATCAACAACTATGAAGATATCAAGAATAGCAGGAACGCTGCTTTTGGCAGCCATCATCGTGGTCGGCTGCAAGAAAAAGGAGGAGCATAATCTCCCGACGGTCAACCTGAATACCGAGGAGGTCAACGAAGGCGACAGCACCGTCTACGGAGAATGCGTCGACGCAGCCATGAACTCCATCGCCGTGCTCACCAACAACGGCGACACCATCGAATACACCTACGACAGTTCCGAAGGCGACGCCGATGTGCAGGGTGGTGTTTTCATGGGCGACAAGATGGCCATCATCGGAGTTATCGGCCAAGAAGAGAACACTGCGCGCAAAGTCATCAACATCACTTCGCTCCTCGGCCGATGGGCCAGCCTCGACAAGAACTTCGAGATCAAGGACGGCGGCGTGGTGGAATCCAGTGTCACAGCCGAATCCAACCCCTACACCTCCTGGAAGATTTTCAACGGGAAGTTGATCCTCTCCAAAGACACCTTCGATGTGCTGAGCCTTGGCCCCGACTCCCTGTATCTGGAGAACGACAAAGGCATTTTCGCCTATAAACGCCAAGTCGAACCCTGATGGAACCCTTCCGAGTCTATGTTCTGGGCTGTGGGAGTGCCAAACCCACCACGCGCCATCTCGCCTCTTCGCAACTGGTCGAGATCCGGGGCAAACTTTTCATGGTGGACTGCGGCGAGGGGACACAAGTGCAGCTGAGGCATACTCATGTCAGATTCCAGAAGATCGGCGCCGTATTCATCTCCCATCTTCACGGCGACCATTGCTTCGGACTCATCGGACTGATCAGTTCGTTCGGACTGAGTGGCCGCTCCCTGCCACTGCATGTCTACGCCCCGGCTGAGTTGGGACCGATGCTCGATGCCATGCTCAAGCTATGGGGACAAGGATTGGAATTCGAGGTTATCTTCCATGCGGTCGACACTTCGGCCACACAAGTCATCTACGAAGACAAGAGCCTCACTGTCACGACGATACCTCTGGAGCACAGAATGCCCTGTTGTGGCTATCTCTTCCGAGAGAAACCATCGCTCCCCCATATCCGCCGCGACATGATCGACTATTTGCACATCCCAGTCAGCCAGATTATGAATATCAAGAATGGCGAAGACTGGACTGACGAGGAGGGGCACGTCATCCCCAACAATCAACTGGTCACCCCCTCCGATCCACCCAGGGCCTACGCCTATTGCTCCGACACGAGATACATGCCACAGCTGCATCGACTGGTGGAAGGGGTCGACCTGCTCTATCATGAGAGCACCTACGACAGCCGTTTCCAAGACCTGGCCGGCAAATACGCCCACAGCACGGCAGCCGAAGCCGCCACCGTGGCCCGTGACGCCCATGCGCGCCGGCTCATGTTGGGACACTACAGTGCCCGCTACGACGACGAGACCATCCTGCTCGAGGAAGCAGGTCACATCTTCTCCCACACCATCCTCGCCAACGAAGGATTGGTGGTAGAAATCTAAGCCCAAATTCTGACCGTCATCAGCTGGATGCGGCTAAAAAAAATCATCAACTACAAAACTATCTACTGTGAAAAAAATGATGTCTGCACTGGGCCTGCTATGGCTTTCAGTGAATGTGTCCTTGGCTCAAGGAGCCATCGATGAACAGCTCTCACGGCATGATTTCTTCTATGCCGGGCAGAGCAAGCAACGCAGAATGTTTGTCGTCAAAGACGGACAAGTGAGTTGGTCATACAACGACCAGTTGCGCCGGGGAGAGATCAGCGATGCCATCCTGATGAGCGACGGGCACATCCTCGTGGCTCATCAATATGGTGTGGCAGAAGTCACCCAGGACCAGCAAACCGTATGGAGTTATGCCGCCCCCGAAGGTACGGAGATCCACACCGCGCAACCCATCGGGAAGTCGCATGTCGTCTTCGTGCAGAACGGCCGCCCCGCCAAGGCCGTAGTCATGGAGATTCCTGGGTGCCGTATCGTGCGTGAGTTTGAGTTGCCCACTAACGAGAAGGGATCCGTACACGGACAGTTCCGCAACGCCCGTCTCACGTCCCGCGGCACTTTGCTGGTGGCCAATATGGCCATGGGTTGCATCCATGAGTTCACCTGCGACGGCAAGGAAGTTGACCGTTGGACGGGCTTCCTGCCCTGGTCGGTCGAAGAACTGCCGAAAGGAAATCTCCTCATCACAGGCCGCAAAGGACATCTCCAGGAGATCACCCGCCAAGGAGAGACCGTCTGGGAGCTGAACACCACCGACTATGGTGTGACCCAGCCTCAGAAGACGGTCCGCCTGAAAGACGGTGGTCATTTGATCAACAACTGGTATAACGAATGGAACAAGACCCCGATGGACACCACGAACGCACCCGTCCAGGCCATTGAGGTCGACAAGGACGGCCACCTGGTATGGCAGTTGCGGTCGTGGAAGAATCCCGACCTCGGTCCGTCGACCACCATCCAACTCCTCAGCGCCCCTGTTAACCGCGACCGCCTGTTCTTCGGAGAGTTCAATGCGAGGGCACCCAAACTGTTTGTCGCGCCCAACCAGCCCATCGGCACTGGACGGGGAATCCATCCCGGACGTGTGGCCTGGGTTCACGCCCCCGGTGTGGCCCGGTGGGACGGGAAAACGGGTTTGTGGGTGGAAGACCGCTGGAACGACCAGTCGAAGGCTGACGCCATGATACCCGAGGCCATCATGCAACTCACTGGAGAAACCACCCCGAAGAAAGCATGGAAAGCACTGTTCAAACACTTCAACAAGACCCACCAACGAGGTAACCGGGGCTATCACCGGGGGGAGACCATCGCCGTGAAACTCAACCTCAACAATGCCATCACCCATCACGACACCATCGAACTCAACTCCTCTCCCTTCGTCACGCTGGCATTGGTGAAATCGATGGTGACAGATGGTGGCGTGCGGCCGCAGGACATCGTGCTCTGCGAACCCAGCCGTGCCATCACCGACAGCATCTACAACAAGGTTCACAGGGCATTCCCCGGAGTGCGCTTCATCGACAATATCGGGGGTGACGGGCGCGAGAAATGCGAGTATTATCCCGAACAGATCGTCTACTCCGTCGACAATGGGAAGATGGCCCGCGGACTGGCGAAATGTATCGTCGACGCCGACTACCTCATCAACTCCGCACTGCTCAAGACCCACTCCGGACCTGGAGTCACCCTGACCGGCAAAAACTGGTATGGCGCCACCGACATCCATCTGCTCTGGCGGCAGAATGCCCATAACAACGTGAGCCAGGACAAGCGCAACGGCAAACCAGGCTACAAAACCTTCGTCGACTTCATGGCTCATAAGAATCTTGGGCAGAAAACCCTTCTGTTCCTCATCGACGGCACCTATGGGTCACGTGACGTGAACGGTGCCCACAACCCCAAATGGATGAAAGAGCCTTTCAACGGCGACTGGGCCTGTTCGGTCATCGTCTCACAAGATGAAGTGGCGTGCGACGCCGTCGGCATGGATATCATCATCGGCGAATGGCCGGAATTCGGCAGCCTGAACTACTGCGACGAATACCTGCGCGAGGCGGCCAGCATCCCGCAGGCTCCCAGCGGCACCATTTACAAACAAGACGGGAAACCCGTCGAGCAGCCTCTCGGAGTCTTCGAGCACTGGAACAACCAGAAAGAGCGCAAATACACCAAAATAGACCTGAAATACAAGAAACTATGATGAGAAGAGCATGCGGCGTGCTGATGCTCATGGTTTTTGCCATGACCCTATCGGCACAGGTGACAGATGCTTTTCACGGCATCCTGCCCGTGACCGACCCGTCGATGAAGAAAAGCCTGAACGGAGAATGGGATATCAAGGTGATAGGAGAAATAGCTACTCAGGAAGAAGCGGGTCTCCATCAGCCCATTCCTGCCATCGACGGCAGTTGGCAAAAGATTCCTGTTCCGGGATGCTGGGAAGCCTATGGACTCTGCCAGCCGAAATACGACAGTGCGAGCCCGCTGACCGGCTATTACCGCACCACGTTCACCATTCCAGAGGCCTGGAAAGGCCAGCGCATCGTGCTCCGTTTCGACGGTGTGCTCTATGGCTATGACCTGTGGATCAACGACCACTATGTGGACTCCTGGCGTTCGGGGTACAACACCGCTCTTTTCGACATCACCGACTACCTCATCCCCTCGAAGCGGAAAGGGAAGGTCTGGGAGGTTTCACAGCAGTTGGCCATGCGTGTCATCACCCAGTTTCCGGGCAGTGATTTCGACTATAACGACGACTGGGCCCCCAGCGGAATCTTCCGCGACGTGACTCTGATGGCCGTCCTAGAGACACACCTGAGCGACCTGACCATCACCACGAAAAACAATGGCGAAGTAGATGTCATCGCTGAAGTTGCTCATGCCACCAAGAAAACAGAAGTGTCTCATGAGATCCTCGATGCACAAGGCCGTTTGGTAGGCACGACAAAGGTAGACCGACCTCATCTGTGGACCGCTGAGACACCTTATCTCTATACGCTTCGCACCATCTTGACAGAAAAAGGGAAAGTCCTGCAGACCTTCGAGCATCACTTTGGGTTCCGGGAACTCACCATCGACGGCAACATCCTGAAACTCAACGGACAACCTATCAAACTGCGTGGCGTGACCAGTCACTCCACCGACCCGCTGACGGTGAAAGTCATCGACGAGGCCAGCATCCTGCGTGACATGAAGCTGATGAAGGAGGCTTCCATCAACTACATCCGCACATCACACTATCCCCGTGAGCCCCGTTTCTACGAATTGGCCGACTCGCTGGGGTTTTACATCATCGATGAGGTACCCTTCGGCTTTGGCGACAAGCATCTGTCTGACGAGTCCTTCTACCCCGTCCTTCAGCAACGGGCACAAGCCACCATCCGTCGCGACAAGAACCATCCCTCGGTCCTGATCTGGAGCCTCGGCAATGAGAATCCGCTGACCGACATCTGCATCCGTCTGGGCGACTATGTGCATCAGCAGCTCGACCCCTCCCGCCCCTATTGCTATCCTCAGGTGGGCAGCTACTTCCGTCGTTTCTTCGAGGGAGACCAAGCCAAGGGTTTCCCCTCCCCCGCACCCATCTATACACCCCATTATCCCACAACGGGACAGATAGCCGGGTTCTACCAGCACCTCGACCGTCCTGTCATCTTCACGGAGTATTGCCACACTTTGGGCATTTCTCTTGAGGACCACGACCGCCAATGGGAGATCATCGAGCACACCCCGGGCATCGCAGGAGGCTCAGTATGGGAATGGGTGGACCAGGGCATGCCCTTCCATGAGAAACTGAAAGACCGGTATGGGTATGAGGAACGGGTCTTCACCTCTGAGCAAGGAGGATTCGAGATGTACGGCAACAAGGGCACCGATGGCCTGCTCTATGCCGACCGCACGCCATTGCCCAACTATTATGAACTTCAGCACAACTATGCACGGGCCTTTATCAAGGACATCGACGGCGACGTGCTGCACATCGCCAACCGCTATGACTTCCTCGACCTGAAAGACCATGTCACCTTCCACTGGACGCTCACCAACGACCGCGATACCGTCAGGAAGGGATCTTTCAGTCCCAGTTGCCCCCCACACAGCATGGCAGACTATCGTCTGTCGCTGCCCCGGCAAACCGGGCTCTCCCTGCTGCAATTCGACATCGAGGATGCCCAGGGCAACACCTTCCTGCATCAAAGTTTCGTGCTCAACAAGCCGGCATTCACCCTGAAAGGCAGTGGCGACCCCATGGCTTGCATGCAGGAAGGACCGATGGTGCGCGTCGGGCGCAAAGCGACGATGGCCGAAGGCCTCAAGGTGAAAAACCAGCGGATAGAGAAATACCTACAGCCCCTGACCAATCCCTACGTCAAAGCCGACATCAAGACGACCGCCATCGCGGATGGCATACAAGTAGATTTCACGCTGACCCCCGACACGACCGACGCGTTCCTCTCTGAAGTGGGCATCGCCTATCTGTTGGACTCCCGTTTCGACCGGGTGCAATGGATCGGACAAGGTCCTTTCGCCACCTATCCCGGCCGGCATCAAGCCAACCGCTATGGTTTCTGGGCCAAACAGCAGGACGACATCTATTTTGAGGGCAACCGTATGGGCGTAGACGCAGCCTTCCTCAGCGACAAAGAAGGCAACGGAATCCTGGTTGTCGGCGACAGTCTGAACCTCAACTTCGAGCAGACCGACCGCGGACTGGTCCTGACCGTCAATGCCGCCGTATCGGGCCAAGGCCCCAAATTCGCCCGCACAGCATTTCCCGTCATCTCCCGACAGGTAGGGACCGTCACTGGCAAGTTCAACCTCTACCGCATCGACAAGCGACAATCCACACAGTCCCTCCGTCGTCTCTTCATCTCGCCTCAAGACATTCCGGCTCCCCACCATCCTTTTGAGACGCAATACGACACCTATCTCATGCGCTACAAGGACATTACGGAATAAAGCCAAACATTTCTAGTGTTTTGTAACATCTAAAAGTTGTATAAAATAAAAATTATTAGTACCTTTGTTGCGTCATCCACAACACGATACGATTATGCCTACACAGAAGTACGACGTGAGCCTGTCTACAACGGAGCGCAAACAGCTCACGAAGATTGTGAAATCGGGCAAAATGCCAGCAAGAACAATCATGAGGGCAAACATTCTGC
>CAMNIN010000056.1 GCA_946540735.1 uncultured Prevotellaceae bacterium | reverse complement strand
TCACATTGGCCAATGTACCATTGATGTCTGTAGTACCTATAAGCACGCCGTCTTCAGTCAATACACTTACCAACGGAATAGCATTGCCATCCGCATCCAAGACCTGTATCTTCTGCGCATGTGCGCTGATGGACATCATTAAGGCAACAAAGACCATAGCTATTGCTCTTTTCATACTGATAGATTGATTTTTGGCTTCAAAATGATTGGTAAATTTTATTTTTATCATCGCTGGTTTCTTGATTGTAGAATGGGCATGTACACAAGAGTGCGTTTCTTGCTGAATCCCGCTGCAAATATACATATTTTTTTTAAATGTAACGATTTTCTTTCATTTATATGGTAAATCAAAGTCTCTTTATTTCGATTTGCAGCGGATTGTGTGCAAGCTGAAGAGATGACAAATATAGAAGGTGTGTCAAAATAGATATCCAATTCTTTTTGTGGGTGATGGATGTAAATGGCCGTGAGTAGCGACTCCCCTCCACCGCTTAATAGAGGAGCAACAAATTGGACACCCTAGCTCGAAAACCAAAAAAAACAGTATTACCCAAATATTTTTTTTCATCTGCGCAGTAATCCTGCGCATTTGGCGCCTACCTTTGCACCAGAAATTACAAAAAGCGACAAAGTTATATGAGTGAAATTACATGATGATGAGAGAATGTCAGCAATGTGAGCATCCTCTATGCGTGGAGGATGCGGCCGAGAAAGCCCTGCAGGCGCCAGGCGTTTACGTTCAAGGCATACCAAGGGCAAATCATCACTCACATGTGGGTGCACTCTCATCTTGGAATAGAAATGTATTCCTACGTGAATTGTATCATGGTTTAATCCATTAACTTGTTGATACATGTCAAAAATGCATGATGAAATCAATGACGTGAAAATCTTGAGCCGAGGCAGTCGGGTCAAGGTTGACGAGGGAAGAAGGGTTCTGCGCATGTCAAAAGGCAAACCTGTCGGTATAAGGACATGGGTCAGAATTGACTTCCTCACTCATCACGGAAGGTGGACACTGGTGACGGTATAATCCGGCATGACAGTAGCCTGAAAGTGACAGGACGTCAAATAGAGGATGGACTTCCGGGATGGGAGACGCCTCGCAGATTCATCGCCTTCGTACATAGGCGAATTTACATGAGAATGAAAATCATTGTTCCTGAGCAGGAACAGGAACACTAACGACACAATCCGTAAATCCCCAAAAGGATTCCGGACTGTTTTTTTGCTGGATGGTTTTATGCCGGTAGTTGGCAATAGCCTTACATATTGCTTGCGTGTTCATATTCAGACATGTTGATTGTTAACACACTGCAAATATACATCTTTTTTGCAAAAAAGAGAAAAAAGGAAGAAGAAAACTATATTTTATGTTCTTTTCATAACGAAGCCTAAGCAAGGTTGTTTTTTTCTCACTTAATCACGCTTTTTTGCCGTTAGTGATGTAGATGCCGCTGTCGTTTGTCTTACTTGTGAATTGGAAAAGAATTATCATTTCCCCTTTATTTATGGGCTTTTGAGAGGGGCGAGGTACAATGGTGGTACAAGAAGGCCTTTTTCACCCCATTTTAGAGATATACTGGGTAGTTAAACAATCTTAACCAAATCTTAAACATTGTTGCCTCCCGACTGCTTCATGATTGTCAAAAAATTCAACAGAGCGACAACAAAGAATCCATTATCGGGTAATAAAAATTTGTACCGTTTAAAATGGAGCATTTTCAATCGTCATTGACTGTCAGGGACTTACATAATTACAAAGGAGTTCCATATGATGTACACAGAGGGTGACACTGACCTGTGGACCTACCGTGCTAACATCAACTCTTCATACACGCAGTATTTCTGGTTCGACGCCGGAGCATCGCCCAACATCACCCATACGGCCAATATGTGGAACTGTATCTACGATGGTATCGGTGCTTGCAACATCGCCATCACCAAGGCCGACAAGGTGCCTTTCAAGACCGAGGCAGAGCGCAACTACCAAGTGGCGATCGCTCGCTTCATGCGCGCCATGTACTACTTCAATGCCGTGGAGCAGTTTGGTGCCGTGACGGTCATCACCGAACCGCCTACCGCTACGGTCTACGCACCTACCCGCACCGAACCGCTGCAGGTCTACAAGGACATCATCCTTCCCGACCTGGAGTATGCCGTGGAGTGGCTGCAGAAGGGCACCGACGCCACTTGCACCACACCCACCAAGAAGGCTGCCCTCGGTATGCTCGCCAAAGCCTACCTGCAGACCTACGAGTATGGCACGACAGAATGACCGTTTTTCTATCTTTTTTTGTACGAACCCTGCTGACGGATAGAGGACGAAAACAGGTGCTATGCGCCCCATCTGTCCCCCCAAAACTAATATGCATGGGGATGCAGACACTAAAAAAGTCGCCAACCCGTTGTGGGTTAGCGACTTGATCATTGATAGGTTGTGGAGCTGGCGGGAATCGAACCCGCGTCCAAACAAGGAAACCATACGCTTTCTACACGCTTATTCCAGACTTTGATTTTCGTGCTACAGCAAGACCTGGACCACCAACTGGAGCCTTATCCCCTGAATCTCATCACGACAACGGGGCTTGACGTGACTATTCCCGATTTTCCTGCGCCGCTGGATCCTCAGATTCGGAACAACATCCTCGGAGCGACGTCTCGTCCTGTCACCTGGTGACGGGATTGAGCCAGTAATCTACTATACTTCGATTAGGCAGCGAGAGCATACTCATTGTTGCCAATTAATTTTTTGACCGAATGGATTAAGGAGTTTACAGCCGTCACTCCGCGTGCTTACGTACCATCTCAGCTTGCTGTCAAATCCAGTCAACCCCATTTAGTTGCATAATACTGGAAACCAGTAGCTTATGTGATACCCAGACGAACTTTTCCACGCCTTTCTCGCCTGAAAAAACGACGGATAGTCTCATTGGGGACTGCAAATATAGTCATTTTTCAGTTACCTCCAATTAAATTCACGTTTTTTTGCATTTTTTTCTTTGGCATCTTTTGAAATTTATAGGCCAAGGTCAGCATGGCATACCGGGGAATGCAGTTGCGCCACGTCTCAGTGCGGCCTTGGGCATTGACGCTGTATTGCGTCGACGACAACTGATGGAGTATGTCAAAAGCCATGATCTTGGCTGTCATTTTGCCTTTCAGGAATGAGCGCGCGATGGATGCGTTCCATACCAGGTCGTCGGTATTCATCAAATTGCTGTTGTAACCCCTGCGGCTGAACATCTTCATGTCGGTGGCTACATCCAATTTCAGCAAGGGGATGGTGTATTTCGCCAACAAACCGTAATTGTAGTCCCACGCATTGATGGTCTCAAAATTCTCTTGGGAACCTTTTGAATGACGCCATCTGACATCGCCGTCGAGGGTAAGGGTGAGGGCGTTTTTCTGAAATTTCAAGCTTAGTGACTCTCCGATGTTGGTGGTATTGACCTTTGAATAATCATCTGCACTGGACAGGCCTGCCACAATCATGCCGAAATCCACACTGTGAGCATAAGACACCTCCGTCGACAGGTTTAGCGTGAGCAGTTTCTTCTTGTCTATCGGCCGTTCATACCCCACCTGGAAGATGCTGTTCCAGTTGCCGTTCACATTGTCGGGTTTGAAAGTGTAAGCACCCTTCTGCGGGTCGTAGATGGTGCGATTACCCATGGCATTGCGCACGAGCGAGGCGTTGGCCGAAGCATAGATGCGTGCCGAGGTGGAATCGCTGACGTGCATGATATAGCCATAGAGCATGTGTGTCGTGGTGTTTTTCAGATCAGGGTTGCTGATGCGCCGTGACAGGGGATTGGTGGTGTCATCATAGGGCATCAGGGAGGCGAAATCAGGACGAGTGGTAGACATCTGGTAATACAGCATCTTGGATTGTTTCCCCCAGGTATAGAAACTGATCCGGGGATTGAAGAGCACGTCGGATCGGGTGGCGATGGTGTCGAGTGTATGACGGGTGTAGTGCATCCGCTCATCAATCTTCCGGAGCGGCAGGGAGAGATCAAACCACCCATTGCCCTTGCCAAACTCTCGATAGAGGGTGAGCTGTCCGGTATAACTGCGCGAAAGCCTGTTGTGCGAGGTGGAATTCTCTGAGTCCAACAGGTCTACAAGCACATCGTTTGACGGCAGCCATCCCAACAGACGGTTGTCATCCTCGAGGGTTGAGAGGTCTACATGATTGTATTGGGGCATTCCCTCAAGGGTGCCCAACCAATCGAGCCGGTAATTCATGTTGCGATTCGACTGGTAATCCTGCTGGAAGCCCACCGATGGATTGATCGACCAGTCGTTGAGCAAATGGATCGTGTATTGCAACATGGCCTGATAACCATATCCATGGCTTTGGTTATCGGTGTAGTAGCGGCGCAGGTCGCTTTGCCCGGTCTGCATGAAATTGGTGATGTTATAGCTGAACGACTCTGAGGGTTTCGTCGATGTATAGCTGCCATTGGCCTCCACGGAGATGTTGTCGCCCCAAGGCAGTTTCTTGAACCATTCCAGATGGCCGTTGGTGGAGAAAGAGCGGTATTTGTTGAGCGAGGCGTTGCGGGTCATGTTGATGAGCTGATCACGGAAGGTGGAGTCACGGCTCTCACTATTGTTCTTGCCGTCCGAGTAATTGAGACTGAGGCTCGACTGCAGTTTGAAGGGTTTGTTGACGATCAGCATGTTGTTCACGTTGAGTCTCACATCCTTCTGGCGGTTGACCGATTTGGATCCGCTGAAGATGCTACCTTCGTCGGCGAAACGCTCACTTGTGGTGCGTGTCTCATTGTCGACGTCACTCCACTGCACCGTGGCATCCATGCGATCCTCGACGTTTTTGTCCTGGTCCTCGGTGGTCAGATTGACTCCCACCTGACGGACACTGCGCAAACCCTGCGGCATGTTCGATGGAGTCCACTCTCCCTCATAGCCGGGTTTGCGTTCCTCGTTGATGTTATTGGTATTGCCAAAGACAGACAGACGGGTGTGATCGGTATAGTAGAGACTGAAGAGGCGGGCCAGGAAACGGTCATCTGTGCCCACGCCGGCCTCGGTGTTGACCAGCACGCCACGGTTGTATTCACGTTTGAGCTTCACGTCCATCACATAGTCTTTCTTGCCGGTTTCCTCTCCTTTCCACTGGCTGGTCTCGCTGCTCTTATCGAACACCTCCACGCTCTGCACCGTATAATAAGGCAGATTATCGAGCATCACCTTGTTGTTGCCCTTGAAAAAGTCCTTGCCGTTGAGCGTCAGGTAATCCACCTTCTTGCCGTTGACGTAGATGTCGCCGTTGTCCTTGAGTTCGGCTCCCGGCATCTCCCTCACCAATCCGTCAAGCATCGAACCTTCAGGCAGGTTGAAAGCCGAGGCATTGTAGACCACGGTATCTCCCCGATAGGCAATCTTCACCTTTGTGCCTGTGACGACTACCCCTTCCAGATCATGCTCTTTGAAGATGTCATCCTCCTCTGCCTTTTTCTTCATCAGGATTGGGGGCAGCTCAAACTCCCTGTTACGGGCGATATACTTCATATCATAGTTGAGGAAGGTGTCGTGATAACCTTCCAGTGTGGCCTTGAGAATAAAATGCTGCGGTTTGCGGGGCACATAGAACTCATAATAGGAATTACTCGTTCCCCAGCTCCATACCATGCATTTGACGGTGTCGATCACCGTGGAGTCGGAGGTCATGAGGGTGATATGGGGCGACAGGGCGACCTTGGTGAAGGAGTCGTAGGCACTGCCATAAAGTTGGATGGTTCGTTTCACATCCTGACTCGTGGAGTCCTTGGAGTTCTGTGGAGCACCTCCCGTCGGAATCATCTGAGCCTGACTCATCAGTGAGAGAAAAAGCAGGTTCAGCAACATCAATCTACGTAACATCGGGTTTGGATAATAAAAGATAATGTTGCAAAATTAAGGAATCACCCGGAGAACAGGGCTTTTCCGGGTGATTCTTAGTTTTTTTTTATCTTTCTTATGGATTAGAAACAGTCATCTTGCGCAGATCCTTGTCCTGCGAACTGTTGCCATAGAACAGCTCGAATTGACCGTGCTTCACCCGCATGGTGTTGGTCTCCGTATCGAAGAACTCAAACGACTGGGGCGTGAGCGACAGTTGGGCATTGACGGTCTGGCCTGCCTTCACGTCGACTCGCTGGAAGGCGCGCAGCGACTTTATAGGGCCATCGGGATCGGAGAGGTCGCGGAGATAGACCTGCACCACCTCGGTGCCGTCACGCTTTCCGGTGTTGGTCACAGGTATGGTCAGCTGGAGGTTCTCACCTGCCCGTGATGCCGTGGCCTCACCGATCTGGAACTGGGTATAGCTCAGTCCGTAGCCGAAAGCAAACAGCGGATCGCTGAAATAGCGGTAAGTGCGGCCGCGCATCGAATAGTCTTCGAAATCGGGCAACTGGTCGGATGATTTATAGAACGTGACGGGCAGTTTGCCACTCGGATTGATATCGCCGAAGAGCACGTCGGCCACAGCCAGTCCGCCTTCCTGTCCGGGATACCATACCTGCACGATGGCATCGCAGATCTCACTTTCGGGCTTCAGGGCAATAGCCGAACCAGAGCAGTTGACGAAGATGACGGTCTTGCCTGCTTTCTTGAGGGCCTTGAGGAAATTGCGCTGCACCATGGGGAGTTCGATATGCGTGCGGTCGCCGCCCTTGAAACCATCGATCTCCACGGGCATCTCCTCACCTTCCAGTCCAGCGGAGATGCCTCCCACGAAGATGACCTTGTCGATGCCTTGCAACTGGCCGATGAGCGCATCATAGTCGATGGGAAGTTCCTTGGCGACATTGATCTTCAGGTTGGCGTTCCAGGTCTTGACAAACTGGAAACGCACCTCGATGTTGTAGTCCTTGCCTTTCTCTGCCTGGATGACGGTACGGGTGGGGGTGGTACGCCAGGTGTGCTGCCTGACTTTCTGCTCGCCATTGACATAGAGTTCGAAATGCCCGCAACCTTCCACGTTGACCACATACTCGCCCGATTCCTTCGGAGTGAACACCGTCTCATACTTGGCGGAGAAATCCTCGATTCTCACGCCGGGAGCGAAAACATGCATGCCAGCTGTGGTGACAGCCAAAGGTGTGGTGTAATACTGCGTGGTGACGGGCTTGCCCGACATTCCGGTGTTGTTCCAGAACGTACCACGCAGGCCCTTCTTGCCGCCAATGGCGCACTGCGAAGCCATGAGACAGTCCATCACTTTGTCGTAAGTGAGATCGCAGCCCCGCAGATAGGTGAGATTCTTCTGCTTCGTCTTAATGCCGTCGAGAATGGTCACGGTGTGGTTGGGCATGCCATTGTAGTTACCCCACATCAGCGGGGCATCGTCGGCATTCGGACCTATGACAGCGATCTTCTCTTTGCCTTTGGACAAGGGCAAAATACCTCCCTTGTTCTGGAGCAGCACGATCGACTGACGAGCCATGTCGAGCGACAACTGACGGTGGGCCTTGCAATCCATCACCGAATAGGGAATCTTCGACCATTCCACCAGTGAGGGGTCGTCCATCTCACCGAGGTCGAAACGGCCTTCCAGCAGACGGACGACATGCTTGTCGACTTCCTTCTCACTGATAAGACCGCGGCGCACAGCCTCGGGGATGCTTCTATAGGCATAGCCGTAGCCGCATTCCACATCGGTTCCGGCCAGGGTGGCCTTGGCGGACGCATGCACGGCATCCGACGAACTCTTGTGGCTGGTGTAGAAATCCGACACGGCACCGCAGTCGCTCACCACGAGATATTTGAATCCCCACTCGTCGCGCAGGATCTGCTGGAGCAGACGGGCATTGCCGCAACAGGGGTCGTCGTCGAGACGCTGGTAGGCACACATCACCTCGCGCACCTTGGCATCCTGCACCAGGGTCTTGAAGGCTGGCATATAGGTTTCCCAGAAATCACGGGGTGACACATTCTCTAAGTTGACGGTGTGACGCGACCATTCCGGACCACTGTGCACGGCATAGTGCTTGGCACAGGCCCACAACTTGCGGTATTTGGCATCCTCTGGTCCCTGGAGGCCACGCACGACCTGGGTGCCCATGACCGACGTAAGGTAGGGATCCTCGCCATACGTCTCCTGTCCCCTGCCCCATCGCGGGTCACGGAAGATATTGACATTGGGGGTCCAAACCGAGAGACTGTGGAATTTCTCATCCTCGCCGCCGTTGAGCATCCGGTGATTGTATTGGGCGCGGAACTCGGTACTCGTGGCGTCAAACACCCGATAAAGCAGTTCGGGATTGAATGACGATGCCATGCCGACGGGTTCGGGGAAGACGGTCACGTTGCCCATATTGGCGGCTCCGTGCAGGGCCTCACTCCACCAGAAAAACTTGCGTATGCCCAGACGGGGTATCGCCGGACTCTCGTCGAGCATCAACTGTGCCTTCTCCTCGAGCGTGAGCCTGCTGCAAAGGTCCTTGGCGCGCTCCTGAGCACTGCGGCTGGGGTCCTGATAAGGATAGGACTGGCCAAGGGCAACGCATACACTGCCCACGGCCAATAAGATTGTAATGAAAAGATTCTTTCGCATATCAGTCAGTTTATAAGGTAATCCGAAAAAAAACAAAGGCCATCGCCTCCCTTGGGGTTGGGAGGACGATGGCCGGCAAAACGATTTTCTAAAATAATATATATTGATAAGTTAGCATGAAATTAATATGGGTCTGGCGTTATTTGAACAGCAACTGGGCCATCTGGTAAAGGCTGCGGCGCCAGGTCAGGAACTCATGGGCCGTACCTTCTGAGATATAGCCATGGGCGTTGAATCCTGCTGCTTTCAGTGCCTCCACCGACGACTTGATGGCATCGGGCTGCTCTTTGCTTCCGCAACTCTGGAAAATCATCTTCACCTGGTTCTTGTCCTTGATGTCGCTGGGTGCATACTGGCCGCCACTGAGCAGGCCGTAGTAAGCGAACACCTCCGGACGGCGGAGGGTGATGGTCTTGGTCTCCATGCCACCCATCGACAGACCGGCCATGGCGCGATGGGCCTTGTCGGTATAGGTCTGGAAATGACTCTCGATGTAGGGGATCAACTCATCGACGAGCACCGTCTCAAACTCCTTGGCAGTGAACTGCTGCAGACCGCCAAACTTGATGTCGTTGGTCATGCCGTAGGTCATCACGATGATGAAGGGCTTGATCTTGCCGTCGGCGATCAGGTTGTCCATGATGAGGTTGGCGTGACCCTGGGTCGACCAGGCGGTCTCGTCCTCGCCCCAGCCATGCTGCAGGTAGAGCACAGGATATTTCTGCTTCTTGTTTTTGCCATACGATGGAGGTGTGTAGACGAAGGCGCGGCGCACGGTATTGGTGCTCTTCGAGGGGAACAGCACCTGCTGCACGTTGCCATGCTCCACATCCTGGCGGCAGGCATAGAAGTCGCGGTCGTGGGCTGGAATCTCTATGCCGCTCTCCCATCGGGTAGAGCCAAAGTAGTTGTTGGTGCCGGGGTCGTTGAACGTGCCGCCGTCGATGGACAGGTGGTAATAGTGGAAGCCCTCATCCATCGGGCCCTCGGTCGTACCGACCCAGGAGCCGTCGTAGGTCTTGTGGAGCTTCGTTCCGCCACGCCCTCCAAGTCCGAGACTGACAGTGACCTCCTTGGCATCAGGTGCCTCAATGCGGAAACGGGCATAGCCCTGAGAGTTGACCTGGGGATATTGCTGGCCGGGCTGGTTCATCGACGAAGGCACGAAGTCCTCTTTCACGCCGGGCTGCTCGGGGAAAGCGAGATCGGGGTTGAACGGCGGACGCTGCGGACCACCGAAGCCGCCGCGCTGGCCCTGAGGACGGGCCGGACGGGCCGGACGCTTGGGCATGTCCCATGCCGGGGCTTTCATCTGCTTGATGTAGTCGTAGGCCACCTTGGGCTGATAGTTCTCGTCGAAAGGCAACGGATAGTTGCGGGCGCCTAACCATGAGTCACGGTCGCTGAGGTTCCAGAAGGTCACGCAGTCGATGACATCCTTGTGATTGCGGAAGACACGGAAGACACGGGCATACTGGTCGGCCAGATGCTGCTTGATGGAGTCGCTGACGGCCACACCCTCACGGCTGAAACGCAACTGTCCGCCCATCTCCTCATTGACGCGGATGTCAAGTTCAGTGACATGGATGTGCTTCACGATCTTCTTGTAGAGATTGATGGCGTCATCCACTTCCTTCTCTGTAGGTCCGTAAATGTTGTAGTGGCCCTGCATGCCGATGCCGTCGATAGGCACACCGGCATCCTTCATTTTCTTCACCATGTTATAGATGCGCTGGCTCTTCACTGGGTCGCACTCATTGTAATCATTATAGAAAAGGAGGGCTTTGGGATCGGCCTCACGCGCAAACTGGAATGCCTTGGCGATGAACTCGTCGCCACAGAGCTTATACATCACCGACTGGCGGTAAGGGTCTTCCGCATTCTTGTCGTCGGTCATGGCCTCATTGACGACGTCCCAGCAATACACCACGTCTTTGTAACGGCTCACAATGGCCTGGATGTGGTTCTTCATGCGCTGGTAGAAGACTTCCTTCGTGGGATTGTCCTCTGTCATCCAACGGCCGATCTGGGAATGCCACATCAGGCAGTGGCCGCGCAGTTTGATGCCGTTGGCACGGCAGAAATTGGCGATACGGTCGGCATTCTCCCAATTGAACTGACCCTCGCGGGGCTCTGTGGGTTCGGGCTTCATGTCGTTCTCGCAGGTGATGCTGCTGAACTCTTTCTTGATGAGTGCCTGCTGCTCTGCATTTGTCACATTGCGCTGGTTGACGGCCACGCCGACAAGGAAATAGTCCTTGTAAACGTCTTTCAGGCCTTGTGCCCAACTTGTCGCGCTGCCTGCCAAGAGGAGCAAACCGATGAAAAATTGTTTCTTCATATCAAATGTAGGGTTAGTGATTATTTGAACAGATGGGGAATGAACTGGTTGAAGCAACGGCGCCAGGTGAGCCACTCATGAGCTGTGCCGGGCGACACATAGTAATCGGCTTTCACACCGAGTTCACGAAGACTGTTGACCAGGGCCTCGGTGCCGAAATTCTCCTCACTGCCACAGCTGAGGAAGACGTAGTGCATCTTCTTGTTGAACTCCTCGGAGCGAGTGAACACACCGTCATAGGCGGTCTTCACGTCGAGACCGAAGATCGCACCGCTGAAGGCGCCCATGTAGGAGAACTTATCCATGTTGTTGAGCACCACGTCGAAGGTCTGGTGACCTCCCCACGACAGTCCGGCCATCGCACGGTGCTCACGGTCGGAGAGCGTGCGGAACTGACTGTCGATAAACGGGATCAGGTCGTTGATGAGCACAGGATAGAATGAGGCTCCGTAATCGCTGAATCCCTGACGGTTGCTGCCACCACCCCTGAAATTGAAAGGGGCCTTGATGTCGCCGCTCTCCATCACGACGATCATCGGCACGGCCTCACCCTTGGCGATGGCATTGTCCATGATATGCTGCATGTGACCTTGTTTCGACCAACCGGTCTCATCCTCACCCATGCCATGCTGGAGATAAAGCACGGGATAACGCTTCTTGATGTTCTTCTTCATCTCATATTCAGCAGGGGTATAGACCATGGCATGACGCCACTCTTTCTTCGACTCCGACCAGTAGTAGATGCTGCGCACCTGACCCTGGGCTACGCCTGCCTGCGGACGGTAGTAGTCACCCTCGCTGCCTTCGGGTATCTCGATACCGCCTGCCTCACGGTTGCAACCGAAGAATGTCTCCGTTGACGGGTCGATGAAATTGACACCGCCGATATTAAGGAAATAGTAATGGAAGCCCACTACGAGCGGATCGGTGACGGCCATCCATCCTCCCTTGCCGTCAGGCTGCATGTCATATTTCTTATTACAGATGTCGAGCACCACTTTCCGGGCTTCAGGAGCTTCTACACGGAAATAGGCACGGCGCTGGCTGTCGACCTTGGGGAAATCATTGCCGGGGACGGTGGTTTCAGCTACGAAAGCGTCGGCTGGCACCTCAAGGGGCTTGTGGCTCTCAAAAACAGGGCGCACCGGCTCAAAGCCGAGGAGCTGTGCCATCTTCTCGCCGTAGCGGCAACCCAGTTCACGGTATCCGGCGGCATCGAAGTGAAGCCGGTCGGGGCCATTGGTGCAACCGGTAGAGGAAATCACCTGAGAGGTATGGATGGTCTTGGGCAGTTCATCGATCTGCTTGTTCATGGCAATGCACTGACCCTGACCATTGGCTTGCACCACCTCACCGGCAAGCAGGGGCACCTCCTCGGGTTTCAGTTTGAGATCTCCAAGCAGACTGTCGTACACCTTCTGCACCTTGTTAGCCCACTCTGGATCACCGGTATTCGACTCTCCCTGATGCATCAGGATGCCTTTGATAACACCATCTTTTTGGGCTTTCTTGGCCAAGGTCACCAATCGCTCGTAAGGATTGTTGCCATAAGCCTCGAGCATGCCTTTCATCCAACTGGGGGCTTCGTTCTTGGCATAGTCGGCTATCTTGTCGGGCATGAAACCCTCGATCTTGATTCCTCCGATGGCCACATGGATCACACCGATGCGGATGTTGGAGGGCAATGAGGCGACAAGGGTGCGGCCGAAATAGTCGGCGGGGGTAAGACCGTTGTTCGGACGGCAGAGGGGGGGCACTGCCTCACACCACTCTCCCATCTTGCGACCTCGCTGAGGATCGTCGACGGCTGGCATGAGGAGAAACCGAGGTCCGGCACTGACCAGGTCCTGGGGCTCAGGACGTGCGGCACCCTCCATATTAGACTGTCCAAAACAAAGGAAAATGTAGAAATTGGGATCAACTGCCGCACGCAGTTGCATCATAGGCATCGTCAGCAATGCCACCATGACAAGACGCCTGGCATTTCCTGCCATTCGCTTTCTCAAAAAGCCAATACGCAATGAATGAAAAAATTGTTTCATATAAAAAGTAGTAAAAAAATAGATTCAGAAATTATTGCCATCCTTTGACGGATTTTCAGCTACAAAGTTAATCGAAAATTAACCGAAATACTTTTTACAGTGTTTCATTTTCATTAGGAATCATTCCATATCGAAAGAGAAGCCGAACTTGTCACGGGCATGGGCTCCAAAAACAAGATAAAGATCAACAAAAAATGGTCAGGTGTGAACGGGATATGGATTCATCCGGCCATGGTCGTACATGGCATGACGATCTCCTACGTGTAAAAAAGCAAACTGCCCTCTTGCGCATAAGAGGGCAGTTGCAACCATATCGCCGTAACGATAATGAATAGTTTGCGAAAATCTACAAACATAAAAAACCTAAAATAACAACCTATATTTATTTAACCTAATAACTTTGTCTTCATTTTCTGTTTGCAAAGATAATACGGTTTTCATAGATCGCCAAACAATTATGTTTCATCGATTTTGCAAAATGTTTCCTTCATCCGAGTTTCATCAAGATACAAAAAAAATGTTACAAATGCAATTGTATCTTGATGAAAAATGTGTCTTCATCGCTCGATTGTTCCCACTCATAACGGCCTGGGTACATGAGTTCAAGCCTGCGACGGGTATTCTCCAGCCCAATGCCCGACCCGCTCCTGTCGTGGTCGTCCTTGGCATAATTGCTGTTCTCACAGACGAAGACCAACGAATCATGCTCTTCCACCAGGGAGATGTCGATCTTCGACTCTCGGTTGCTGCTCACACCATGCTTGAAGGCATTTTCCACCAGCGAGATGAAGAGCAGGGGTGCCACCTGAACATCCTGAGCGACATGGAAATAGGTGCGCACCTCTGTTTTCTCATTGCAGCGCAGTTTCATCAGTTCGATGTAGTTCTTCATAAACTCCACTTCACCACTGACAGGCACTTGCTTCTTGTTGGTCTCATAGATCGCATACCTCAACAGGTCGCTGAGTTGTGCAATGGCATCCTGGGCGGCATCGGCATCGATCTGCGTGAGACTGGAGATATTGTTGAGGGTGTTGAACATGAAATGCGGGTTGATCTGACTCTTGAGCCATGCCAATTCTGCCTCCGTCGTCTTATGCCGCTCCTCCTCCAACTGCTGTCGGATTTTCCTCACGTTGAGGAAATGCCGGATGCCGATGGCCACTGCGATCACCACGCAGTTGAGCACCAGATAGGAGAAAATGCCGGAATAGAACCCGATCCATGCCTGATCGGGCATATTGACTCGGTGGTCGTTGAACGATCTTCCGATGAACAAGAAGCCGTAGTTAAGCGCTGCGATGGCCAGCATGTTGGCCACAATGAAAACCAGAGTCCTGCGCTTGAAGAAGAGCCACGGACCAAGGAGGTAGAAGTTGAGGAAATAGAGAATGAACGGCGACTGCATCATTCCCCACACGAAAACAGCCATGGTGACTGTGGTCGACCAATTGTGGGTGGTGAGGATCACGGCCAATGGAGGCAGCAACAGGATCAAAGCCCAAACGGACAACTGTATGGCAAAAATGCCGAGGTCTTTTCTACTGATTTTTCTCATGGTATGCAAATATACACCTTTTTTCGGAAATGGCACCCTCCCACCCTGGAAAAAAGTGGAAGAGTGCCGGAAATAAGAGAGAGAGATTACTGTTGTTTCATGTCGCCGACACTGTTGAGCATCTCACCCTGCGACTGCTGCTCGATGTAGTCGTTCTGGATGCGTGATACATGCTGCCGGGCCTGACGCTTGCTGTTGCCGAAGGTATAGCTCACGGAGAGGGTCACGCTCTGGATGGGTACCTTGATGGTGGAACGGGTGTTGAATCCCTTACCCTCAGCAAACGTCTCCATTTTGATGTTGCCCTTGCTGGAGAGTCCTGTCAGACCACCTACACTGACGGTGAGCTTGTCGTTGAAGAACGATTTCGAGAGGTTGGCGGTGACCAGGTTGAAACCGCTTGACCATCCCTGCAGGGTGTAGGACTTCGTGGAGGTCATCAGATAGGCACTGAGCTTCAAGTCCCAGGGCAGCGTCTGCTGTAGTCCCATCATGGCATTGGCCTGCCATCCACTGTTGCTCAACGAGAGTGCGTCGCTGCTCATGTCGACGTAGGAGGCTCCGCCATTGAAGAAGAGTCGGGTGTTCTTGAACATCAGCCAACTGATGTAGCCGTTGAGCCCCAGCTGGCTCCTCTTCACGATATTCCCGTAAGTGGTGTTGAGGATATTGTTGTCGTAGAAGCTGTATTGCTCGATGCCGTTGCCTGTGTAGTTGTATCTGAGGCTGAGGTTCATCATCAGTTTGGTAGAGAATGCATTGTACACCAGGGCCACATTGTTGGATTTCTCCACATCGAGATCGGTGTTGCCGTAGTTGAGGGAGGTGGGGTCGGAACGGTTGACATACGGATTGAGGTATGTGATACCAGGACGGCTGATGCGCATGTTGTAGGTCAGGCCGATATTACTCGTCGGCGAGAAATTGTAACTCAGATTGGCCGTGGGCACCAGACTGCCATAATCGGTCTTGAAATTCTCTCCATTGCCGAGATGGTAGGTGACATCCTGCCAGGTATGCTCGTAGCGCAGTCCGCCTTTCGCACCGATATTGTTCCACTTCGTCTCATACTCGGCATATCCGGCGAGGATGGTGTTGCGGTATTCGTAATCCATGCTCATGGCCTGGTTGTACACATCCTCAAGGTAGTATTTGGAGTCTGACGTGGCCTTGCGGGTCATCATCTTGGCACCGAGGTTCAGTGTCTGGTTGGTGGACAGCGGAGTAGTGAAATCGGTCTGGAAGGTATGCTCCAATGTCTTTTCCTTGCTGAGAGTGAAGCGGTCGGTCAGGTCGACAAACGATGTCGAGTTGGCCATAAAACTATTCTCCTGCTCGGTTTTCGATGGTGCATAGGAGAGTTGATAGGTCAGGATGATCGACTTGGTGCGCTCTGGGTTGAGGAAACGCTGATAGTCGATGTTTCCGCTGAAAGATGTGCGGCTGTTCTTGGTCTTCGTGTCATACTGGTAGTTGAAGCCATTGCCATAGTCGGCACCATTCATGCGGGTTCCTGGCGTACCGTTACTGCGCATGGTGAGGCTGGTGATGGATGCCGTGGCATTGATGCTGCTCCGGTCGTCGATATCGTAACCCAAAGAGAGATTGCCCAACGTGAACGGCAGCTTCGTCTCTGTCGCTGAAGTGGTGATCACCGACGAGTTGCCGTTGATCTGCTCCATCTCCACCTCGGGCTTGCCTGGCTTGCTGTAGTTTTCCATCACATTGGCGCTATACGACAGTTTGCCTTTCTGACCACTGACAAAAGCTCCGGCTCCAATGCTCTTGTTGCCGACAGAGGCACGCAGCGTGCCGTTATAACCGTCCATGCTCTGCATGGCCATCGGATTTTGCTTGTTCATCACGATATTCAGCACGCCACCGGCTCCTTCTGCGTCGTATTTGGCACCAGGATTCGTTATCACCTCGATATCCTTCACCATGGAGGCCGGCATGCTCTTGAATATCATCGAAGGATTGCTGGAGAACATCACATTGGGCTTTCCGTCGACATACACCTTGAAAGATGATGTGCCGTTGACCGTGATGTTGTCCTGCCCATCCACATTCACCATAGGCACTTTGCGCAACATGTCGAGCACGGTGTTGGATTTTGAATCGGGATCATCCTCCACTTTATAGGTCATCTTGTCGACCTCCATCTTCACCAGCGGTTTCTGGGCCACGACCTCCACTCCCTTGAGCGTTTTGGAGTCTGACTCCAGCTCCACACGGCCGAGATCGAGAGTTGCGGATTGGCCGAGAGCGACCTCCAGGGTCTTCTCCACCTTGCCGATGCTGCTGACAGAGAGGGCAAAACGGCCCGTTCCTTCCACATCCTGCTCAAACTTGCCGTTCTCGTCGGTCAGGAATATGGCGTGGGGCTTATCCTTTTGCCCGTCTTGGAAGATGCGAATGGTGGCGAAAGGCTCACCTTCACCCGTTGCCTTATCCACCACAATACCGGTCACTTGGGTTGTCTGTGCCATGATGACTGTCGTCAGCAATATCATCATCACCGTGAAAAATAATCTCTTTGGATTCATCGTCTATCTGTTTTTAATGATTGCGTTACGTTTTCGAGTGCAAAGATAAGACGAATCACCCACTGCCTCGTCTGTTTTTCGACGAGTTGCCGTGATTTTTTCGACGAAATTCGGGTTTTTCATTCAAGGGGCGGCGAAAAGACTGGGTATACTTCAAACCAAAAAGAAAAAATTTGGACATTCTTCTTGGTATATCCTGCCAAAAATATTACTTTTGCACATTATCTAAACAACGACCTATTTATTTACCTTAATTGTAAACTTCTAATAATGAGGAATCATATACGCTGTCTGCTTGCAGGAATCATTGTCTCCGTATGCCAAGTGCATGCCCAAATAGGCAAGATGTTTGATGCCGACAATCAATTGCCGAGCAGTTTCGTCAACCAGGTTTATCTCGATCGTGACGGTTTTATGTGGACCACCACCCGAAACGGATTGTGCCGGTATGACGGATACCAGTTTCATATCTTCAAAAAAGAGGACAACAAGGGGTTGGCCAGCAATTACGTGAACTGCATCACCCAAGACAGTCGCGGACTCTTCTATATCGGCATGTTCGGTGCCTTGCAGACCTACAACGGCACCAGTTTCCAAGACATCAAGACCAAAGACCTCAACGGCAATGAGCAGCCTTGCTACATCACCTGTTTCGCTGAGCGGTCCGACGGTACCATGTTCGCTGGTTCGTCCGGACATGGACTCATCATCATCGACTCTCCCACCGAGGCTCACCAAATCGGAGGTGAATTGAAAGAAATCAACACCATCAACGACATCTTCATCGATAAAGAAGACCGTCTGTGGATCTCCACCGCCCAGCGGGGACTGCTGCTCTCCGATGGCAAGAAAATCCTCAAACGCTTTTTCACGGAGAATGGTATGAACACCGACACGCGCCGCTTGTGCGAGGACCGCAGTGGCAATCTCTATGTGGGAACGAGCAAGCATGGCGTGTTCAAACTCTCAGGTGGCTCTTTCCAGCACGTTGACGCCATCAGCACTCATCCCGTCACCGCACTCTATGGCAGCCGCGACGGCAGACTATGGGTCGGGTACGATGGCAATGGCATCAATGTCTATGACCCCAAGACAAACCTGCAGACAGAGAATCCCTATTACAGCCGCGACGTCAGGCTCTCTTTCTCAAAAGTCTACTCTATCGCCGAGGACCCGAGCGGCAACCTCTGGATCGGAATGCTCCAAAAAGGCATCTACGTGCAGCCCAACAGTCCGGTGACATTCAACTACATGGGCTACAAACTCGGAGGAGATAACCTGATCGGACAGGCTTGCATCATCAGCTCGCTCACCACCGACGACGGTTCGATATGGATCGGCACCGACAAAGACGGAATCTACCAATACAACCCCGGCAACAAATCCTCCAGACATATCACAGCAGGGGTTCCCAGCACAATACTCACCATGACGGAAGACCCACGCGGGCGTATCTTCATCGGCAGCTACCTGGAGGGATTCGGTTGGGTCGACAAAGGCAGCGGACAATATCACCCCATTTCTCTGCCTGCATCATCCGACATCAGCGTGTTCGGTCTTGATACCGACGACAAAGGCAATGTATGGATCGGCACCATGGGCAGCGGACTCATCAAGATGGACCCCAACGGCAATTTCAAAACCTACAAGGCAAAAAACGGGGTGGAGACCAACAGACAAATCAACAGCCTGGTCAACGACTATATCTCCAAACTATCTGTCTCGCCCGACGGCACAAGGGTGTATATAGCAACCTCTGTAGGCCTCTGTTGCTTTGATGTCAGCAGAGAGAGCTGGCTCAGCACTTTCGGCAGCAACAGCCTGCTGTATGGCACGCCCATCCGCATCGTCAAGGAATATGGAGGCCATCTTTGGATCGGCACCAGCGACGGCCTCTACAGCTATGACCTGAAGAGCCACGAGATGACCCGATACTCCATAGAGAACGGACTGTCGGACAACGGGATCGCATCTATTGAGCAAGACAGCAACGGGATTCTCTGGATCTCGACCGACCATGGACTCAACAGCATGAATCCTGAAACCAAGCATTTCGACAGCTATTTCGTAGATAATGGACTACAGTCCAACGAGTTTTCCGACGGTGCATCCAACTACAGACATGGGGGGAAAATGCTCTTCGGCGGCGTGGGAGGCATCACCTGGTTCGATCCCAAGGACATCCGGCCCAGTGAGTGGAAAGCCAGTCTGCAACTGGCTGATTTCCTTCTCCATGGCTCTTCCGTGGGTAACAAGACCTATTCTGGCCACTACCTGGTGACCGACACCACCGTCATCGCTACGAAGAAGTTCAACCTCAGTTACCGCGACAATTCGTTCACCATCCAACTTTCCACGCTGACCTACGACAATCCTGAGCATATCACTTACCTCTACAGCATCAACGACGGGGAGTTTGTCAGACTGCGACCCGGACAGAACGAGGTCACCTTCTCCAACCTCACGCCAGGCAAATACCACTTCCGCGTCAAAGCTGAGCGCAACGACCAAGTGACCGACATCAAGGAATTCACCGTCGTGATCCACAGCCCGTGGTACCGCACATGGTGGGCATACACGCTCTATGCGCTCATCCTCGGTTTTGCCGTGTGGCAGTATGTGAAACTGCGTAACCGCCGGGAGGAGGACAAACTGCGCCTACAAGAACACATGCATGCAGAAGAGATGAGCGAGACCAAACTGAAGTTCTTCATGAACATCAGCCATGAGATCCGCACTCCTATGACCCTCATCATCACTCCGCTTCTCTCGCTGATGAAAAATGACGACGACCCGCAGCGACTGGGCATCTACAAGACCATCAAGCGCAACGCAGAGCGAATACTGCACCTCATCAACCAGATGATGGACCTGAGGAAAATCGACAAGGGCATGATGCAGATGCGTATGCAAGAGACCGACCTCGTGGGATTCGTCGGCGAGATCCGCACACTCTTCGAAAACCAAGCCACAGCCAAGCAAATCCAACTGACCTATGAGCACGACACAGAACAGTTGCCTGTATGGATCGACCGCGGCAATTTCGACAAAGTGATCGTCAATATCCTCTCCAATGCCTTCAAATTCACACCGATGGGAGGAAAAATCAACATCCGCGTCACCCACGACAATCAAAGCGCAGAAATCGCCATCAGCGACAACGGAGAGAAAATCCCCGAGGACAAACTGGACAAGATCTTCGAGCGGTTCTACCAAAGTCCGACAAACAGCAACGACCGTGACCTGGGCACAGGCATCGGACTCGACCTGACACGCTCGCTCGTGGAACTGCACTACGGAGCCATCAAAGCACGCAACCTGTCACAAGGCTGTGAGTTCACCGTCAGCATCCCGCTGGGCAAGGAGCATCTCAAACCCGAGGAGATCATGCCTGAAGACAGTGAGCCTGTTGCTGAATTGGTGGACCTCGACATCCAGAACCTGCCTGAAATCGAAGAGGAACAGCCCAGACGGAAGGGGAAACAGCCGATGATCGTCATCGCTGAGGATGATGACGAGATCAGGGAATACCTGACACAGGAACTGAGCAATGACTATGAGATCATCGCCTGCGTCAACGGCCGACAGGCCTTGGGGGAGATCTACCGCAACATGCCCGACCTGGTGGTGAGCGATGTCATGATGCCTGAGATGGACGGCAACACGCTCTGCTCGCAAATCAAGTCCAACCACAGCACCAACCACATCCCTGTGGTGATGCTCACGGCCAAGACCCACGACGAGGACAAGCTGCAAGGACTGGAGACGGGTGCCGACGCCTACATCGTCAAGCCTTTCAACATGGATATCCTGCGGCATACGCTCCACAACCTCATCAACTCTCACATGCTGATGAAGAAGAAATTCGGCCAGACAGAGAAACTGGAGGAGAAAGTGGACGAAATCAAGGTGAAGTCACCCAACGAGAAACTGCTCGAACGTGTGATGGCTACCATCAACAAGCATCTTGACGACCCCAACCTGAGCGTGGACATGATCGCAGAGAAGGTGGGCATCAGCCGCGTGCACCTGCACCGCAAGATGAAGGAACTCACCGGACAGACTCCGCACGACTTCATCCGAAACATCCGGCTGAAACAAGCTGCCAAACTGCTGGCGTCGCAAGGAATGAACATCAGCGAAGTGGTCTACGCCTGCGGATTCTCCAATGCCGCTTCGTTCTCCACCATGTTCAAGAGCGTCTACGGTATGTCGCCACGCGACTACATGAAACAGCAACAAAAGAATGGATGATGCTAAAAAAGCATTGTGATGGCAGAAATGAGTGCAAAAGCAAGTAGAGACGTCACATTGTGGCGTCTCCGATTCTTGCTTTTAACAGTTGAGAAAAAACGTTGGTTAGTCAATGACTTCAATCACTTGTCCGTTACTGCCGAACCTGATTTCTACATCGTTTGATAGATTGATGCTGTAGCCTTCACTCTTCTTGTCGATTTTGACAATAGTCTGCTCGCTGTAGTTGGTACTCACGTAATTGGCAATGACTGGCGGGATAATCTGCTGGGGAACAGGATCATAGTTGCAGTCCACCATATACCATTCTCCGTTCATGTCGAACTCCATTTCCACGCCATTGTTCAAGCAAAGCTCATAGCTGGTCTTGGAAAAGTCGGTGTCGATGATGGCGTATTCGATCATCTGCCCGGGAAAGGTCAGCTGTACGAACGCTTTGGCTGTGGCGGGCAACTGTTCCGGGGTGATGAGTTTCTCATGTGCTACGGCCGACATGGTTTGCAGCATCATGCAAAGGAGCGTTGCGAGGAAGATATTCACTTTTTTCATAATCGTCTTTTTTAAATGTTCCTAAATTGATTTCTTTTTGCCTGCAGGAAACCCGTTTGTTCCTTTCGACATGGCAAAGATAGGACGATATCGCACGGAGAAGATCTTTTTTCTTGATTTTCTGACCCGCAGGTTGCGACAGCCCTCCCCAGATGCGACAAACAGGAGGACACTACGGGTTTTCTGTCGCAATATGATTCTACAGCAAAGTCATATACGTACTGTTTAAGTTCGGTGGCTGGTTGTCCCGAACAAACAA
>CAMNIN010000055.1 GCA_946540735.1 uncultured Prevotellaceae bacterium | reverse complement strand
GAACAACGACAAATCCCGATGGTCATAAGAAGGGAAAGTGGAGTGCTGAGTTACCCAGCGCGGTAGCCACTCATGCTAGGGGGTGCTGAGTTACAATTCCTCACCATGCAGAGAAAAAATGTTAAAAAGTGGGCGCTTCTGCAGTCTTACGGCTGTTTTATTGCCTTTATCGAAAAAACAGTCTTATTTTTGCAGTGTGTCATGACTTAAGAATATGTTTATGCAGAAAACACAAAGGATTATCAGACAAGCCACACATGTAGATATGAAAGACATCATGATGGTCATGATGGCAGCAAGACAGATAATGCGTTCTTCGGGGAATCTGCACCAATGGGATGATGGATATCCATCTGAGGATATCATCGTCTCAGACATGGAGAAGAATGGTGGATTTGTTCTGGAAGAAGGTGGTATGGTGGTTGCCTACTTTGCATTCCTTGCATCTCCCGAACCTACCTACGAAAAGATATACGACGGACGGTGGATAGACAATAAACAAACGTATCATGTCATCCACCGTATCGCCAGTTACCCGGACGTTCACCATGTGTTCCGGGACATCATGGAATTTGCCTTTTCAAAAGACTATAACATACGCATAGACACACACCGCGACAACCATATCATGCAACACAACATAGAGAAGCATGGCTTCACTTATTGTGGCATCATTCATCTTGCATCGGGAGATGAAAGGCTTGCCTACCAGAAGCTTCTATGAGTATGCAGCCTCATGTCGGGTTATCTTCTGCCAAAACCGAAGCCTTGTTGAGGTGCTTTCTCTGGTTCGCCGAAGATGGATGCCTCAACATCCTTGTCGTTCTTTCTTCTTATCGTTGGCTTCGCCGAAAGTACTTGCGTTTGGAATTGCTCAAATAAATTTGGCAATTCTCTCACTTATTCGTACCTTTGCGTTTTAGAAGAATTATCACTTACACCTTAATCCTAAAAATAGCACCAAAATGAGAGAGATGTATTTTGCCGACAAAACCCGTTATGACAACGGGATGGAATACGTGCGTTGTGGCCGCTCCGGAGTGTTGCTGCCCAAGGTAAGTCTTGGCTTCTGGCACAACTTCGGCAGTGTGGATCCCTATGAGCGCAGTCGCGAGATCACCCATTATGCCTTCGATCATGGCATTACCCACTTCGATCTGGCCAACAACTACGGACCGGTATATGGTTCTGCTGAAGAGACCATGGGACGGTTGATCGAAGAGGATTTCCATAGCTATCGTGATGAACTGTTCATCTCGTCGAAGGCGGGCTATGACATGTGGCCTGGTCCTTATGGCAACTGGGGCAGCCGCAAATATCTGATGGCGTCTCTTGACCAGTCTCTCAAGCGGATGAAGCTCGACTATGTCGACTTGTTTTATAGCCATCGCTATGACCCCGAGACACCGCTTGAGGAGACCCTCCAGGCATTGGTCGACATGGTCAGGGCTGGGAAAGTCCTTTATGTCGGTATCTCGAGATGGCCGCTTGAGGCCACCCGCTTCGCAGCGAAATACCTCAAGGAGCGTGATGTGCCTTTGCTCATCTATCAGGGACGTCTCAACCTGCTCGACAGAGAACCTCAGGAGGAGGGTATCTTGGATTTCTGTGCCGAGGAGGGCATCGGTTTCATCTCTTTCTCCCCGCTGGCACAGGGCCTGCTCACCGACCGCTACCTGAATGGCATCCCTAGCGATTCCCGCATGTCGAAGGGCAAATTCCTCACGGAGTCGATGCTGACTCCACAGTTGCTGCAGCGTCTGCGCCAATACAATGCGGTGGCGGAAGGCCGTGGCGAGACCTTGGCGGAGATGGCCCTTGCCTGGATCCTGCATCAGAGGGGCGTCACCTCGGTGCTCGTAGGTGCCAGTTCCACTGCACAGCTGGAGAAAAACCTCAAATGCGTCAGTGCAGCTCCCTTTGAGGAAGAACCTTGATCTATGCAGGGTATCGCAACGGCGATACCCTGCGTATGAGAAGAGTTCACTCGGGTGAACAGGAAAAAACAACAAACTATCAAAACTATATGCAAAACAAATCTTTTCTATTCCGTCTTTTGACGGTACTTTTCGTTATGCTTCCTCTCGTGACGCTGCGTGCAGCTGAGGGTGAGGAGGTGGATGAGCGTGACTTCACGGCTATATGGGAACTGAAGTCTGCTGAACTGATCACTACTGCCGCCACGTCGAAAGATGGCCTCTTCTCTGTGGCCGAACTGACGTGGGGCGACAAATTGGTCCCCTTGGGCCTCCGTACGGATGGTGGCGTGACACGCCAGATGTTCCAGCCTACCGAGAAGGCCGGGCGCGACGATGAGGATGCCACCCTGGTTTTCACGTTGAAACCCAAGAAAGCTCTGACGTTCACTCCTAAGAAACTGTCGTTCAATGCAAGCCGTGTGGGTACCAACGGCGGAAAGTTCGATGTCGTGGTCATCAGTGGCGAACAATCAGTCAAGGTGGGAGAGGGCATTACACCCCAACTGGCCAAGGAAGCGCCTTATGTGTCAAATCATGAGTTCGACCTCACTGCGATTCCTCCCACCGACGATTTCTTCTATGTCAAGATCTATATCTACGATCTGGCTAACAACAAGCAATACGCTTTCAGCGATGTGGTGATCACTGGCGACGTAGAGGGCTTGCTGCAGCCCGTGGCTACTTATACCCTCGATGTGAAGGTCGGTACGGAAGGTGCTGGCAAGATCATTACTAATCCTGCGGGCACCGAGTTCGACGAGGGTACGGGTATCTCCGTCACGGCCACCGAGAATTTCGGCTACCATTTCCAAAACTGGACCGATGAAGCGGGAAACGTGGTGTCGACGGATAACCCATACAGCTTTGAGATTGATAAAAACACGACCTTGGTGGCCAATTACTCCAAGAGCAACGTCTATGCCCTCAACCTGAAACTGGAGGGGGGAGCGAACGAGAACCTGGTGCAGTTCACGCCCATAGGCAATTATGTCGGTGGTGTCCATTATTACGAGGAGGGCACCGATGTGAAACTGACAGCCATCAATAACCGCATCATGACCTTCATGGGATGGGAGAACGATGATACCGAACCTGAACGTATCGTGAGGGTGGATGAAGAGATAAACCTGACGGCGAAATTCTCGGCCGCTGACTATATCGTGGGATGGGACCTCTATAACGATCAACCCAACAGAGACAGAGTGGCGGATTACAAGTCGGATTCCGAGAATGCGGGCATGCTGTCGCTGCGGCAAGCCGATGGGTCGACCAACAGTTGGCTCACCCGTGGCAGCAGCAACGGGCAGGAGAATGGCAAGTATGCGGCACGAATCTGGAAATACCTCAGCGAGGAGTGGTATTTCGAGATTTCCTTCTCATCGAAAGGTTATGAGAATGTGGTGATATCGAGTTGCCTTGGCGACGATTACAACACTTATAGCATCAATAACCTGGAGTATTCCACCGATGGCGTCAACTTCTCAAAAGTGGGTGAGTTCAATCCTCCTGCTCGTGGCTGGGATGGTCCGAAGGAGTTTGCCTTGCCTGCTGAGGCGAATGATCAGCAACGTGTCTACGTACGCTGGATGCCTGACAGGACGAGCCCGCTGGTGGGCATGGAGAGCGATTACGACGGTGCTTCGATTGCTGAGATTTTCGTGCTGGCGGATGCCGTCGGAGCTGCTGAAGAACAGGCTGTACTCGTGGCATCAAATCCAGCGAATGGCGCTGCTGATGTCTCACGCAACGGTTCTATCATCCTCAATTTCGACAAGAAAGTGAAGGCTGGAAGTGGTGTCGCAACTCTCGGCGAGGAGGAGATAGCACCCATTGTCAGCGGCAAGTCGGCTGTCTTCAAGTATTCCGGATTGGAATATGGCAGGACATATACCTTCAGCATGCCTGCTGGCGTGCTGACAAGCCGCAGTGGCAACCCCGTGGCTGCCGTGGAGATCGGCTTCACCACGATGGAGCGCAAGCAGCCTGAAGCCCGCCTCTATGACGCTGTGGTGGCTCAGGACGGCAGTGGCGATTTCATCAAGTTGCAGGATGCCATCAATGCCGCTCCGTCAGGACGTGCCGTGCCATGGCTTATCTTCGTCAAGAACGGCCGGTACAACGAGCATATCGATATCCCGGCTCAGAAGCCCAACCTCCATATCATTGGTCAGGACCGTGATAAGACCATCGTCGTCGACAATCGGCTCAGCGGTGGACCGAATGCCTATAGCGTGGACCCTGGTGCCACGGTGGTGGTGAAAGGTATCAATACCTTCTTCGAGAACATCACGCTGGAGAACAGCCACGGCCATGAGCAACAGGCTGGTCCGCAGGCCCTGGCTTTAAACACCGTGGCCGACCGTGTGGCGCTCAACAATGTGGCTCTGCTCTCTTATCAGGACACTTGGATCACATCGTCAAACCCCAACAGCCGGCATTATATCCGTAACTCGCTCATCGAAGGGTCTGTCGATTTCATCTACAACTCGGGCAATGTCTTCTTGGATGGCGACACTCTGGAGATCAACCGCCCGTCGGGTGGCTATATCGTGGCTCCGAGCCATACCGCTGACGTGAAATGGGGCTATGTGTTCCACGACAATGTCATCCGTGCCCATCCGGGAGTGAATGTGACTGATGTCTGGTTCGGACGGCCCTGGCATAACGAACCGAAGACCGTGTATATCAATACACAGACTTTTGTGAATATCCCACCGAAGGGCTGGTATAACACAATGGGTGGTCTGCCTGCTCTTTGGGCTGATTACAATACGGTGGACGCTGAAGGCAACCCTCTCGACCTGAGTCAGCGTGAGAGCTACTATTATTATTATGCTGATGATGCGAAGACCGTCAAAGTGGAGAAATTCGGTGTGAAGAACTTCCTGACGGATGAGGAAGCGGCAGAATACACGATCAAGAATGTGATGAGCGGTGACGACAACTGGCAGCCCAATCTGCTGTGTGAGGCTTGCGATGCTCCTCGCGTCAAGGAAAAAGACGGCGAGTTGAGTTGGGACGCTGTGCCCTTTGCTATCTGCTATGTCGTGACTCGCAACGGAGAGGTGGTTGGCTTCACGACCAGCACCCGTTTCTCAGGGCATGAGTCCCAGAGCGGCGATGTCTGGCAGGTGCAGGCTGTCAACGAAAATGGAGGACTGAGCCTCAAGGCTACGGCCAATGAGACAGAAGGCATCGAGATTGTCGAGACCAGGCATGACGAGGTTCCCGAAACCATCTACACGATGGATGGAAAACGTGTGAGACAAGCCCGCAGCGGTCTGAACATCATCCGTATGAGCGACGGCCGCATCCGTAAGATAATGGTGAGGTAGCGGTCAGGACACCACCCTGCAAGAAAAACGGATAGCCCAAGAGGTTATCCGTTTTTCTTGCCGAATAGCATGTGCTCTATCTTGTCGGTGACCATCTGATAGGACTGCGCCGTCACTTCATTGCCTGTCTCTTTGGCAATGGAGAGAAAATCGGTGGCTGCGGAGAGCATGGCGCGGCGGCGTACCTTGACACCTTTCTTGCCTCTCAACTCCTCGGAGCCGGATTTCAGATAGGCAAGCGTGACATATCCGATGCGGAGGGTGAGCAGGGTGTTGAGTGCCCCGTCGATCAGGGAGGTTGAAACCAGTCCTGAGAGTTTGATGCTGGAGATGGATCCCAGGAATCCCGCCTCAGAGAAATTGTCGAGATTGTCGGTGACGCCGTCGGCTGCGGAGTCGGCATGAGCCAGTCCGTCCAGTCCGTCGGAGATATAATAGCTGAACAGGGAGGTGGCGAGGATGCGGCAATATTGTTGGAATAGTTGCCTGTGGGTGGGGCGGAATCCTGAGCAGCGGATCAGGTCGGCGATCATGCGGAAATTGACCACCATCGAGGCGATGGCGTCCACCCTGCCGCTTTGTGAGACGGTGGTGATGAGAAATTCTGTTTTCGACCACTCGTGGATGCGTGATCGGATGCGCTTGTAACGCTCGTCGAGCTCTTTCTGCACGATGCGCTTCAGATCGTCGGCGTTATAATAGCCTTCCACTTCTGAAAGGAATGATTCCTTATGGGCTGGTCGCTGCTCCTCGGGTAGGTAATAGAGGTTGTTGGAGAGCTTCTTTGAGAATTTCGTCAGTTTCTTGATCTGCGTCTGTTCATCGACGTCTCCCTCCTCAGGGATGCTCAGTACGGGAAAAACTGGCGTATGGTGCAAGCGGATGAAAGGCACGATGATAACATAGACAAACAGCAGTAGGATGAGTCCATAGAACCCGTATTCCAGATATTTGACTCCCGTGAGTTCGTAGATTTTCTCTCCGATCGTGATGACATTGCCTGCCAGGAGGATGAACAGCACACTGAGGAAAATGGCTGCGATGAGAAACAGATTTCTTTTCATGTCATTCGGTGGTTAGATCATGATGTTGGTTAACTGATGACGCAGTTGCTCGAAAGTGGTCAGCGACTCCATCTGGGCATCGGTGATGATGGCTGGCAGGAATGCGGCATACTGTCTCTTGATGTCTTTCAGGTAGATATCCTCAAGGCGTTTGACTTCCTTCTTCAGCAATTCTTTCAACTGATAGGTGGATGGGGATTCCTTAGGCCCGTAGAAATAATTCTCCATCTTGCTGATATAACTCTTGATGTCTTTCACGGTATGGGTGCCGTGCCACATGTCACGGAGAAACTCAAATGCCTTCTTGCTCATGAATGAGCTCACATCGTCGTCGTAAATGTTCTTGGAAGTGGCGGCTTCAGCGACGTCAATCCTCACCGACAGGTGGTCGATGCCTGTCTTCTGAACGACTCTTTCACGGAATGCCTCCTCTTTGTTGCGGAAGAGATTGAACAGATTTATGGTGAGTTTCTGATCCACATCAGAGAGAAATTGACCCAGGACGACTTTCAGCAGATCGATGCACTCCTCAGTGGATGCCGATCTGTTGACTTGCGTGGTGGAGATGGTCCTGAAAACCGAACGGTTGGCTGATGACTCCACAGCACCGATGATGTCGTCCATCTCCGACATCGAAATGCTGAGCTCCTTGTCGAGGTCTTGCACATACCGGGCCAGGGCATCCTTTGCACTCTTTTTCTCCTGAAGCGTGTGGATTTCCTTTGTGATGTCGGCCACTAAGGCGTCGCGTAACACCCGGGTGCGGTCCTCGCATCGCTTCAGCCGCAGTTCGCTGATGTTGGAGGTGATCTTCTGGTAGAGTTTCTCTTCGATCTCCTCAAATTTCTTGCGCTCCTCCAGCAAATCGCCTTTGTAATCTGCCATATAGCCTTGGGGACCCAACCAGGAATCGGTGACCTTGCCGAGATTCACCTTGCTGATGAATTCCGACTCGATGTTGAACCCTTTGCTCCGGATTTCCTCGTATTCCTTCTGCACTTGGCGGTCGGTATCCTGCTCCCTTTCTGCAGGATTCTTCCAATAAGTGGAGTCGAAGATGTTATGGACAAGATAAACGGGCACAGCCTCATTGTATTCATGCAGTTTGTCGAGATAAGAGGCGGAGGTGAGGTTGAAAGCAGATACCGAACTGTGAACGAAGAGGATCAGGTCAACACGCTTGGAAATGGCGTCGTAGAGCGGATCGTTGAGGTTGGATGCGTTGCCGTCGAATCCTGGCATGTCGGCAAGGAAAATCTTGCCGCCGTCGACATGGTCCTTCTCAAGCAGTTTGCTGCCTGTGGTGGTGATGGAGGTGATGATCGTGCGGTCTTCCTTGTTATAGGATGGGGAGATCACATTGTTGACGGTGTCGTCGGAATAATTGGGATACTCATCTTTCTCCAGGTATTTCTCCAACTCCTGTTCTGAGACAATTCCTCTCAGTTCGTCGACGATCAGGTCGAGGTCTTCAGCCTTTCTCCCCTTAAGACGCGACTTGTAAATCTCTATCTTGCAGTCTTTCTCATCAGGCACATTGCTTATGATGGAGGGCCTGACCGTGCATTCCAGTTTGTCGGTCGGACTCACATAGCGGTGGGCAAGCAGGTTGACGAGTGTTGATTTGCCCGACTTCACCGGGCCCACCACCAGCATGATGAAGGAGCCGTTCTTGTATTCGAGCGACCTGCGGCTGAGTTGCCTCAGCCGGGACAGCATGGTAGGGTCTGACAACCGGGCGGAGAAGGCTTCTGTCAGTGAGCCCAACTGCTGTGAAACGGATTCTATCTTTTTGATGTTGACTTTCTCACTCATAACTTGTTACTGGAAGACAAGGCATGCTCTGACCTTATACGATACTAAATCAAAACCAGTACCGTATTTAGCCCCATCGGCATCAAAGGTGATGTTGTCGTAATTCACCGATGCCCAGTAGGTTCCATTCATTTTTGTGCCCCCCGCGGTTTCCAGTTTTGAATTGATGGTGGCAAAACCGCCACAACCTTGTTGTATGTCTGCCATGTTGTCCCATTCTGTTTTGAGAGGCAGTTTCCAGGTGCAGCCTTCAATTGCAGGTGTCTTGCCCGAAGCAGCTGTCTGGGCAGCAGTTAAGTTCATTTCGTCATTCTCATCATTCAGGGCGATGGCGAGGCCTTTCCCTGTCTCACTGACATAAGCAATCATGGCGGCTGCGGTAGTTCCAGCAGAGCTGGCTGCTTGCGCATTGGCATAAACCTTCCTATTCTGTCCTACCACCCAGCCTATATGGCTTGTGGTCACCTCGCTGAGATTGATCGCTTCTGGATTCGTCACGGAGCGCATCTTCACGGTGATATGGCGGTATTGGCCATTGGCAAAAGTGATACCTGTTTTGCTGTATACATAGGTCTTGCCGTCGTTTGTGACGGCTGTCAGTGTGATGTTGCCATCGACACCGCTCAAAGCAGCAAAGATGACATTGGTGGGCGTGGCGGGGGTGATCTCGATGTCACCCTGCTCGGTGTCGGTTTTTTTCAAGCCTGTGGCTGAAATAAGGAGGCTCTTCACGTTGAGATCATTTCCATCTTGGTCTTTCAACGTAAATCTCACGATGGCCTGAAGGTTATCAAAAGTCACGGAGGCAGTGGCCTTAATATTGTGGTCTTCGATCTTATCCACATGAGGTGTGGCTTTCGCATAGTCATACCTGGCAGCGATGTCCTCGATGGTTCCTTTCTGTCCTGTATAGTCTATTTCTTTACGGGGGAACTGCAGCATAAATCCTTCCGGTACCTGAAACTCGATTCCAGAAATCGTTCCGTTCAACCAGGCCGTGCCACCATTCCTGTCGGGCTGAAGACTGCCTTCGAACCATTGATTGTCATATTTCACATAGACGTACTCGGTTTTTGCCCAGGTCGAGATCAACCTGTTTTGATTCTCGTCGAGTGAGAGGGCATGCCGAGGTGAGTTCTTCGCCCCTGTCGCTGTCTCCTCGTCTTCGCCTTTACTGGCGTTGACCGACATGTAATAGGTGTTTGACACAACGGGCTTGTCGGTTGAAGGATCCTTTGCGGGTTCCATGTCGTCGGACGAACAGCCTGTGAGGAGTGCTCCTGCAAGGATGACCAGCACGAAGCACTTGGTTTTGAATAGATTATTCATGTTTGACGTTTCTTGCTGTTTAGTCCCAAAGCTCATCTTCTTCAGTATTCTCCACGTTGTCGGTATAGTCTTGACGAGCAGACTCAATTCCACCTTCAGGATCAGGACTGCCTGCCAATACCATTGGTATTTGTGGCATGGGCTCTATGTCCGTTTCTGGTCGTAAATATGCATTCTTCTTTGATGTATCCATGTTATTTCACAAATATGGGTTGGTGTATCTCATCATTTCCTGTCGGCACCATGCTGGGGTCGAAGCGGGTCCATTCAGGCTTGGTGAAAATGCGGTGAAGACGCTCGCAATAATAGGAGAGGCTGATATAATCGCCTGCTTCATTGGAACCGATGAACAGAGGAAATATCATGGTTCCATTGATCGACAAAGGCTGGGCCACGCCACGCACCTCGCCACCCATGGTGGCACAGAGCAAGTCGGCGTCGGAGGCATAGCTTAGCAGCGTGTCTTGCAGTTGAACTTCCACGTACATGTTCTGCTCATACTTGTCGAAATCGACGAAGGGCCATGAGGGACGCTCATCTGAACCGGCCGTCAGGAGCGACGGCTGGGTGGTGTTGTTGTCGTCATCGTCGTCTGAGGAGCAGCCCCACGCCACGAGGGCGAGGGCTGCCAGTGCAAAAATCAATTTTTTCATATTCTTCTTACTTCACTGTGATTACTTGTCCGTTGTGGATGTAGAGACCTCTTGCACCAGGCTTCCTGGGCAGTTGGATACCAGAGATGGTGTACCATTTGCCATCGTTGGGCAGGTCACTGAGGGCCACGAAACTGATGTCGGTCGGCTCGTCGGGCGTGCCGAGCAGTTTGTTGGGCTCATAGTTGATGCGGCTGCCTGTCATGGCTACCACCTGACCATCGCGTTCGACGACAAAGCTCAGCGACTGGTCGGACTTCTCGTCGCACCCGATGTTCAAGTAGAAGAGCTGTTCGTCGTCGGCCTGGGTTTCTGCCATGCGGTCAGCACCGCTGTAGACCGCCAGTTTGTCGCCAGGCTCGAGTTCCACGCCGCTCACATGAGCCACGATGTTCATGGTGTTGACGGTGCTGATTTCTTGCAGACGAGGAGCGTTGTTGGCGTTTCCGCTGTAGCGGTTGTCTGTATAGTACAATGGATAAGTGAACTCGGCTGAGGTGTTGCTCAAGCGTTTGAGCATGTAGCCCTTGCCTGTCTCCATAAACTGCAACGTGCCCTTCCATACCAGTCCGGTGGACGTGCGGCTGGCCACGGCGAATCCATCCTGCGACTTGAGGACATCGCCTTCGGATGCATGATCCATATAGTCGTTCATGGCTTGGGCTATCGGCAGATTGATAGTCGCCAGATAGCCGATTCTGTTCCATCCATTCTCCACTGTCAGTTGGACATAAGACATAGATCCCTCGAAGGATACCATCTTGTCACTGCACGAATAGATGTAATACATCTGCTGCGGGACGATGGTGATGGGATCATCTGCATGGTCCCACTTGTAGCCGCGAGGCGAATTCTTGTCCTGTCGGCAAGTCCATTGTTGTGTCGTTGTACCATTGACTGTCATGAGGATGTCGCCAACCTCCCAGATGTTATTGCTGTCAAGGAACTTTCTGGTCGTTGGACTATAGACAGGATGGACATTGAATGACACCCAGTTCCATCCCTTCTTCAGACGGATTGTCTGCACATCGAAATTTTCATTTATAAAGACGACTGGGGCAGAGGCGGTGCCGATGACAGCGTCTTTCTCAAAGGTGAAGTCTCTTTTGTCTTCTGCCTTGAGAGAGAAGACCTGTCCGGTCGAGGCCTTGAACAGCTTGAAGTTCAAATGAGGTTTCGAGCCGTCGTCATTGGTATAGCCATAGATGGTGACGTAGGCTAAGGCTTCTGCGGAGTTGGCTGTCTGGTCCACCTCGATGTGGGTTACGCCGAGGGTCTGGAGGTTGTCGTCAAACACGCCAAGAATGTCTTCCGGAGAGTTGACCAGTGTGCCGTATAACTTCACACGGCAAACCATCATCATGGTTTGGTTGAGCTGCCTCAACCTGTCGCTGACTGCCCATGTGGGTTCCTCGCCCCGTACGTTCAGCGTGATGGGCAGGGGCTCTGACATGCTGTTTCCGGAAAGGAGGCTGATCTGCTCGGTGTAGTTGCCGATGTTCGTGTATGGCGAGACCGTGAAGGTGATGGTTTGCTCGTCAAGCGGGTTAATGACTCCACTGGTCTGTGATGCGGAGATCCAGACGGGGATGTCGTTGATCTCGAATTCTTGGCGTTGACCGCTCAGGTTACGCAATGTCGCTTCGAAGGTGAGTCCCTCGCCGTATTTGATGTCTCTGTTGATGCTCTTGATGTTCCATCGCAAAGGATTGCGGTAGACATAGACATTCATGGTCACAGGACTTGCCAACAGGTTGCCCTGCAGGTCGGCCACTTCCTTCACCGTCAGATAGACATTGGTCTTCTCTATCATGAAGTCGGGCTCCTTGATGTTGACAAGCAGGTTCTGCCCGTCGGTCACATAGTTGAAGTTGAGATTGGCCAGCTGAGCACTTGAGGTGATCGGGGCTTGGTTCTCACGGTCGACAAAACGGTCCTCGATGACGGCAATGAGCGTGTCGCGGCGATGGAGCAGATTGCCCTGGCTGTCTTTGTAACGCTTCAGACTGATTCCCGTGGGGTTCAATGTCATGATGTTGTTGTCCTTATGCTCAGACTTGCCAAAGTCGAGGAAGGCTTTCATGGATGTCATGGTGCCGATGGGCGTGTGGGTCGAGAAGTCGGAGATGAGGTTGAGAGGCAGCACACTTTCAAACAGGCCCACCTCGTCGATGTTTCCTGTCATCACCTCTGTCGGTGTGTTCTTATCCAGATAGGTGGCTCCCAGGGCGATGTGGTCGCCCATAATGCCCGACAGACTGTCGGCGGCAAACGACTCGACTTGTTTCTGGTCGACATAGACATTAGCCACGTTGCGCGACCGTGAAACGGTCATCGCGAAATGATGCCAGTCGTTATCGGCCACAATCTTATCCGTCTGTATCTGATAGCCTGAAGAGCGGACGTAGAGGCTCCAGTCTTTCACGCCGATGTTGATCTGGTTGGCGTTATCCGCATTTTTCGCCTCTCCATTGGAGAAGAGGGTGGCGTCACGGTCGTTCAAGCGGAACCAGAACATGAGTGTGTAGTCGTGGGCGGAAGAGCGTTCGAATGGCCTGGCGTTGAGCCTGAGGCCATCGGTGCCGTCAAACTTCATGGAAATGCCTGAAGGCAGCTTCCATGTGGTGCCGAAAAGCATCAGGTCCATGCTGCCAGGTGCTTTGTCGTAACTGAACGAGCCCTTGCCCTCATTCAAAGGATAATAGTCGAGAAGTCCGCTTTCATAACCCGACAGATGTTTACGGCTGTAAGCGTTGATCTGATCACCTGACATGGCACGGTTCCAGAGACGGAACTCAAGCATTTCGCCAGTATAGTCATTTGATTCTTCGAAAAAGTCAGAACCTAAGCAGAATTCGGACGATTTCTCATATTTGCCTTTCAGGTCCTTGCTGCCGATGGGCTTGCTTCCGTCGAAGAAGTTGACTTTCATGTCGGTGCCGCTTTGATCGAGGGCGTAGGCCACCTGATGCAATACGTTGTCGAACGCCACAATGCTGTCAGACATCACAGTTTCGCCATTGACCGTGGCAGTGAGATGACGGTCGGCTGACAGGCCGAAAATCACACCTCGGTCCTTGGCTCCATGCCGGAATACCGACATGTCTTTGCTGTTGTTGGCGGGGTTGAGCATGATGTCGACAGTGAAGCTCTTGCCTGCGAGGTTGCGGCTTCCTTGTGAGATAGCGGATGCATGGTCGCTGAAGCCAAGAGTTGTCGATGTCGAGATGTCGTTGCTGACCGGGGTACCAAGCAGCTCGAAATTGTTGATCTTGCTCAGGTAGTTGCCGGCGATAGGCTCTGAGAACGACAACTTGATATCCTCTCCGATGTCGAGAATGCCGTCCACTGGTTCTGGTGTGCCAAATAACTCGGGCAACCGGGTGTCTTTGATGCCGGAGAGAATCGCCGACGAACGGGTCAGGTAACCGCCGGCATGGCGGCAGTAATTGACGGCACGCAGGTCGTAGTATTGCTCCACAGGATCTTTCTCGCCATAGAACGGAGCGATGATGATGCCGTTGCTGGGGATCGTATCGGTCACGCCGCTGGCTTTCTGCCGCAGGGCTTCGTCAGCATAGTAAGCGCAGGTGCTCACCCAGTCTTTCTCTCCCTGAGTGGAGAGCTTGTACTGCAGTTCGATGTGGTCGAAGCCGGGGAAGTTGACATCGAAACCATCAATGCGTATCGGCATATACCATGCCTTGCGCTTGCCGTCGTATGGGCTTTCGGTGTTGACTATCCAATGGTCGCCAGGCGTGCTGATGTTCACCTTGCCGGCCGACGGGATGAAATGGGCCGAGAGCTTGGTGGAGAAGACGCGGTTGGCATCTTCGGGATCGTAAAGACAGATGGTCAGGTCCTCATAGTCATATGCTGTGCTGGGATAGACCGTCACTTCCTTGGTGATCACATTGTGCTTTCCGTCGCTTCCAATGACAGGATAGAGAACGATGTTTTCGCCGCCGCTGCTCAGTGGCTTCCCGTCGATACAGACCGTGGCTCCTTTCGGGTTGCTGCTGGCAAGCAGGTAGTAGTTGAATGTCAGTGAGGCACGGTCGGGGTAGTCGGTCTCGTTGACGATGTGTAGTGTGTAGTGTGCCGGCTCGCCATAGGGCACATTGCTGACAACAGGCTGGTCGATCCATATCCTGGGCTTGTCGACAGGAATGGTGGCGACATCGAGCACCGTTCCAGGCTGATACCATTTGGTGGAACGGCTGGGCTCGTAAGGCTCGCAGGTCACACCAGCTCGCGTGCGGAAGACGAAACTGGAATAGACTCCCAGTTCAGAGAAATCGGGCTTGAACAAGTTGCCAAGGTTTTGGACAGTGAAATTGTCTTTGGTGAGGAACACGATGGTGTCGGGCCTGACATGGTTGGCTTCGTCCTGGGCTATGTTCTCGTCGCTGATGTCCCAATAGTTTTTCCTGGTGCGATAGACATCGACGTTGAGGCTCGACTTATTAGCTGTACTCAGCGTGAAGCCGATCTTCTTGGTGTGGGTTTCAGAATCTGTGTTCTTTGCATTGAGATTGAATGCAATGATGGGTGTCCACTTCAGGCACCAACCAGTGCCGCCTGCTGCCACCACCAGCGATTTGGAACCGTCGTTCTCTGTCCTTACTGCGGCTTCGCTTGGATTAGGATCTTGACTGTAATCATTAATTTTGTTGAGATTCTTCAATGATTTGAATGTATTGAAGAGTGAAGGCAACAACTCTGAGAGACTTTCATTTTGGACAATGGGGTATTTGATTTGTCCGGCATCTGTACGTGCGCTGCTGAAATTCTCGCTATACTGGATATTGGCTGCTCCATCAAAATCATAGTTCTTGACCAGACGGTTAGGAGAAACATTCAGCTTCTCCATTTCGTTCAGAGCCAAATAGTTCAACCACACATACATCTCTTGGTTGAGGGCTTGGATAGAGTCGGTGTGGGTCTTGGATGAGGATGTCGGGAAATAAGCCGTGTAGGCGGATGGCGCATCGCTGCCGAAATTCGGGTCATTTTCAGGTAAATTGCTTCGATAGAACACCCTGTCGTATTTGTCGGCAAGTGCTTGGAAATCTTCTGTGGCGTCTTTCGGGTACAACAAACTGTTGCGCAACTTCATCAGCGAGGGCACCAGTTCATTCTCGATATAGCTCTGCGAGTGGACGAAGGTGGAGCTGACCTTCGGCCCCATGGCTGTCACCTCGTCGCGGACTAAATAGATGGTTTTGTTGTTCTGATCGGTACCCGTGGCCAGCACTTTCATCGTGCCTACAGGCACACTCACCTTTGTGGTACTTCCATTGGAATTGGTGATCGTGAAAGTGCCTCCCTCATGGTCTTTCATGAGAAGATACTGACTTTCGGGGATGGCGCGGACAGCCAAGGCCTTATACATGATGATGTTCTCATTGTGCCCGATGAAGAGGTCGGCTTTACCGCCAACCCACTTCTTGGATGTGGATGTCTGTATGCGCTCGCTCACGTCGTAGTTGTACGACCAGTTCCAACTACCTGTATAGTTTGTGATGATAGAAATGACGAAGTCGGTGCGTGTTTCATTTTCGGATATTGTGCCCGAGAAGGTTCCGCTGCCCTCAGGTGCTACCACGGCACCGTTCAGCACCACGTTCTTGTTATCGATGGTTTGATTGGTGAACTTAACACCGACCGCTGCATCCAAGTTGATGTTGTACGAACAGCTTAATTTCGATCCGGTCTCGATATATGACGAACTGCCTCCGCCTGGAGGATCGCGTAGGATATCGACCAGTTGGGGCACGCCGGTCGCCACGGTGTATTGCCCTTCATTAGCGGGCTTCACGGCCATCACATATCCTTTCAGCAGGTCTCCCTTAAGGGGCTTGATGTCATAGAAGGAGCCATCATACTCCAATGTGAAGCTGACTGTTTTCAAAGCCATGTCGTTCTCCATGACGAATGTGGTGTTGTCGGGAACAAACACGTATTGCCCTGCACCGGTTTCATCCAGTTCCACTACACACTCGCTGGTCTTGCTGTCAGTGGTGAGCGCGTTTTGTATCTTGACACTCCCGCCAGTGAGGTTGACGATGTCGGGAGTCGCATTGGAATTGTTGTTGTAATAATATTTCTCACATGCTTGCAAAATCCATCCATAAGGTGAATTGGCCATGAACACAGGGTAGCCGAAAGAGTAGTGGCCTACACCAATGGAGTCTTTATACCACACGGTGACGACATCGGTGTTCCCGATGTTGTTGGATGCGGTATATTGCTTGAATCCGAAGTAATCCTCCGAACCGCCGTTGAGTTGGCGGATGCTGACATCGGGCACAGAGTGGTAGATGCGGTTATATACTACAGTGTCGCCTTTAGAGTTGAACGTCAGGTCTATGGTCTCACCCACCTTGCCGGCTTGGAAGAGGGTGGCATAGCCCTGAGCTGAGATTTCCGTTACCTTGTATTTGGCGGGGTGAAGTTCCAGTTGGTATTCGCCCGTCAGACTGTCGGGACGGATGGTCAGGGTGTGGCGTGTCACATTGATGTTGGCCACGTCTTTGTTGTTTTGACCAAAATGGACATCATAGTTGGCGCTCTTCACTGTCTCGTCGTCTTGCTTGCGGATCAGCCACGAGGTGTTGTCGCCCTCAAGCTGCATGACAATCTTGATCGAATCGCCCAGATTGTTGGTCGAAAGCGACTCTCCCAGAGGCTTCTCTCCCTGTATGTCGCCGCCCACCACACGGCCTCTCAGCACGACGGTGGTGGAGTCCCAGATATAAGTGCTGGCCACATTTTCGGAGAACATGTAACGTGTCTTATCGGTAGGATTCTTATCGTTGATGAGGAAACCATCGTCGGCGAAATAGTGTCCAGCCTTCACGGCCTGCACGCTGTGTACACCCTTGGGTATGCTCAGCTCGAAAGCTCCTTGCGTGTCGGTCTCAATGGGCTGGTTGTTGGCATTGTGGATGGTGTGGCCATCCAAGAGGAAGGATACTCCCGGGACAGGAATGCTGGTGTCGCGGTAGTAGACATTGCCTGAGTAGATCACGTATTGATCCTGATAGAAATTAAAATTCTGCTCCCAGTTGCTGTCTTCATTGAAAGTGACGGTTCCGCCGCCGGTGAAGCTATAGGTGACACCATCGGTAACGACGTAGACGCTGTATTCACCCCTCTTACGATAAGGCAGGCCTTTCACCTCGTAGTAGCCGGTGGAGTCGCTCACCGTCTCCCAATAGGGTTGTTCCACGATGCTGATCGTGGTGGCGTCGAGAGGTTCTACTCGGATGGTCACACCGGCCATGGCTGTCCCGTCGGCCAGTCGCACATAGCCGTTGATCATACCCGTGGGCTCGCAGAAGCCTTCGCGCTCGATGGTGCTCACATAGGTGCCCTCGCATTGGTATACACTCTCCACGCGATAGATATAGGTGTGCTGGGCTTGCACCGTCTTGTCTTCGTAGTACAGCGTGCTGAGATTGCGGGCTATGGTGTCCCATTGCTCCTCCTGATAAAGTTTGTCCTTGCGCAGCACGCGGAAGAAATCGTGGGAGCCGCCAGAGGTCGTCCATGTCAGTTCCACGCTGCTTTGCTTGGTCTTCGGATCGAGGGAACGGATGGTGTCGGTGTTCAAGAAGCGGTAATTGGCGAGGTCGCCAAGATCCTTTTTCTCGACTGCCACCAGCAGGGTGTCGGCATCGGTGCCCATGATTTTCAATGGTGATGATCCACGGCGTATGATCAAGTCAAATGAGTATTCCACGCATTTGCGGGACAGTTCTTGGGAGAACTTGTGGGTTTTGAATACCGCGTCTTCGCTGCTCAGGTCGATGTAGTTGTAGTCCACACCGTTTTCTCCGTGCATATTGATGCGCAGATTCAGCTTGGCACGAGGATCCCACACAGATGGGCTGTAGATACCTTGGAGCTTGCTTACTGCCACGGGGACCAACTCGCCGCCATCCGCATGCCATTGGCCGCCGAGTCTTGAGGTCAGCTCATCGAAAGACAAACTGCTGACATTGGTTCCTTGTCCCACCTGATGCAAATGCATGATGGGCAGGGCTAAGTCGTTTTCCAGTTTCCATTGACTTCCCAGTAATGGCACCACCTTAGAGGCGTCGGTGGCATTGCGGTTGGCATCACTGCTCATCTCTCCCCAGTTGTGGGCTGAATAGCTGGTGCGCGAATCTCCCCATGCTGTTCCGTTTCGATAGCACATGCCTGAATGGGAGGTGTTGACATAGTTGCCGTTCTCGTAATTGTACTCAAAATACCATGAACCCTCTCCCCATCCGACGAAAGCTCCGGCGTAGGAGTCTTTGAAGGTGGTGCTGATCAGGGTTCCGTCGAACAAGCAGTTGGAAATCGAGAGATTGGCGTTGCCGTTATGCCCAATGAAGCCACCGGAGTGGGGTCCGTTAGTGTTATTGCCTGAACAGCTGACAGAGACTGAGACACGCACGTTCTCGATATGGATTTGTGATCCGTTTTCAGGTCTTCCAATCAGGCCTGATGAGTGGATTCCACCTCGGATGTGGCCTGTGACTCGCAGATTCTTGATAGTGGCGCTTTTGGTGCGGCTGAAAGGAGCGGCATAGCTGGTGCCTTCCTTGGTGTAGTTGATGTTCAGCGTATGTCCATTGCCGTCGAAAATACCGCGGTAGGGCTCGTTTTCTTCGAGTCCGATGGCATCGGTGACAGACAGGTCGGACACCATGATGGCGTTGACATCGGAGTTTCCTTTGGCATTTTTTACCCTGTCACGGAATGTTGTCCAGTCACTATTGTTGCGCAGGATGAAATATGACTTTCCGTCGATGGTTGTGGTCTCATCGCCATCATAGAATACACTGTAAAAACAATTGTTCAGCTTCACCTCAGTTGAGCTATAGCTTCTACAGAAGGATTTGCAGTTGCTGTATTGGGTAGTGATCATGGAGGGCACGAACAGACAATTGTTCAGCTCAACCTTATTATATGACCAACCCACGATACCACCGTTGCTATGACAGTTTTCTCCTAAGAGTTGACCGTCGAATCGACAATTGTTCATCGTCAATGTGCCTTTGTCGCATAAAGCTACGATACCTCCGTTGGTGGCATCGCCGTTGACTTCGCTGCCGACAGCCACTGATATGCGGCAAGTGTCGATTCTGGTGTTTGACGTTCCCTTAATGCGACCCACCAGGCCTGCGACAAACTTGGATGTCGAAGTGGCGGATCCGTCGACGTTCAGATTCTTGATGTAGGCGTCGCTGACCCAGCTGAAGGGTGCTATATTCTCTTTATTGCTCTTGTAGTTGATGGTCAGGGTGCGGCCGTTGCCATTGAACGTGCCTTTGTAAGGGTATGCCTCGTTGCCTACCATCACCTGACTGTCGCCTAAGTCGATGTCGGAAGCCATGATGGCATTGAGAGCCGCTTCCCCATTGTTGACGCGCTGGGCAAAGGTCTCGAAATCTTTTGCGGAGCGGATGATATAGTAGCCATCAGCGTCGTAGTCCGGACCATAGCCGAATGAGAAATCGGCCACATGGCTCTCATCATTCCATGTCGAGGACCGTAGCACAGTGGCCTCGTCGATTTGTGGCAGCACGGGAATGGTGTTCATCTCTGAGATAACGCCTCCTGACCCGTCGGACCACGACCAGATGCCGGTGCTGGTGCGGCGTATACGGTAGGCGACAGGTTTACCCTTAAACAATTGGAGCAAATCAGCATCTTCAAAAGTATAGGTGTCCTTTCCTAATTCGAAAGGTACAGAACTGCATGGTTGCCACCCGCTGTTCATCTCGGCACCATTCATATTGCGTTGAATCTCAAACTGATCGTATTCATCCATATCCTCCTGTTGGGGGCTTTCCACTCGCCAGGATAGAATGGCATGCCCTTCTGGTGAAAGTTTGACATTGAAATTGGTGGGAATATGCACCATAGGGGTAGTGACAGATTCTGATCTGACGGTGATGTCGTAGCCCTCAGAGTCTTTCACATAAGCCTCGACATACACATCTTTATAAGGACGTGTCATCGGCAGATAGACAAAACCCATCAGCTTGTTATCCAGATCGATACTGTTGTGAGCCCCCGTGACGGCATCTGTGTAATGGATCTTGGCCCAATTGACACTTTTGGCTGTGATGCTGTAGACCGACATGATCTTACCCACATGAGTCTGGTCGTAAGCCAGCATGAATTCGGACAGTTCGGCTCCCGTATCGGCTGCTTCGGGGGAGGTCCAGTCGAGCAGCAAATATTGGGAAGAGGCATTGGGGACATGCCAGTCGCCGGCACCAGAATAGTTGACATGTGCCCACAGCTTGATTTTCAGATTCTTGCCACGCAGGTCGCGTGGAATGGTCCAGTCGACGGTAGTGGTGAAATGATCCTTGTTGTTGGCGTCACAGTTCAGGTAATATCTCACCCAGTCGTTATCAGCGGTGAATGTCGTCCATGAGGTGGCCTGACCCACCAGTTGAAAGGTGCCTTCCTGGTAGGCTTTGATCCAATAGCCTTCGTCCAACTTGGAATAGTTGTTGCACTTCCATTCGAAAAGTTTTTGCTGGGGGCCATCATTCACGTTGATGTAGACATAGCCATTCTGTATGCCTTCGTTGATGATTCCATCATATTGTGTGGGCAAGGTGAAACGCAGTTTGTCAATGCCTATCTGCATACAAGTGTAATTGCTCGTGTTCTGCATGAAGTCATCGGCATTGACTGGCATGGTTTGTCCCAGTCCCAGAAAGATGAGGAATAGGGATAATAAAGTTTGTTTCATAATCTGATATGTTTTTATCTTAGTTTCTTCATGAATAGATTTTGTCAAAGGGCGCTGGGCAGATGATCCCCAGGCCCGTCTTTTGCTGATCCTGCCCAAATATAAACTCTATAATGGTGCTTTGACAGCCAAAAAGAGTTGAAAGTGCAAAAATAATCATTTTTAGACAAAAACAACCTTGAAATGGATAATTTAACATAATTCATTTTGCTTTCTTTTCGACTTTTCGTAACTTTGCACTATTATGCGAAGCATCTTTGCCCTTGAGAGAAGAATTAGAATCACGAAAACAAATCAATTGCATTATTTTTATCCATGAAACGGTTTATTGTTCTTTTAGGAGTTCTTGTGACACTACCGCTGTCAGCACAGCGGATCACCGAAAACCTGAATTTTGGCTGGGATTTCCGCCTCAATGACGAAGGGGAGTGGTGAACAGCGACGTTCACTCACCAGCTCGTCTGCGTGTGATGGCAGCCCTGCCGATGATCGATACCTGGTACGAGGCCTTCGGAATCAAGCCCACCGACAAGATGTTCATCCCTAAGGAGAAGCGGGCATTAGTGTGGTAAAATATTACAAATAGCACAGATTAAGGAGTCCTAAGCGACTCCTTTTTTCATGCCATTTATTATGCCATTCGTCACAGATCTACCGTTTATCACACCACCAAAGCTTCGCTCAACGACATTTACGCTCGGCAAAACTCGAATAAATTCGGTTTTACTCTCGCTTAATCATGCCATTCGTCACATACCCCTGCATAATATCCCACTTACGCCGGGATTTCTGCAACTGTCTGTAATTTTGCAGCGTCAAAAAACGACAAATAAGTCAAAGAATCCACTTAAATAATTATTGACATGAAAAGAATTAATTTAAGAATCGCAGCACTGATGGCTGCAATGATGATGACAATAATTGCGTTCGCCGAGCCACAGGACTGGGGCGGACGGGTGATTGACGAGAAGGGCGAGCCGATGCCCTTTGTGAATGTGGTACTGCTGTCGCTGCCCGATTCCGCCTTCGTTCAGGGTGCGACGACTGATGAGCAAGGCATGTTCAAGATTGTGACTGATGTCAACCAGGGATTGTTCAAGGTGACCTGCATGGGCTATCAGACCTTATATGTCAATGCGGGCCAGAACTTGACCATCCAGATGAAGGAGGACACGCAGTTGCTCGGCGAGGTCGTGGTGAAGGGGCAGTTGCCGCAGACCCATGCCAAGGGCGACGC
>CAMNIN010000054.1 GCA_946540735.1 uncultured Prevotellaceae bacterium | reverse complement strand
AAGTCATACTGTCTAACTATGGGTGATTTTGCAACAAAAGTGACGAAGATCCGCAGAATTTGTGCAGAAAGCGTGTCAAAAAAAATCAAGTGCCTGAAAATCAGGCACTTGACTCTTGCATTTGTCGGGATTACTGGACTCGAACCAGCGACCTCGCGCCCCCCAGACGTGTGCGCTACCAACTGCGCTAAATCCCGATTTTGCGGTTGCAAAGTTAAGCAGAATTCTTGTAAAGACCAAATTTTTGAGATTATTTTTTTAATCTTATTGCTTTTTTAGCGGTGGATTCGACGGAATACCTTATTATAAAAGAGATACCATACCAATATGACAGCAATTTATATTGTTTTTAAAAGCAATTTACCAAAAAAGAATTGACGGAATTGTCTTTTTACTATAATCCGGCACCTATAGATCCGCCCCCTCAAAAGGGAAGAAAGCATATGTAGCTGCCGATTTATCCTATGGTTTTTGATATTTTTTTAAGAGCATTCATGAAAAAAAGGAATGGGGGAACATGCTTTTTGCTAAAAATTGCGTATCTTTGAAGGTCAGAAGCCTTTTCGATGAAAAGAAGAGGCTGCCAGTCTACACGGTTCGCTCTGCGGCACAGGAGCCTTGAGGGGGCATCGAAACATGGCGATGAAAGAAGGATGATTTCCTGGCTTTCTTTCTGGCAAAGAATGATTCCACGGCATAAAACCCTTAACGATGATAAAGCAAAGCAATAGTCAAGAAATAGCAGGTCTGGTGAACTATCTCAAGGCCGTTCCTTTTGACGTCACTCGTGACCAACTATATACAGCATCGGAACTTTACGAGGGCTATGATCCGGAAAAAGAATCCAGCTACTGCACTTGCTGTGACCAGAGAGTCTTTAAGCATTTCATCACAGAAGGCAAACAAGCCACGAAAGTCGAGGAGTCTCTGGCACGCGCGTTGCACGACCACGGTATGCACACCGCACTGAATGCTTTTTTCGAGACTCACAGCAGCCATCGCTGCATCGGCATCATGGGCGGGCATGCCCTCTTGCGGACCGACAAGACCTATCGCGACATCGTGTGGCTAAGCAAACGGCTCACCGAAGGGGGGCTTTATATGCTGAGCGGGGGCGGTCCTGGTGCGATGGAAGCGACACATTTGGGAGCATGGATGGCAGGTCGTGACACGACGGAAGTAGAAGATGCTCTTGACATGCTCTCCCCTGCCCCATCGTTCCGGGATGCAGGGTGGCTCAGCACGGCATTCCATGTGGTGGAGAAATATCCCCAGCACGATTTCGACAGTCTTGGCATACCCACTTGGCTCTACGGCCATGAGCCAACGGCCGTGTTTGCTACTCACATCGCCAAGTTCTTCGAAAACAGCATCCGAGAGGACAGCATCCTCACCTTGGCCTACGGCGGAATCATCTATACCCCGGGCAGTGCTGGCACCGTGCAGGAGGTGTTCCAGGACGCTGTGCAGAACCACTATCTTTCCTTTGGCTTCTCCAGTCCGATGATCTTCATGGGCAAACAGTTCTGGACGCAAGAAATGCCGGTCTATCCACTGCTTGAGCAACTCACGAAGACGGGCATGTATAAGAATCTTCTGCTGACGCTCACCGATGATCCCGACGTGGTGGTTTCGGAATTGAAGGACTGGAATCTTAAACATTTTTTAGCAAAAAAAGGATAGAATTAATTTTGCGATATACGTAAAATCCACTACCTTTGCGTTTCCATAGAATATGTGACAGGATTTTGTACTGATTTTCAAAGGCCACTTTAAACCACTTTACAAACCACCGAAATCATCGAGGCATGATCACACTTGTAGTCGCTCCTCTCGTAGGCAGCGTCATTGGCTACATCACTAATGACATTGCCATACGGATGCTCTTCCGACCACATCAGGCGAAGTACATCCTGGGGCACAAAGTGCCTTTCACTCCTGGTATCATACCCAAGGAGAGGGGCCGCATCGCCGCATCGGTGGGTGGGGCCATCAGCGCCAATCTCATCAACAAAGAGGTGCTGGAGAAAAACCTGCTGTCTGAAGCCATGCTCGGCAAGATACAGGAGACGCTCGACCACTATTTCGTCCAGCAACAGCACAATCCCGAGAGCCTGCGCGACTATCTGGGACATTACCTGGAAACCGAGGACATCGCCCTCATGGAGGCGAAAGGAGCCGACGACCTGACGGAGGTGATCTACAAAAAACTGGCGCGTAGTGATGTGGGCGACAGCATCGCCCATGTGGCCGTTGCCCATGTGATGCAGAAGATGCAGCATTTCGGCAAGGGGCTGGGCGACAAACTTGCCCACGACGGCATAGGGAAAGGGGGTGGCTTGGGCGACATGATCGGAAGAGGATTCCGAAAACTGTTCGGACAGCCCGCCGCCGACGCTGCCTCGCAATTCATCAGCGCACTGGCCGAACCTGTGGAGAATGCCCTCTCGGTGAACATCAACGAGATGCTCCGCGATAACTCCAAGGAGATGGTGTCAGAGATTATCCACACCGAACTGAGAGACTTGCTCGACAGACCGATGAGCAGTCTGCTGAAAGACAAGGATGAGGACATCCAGCGCATCAAGGATTCTGTCATGTCGCTCTACTGCACCACCATCAGAGAGCGCCTGCCGAAGATCCTGGAGGCCGTGGACATCAGCCGGATCATCGAGAACCGGATCAACGAGATGGACATGGACGAGGCTGAGCAGCTGATCATGGAGGTGATGAGAAAAGAACTCCGCGCCATCGTATGGCTGGGTGCAGGACTGGGATTCCTGATGGGCTTCGTCAACTGCCTCTTCTTGTAAGGGAATTGATTTACGTCAAGAGTTGATGCGAAAATCCCAAAAACACAGAAACAGCTGATAGAGAACCGGGAATCTCACCCTCTTTCTCTTCAGTGGAAGTTCACAGAAGATATAACTTACTATCAACATATTTTTCAAATTTAGACTTTGTAGATTTGGAGGGCGGACGGTCATGATGACCGTCCGCGGGGAGATGGAAAATGAGAACCAAGAAGACCGACTTGCATATTCACCTCTTCGTTCCGATACTGGCAGTAATGATTCTTCTGTTGCTTCGGGCGATCATCCTCGTCATCAAGAGAATTTGTTTCCCTGATCCACCGCAGACGGCATGGGGCAACCTCGAGATGTATGAGTGGACGGCCATTGGCTTTGCCGGTTTCTGCCTGGTCAAGGGACTCCTTGACAGAAACCTGAAATGGACCGAGACCTTCACGCATGAGCTGACCCACACCGTGGTCTCGATCTTGCTTTTCAGAAAAGTGCATTCCTTTCATGCCAATGAGGACAGCGGCGAGGTGTCGACCAGCGGCGGCCATGTCTCACGGGTGTTCGTGTCCTTGGCTCCCTATTGCCTGCCGATCTACACCTATTTCTTCCTGTTCTTCCGGATGCTGATCGCCGAGGAAGGCAGATGGATCTACGACATCATCATCGGGGCCACCATAGCATTCCACGCATTCTGCTTCAAGTCGCAGACCAGCAAGCGGCAGCCCGACATCAACCAGTTTCCGCTGGCTTTTTCCTACTTGTATATCACCGCGGCGCTGATGTTCAACCTCCACACCATCCTGGTGTCCTACTGGAGTTCAAAGAATGTCTTCACCGCCTTGTGGTATACCATCACCTGCATGTGGGATGGACTCACCGTCTCCACATTCCAACCCTTCTGAAAAATCATGGCAACAAAAAAAAGAGTTCAGAGAAAGAGAAGCACACACCGCCGGAAAAAGGCTTTCAAATGGAAGAAACTCCTGAGCTGGGTGGTGTCGCTGGTCTTCTTCCTGGTGCTTTGGAGCAAGCTAAGTCCTTCGACTTTTCATGCCGCCATGTCGTGGCTGGGCATCACACAATCGGCCGTCAAGGGCGACGGGTCCTACGACGGCATCGATGTCTCGAAGCACCAAGGCAAGATCGACTGGGAAGCGGTCTCACACGATGGCAACATCCAGTTTGTCTATATCAAGGCCACCGAGGGGGCCACGATGCTCGACAAGCGTTACGAACGCAACATCAGAGGAGCCAGGGATGCTGGAATGAAAGTCGGCAGCTATCATTTCTTCACTTCACGGCGCACTGCTGAACAGCAGTTTGAGAACTTCCGCAAGCATGTCAGGAAAGACTGGCAGGACCTGATCCCGATGGTCGATGTCGAGGAGTCGGGATGTCGTGGTGCCAGCCGGCAAGAACTGCAGAAGAGCCTGTTGGAGTTTATGCAGCTCATGAAAAAAGAATATGGCAAGTATCCGTTGCTCTACAGCCAATACCGCTTTTACAACGAGAAACTGGCTCCTGAGTTCAATAAATACTTTATTTTCATCGCCCGATACAGCAAGTCTGAGCCCACCCTGCGGGGCAACGGCAAATACAACATCTGGCAGTATAGCGAGCGCGGACATGTGGAGGGTATCAAGGAGAATGTCGACCTCGACCGTTTTGCCAATGGCACCACACTGAGCGACATCCTCTACTAAATGAAGAGACGCCACATCGTGACGTCCCTACATCGTTCCGGCAAAGAAAGAGACGCCGCAATGCGACGTCTCTATTCTTTTTTATTTCGACAGCATGGTGACCTCGATCCGCCGGCCCGACGAGACGATTTTCTGAGCCATGCGCTGCACGTCGGCAGCTGTCATGCCTTCCACCATCGCCTTATAGTTGTCGTCGAAATCGGCGTCATCCTCGATCTGGTGCCACGCGACATAGTCCCAGTAGTCATTGGTGATGACAAGCTGGTCGTATTGTTTCAGAAGGTATTCTTTCACTTTCTGCATCGATGACTCCACAGGACCGTATTTGGCGATATTCTCCAATTGCGCATACACGATCGGATTGAGTTCCTCGTAGCGCTGCGGATCAGCGTTATACGATATCTTGAGCGTCGTGTTGGGCTGGTCGTCCTTGTCAAGGTCGAAATTGACGCTCACGCCATAGGTACCGCCCTTCTCCTCACGCACGGAGTCGGTATAGGCGATGGAGAGCACGCGGCGGAGGAAGTCAAGTTCCAGGTCGCTCTTGGGCGAGAAGTCGACGTCGGCCGTATAATAGATGCTGACATTGGCCAAAGGCGTGGCCTGCTCCTTGTAGAATTTATGCACCGAACTTCCGCCTACGATCTTCGGCACGCGGCTGAAGTCGGTCTTCTCCTTGGCGTGGGTCGATGGCAGCGAGGCCAGATACTGGCAGAGCAGCGGGCGCAGCTCATTCATGTCCACCTTGCCCACGATCACCGTGTTGAAGTTGGAGGCATCGCTGAACCTTTCCTTGTAGATCTTGAAGATGCGGTCGTAACTGACCTTGTCGAGCGTAGCCTGCTTCACGGGCTCCACACGCGGATGGTGGTTGAAGAGGATCGCATTGATGGAGTCGTTATAGTCCACCTTCGGACTGGCGTTGCGGTTGGTCAGGAACGAGCGTGTGCGGTTGATCAATCCCTCGAATGCTTTGTCATCGCGCCTGGGAGAGGTGAAATAAAGGTGTGTGAGCTGCATCATCGTCTTGAGGTCCTTCACAGAGGAGGTGGCACTGATGCTCTGTCCTCTCGACCCCACCGACGGACTGACCCTGGCACTCTTGCCCGTGAGGGCTTTCTTCAGAGAGAGCTGGTCGAAGTTGCCGACACCGCCCTCGGTCACCCCACTCGTAATGAGTGAGAAGTTGGGGATATCCTCGTCACCATAGAGCGAGGTGCCGCCATCTGCCTTCATGCTCATCTGGATGAAGTCGGCCTCGAAGTCTGTGGGCTTGACATAGACCTTCATGCCATTCGAGAGCGTCAGCTGGGTGAATCCATGCTTATAAGGTTTCTCCTCGACGATGGTTCCCGGAGCTGGCAGCTCGGTCATCAGCTCATCGGCGATTTTCTCCTCCACATAAGGTGCATAAGCTTGACTCTGCGCCGCTTTCACGATTTGCCTGAGAGTGGCCTCCGAGGGGATGTCCACCTCTGCTTTGTCGGGACCGTAGACCACTACCACCTGGTTTTGGTCCGTGATCAGGTTGCGGGTGGCTTGGTTCACTTCGTCGAGCGTCACCTCGGCATCGAATTTCTTGATCAGCTGGTAGTCGTCGTCGACGGAGATCAGCGGTTCCGACGACAGGAAATTGTTGACACACCGGTTGACGAAATAGGAGTTGCGACGGTCGTTGCGCTCCTTCCACTGGCGCTCTTTGGCATTGAGCACCAATTTCTTTGCCCTGTCGAGCTCGGCCTGGGTGAATCCGTGCTGCCGTGCCCGCTCAGCGGCACTCACACCGGCGATGATGCCTCCAAGGATATTGTCCTGTTTGCAGCTGATGTTCATGGAGAAGGCTTCCTTGGTGCGGCTCACGAAGAAAGTGCTTGCCCTGCCGGTGGCACTCATGAATGGAGGATCGGGCTGCTGACGGATCTCCGACAGGCGGTCGTTGAGCATGTATCCGATCAGGCCGTCGACATAATCGCTCCTGAGATACTCCACGCAGTTCTTCTGGTCATCAGGGGTGGCGTCGCGCTTCATATAGAGATGTGAGAGCACGATGGGCTGCTCCTTGTCACGCTGGATGGCCACGATCATGGTGTCGTTGTCGCCGACAGGATAGTATACGCGCTCGGCTCTCTTCTTGGGCAGAGGAATAGGGCTGAACATCTTCTTGATCTTTTTCTCCACCTTGTCGACGTCGACATCACCCACCACGATGACGGCCTGCAAGTCGGGCCGATACCATTTGTCGTAGTAATCGCGCAGGTCCTGATAGGGGAAATGGTCTACCACATCCATCGAACCGATCGGCATGCAGTCGGCGTATTTGGTGCCTGCGTAGATCGTGGGGAGCACATCCTCTTGCATACGCTGCATGGCCATTCCGGCACGGCGTGTGCGCCACTCCTCGTGGATGACGCCTCTCTCCTTGTCGATCTCTGCGTCCTCAAGCAGGATATAGTGGCTCCAGTCGTGCAGCACGAGCAGACAGGAGTCGAGGATGCCTTCCCTGCGGAGAGGTGCCGAACCGATGTGATACACGGTCTGGTCGATGCTGGTATAGGCATTGAGGTTGGCGCCGAACTTCACTCCGATGCTCTCGCACCATGGCACGATACCAAGGCGCTTGCCTTTGCCGGGGAAATTCTTCGTGCCGTTGAAGGCCATGTGCTCCAGGAAGTGGGCCAAGCCGCGCTGACGTGGCTCTTCCAAAATCGAACCCACACGCTGGGCGATGTAGAAATCGGCCAGTCCGGGTTCCTTGGCATTATGACGGATATAATAGGTAAGGCCGTTTTTCAAGGTGCCTTTCCTCACCGCCGGGTCTTGGGTCAGGGGGGTCTGTGCGAGGGCCACTGTGCTGGCGGCCAGGCATACCCCGAGTAGTACATTAAGTTTACGCATTATGGGTTATATTTGTTGATTTTGGGGCAAAATTAACGAATTAATCAGGTAAATACAATAAGCGCCCTGCAAAATACCTACTAATAAGTATCGCCGTCCAACGCCAAAATACAAAGTAATGAGTATTGCCGGCACATGCTGATTTGCCTACCTTTGCACCGCCCTCACAGAGGCAAAAACAACGAGACTGAGATGATCCGAATTCAAGTGGCAGCAACTGTCCATATTCTTTCCCTGAAGAGACGCATTGCCGTCTTGTGCCTTGGCCTTACGGCATGGGCGCAGCTGACGATGGCTCAGCATGCGACTCTTGCAGGCCAGGTGATCAGCGACGCCACCTCAGAACCCATTGAGTTTGCCTCCATCCTCTTGAATGAAAGCGGTTTATGGGCCATCACCGACGAGAAAGGACGATTCGCTATCAAGCATGTGCCACAGGGCAAGATGACGCTCACCGTGCAATGCTTAGGATACCAGAAACGCAGTTGGCCGATGACCATCACCCGCGACGTGACCAACCTGACCCTGAAGCTCAAGGAGGACAACCTGAAACTCGATGAGGTGACTGTCGTGGCCAAGAGGAAAACCGATGAAGCCACCACTTCTTATACCATCGACCGCACCACCCTCGACAACCAGCAACTCATCAATGTGAGCAATATCACCTCGCTGCTCCCTGGTGGCAAGACCACCAACAGCACGCTGATGTCCGACCCCCGTCTGTCGCTCCGCAGCGGCAGCTCGGAGAAGGGAAACGCTTCCTTCGGCACGGCAGTGGAAATCGACGGAATGAGACTCGACAACAATGCCGAGACCGGCGAGACGCTCTCGGCATCGACACGCACCGTCAGCTCATCCAATGTGGAGAGCATCGAGGTCGTCACCGGCGTCCCCTCGGTGGAGTATGGCGACCTCTCAAACGGCGTGGTGAAAGTCAACACTCGCAAAGGAAAGTCACCCTTCATCATCGAAGGAAAAATCAATCAGCATACCCGTCAGGTGGCTGTCAACAAGGGCTTCGACCTCGGCGATGGATGGGGAGTCCTCAACGGATCACTGGAGCATGCCCGCTCTTTCTCCGATGCTGCCTCACCCCACACTTCCTACAAGCGCAACATCATGTCGCTGCACTACATGAACATTTTTTTGCGGGAGACGACTCCCCTCACCCTCAACATCGGCGTGACGGGCAACGTGGGCGGATACAATTCTGAGGCCGACCCCGATGAGGAGCTCGACGACTACAGCAAGGTGCGCGACAATGCGTTCCGGGGCAACCTCAACCTGCACTGGCTGCTCAACAAACCTTGGCTTACCAACCTCTCTTTCAGCGGGTCGCTGTCCTATAGCGACAAGAAGACGGAGAGCTACCTCAGCAAGAGCAGCGCCTCCACCCAACCTTATATCCACAGCATGGAAGAGGGGTATTTCATCGCTACTGACTATGACGGGAATGACGATGCGCCGATCATCCTGGGACCTACCGGATATTGGTACGTCAAGGGGTTCAACGACTCAAGACCGATGGCTTGGTCGCTGAAAGCCAAGGCCGACCTCACCAGGCGCTTCGGCTCTGCTCTCAACAAATTGATGGCCGGCGCGGAATACACGGGCAGCCACAACTTGGGAAGAGGCACCTACTACGACGACATGCGTTATGCTCCTACGTGGCGAGAATACCGGTACGACCGGCTCCCATCACTCAACAACCTCGCTCTCTATGTGGAGGACAAGGCCGTGGTGCCCACCTCCAAGAGGTCCACCCTTGAGCTCACTGCCGGCCTGCGCAATGACATGACACTGATTGGCGGGTCTGACTACGGCACCGTGTCAAGCCTGTCTCCCCGTTTCAATGGGCGATATGTGTTCTGGCGCCAGCGTCACAAGCTATGGGTCAGCGAGTTGACCGTGCATGCCGGATGGGGAAAGAGCGTGAAGTTGCCTTCTTTCCAAGTGCTCTACCCCACTCCCACCTATGCCGACCGCATGGCTTTCGCTTCGACGAGCACCAGCGACAACAAGTCGTTCTATGCCTATCACACCTACCCTACCCGAGCACTCTACAATCCCGACCTGAAGTGGCAATACACCAATCAGACCGACCTTGGGATCGAGGCCACGGTCAAGGGTACGCGCATCACGCTCTCTGCCTTCCATCACCGCACTTACCGCTCTTATATGTCGACCGATGTCTATACTCCGATGACCTATAAATACACACCGCCGTCGGCGCTCAACGGCATCGCCACCGACATCAACGACCGCCGCTACAGCATCGACCGGCAGACGGGGGTGGTGACTGTGAGCGATGCGATAGGCACGCATCCGGCTGTCGAACTGGCCTATAACGAGCGCAACACTTACACCGTGAACGACAAGTATGTCAATGCCACGCCCATCGACCGCTATGGCGTGGAGTGGATCATAGACTTCGCACAGATCAAGGCGCTGCGCACCCAGTTGCGTCTCGATGGCAATTTCTATGAGTACAAAGGCATCGACGACGTGCTCTTCGCCGATATCCCGCTGGGGGTGAACTCCACGATGAGCGGGAATCAGCTATATGGCTACGTGGGCTACTACCGCGGTTCAAATGTCACCAGCGCCAGCTACAGTGCCGGTGCTGCCATCAGCAATGGCGCCCTCACACGGCAGACCAACCTGAATGCCACGCTCACCACGCACATTCCTCGCATCAGAATGGTGGTTTCGCTCCGCCTGGAGATGTCGCTGCAAAACTACCGGAGGCAGTTGAGCGAGTTCTCCAATGGCACGCGCGGCATCGTCTTGGACGAGAGCACCGACTTCTTCGGCCAGCCTTATGACGGCAAGAGCCGCGACCACTTCCTCGCTCTCTATCCCGAATATTACACCACGTGGGAGAACCCCGGTCAACTGATTCCCTTCGCCGAGAAACTCACTTGGGCGCGCGACAATGATCCGACGCTCTACAGCGACCTGACCAAACTGATCGTCAGGTCTAACTACGCTTATGTCATGAATCCCGACCGCCTTTCACGTTACTATTCGGCCAATTTCAGCGTGACGAAGGAAATCGGCGACCACGTCAGCGTGTCGTTCTATGCCAACAATTTCTTCAACAACATGAAGAAGGTGCACAGCTCGCAAACCGACCTGGAGACATCGCTTTTCGAGAGCTTATATATTCCCAGTTATTATTACGGACTATCGATGAGAATCAAGATATGAAGGAGTCACTCAACATATTATCACCACAGAACTTGCACCTGGGCATGAGACTTCCTGGCATGGTGCTCATGACCATCATGCTCTCCGCTCTCATTTGCTCATGCTCCTACGACGAGGAAATCGAGGTCTGCAGGGTGAACGTGCAACTGGTCTATCCAGCCAATTCCATCGATCCCTACGAGGGTGCACGGGTGGAGATGAAAGATGCCACAGCGTCGGTCTTCGTCGACTCCACCGACAGTCACGGCGCGGCTCATTTCACCTTGCCGCCGGGCATCTATGAGGCCACCACCAATGCCCAGTACATCGACTCGACCAGCGATGTCTGGTGGCGCTATATCTTCAATGGGGTGAAGAGCATGATCGTGGTGTCGCCAGATAGTGCCAATCAGGTCAGCGTCACCCTGAAGATGTCGAAGAAACGGATCGTTCACTGACAAGCGAAACAAGATAACAACATGAATATCATTAATCAAAACCAACAACGTATGAAGAAAAAAACACTACTCAGAATCATGGCTCTCGTGGCCTTTCTGATGCTGCCCATGCTGCATCTTCATGCCCAAGAGACGGAAGAGGTGCCCTGCATGGTGCTCACGCAGAAAGATGGCACGGTGAGCAAGTTCGCACTGAGCACCGCCCCACAGGTCACTTACGAGGGCAGCCTTCTCGTGGTCAACTGCGGCGAACAGAGTCTCAGCACCTCGATGGCTGACATCGAGAAAATCACATTCGAGAAGGCCACCCCCGACGGCATCGGCGAGACCATCGTTGAGGCAGGACGCCCTTCCTTCTCCTTCGGCAAAGCCGATTTCACGGGACTGCGTCCGGGCACAGTGGTCAGCGTCTACAGCGTCGACGGCAAAGCCTTGATACAGCAGAAGGCCGATGAAGGCGGACACTTGCAGATCGACCTTGAAGGCCTGAACCGTGGTGTCTATATCATCCACACTCCAAACCAGAGTTACAAAATCAAGAAATAACCCATCAAGAATAATACAACGACAATGAAAAAATCGATACTCACCCTGCTTGCTCTCTTCATGATGCTGGGCGCAAGCGCACAAAACTACAAAATGGTCATCACCAAGGCCGATGGCACTACCGTGGAATTTCCCACTTCGGAAATCAACAATATCACTTATGCCGAGATCCAGGGCGAAGTGCTCCCCGACCAGAATGTAGACCAGATCATCATCAAGGAAATCTATAATGGCGGTTGCGTCAACGACGCCGGCAAGAATTTCCAGTTCGACAAGTGCATCATCCTCTACAACAACTGCGGACAGCAAGCCGTGATCAACAACCTCTGCATCGGAGCCTTGGACCCGGCCAATGGCCATAACAACAACAAGAACTACGATGAGAACGGCGAACTGGTCTATGAGAGCCAGGGCTTCCACCCCATCTGGCACGGCGTGTGGTGGTTCCAGGGGTCCTTGGTCGTGGAGCCTTATTCACAGATCGTGGTGAATGTCTGCGGCGCCATCGACAACACACAGACCGTGAGCAACTCCATCAACTATGCTAATCCGGCCTACTACGCCATGTATGACCCTGAGAGTGGCTACAACAACACCAACTATTATCCCACTCCTGCCAGCGAGATTCCTACCTCTCACTACCTGAAGGCCAAGGAGATCGGTATCGGCAACGGATGGACCTACAGTGTGAGCTCTCCGGCCACCATCATCTTCCAGGTGCAAGGTACGGATGCGCAGACCTGGGCCGACAATGCCGACAACATCTGGTATCCCGGCGGTGAGGTCTCGGATGTCTTCGCTTGCTTCAAAGTGCCCACCGAGTGGATCATCGACGGCGTGGAGATCTTCAGCAAAGACAAGCCCGACGACAGCAAGAAGCGACTGACCGCTGAAGTGGACGGTGGCTATGTGTATCTGACCAACTATCAGGGACACTCGCTCTACCGCAACGTCGACAAAGCTGCTACCGAGGCGCTGACTGAGAACGCAGGAAAACTGGTTTACAACTATGCCCTCGGCGTGGACGACTCCACCGACCCCAGCGGCATCGACGCTGAGGCCAGCATGAACAATGGCGCACACATTATCTTCCAGGACAACAACAACTCCTCTGAGGATTTCCATGAGCGCCTGAAATGCTCTTTGAAAAACTAAGATAATCATCGAGAAGCCGACTTTTCATCCTATCACAGCATGAGCCATTGCAAACCGACCCAGACATTGCTGAAGTCCTGCCACACCATCGTGGCGGCAGGATGGATTGTCGGCTTCTTTCTCATTCCCCAGATGATGCGTGGACAGAACTCGCTGCTGCTGCGCGACTTCTCGTTCATCAAAAGCGACGGGGGATGGCTCACCAGCCAGAATGCGGCGTTGCTCACCCAATGGAAGTCACGCAACATCTCTGAGGCTGAACTGGCCTTCAAACTGGCGAAAGGCGGACTGACCGACTTCAGCGGTTCCAGAGACACAAGGGATATCGATGCCTCCATAGAGTCTTTCTACCGCATCAATCCCAGGACCGTGACCTACGGCCGGATGAGTTACAACTACTTCACGGGCAAGGACATGGGCGGCTCGGCTTTCATCGACCCGGCACGCAAGCCCTTCGACATCGAGGAGGACTCCATCACCAACCTGGGCAAGAAGCACCGCGACACGTATCAACTCTCGGGGGGTGTCGGCATCGATATCTACAGAGGCATATCCCTGGGGGCCAAAATCGACTATACCGCTGCCAATTACGCCAAATACAAGGATCTGAGACACAAAAACAAACTGATGGACATGACGCTCACCGCGGGTGTCCTGATCCCGGTTTCTCGCGCTGTGCAGTTCGGAGCCAATTACTATTATCGCAGGAATACCGAAAGTACGGCTTTCAACACCTATGGCCGTGAGGAGAAAGTGTATAAATCCTTCATCAACTACGGTCCTTTCATCGGCGAGGTGGAACAGTTCAGCAACAGCGGATTCACGGAGAAAAGCCGGGAGAACCCGCTTGTGGATGACTACAATGGAGGAAGCCTACAGGCCAAGTTCTCGCTTGGCCACTGCTTCACGATGTTTCATGAAATGATGATCGCGCACCGCGAGGGATATTTCGGCCGCAAATCGCCATATACCATCACTTTCTCCAACCATGACGCTGAGGTGTATGAATATCACGGACAACTCTGTTTCCACGGTGACGGATGCCGCCATCAGCTGGATGCCACAGTCAGTGTGGAGAACCTGGAGAATCGTTTCGCACACTATCGGGAGAAATCCAATGAGTCGGGGGCCTATTATTATGAGTATTACGACGATGTGAAAACGGCCAACAAAGTCTGGGTGACGGGACACATCGCCTACACCGCCCATCTCGGCATACGGGGCGAATTGCCGGCATGGTCGCTGACGGCTTCCTACGACTGGGGGCACCGCAAACAGACGGCCTACAAATACCCCTACTACCGACGGCAGAAACTCGACAATCAGGAGATGCGTCTGAAGGTGGTACACAATCACCCGCTGCGGCGTGGCATTCTTTCGTGCGGCGTCACCGGAGCATTCAAGCAAGGCGAAGGCGACCCGTTCGAGGACCTCACGTTCACCACACCTTCCGACAAGCAGTCGGCGCCTTCCACCATGGATGTTTGGCTGTATCAGGAGCACCGGTGGCTCACTTCCCCCCAATACCTGATATCGGGCAGTTTGAAATATACCACCATCATTCCCCAGACAAAACTGGCCGCTTTCGTCAAGGCTTCGGCCAGTCACCGCAAGGCCAATGCCACCAACGACTACTGCCACGGACGTGACCGCACCGCCATGTCCATCGCCTTGGGATGCGTTTTCTAAGTAATTACTCAGCACCCCACTTTCCCTTCTTATGTTCATCGGGATTTGTCGTTGTTCATCGGGATTTGTAATCCCGATGCTGTGAGTATCAGGATTTTTAATCCGCTAAAAGCGCATTGCAAATGCTTTCACTCAATGCGGCCGGATTGCAAATCCGCCCGAACAAATGCAAATCCACCCGAACAAAAGCAAATCCGCCCGAAAGGCTATGCTTACTTAGGTGCTGAGTTACTTTTCTAAGCAAATTGACTAAAATTGCTTAAAAAAGCAAGGATAAGCCCTTTCTTGTCATAAGAAAAGACAAAAAAATTTCATATCCCCGCATTTTTCATTATCTTTGCTTTCTCAAAGCAAAGCGAGAAAAGGAAATGCGATATAGAATAACACCACCCGAACATATTGACACAACGGTGAAGTTGCCTGCTTCGAAGAGCATCAGCAACCGTGCGCTCGTGATTCATGCCCTCTCCGGCGGTGAGCTGTTGCCCGACAACTTGTCGGACTGTGACGACACCGATGTCATCGTCAGTGCACTGCAAGAGATGCCCTACGTCATCGACATCAAAGCCGCAGGAACTGCCATGCGTTTCATGACCGCCTATCTGGCTGTCACGGAGAGCGGAGAGCACGTCATCACCGGCACCGAGAGGATGAAGCACCGGCCGATTGGCATACTCGTGGATGCACTGCGACGACTGGGAGCCGATATCGAGTACGAGGGAGAGGAGGGCTTCCCACCGCTCCGCATCCGGGGTAAGCGCTTGCACGGCGGAAACATCGAGATGGCTGGAAACGTGAGCTCGCAGTTCATTTCCGCCCTGCTCATGGCGGGGCCGGCCATGGACCAGGGCATGCGGCTCCAACTCACCGGAGGAATCATCTCAAGGCCCTACATCGACCTCACGCTCTGCACCATGCGGGATTTTGGCGCACAGGTGGAATGGACCGGACCTGACAGCATCGAGGTGCGCCCCAAACCCTACCGCCCCACTCCATACCTCATCGAGAACGACTGGAGCGCTGCTTCCTATTGGTATGAGATCCTGGCGCTCAGAGGTCAAGAGGATTCCCACGTGACTCTCCGCGGACTGATGGACGGTTCTCGCCAAGGCGACTCCGTGGCTCGCTACCTCTTCAGTCTACTGGGTATCAAGACCACCTTCGCCACCGGTGAAATGGGGGTCCCGACCTCCGTCGGCCTGAGATACCGGCAGGCAAGACTCCCGCGCCTTGACTTCAATTTCGTCAATCAGCCCGACCTCACCCAGACCTATGTGGTGACCTGTGCGCTGATGGGCATCCCCTTCCATTTCACCGGGGTGAAAACGCTCCGCATCAAGGAGACAGACCGTATCGAGGCCTTGAAAACTGAGATGCGCAAGTTGGGGTTCGTGGTAGAGAGCCACGACGACAACGAACTGATCTGGAACGGGGCTCGTTGCGAGGCCGACTCCCATCCCGTCATCGACACCTACGAAGACCACCGCATGGCTCTCGCCTTCGCACCGGCCTGCTTCGTTTTTCCTGGCCTTCGCATCGACAGTCCGATGGTCGTGACGAAATCCTATCCCCACTACTGGGAAGACTTACGGCAAGCCGGTTTCTTGATTGAGGAAGAATGAGCATCGCTTGGATCGCCCTGACGGCACTGATCGTGCTTGGACTGCTGGCAGCCGTGGCACAGAAAATGAGCGGCAAGGATGACCCTGACGCACCGGCTCCCGTGGCTGCCTCCGACTGTGGATCGTGCGACGGCAGCAACAGCAAATGCGAACAGGAATGCATGCTTGAGGCTGCTGTGAAAGAGATCGAGTATTTCGACGACGAGGAGCTCGATGCCTATCGGGGACGCCCCTCCGATGGCTATACCGACGGCGAAGCCGAACAGTTTGCCGACATTCTCTACAGTATGCGTCCCGAAGAGGTGAGCGCCTGGAACCGCAGTTTGATTCTTCGGGGCATCAACGTGCCCGACCAAATCAAAGACGATTTTCTTCTTCTTTTATCCGAAAGCAGACAAGACCCTGCAAATAACAACCCGTAGAAGGCAATAAAAAGGGTGATTCACGTGTTATATAATAGATGAACAAATCCAAAGCCATACTCCTCCTGACACTGACTGCCATCTTGTTGGCAACAGCAGCATGCTCTTCGCACAAAAACACGGCGAAGAGCCGGTTTTGGCAAGCGTTCACGGCGAAATACAACACCTACTACAACGGCACACTGGCCTATATCGACGGATCACTGGCCAAGGAGCAAGGCAACAAGGACAATTACACTGAGATCATCCCTCTCTATACCGTAGGAAACAAAAGCAGCCGTTCGCTCGGATCCGGCAATTTCGACACGGCCATCGAGAAATGCCAGAAAGCCATCAAGTTGCATAGCATCAGCAAACGCCCGGAGTGGACCAAAAACCGGCGTAAGACGCCCAAGGACATCGAATGGCTCAGCCGACGCGAATACAACCCCATGCTCTGGAAGGCGTGGATGCTCATGGGCAGGTCGCAATTCCACAAAGGGGCTTTCGACGAAGCCGCTGCCACATTCTCCTACATGAGCCGGCTCTACCAGACACAGCCCGCCATCTACGGCAAAGCACGGGCATGGCTGGCCAAGTGCTATATCCAGCAGGAGTGGCTCTACGATGCGGAGGACGTCATTCGCAACATGAGCCGCGACAGCATCGACTGGCATGCCGCAAAGGAATGGGACTACACCTATGCTGACTACTACATCCATGCCGGTGACTACGAGAAAGCCATCCCCTATCTCCGCAAGGTGATCAAGCACGAGATGCGCAAGAAACAACGAGCCAGGGAATGGTTCCTGCTCGGACAGCTCGAGGCTGCCCTCGGACATCGCGACCTGGCTTATAAAGCCTATAAGAAAGTGGTGCGCTTGAACCCGCCCTATGAACTGGACTTCAATGCGCGCATCGCCATGACTGAGGTGATGGCAGCGGGCAGGTCGAAACAGACCATCAGCCGGCTGAAACGCATGGCTGCCAACGACAACAACAAGGAGTTTCTCGATCAGGTCTACTATGCCATGGGCAACGTCTACCTGCTCGACAACGACACCGCCAAAGCCATCAGCGCCTATGAGAAAGGCAATGAGAAATCCACACGGTCTGGCGTGGAGAAAGGCGTTCTGCTGCTGAAGCTCGGCGACCTCTACTGGCAAAAAGAGAAATTCGGCGATGCCCAGCGGTGCTACGGCGCGGCCATCGGCATGCTCGACAAAGAGCGAAAGGACTACGAGCAACTCTCCCGCCGGTCGCAGATTCTCGACGAACTGGCTCCATATACCGATGCCATTCATCTGCAGGACTCGCTGCTTGCCCTGGCGGATATGTCGGAGGCTGACCGCAACGCTGCCATCGACCGTGTGATCGAGGCCTTGAAGAAAAAAGAGAAAGAGGAGAAAAAGGCGAAACTTGAGGAGATTTCCCAGCAAACCCAAGCGCGCAACGGGGCTCTAGGCAACCGCAACCAACAGCAGCAGCCCACCAACCCGGCGGCTAATCAACAGCAGCGTGGAGAATGGTATTTCTACAACCAACTGGCGGTTTCACAAGGTAAAACCACTTTCCAGAAGCAATGGGGAAAACGAGAGAATGAGGACAACTGGCAGCGCTCCAACAAAACCGTCGTTGGCGACTTGTCCTTTGGCGATAACCCACAAGACCAGGTCACAGACTCCCTGTATGCGGCCATGGAAGCCGCGGAGGACTCTCTGGCCACCGTACAGGACAGTGCGCAGAATGACCCTCACAAACGGGAGTATTACTTGAAGCAGATTCCTTTCGAGGAGGAGCAGAAAGCCGAATGCCATGCCATCATCTCCGACGGACTGTATCATTCCGGTATCATCTTCAAGGACAAACTCGACAACTTGCGCCTCAGCGAAAAGCAGTTTGACCGCCTGACCTACAATTATCCGGAGTTCGAGAAGATGGATGAAGTGTATTATCACCTCTTCTTGCTGCACTCCCGCAAGGGCGACACGGCCAAAGCGGAGTCTTACATCGATTTGCTCAAACAGCAATTCCCCGAGAGTCAGTGGACCACCATACTCACCGACCCCTACTATGTGGAGAACTCCAAGTTTGGTGAGCACATCGAGGACTCGCTCTACACGGCGACCTATAGTGCCTTCAAAGCCGACCGCTACCAAGAGGTCTTCAGCAACACGACGCTGTCGGAGACGCGTTTCCCCATGGGTGCCAACCGCGACAAGTTTGTCTTCATACGGGGCTTGAGCCGCCTCAACGCCAATGATGCCGACGGATGCCTCGACGACATGAACTTCGTGGTGAAGAATTTCCCCAGCAGCCGCATCAGCGAGATGGCTGGCATGATCGTCAACGGTGTGAAGGCTGGCCGGCAGCTTCACGGCGGGAAGTTTGACCTGGAAGATGTGTGGAGCCGGCGTGCCGCCGTACTGAGCGACAGCGATTCCATCGCTGCCCGCAAATTCACACCCGACCGCAACAAGGAATTCCTTTTCATCCTTGCCTACCATCCTGACTCTCTCAATGAGAACCAACTGCTCTTCGAGATGGCTCGGTTTAATTTCACCACCTTCATCGTGAGGAATTTCGACATCCAAATCGAGGACGCCGACGGTATCCACCTGATGCAAGTGTCGGGCTTCCGTTTCTTCGACGAAGCGCATCAGTATGCGTCGGAAGTGCATAAGCAAGCCAATATCCTAAGGCGCATGAAGAATGCCCGGACCATCATCATCAGCCGTGAGAACTTGGAGCTTCTTGGCAGACAATACAGTTACGACGACTACGAGGAGTTCTACAGCAAGCACTTCGCTCCATTGAAAATCAATGACGACAACCTGCTGAGTGAACCTACGGAGATCGGCTACGAACGCGAACCTGACATGAAATCCGCACTGCCTGCCTCAACAGATGGCAATGCGGCTGAGGGTGACGACGGTTATTCTCTGGACGATGGAAACGGTGGTGCTGCCAATAACGACGACAACGGCTACGACATTCCTTCTGAAGATGCGCCAGAGCCTGCCGCGCCTGATAATGGTGAAATCAATGACATCATCGACATACCGGCTACGGTACCGTCAGGCAATTCGACAACAACCCCTCAACCCACCGACGATGGTGGCATCTCACTTCCCACAGAAGATGACGGTGGAATCTCGCTTCCCACAGAAGATGACGGTGGAATCTCGCTTCCCACGGAGGATGATGGAGGCATCTCGCTCCCCACAGAAGATGACGGCGGCATCTCGCTCCCCACAGAAGATGACGGTGGAATCTCGCTTCCCACAGAGGACGACGGCGGCATCTCACTTCCCACAGAAGATGACGGTGGTATCTCGCTTCCTGAGAATGGTGGGATGACTCTTCCGGATAACCCGGGAACAGGTAATTCCTCGAGCATCGACGATGATGAATACATCCTTCAAGTGCAGAAGAAGAAGAATGATCCGGCAAAGGCGAAGCCCGACACGCAAAGCCGCTTGCTCAATCAAGGTGAGCAACATGCCGTGGAACTGCCCTCTACTGGTACGACAACCAGAAAGCCCGTCGAGAGCAATAAGAAGCGCTCGCAGGACACGAAGAGAAAGCCTGTGGTGATCAAGCAGGACATCGGAACGGTGAAGCCCGTGACTAAAAAAGAACAGCCACAGCAGCCCAACAATCCTCAAAAGGAAGATACGGGCATCTATTTTGACGATGGTTTCGGCGAGGACGTCACTCCCACTCCGAACACCAAGAAAAAGAAGAACGAGAAAGAACTTGAGGAATTCGACCTCGAGGACGAATATTACGACTTAGACGGTTTTTAAGCTATGAGCAACGGACAACTACTCTGGGTAGACGACGAAATCGAATTGTTGAAAGCCCACATCATCTTCCTCACCAAGAAAGGTTACGACGTGACCACTGTGAGCAACGGCACCGACGCCATCGACCAATGCACCCGCCAGACGTTCGACCTCGTTCTGCTCGACGAGATGATGCCTGGCCTGTCGGGGTTGGAAACCCTCCAGAAAATCAAGGAGATCTCACCGTCCACCCCGGTGGTGATGGTGACCAAGAGTGAGGAGGAGAACATCATGGACCAGGCCATCGGCTCGAAAATCGCCGATTATCTCATCAAACCTGTCAATCCCAACCAGATCCTGCTGACGCTGAAGAAGAACATCCACCGCAAGGAAATCGTCACCGAGGTGACCCAAAGCGGCTACCAGCAGAGTTTCATGGATATCTCATCGCGCATCTCCTCCTGCAAGACATTCAACGACTTCGTGGAGATCTACCGCCTGCTGGTGCACTGGGAACTGGAACTGAGCAGCACCGAGAGCAGCATGACCGAGATGCTCAAAACCCAGAAAGAGGATGCCGACAACAGTTTCGCAAAATTCATCAAGAACAACTATCCCGACTGGGTGGCTCCTCAGCAAGGCAAGCGACCGCAGAATGGCAATGGCCGGCCGCTGATGAGCACCGACATCTTCAAAAGCAAGGTGTTTCCTTTGCTGGACAAAGGCGAGAAGGTGTTTCTTATCGTGATCGATAACTTCCGTTTTGACCAGTGGCGCATGCTGTCGCAGGAGATCGGCGACATGTTCGACATCGAGGAAGACATCTATTGCAGCATCCTGCCCACTGCCACTCAGTATGCCCGGAACGCCATTTTCAGCGGACTGATGCCGGAGCAGATCGCAAAGATGTTTCCTGACCTTTGGGTCGACGAGGATGAGGAAGAGGGAAAGAATCTCAATGAGGGACCGCTGATCCAGACCCAACTGGAGCGCTACCGTCGACGCAACACGTTCTCCTACCACAAGATCAACGACTCCGTGGGAGCAGAGAATTTCATGCAGCAGTTCAACAACCTGGAGAAAAACGACCTCAACGTGATGGTCATCAATTTCATCGACATGCTCTCACATGCCCGTACCGAGTCGAAGATGGTGCGTGAACTCGCCAACAATGAATCCGCTTACCGCTCCATCACCCTGAGCTGGTTCCGGCATTCCGTGATGGCCGACCTCTTCAAACGTCTGTCGCAATCCAACTACAAGGTGATCATCACGACCGACCATGGCAGCATCCGAGTGACCAAACCCATCAAGATCATCGGCGACCGCAACACCAACACCAACCTGCGCTACAAACTCGGCAAGAACCTCAGTTTCAACCAGAAGGAAGTCTTTGTGATACGCAATCCCAAACAGGCGCAGTTGCCTGCGCCCAATCTCAGCACCCAGTATGTCTTTGCCACGGGGGCTGACTTCTTTGCCTATCCCAACAATTACAACTATTATGTGTCATACTACAAAGACACCTTCCAGCATGGCGGCATCTCCCTTGAGGAAATGCTCATCCCACTCGTCACACTGACCCAACGCAAAAGATAAGAAGCATGACCATTACCATCCACGACATCAGCAACATCCGCGAGAGTGCGCGGGAGTTTATCGCCGCTATGGGCGAACACACGATTTTCGCTTTCTACGGCAGCATGGGGGCTGGCAAGACCACCTTCATCAAAGCCATCTGCGAGGAATTGGGAGTAGAGGATGTCATCACGTCCCCCACTTTCGCTATTGTCAACGAATACCGGTCGGCAGAGACCTCCGAACTGATCTACCACTTCGATTTCTACCGCATCAAGAAGATTGAGGAGGTCTACGACATGGGCTATGAGGACTATTTCTACAGCGGATGCCTCTGCTTCATCGAGTGGCCCGAACTGATTGAGGAACTGCTGCCCGAGGATGCCGTCAGAGTGAGCATCCACGAACTGGATAACGGCGAGAGGGAAGTGGAAATCCTCAAGTAGCAGATGATAAGCAACCCAAAAGGGGCACCCTCAGACGAGGATGCCCCTTTTGGTATTGATGGGTGAAAGGGATTATTTCACGATCACCTTCTGGGTCTTGACAGCACCGTTGCTGTAGGTGCGGCGAATGATGTTGACACCCTTCGTCATCGTGTCGGCACGGCTGCCGTTGACCGTAAAGATCTCGGTGCGCACCACACCGCCCTCTGGAGCGATGGTCATGATACCGTCGAGGGCCTGCTCAGAATACTGGGCGGAGTACT
>CAMNIN010000053.1 GCA_946540735.1 uncultured Prevotellaceae bacterium | reverse complement strand
CGCCGGTATAATTTAGCAGAATCAATGATGAAGAATGAATATTTGAAGCCCTTGATGGCGGTGGAGAAGTTTGTATCTAATGAGTATTGCGCACCTTGTAACTGGCAAGGCGAGTATACATCATCTGGATATATTTATGACAACAGTAAGAATAAATTATACTATGATGAAAATGATAGCGGATGCTTTGAGAATGGTGAGCAAGTCAATACCCCAACCCCCACTTCAAAAATATTTACTTTCTCATACAGTGATAATTATGAATTAGGATATGTTAACACAAATTCAATAACTGGCAATATATATTTGAAAAATTTGATTCCCGCAAGTCATAGTTATTATACATATCATTCAGGAACTAGGAAGGAATATAAGAATGAGAGAACTAGCTTATATGCCCTAAAAGCAGACGATGGAAAAACATATTGGTTTTCTGGTAACAGTTTTACGTTTTCGAAGCTTCGTTCTTAGGGAATAGGTATTGCTAATCTCAGGGATACAAATTATGATTCACCGGGCTCGGAGTTTTTGATTCACTAGAACGCTTGCCGAGGCATGATTCATCAATTATTAGTTCGGGTGGATTTGCAATGCGTTTTTCGGATTAAAAATGCTGATAATCAGAGCATCGGAATCCTTGGAAAAGCCAAACGTCACCTTATGGGTGCCGAGCGGCAAATCCCGATGAACGGGAAAGTAGAGACGTCGCATTGAGGCGTCTCCAGCATAATGCTTTGGGAAGAAAAACAAACGGGAGACGCCTCAATGCGACGTCTCTACTATCTTATGCAAATGGATTTATCCCACTTTTTATAGTGGACACCATCTTCCGCTCGGCTCAAAGGGACGCTTGCCAAAGCAAAAAACTACAATCGGCCAAAGGCCGGAATCAGAGTTCCTTGGCCACGGCGAGGTCCATACCACGCCAGACGAGCACGAGACGGTGCACCGGAGTGTGACCAAAGGTGCGCTCCACATTGACGGTACTTCAGTTCCAGCACAGATGAATGCCCGATGTCGGGATAGATGCCGAGCATCGGCTGCAGTGATGTTTATTGTGTAAATATCCGCTCGATATCTTCTACAGGAAGGTTCATGATTAGAGCGATTTCATCCATGGTTTTTCCGCTTTCTCTCAAGGTCTGCGCCACTCGCTGAATAACAGACTGTTGCTGAGAGATTATCTCATCCTTCTGAGAAAGCTGCTCATCCTTCTGAGAAAGCTGCTCGTCCTTCTGAGAAAGCTGCTCATCCTTCTGAGAAAGCTGCTCGTCCATCCGTGAGAGTTCCTCTTCCTTCTCTTTTATCTTCTTGTCGCGGTTCATCAAGGCGGTATCACGGTCTTCTATAGCTTTGAAGTACTCATCCTCCACATTCATCTTCATGCGCATCTCATGGTTGGATGCCGCTACAAGAAGACGGTGCAGGATATGCTCCATTTCTGGCTCACCCTTATACTTATCCTCGTCGATTGAGAGCATGTGACGGTCCTGGCCATCCTTCTGAGTCTGGTCAAAGAAACTCAGCAGAAGGTCCAAGCGGTTGCTCACCTGACCACGCAGGCGGGGAATCTGTACGATGACGCTGTCGTGAACGAGACTGTTGACAAACGGATCGGGGATGCCTTTGGTCACAGGATGGTTATAATAGTCGACGACATCATGGTTCACATACACCACAGGCTCCTCGATGTCACCAACCTTGTGACCAAGCAGATAGATGGTGACCATGGGGATGGCGTATGCGCCTGACCGCTCCTCCCCTACCATGCCTTCATGTGCATCATCTTTCATCATGTTCTCGGGGTTGGAATAATGGGCACCAAGGTATTGCCTGAAACGCAAGGTCTCGGTCTCCACCCATGTCTTCTGAAGTTCTACGAGCACGAGTCGGACAGTGCCATCTGACTCCCTCACCTTCGCACCAAAATCGATGCGGAACATGGAGATGTCATTACGATTGATATTGGAGTACTCATGAGGCCGCATCTCCACTTCCAATACATTCTTGCGCAGCAGCAAAGACAATAGAGTCCTGGCAATGCGGTTGTCCTCCATGAGAAACTTGAACACGGAGTCGTATATCGGATTTGCAACATTCACTATCATACTTTCAAGAGTTTTAATGACAAACGCTTTGTTTACACAAAAATAGCAAAAAACATGCTTTTCCGCAACTTTTACAGCCGCTTCCCCCCCCGTTTAACCATTATTAACTGATTCACAGGCACGGATAATTACTCATCACCTCCAATTAGCCCTCTTACGTTCATCGACTATGCATGCTTAGGTGCCGAGTAATTACGAGCACGGAGTTTTCATTATCTTGCTATAACTGCCGCAGGCGGATAAACCTCACCAGGGTGTTTCTGTCCACCTGGCAGACCTTGGCGATTTTCCTTTGCGAGAGCCCTCGTTCCAGCAGTTCGGCGATGAGAGACTCCTTGCCCGACAGCTTGTATTTGCCGATGTCGTTCAGACGGCCCTTGGGACGCCCAAGCACCACTCCCTCTGACCTCCTCCGCGCCAGAGCCTCTTTGGTGCGCTGGCTGATGAGATTGCGTTCGATCTCAGCCGACAGTCCGAAAGCGAAAGCGAGCACCTTGCTCTGGATGTCGTCGCCCAAACGGTAGTTGTCCTTGATCGTCCACACCCGGCACTCCTTCGTCATACAGACATTCAGGATCTCCATGATCATGAAGAGGTTGCGGCCCAGGCGCGACAGTTCGCTGCAGATGATGATATCGCCCTTGTGCACTTTCTTCAGTAGGTGTCCCAATTGTCGCTTGGTGTAGTTCTTCGTGCCGCTGATGGTCTCCTCTATCCAGTCGTCGACCTGCATCTTCTGGCTGCCGCAAAACCGGTTGATCTCAAACCGCTGGTTCTCCACCGTCTGCTTGTCGCTACTCACTCTGATATATCCGTAAATCATAATGCTTCTCCTTTTTCTTACTGTTCATCATCTTCTTAAAACGAGGAAAAAACCGCTATGGTGCATCGCCTCGAATCTGATGAACTGATGAAAATGACATGCGCTTGGGGCAACACCTTATTATATTTGCAGCTCCCATCTCAAAGGGGAGCGATAGCATAAGAAGAAAGTGAACCACAAAAACGACATGAGAAATAACGACCCGTACGACATCAGCTCCATCATCGAAGAGAACCGGCGGAGAAACGCCGAAATCGCACGACCTTTTCACCCCGATACGGGAGAGGGGGCGCCTCTGCCCCGCACGAAAATCCGTATCAGAGGGTATACACCGGCGATCCTTTTCTTGCCCGACAGGATGCTCGACAACGAGAACGCCAGCCGGGCCGTCATCTGCGGCGACATGGCGGCGTACGCCAGATTGAGACGGATGACGACACAGGAGGCCTTGGAAGACTTCGAGGTGATCCGCTGTCGCCACGACTTCTTCTACTGGGCATGGCGATATGTACGCATCAAACCCAAGGACGGAGGGGACGACATCCCTTTCACACTCAACCGACCGCAACGTCGGCTGGTGGAAACATTCGAACGCCAACGGACTACAGGAAAACCCATACGGGTGATCGTGCTCAAAGCACGGCAATGGGGTGGATCGACGGTGACGCAGATCTACATGGCATGGCTGCAACTCATCCACAGCAAAGGACTCAACTCTCTGATCGTGGGACATGTGAAAGCGGCTTCGGCGGAGGTGAGCAGCATGTTTGACAAGGTGATGGAACGATACCCCAGACGACTGCTGGAATGGGCACAACTGACTGACTGTGAAGAGAAACCAGACCTCGGGGACGACGGCGACAGGCCGGTTTTCCTGTTGGATGGGGATACCGACAGCGGCGGTGAGGAAGACCATAGAAAAGGTGACAAGAGAAGTACGGATCAAGGAAAAGGGAACAAGACAGCGGCGAAAATCACGGGCGACCGCAACACGAGGCTGTTGCGCTACATCCCCTCTCGCAACTGCAAAATCAAAGTGGGATCGGCTGAATCGCCCAACTCGGCGCGCGGCGGCGACTCGGCACTGGTACACTGCACGGAGGTGGCTTTCTGGAAACGCACCGACAACAAGACACCGGAGGACATCGTGCGCTCTGCTTGCGCAGGGGCGTCCTTCAAGCCGATGACGATGATCGTCTATGAGTCGACGGCCAACGGAACGGGGAACTTCTTCCAACGGGAATACGACGCCGCGAAAAGGGGGGAGTCGCAGTTTGAGGCGGTTTTCGTGGCATGGTGGCAGATCGAGCGCTACGCTCTGCCACTGGATGACACGGAGTCCTTCGCCCGACAACTCCTGGCTCGACGCGACGAGGAGTGCGTGATCAGTTTGCGCGAGGAACCGGGCCGATACCTCTGGCGGCTGTGGGAGATGGGCGCCACCCTCGAGGCCATCAACTGGTATATCGCGGAACGGCGGAAATACAATGACCACGCCAACATGGCGGCGGAGTTTCCGTCGGATGACATCGAGGCTTTCCAGAACTCCGGGGCTCATGTGTTTGACCCTTACCGCGTCGAGGGGTTCCGTGGGGCTTGCCGACCTCCACGAAGCCTGGGCGACCTCGCCGGGGAAGCCACAAAGGGCAAACCTGCTCTCGACAACCTGCATTTCAGCGACGACAACGGCGGACTGCTGTGGGTGTGGGAGCATCCCGAGAGATTCGATGACGAGAAGGTGACCGACAGATACCTCGTGGTGGTGGACATCGGCGGGCGCAGTGCGAGATCCGACTGGTCGGTGGTGTGCGTCTTCGACCGCTACTGGATGATGGAGGATGAACGGCCTGTGGTGTGCGCGCAATGGTATGGCCACACCGACATGGACCTGCTGGCCTGGAAAGCAGTGCAGATCGCCCACTATTACGACGACGCTCTGCTGGTGATCGAGTCGAATACGCTGGAGACCCACGACGAAGACCGCTGGCTGGAAGGTGGCGACCAGTCGACTTTCATTCTCAATGAGATAAGGGAAGTCTACCCTCACCTCTACGCCCGAAGGCAGAGCGCCGAGGAAATCCGACAGCACGACCCCGTGAAATACGGATTCCATACCAACGTGAAGACCAAACCGCTGATCATCTCCACACTCATCGAGGTGGTGCGGGAACATCTCTATGTGGAGCGCGATGAGAGATGCCTCGATGAATACCTGACTTACGTCAGACGGCAGAACGGCAGTTACGGTGCCGTGGACGGCAAGCACGACGACCTGCTCATGACACGGGCCATCGGCCTCTATGTCTGCTTCCACGAGATGCCGCGGCCCCGATTCATCCGCCGTGTGCTCAAACAGGGAAAGAAACCAGACAAAGGGTTCTGGTAAGAATGCTGCATGACAAAAAAAAGTGACATTTTGGCATAACACGGGGTATGGTATGGATTTTGTGCCTTATCGGACAAATAACAATCAAAAATCATAGAAAGGAGAATCATCATGACATTCGACAAATTCACCATCAAAGCACAGGAGGCACTCCAGGAAGCGGTGAGCATCGCCGAGCGGGGTGGACAACAGTATGTGGAACCTGTGCATCTGCTCAAAGGCATACTTGTGAAAAGCAAAGACATCTGCCACTTCATCTTCCAGAAACTGGGCGTCAACGGCCAGCAGGTGGAAAAGGTGACAGACAGCGAGATCAGTCACCTGCCTCGCGTGCAGGGGGGCAGCACCTACTACAGCAGCGAGACCAACAACGTGCTGCAGCGCACACTCGACATCGCCCAGAAAATGGGGGATGAGTTCGTCTCGGTGGAACCTATCCTCATCGCACTGCTCGACGTGCAGTCGACGGCAAGCCGCATCCTCAAGGACGCGGGCGTCGATAGCCGTGGACTGCAAACGGCTATCGCCGCACTGCGCCAGGGCAACAAAGTCAACAGCATGTCGGCCGACGAAAACTACCAGAGCCTCGCGAAATACGCCAAAAACCTGGTGGAGGCTGCCCGTGCTGGCAAACTCGACCCGGTAATCGGACGTGACGACGAAATACGGCGACTGCTCCAAATCCTCTCACGACGCACCAAAAACAACCCTATCCTGCTCGGTGAACCGGGCACGGGCAAGACGGCCATCGTCGAGGGACTGGCTGGACGTATCGTGAGGGGCGACGTGCCGGAGAACCTGAAAGACAAGCAGATCTACTCTCTCGACATGGGACAGCTCATCGCCGGCGCGAAATACAAGGGCGAGTTTGAGGAAAGACTCAAAAGCGTCATCAACGAGGTGGTGAAGAGCGAAGGGGGCATCATCCTCTTCATCGACGAGATACACACGCTCGTCGGTGCGGGGGCAAGCGAGGGGGCCATGGATGCAGCTAACATCCTCAAACCGGCTCTGGCAAGGGGCGAACTGAGGGCCATCGGCGCCACCACTCTCAACGAATACCAGAAATATTTCGAGAAGGACAAGGCGCTGGAAAGACGATTCCAGACGGTGATGGTCGACGAGCCTGACGAGATGAGTGCCATCAGCATACTGCGTGGACTGAAGGAGCGATACGAGAACCACCACAAGGTACGTATACAGGACGATGCCTGCATCGCTGCCGTGAAACTCTCCGAACGCTACATCAGCGACAGGTTCCTGCCCGACAAGGCCATCGACCTGATGGATGAGGCTGCCGCTAAACTGCGCATGGAGCGCGACTCGGTGCCGGAGGAACTCGACGAGATCACTCGGCGACTTGCTCAGCTGGAAATCGAGCGGGAAGCCATCAAGCGGGAAAACGACCAACCCAAACTACAACAGCTCGACAAGGACATCGCGGAACTGCGCAGCCAGGAGACTGCCTTCAAGGCCAAATGGGAGAGCGAAAAAGAACTCGTGAACCGCATCCAGCAGAACAAACAGCAGATCGAGACGCTGAAATTCGAAGCCGACCGTGCCGAACGGGAAGGCAACTACGGCAGAGTGGCGGAGATCAGATACGGAAAACTGCAGCAACTGGAACAGGAAATCCACCAGATACAGGAGGAACTGAGACAGGCTCAGGGCAATGAGTCGATGGTGCGCGAGGAAGTGACCGCCGACGACATCGCAGAAGTGGTGAGCCGGTGGACGGGAATACCTGTGACACGAATGATGCAAAGCGAGAGAGAGAAACTGCTTCATCTCGAGGAGGAACTCCACAAACGGGTGATCGGACAGGATGAGGCCATCAGGGCTGTGAGCGACGCCGTGAGACGATCGCGAGCCGGACTGCAGGACCCGAAACGACCTATCGCCTCGTTTATCTTCATGGGGACCACGGGCGTGGGCAAGACCGAACTGGCCAAGGCTCTGGCTGAATACCTCTTCAACGACGAGAGCATGATGACCCGTATCGACATGAGCGAGTATATGGAGAAATACAGCGTCTCCAGACTCATCGGCGCTCCTCCAGGATATGTGGGCTACGACGAGGGCGGACAACTCACCGAGGCCGTGAGGCGCAAACCTTATTCGGTGGTGCTCTTCGACGAGATCGAAAAGGCGCACCCCGACGTGTTCAACATCCTGCTGCAAGTGCTCGACGACGGGCGGCTGACCGACAACAAGGGACGAACGGTGAACTTCAAGAACACCATCATCATCATGACCTCCAACCTCGGCAGCCAATACATCCAGAGCCAGATGGAGCAGATCAACGACTCCAACAGGGAACAAATCATCAAGTCGACCAAAAACGAGGTGATGGAAATGCTCAAAAAGACCATCCGGCCGGAGTTTCTCAACCGTATCGACGAGACAATCATGTTCCTGCCTTTGACTCAACAGGAGATCGCCGATGTGGTGAGGTTGCAGATGAACGCCGTGAGCAAGATGCTGGAACAACAGGGCATCCAACTGGAAATCACACCCCACGCCATCGAATACCTAGCCGCCGTGGGCTACGACCCGGAGTTTGGAGCACGACCGGTGAAAAGGGCCATCCAGCACCATGTGCTCAACGACCTGTCGCGACGCATCCTGGCCGACGAGGTGTGCCGAGACAAACCCATCATCATCGATGAGTTCGGACAAGGACTCATCTTCAGAAACTAACGGGAAAAATAACCGCCCTCGCCTGTGTGAAGGAAGGAGACGATCTCCTCGTAGCGCAGGCGATAGGGCGCTCCTGTGTAATGACGGGCCTGACCGATGACGATCACCCACCCGTCAATAAATCCTGCGTTAACCGGAACCAGTTCTTCGGGTGAGTCGACACTCATCGGAAGATCTCCGCGATATTCCCACATCAACTGCTGGATGTCTGTGAGTCCGCAGTTGAAAATCTCATCCAGACGGATGCGGTGACCGTCGCGCTTGCTGAACGATGCACAGTCGGCCCATCGCCATGTCTCACTGCCTTTGTCGGTGACCATCGACTCGTAGGTCACGCAGTCGCCATCCTCAAAAGAACGCTCGATGACGATGCTGCGGTCTCCTCCCTGGCCACTGATGACAAAGGTGTCGCAACTGGCCTGCAACATGCGCTGATAGTCGCGGCCGAAATCGGTGTCGGTGTCGAGGATGAAACCGATCCACTTCATCACGCTCTCCATGACCTGCGACCCTCCTTCGACGGGAAACTCCACCGTGGCCTTGAAAGAACCGCCCTTGACGGTTTTGTTGAGGCTGACGGTGCGCGTCGACAGGAAATCCTGGGCCATAGCGGTGGTCGCCACGACAAAACAGGTCATGACGGCCAACCAACGCAGGGAATATCTCTTCACACATTTCTCCATCGAGATACAAAATTAAGAATTTTTCTGCCATTGCGCAAACGGCAGGACGTTTTTTTGGTCAAATCGAAAGAATCTCTTATCTTTGCAAACACCACATTTCGACTGACGTCAGTCTTAGGGAGGAATACGAGAATGATTATCATTCGCAACAAGTATTTGCCATTTCAGCACTTCGCAGCCATCAACCTCTGCGGTGTGCTGTTCTGCCACCACGACATCTACCTGTCGGAGCGGCTGATCAACCATGAGCGCATACACACGGCCCAAATGCTGGAGATGGGTGTCATCTTCTTCTACATGTGGTATGTCGTGGAATGGCTGGTCAAACTCCTCGGCAAAGGCAATGCCTATCTCCGCATATCCTTCGAGCGGGAGGCCTACAGGCATGAGGCCGACAAGCAATACCTTCAGAAGCGCAGACACTTCGCGTGGTGGAAATACATGAGAGACAACAAGAAAAAGAAAGCATAAAAAACATGGAAGACAAAGAAAAAGACGTGATGCAGTTGCCCGACAACGCATTCCGTGAACTGAAAGAAGGAGAGAGTTATCAACCCATCATGCGGCCAGAACGCAACTACCCCGAGGTGAACGGATGGTCGGTGACATGGGGTATCATGATGGCCATGCTGTTCTCCGCAGCAGCTGCCTACCTGGGATTAAAGGTGGGACAGGTGTTCGAGGCGGCCATCCCCATCGCCATCATCGCTGTCGGTGCTTCGACTGCGGCGAAACGCAAAAACGCTCTCGGCGAGAACGTGATCATCCAGAGCATCGGCGCCTGCTCGGGAGCTGTCGTGGCTGGTGCCATCTTCACCCTGCCCGCTATCTATATCCTGCAAGCCAAATACCCCGACGACCCGGAGATGACGGCTTCTTTCTACAAGGTGTTTCTCTCCTCGCTGCTCGGTGGCGTCATCGGCATCCTCTTCCTCATCCCCTTCCGCAAGTATTTCGTCAAGGAGATGCATGGCAAATACCCCTTCCCGGAAGCCACGGCCACCACACAGGTGCTGGTGAGCGGAGCCAAGGGTGGCAACCAGGCCAAACCGCTGCTCATCGCAGGACTCGTGGGCGGTCTCTACGACTTCATCGTGGCTACTTTCGGATGGTGGAACGAGAATTTCACCACACGCGTCGTGGGATGGGGTGAACTGTTGGCCGACAAGGCGAAACTGGTGTTCAAGGTGAACACGGGGGCTGCCGTGCTGGGACTGGGATATATCATCGGACTGCGCTATGCCTTTATCATCTGCCTCGGCTCTTTCGCCGTTTGGTGGCTTATCGTACCTGGCATGTCGCTCTTCTTCGGCGACCAGGTGCTCAACCAATGGGATCCGTCGATTACCACTGCCGTGGGTGACATGACACCTGAACAGATCTTCAAGAGCTATGGCAAGAGCATCGGTATCGGTGGCATCGCCATGGCTGGCATCATCGGCATCATCAAGTCGTGGGGCATCATCAAGAGTGCCGTCTCACTGGCGGCCACGGAGATGAAAGGCAAAGGTGCCAGCATGGAAGAGGTGGAACGCACCAGCCGCGACATCTCCTTCAAGGTGATCGCCATCGGAAGCATCGTCACCATCCTGCTGACGTTCATCTTCTTCTGGGCCGGCGTGATGAAGGGCAACCTGCTCTTCGCCGTGATGGGCATCCTCCTCGTTACGGTGATCGCCTTCCTCTTCACCACGGTGGCGGCCAACGCCATCGCTATCGTGGGGAGCAACCCGGTCTCGGGCATGACGCTGATGACCCTCATCCTCGCCTCCGTCGTCATGGTGGCGGTGGGACTGAAAGGTACTGCCGGAATGGTGGCGGCCCTGATCATGGGTGGCGTGGTGTGCACGGCTCTCTCTATGGCCGGTGCTTTCATCACCGACCTGAAAGTGGGCTACTGGCTGGGGACAACGCCCAAGAAACAGGAGACGTGGAAATTTCTTGGCACACTGGTATCGGCTGCCACTGTGGGGGGCGTGATGATCTTGCTCAACGAGACTTACGGATTCGCCAGCGGCAACCTCGCCGCTCCGCAGGCCAATGCCATGGCTGCCGTCATCGACCCGCTGATGAATGGTGTCGGAGCGCCTTGGCTGCTGTATGCCATCGGTGCGGTACTGGCCATCATCCTGACCTGGCTGAAAATCCCTGCATTGGCCTTCGCTCTGGGTATGTTCATCCCCCTGGAACTCAACACGCCGCTGCTCATCGGCGGTGCCGTCAACTGGTATGTCACAACGCGCAGCAAAGACAAGGCTGTGAATGAGGCTCGTGGGGAGAAAGGCACCCTGATCGCCAGCGGATTCATCGCCGGCGGTGCTCTGATGGGAGTGCTGAGCGCCTTGCTCCGTTTTGCTGGAATCAACCTGATCAACGAGGCATGGCTCGAGAACCACTTCTCGGAAGTGATCTCACTGATCGCCTATGTCCTCCTGATCATCTACTTCATCTGGGCTACCAAGACTGCCGACAAAGCGGAGAAGAAATAACTATTTCTTGGTTCCCTTATAACTGGTCTTATGTGTCTCATAGTTCTTGAACGGAACTGACACGGAGGGACGGTCCATCCGGATAGGATGGGCCGTCTCTGCGCTGCTCATCCACTTGGCCACGCCGTCGACCCAGCGGGCTGCGGCGTCGAATGTGGGATGGATGCCGTCGGCGGCACGCGAGATGCGGAGGTTGTAGCTGTCGTAGAAACGGTCGGCTCCCACATTCTGACGGATCATGTTGACAATGCCGGGGTCGCGGCGGATGTTGCGGAGGGTGACGGGACCAATCCACACAAAGGGGATGTCGCCGATCTCCCGCATGATCTCCTTGACTGCTTCTGAACGCGACGAGATGTCGTGGTAGCCGAGATCGTTGGTGCCAAGACACACAATGATGAAGGTGGGATTGACTTTATGGATCAACCGGCGCAGTTCGGTGGTATAAGCCCAACTCTTGGTGGTGGAACCATACCAGATGGAGGTGTAGAGGGTATGCCCGTTCTGGTTGGCGTAGTCGTTCATCCTACGCCCCACCCCGTCGAGCATGGAGTCGCCGAACAGCAGGATATGGTGGTAGGGTGTGACGTCGGCGGGATCGGTCTCTACATTCTGTATGGTCTCTCCTTGAAGCACCTTGTTGTAGACGACCTCGATGCTGTCGAGGATGTCCTGTGCGGGCGTATTCAGCCCGGTCAGCGTGAAGGCCATTGCGGCCAGTATGGTTTTCTTCATTGTTACTTTGGTTTTTCGATTCATGATGACAAATGTTGGTTCCGGCGGTCGTGCTCCCAGATTTCAAGACTGTTGATCACATTCTGCCAGAGTATATAGCATCCCGGTCCCACTGTGGATATGGGATTGAGATAGGTATAGGCAATCCAAATGGCGAAATTGGTGTTTTTCTGCCCCAAGGCCTGTCCGGCTTCTTGGGTGCGCTGGAAGAAATGGCCCACATAGCGTCCTACGGCAAACTGCACGAGGCAGAACATCAGGCCAAGTAGTGCGATAAGCACCAGGAACGGGGCTGGACTGTCGGCATGGACAATGTTCTTCACCGTGGTGCCCGACACGATGGCCAGGGAGAAGCCCCACATGTAGAAAGACAGGTCTCTGACACTGACGATCCAACGGTGAAGAGGGGTGATGTAATGCTTCACGACATAGGCCAGCAGCATGGGGGCGACAAGCAGCAGGCACACTTTATAGAGAATGAGGGCGAAGGCATGCCAGAAGTCCATGCCCACCGACTGGTCGATGAGCGGAAAGCACACTGGCACCATGAGCGCCGTGAGAAAATTGGACATGAACGTGTAGGACGTCATTTCCTCTAAGTTGCCTCCGAGTTTGCTGGTCACCACCGCGGCGGCGGCGGCACAGGGGCAGATGATGCAGGTGAGGACGGCTTCGAGCAGGATCAGGCGGTTGCCCTGGATGTGAAACACCAGGATCACCCCCACGACGATGGCGACGAGCATCACCTGGAATGCGCCCACCCAGAAATGCCATGCCACAGGACGCAGACGACGGAAATCCACCTTGCAGAAAGTCACGAAGAGGATGAGAAACATGAAGAGCGGGAAAATGACATCGATGACAGGACCGAAGAAATCGGCTGCGGGTTCGAGGAATGGGATGAAGGCAAACAGGAAATAGAGGACGGTGCCTGAAGCCATCGCTACAGGCAATGTCCATTCCTTGAGGAAGTTGATGGTGGATTGCCACCATCCGCACTGCGATTCTCCGCCTCTCATTCCCTGATTATCTGAGTATTACGCCGCCCATGGGCTGCAGGGTCACCTTGGCCCGGCCTTTCTTGTCAACTTTCAAGGTGCGCAGCTCGGCTTCTGCTATGGCATTCTCTGCTTTGGCGGCTGGCTTGTCGACATAATATCTCACGGTCTGCCCGGCGAACATCGGGAGCTGGAGCGTGAGGGTGATTGTTTCTTGGGTGCCATTGATGCCGGCCACATACCAGTCGTTGCCATGACGGCGGGCCAGAACGACATATCGGGTGGGATAACCGTCAAGGAAACGGGTCTCATCCCACGTCGTCGGCATGTCGCGGAGGAAATCGAGTTCGAACTGCGGCAACTCATTGAGATTATTGGGCTGCATGGCCACACAGTTGACTCCGGTCTGCAAGACTATGCCCGTGGCCATCTCAAAGGTGTCGGAAGAGCGGCGGTAATTGCGGCTGGCATTGTCGGGACTCATCCGGCGGTTCATGATGATGCCTCCCCAGTCGAAGGCTCCTACGGCATTCCTGGAGAATGGGTGCATCGTGAGCTCAAAGCCTTCCTTGTCGCAGTGATACTGCGTGAAGGTGAGGTTCTCGGAGGCAAGGGCGGCCTCACTGGACACATAGTTGGGATACATGCGCTCCCACCCGCGGGGGATGGTGCAACCGTGGAAGACGACTTGGAGCCCGTAACGGTTGGCGTCACTCAGGATATCCTCGTAGAGGCGCATGGTCTCCTGCTTGTCGCTGCCGAAGAAATCCACCTTGATGCCTGCCACGCCGATGCTCTTGAGCCATTTCATCTCGCGGTCGCGGGCATAGGAGGTCGACATGCAGTCGCGCGGTGTCTGGGGGGCATCATTCCAATGACCGTTGGAGTTGTACCACAACATCAGACGGACACCTTTCTGCTGGGCATAGCGTGAGAGTTCGGCCATCTTGTCACGGCCGATGTTGTTGTCCCACCAGTTATCGACAAGACAGTATTCAAATCCCATTTCAGAGGCCAGGTCGATGAACTTCACTTGGTCGTCGTAATTGATGGAGTTGTCTTGCCAGATGAGCCAGCTCCAGGTGTAACGGCCTGGACGGAAGGGCTGGGTGGCCTCATAGAGTGGCTCCGCCACATCGAAGGGGATGGTGGTCTCGACAATAGGCTTGAGGGTAGTGCCGACGGTGATGGTGCGCCACGGCGTGGTGCCGGGCAGCGCAATGCCGGGAGCCGTACTGCCGATACCGTTGAACTCGCCTTCTTCGGGGAAGGCGACCGTGTATCCCTTGACCGGGTCGTAATCGCTCAGGCGAGACCCGCAGTAGTCGCTCGAGACGCCTGTCTCACTCACCAATGCCCATCCTTTGCCTCCGATGCGGAAAAGGCAGGGGAAGGTGTAGCCCAAGCCAAACCGTGAGCGGTCGGTCATCGGAGCGTCTGCCTTATACTCCTCCTCGTAAGAGGGTTTGGTGCGCTCCCATCCGGTCTTGGGACCGATTTGCGGACAGAGGAAAGTGGTGGTGCCTTCGGGGAAACGGAAGGAACTCTCCTCGCTTAGGATGATAGCGCACTTGGGATTGTCGTTTTTCTGACGGGGGATGGCATAGCGGAAGGCGATGTCGTTGTCGGACACGAGGAACGTGACTGTCATGCGTTGGCCCTGGCTATTGGTGAAATCCACGTCGAGCTGACGGGCGGTATAATGGATGTTGGAGGCTTTGGCCTGCTGCATGGTGTAGGTTTTGTCGACCTCGCCCTTACGGCTGTCGGTGACAGCGAGCCCTGTGGAGAAATCACCGATGTCGGTCCTCAGGCCCAAGGCCGAAGGCTGCATCATCACCACACCGTCGTAAACCACTGAATAGGTGGCCTGACCGTTAGTTACAGCCACTTCGACTGTGAGTTTTCCGTCGGGTGAACTGACCGAGAGACTGGCATCGGTCGACTGCTGAGTGGCGGCCTGCAGGAAGGAGGCCATCGCCAACATGAGGAATAGGAATAATTTTCTCATTTGAGGTACTGAAAAGGGTGAAACAGGATCTAATTTGGTGTTCTCAGACTGCAAAAATAGTGTTTTTTATTGAAATGTTCCCATAATTGGGGCAAAAAAAGACATGGGCAGCTCCTGTTAGGACACTGCCCATGAATAGATAGGGGTGGAGGGATATCAGATGAGATTGTCTTTCTCGATATCCTTGAAATACTTGTAGGTGCCTACCTTCAGTTCGTCGGTAGCGGGCTCGTCGCAAACGATAATGCCATGCTGGTGCATCTGAAGAGCACTGATTGTCCACATGTGGTTGACGCTGCCCTCCACTGCTGCCTGCAAAGCACGTGCCTTGTGGTGACCATTGACCAGGATCATCACCTCACGGGCTGCCATCACTGTGCCTACGCCAACGGTAAGGGCCAGTTTCGGCACCTTGTTGATGTCGTTGTCGAAGAAGCGGGAATTGGCGATAATGGTGTCGGTGGTGAGTGTCTTCACGCGGGTGCGTGAGGAGAGCGACGAACCGGGCTCGTTGAAGGCGATGTGACCATCAGGACCGATGCCACCGATGAAAAGGTCGATGCCTCCTGCCTCAGCGATCATCTCCTCGTAGTGGGCGCACTCGGCAGCCAGGTCCTCGGCATTGCCGTTGAGGATATGGATGTTCTCTTTCGGACAGTCGATATGGTCGAAGAGATTACGGGCCATAAACGAGTGATAGCTCTCTGGGTGATCCTCTGGCAGATTGACATACTCATCCATGTTGAAGGTGAGCACATTCTTGAAGGATACCCTGCCCTCTTTGTTGGCTTTCACAAGCTCTGCGTACATGCCCTCTGGCGACGATCCGGTGGGAAGGCCGAGCACGAAGGGTTTCTCTGGTGTCGGATTGGCGGCATTGATGCGCTCGATGACGTGCTCTGCTGCCCATTTCGACATGTTCTGATAATTGTTCTCAATAATTACTCTCATTGTTTATCGGTTTTGAGTTGAATAATATGCTTTTCTACGAATTTGCTGCGAAACCGGGGTATGAAAAACGGTTTGTCACATTTTTGTGTGCAAAAATAATATTTTTCAAAAAAAAACAAGAAAAAAGACAAAAAAACATGTCGAAAAACAAAAAACCCCGACCTCACGTCGGGGCTTTTGAATTTTTGAATGTTTCAGCAGTTAGTCTATGTAGTTATTATTCTGAAAATCGTTTTGCGGTGCAAAAATAGATATAAAATTGATATAAATCAAAAAAAACTTCTGTTTTGGGGTAAAAAATCACGTAAACGTTTTCAGAGAATCGCACCAAAATGAGACAAAATAAAATAAGTTTGATACATTTCACGCATTTTCTTGGCAAAAAAGCACCTTATTTAATACTTTTTTCGTACTTTCGCAGTTGATTATGACGGATTAGTATCAACATATGAAAGAATTCATTATCTCTGAAGTAAAAACCGAGACGGCTGTGCTCGTCGGTCTCATCACCAAAGACCAGGATGAAGCCAAAACCAAAGAGTACCTCGACGAACTGGAATTTCTGGCCGACACCGCTGGTGCCGTCACGGTGAAGCGTTTCACCCAACGAGTGGGAGGACCCAGTGCGGTGACCTACGTCGGCAAAGGTAAACTGGAGGAAATCAGAGACTTCATCAAGGCTGAGGAAGACGCAGAGAGAGAAGTGGGCATGGTGATCTTCGACGATGAGCTCTCTGCCAAGCAGATCCGAAACATCGAGTCGGTGCTGCAAGTGAAAATCCTCGACCGCACCTCACTCATTCTCGACATCTTCGCCATGCGAGCACAGACGGCCAATGCCAAGACACAGGTGGAATTGGCGCAATACCGATATATGCTGCCTCGCCTGCAGAGGCTGTGGACACACCTCGAACGACAGGGTGGCGGATCGGGCTCTGGTGGTGGAAAGGGAAGCGTGGGACTGCGCGGTCCTGGTGAGACACAGCTCGAGATGGACCGCCGCATCATCCTGCAACGCATGACCTTGCTCAAACAGCGCCTCGTGGAAATCGACAAGCAGAAGACGACACAGCGCAAAAACCGTGGAAGACTGATACGCGTCGCCCTGGTGGGATACACCAACGTGGGCAAATCTACCATCATGAACTTGCTGGCCAAGAGCGAGGTGTTCGCAGAGAATAAACTCTTTGCCACACTCGACACTACCGTGAGAAAAGTGGTGGTGGAAAACCTGCCTTTCCTGCTGGCCGACACGGTGGGGTTCATCAGGAAACTGCCTACCGATCTGGTGGACTCTTTCAAGTCGACTCTCGACGAGACGCGCGAGGCCGACCTCCTGCTCCACGTGGTTGACATCTCGCACCCCGATTTCGAAGAACAAATCCAGGTGGTGGAGAAGACACTGGGCGAACTGGGGTGCAGCGAAAAACCCATGATGATCGTTTTCAACAAGATTGACGCTTACCACTGGACTGAGAAAGAACCCGACGACCTAACGCCTCCCACCAAGGAGAATATCACACTCGATGACTTGAAACGGACGTGGATGGCAAAACTCAACGACGACTGCCTCTTCATCTCCGCCAGGGAAAAAACCAATATCGAGGAATTCAGAAACACACTCTACAAGAAAGTGAGGGAACTCCACGTGCAGAAATATCCCTACAACGATTTCCTGTACACGACTCCCGAGGAGAACACAGAGACCCCTACCTCTGAAGAATAATTATTTATCATCAATAAAATAAGGGACTTTCCTGCCCCGACCAAAACTTAAGACAATTATGGAATACAGACAACTGACCCCTGAGGAGATCAAGATTCTCGAATCAAGAGGCTGCAAAGCCGATGACTGGGACATGGTGACCGTCGCTCCTGGCTTCGACCCCATCTACGTGAGAAACACTTCGTTCTACGGAGATGTGAAAATGGGATACTTTGAGAAAGAAATCGAAGTGAGCAAGGGCTTTGTGAAACACTGTGGCATCAAAAACACCACACTGCGGAATGTCACCATGGGCAACAACTGCCTGATAGAAAATATCGGTAACTTCATCAACAACTATACCCTGGGCGACAACTGCTACATCAGCAACGTCAATACCATAGAGACTACAGAGGGCGCTACCTTCGGAGAAGGAAACCTCATCTCCGTGCTCAATGAGGTGGGCGACGGCAACGTGATGCTCTTCGACGGACTGACCAGCCAATTGGCGGCTTTCATGGTGAAATACTACCGCGATAAGGAACTGATGGCTACCATCCTCGACCTCATACGCAAAGAGGTGGAGGCAAGCGTGCCTGAAAGGGGTACCATCGGCGACAACGTGAAAATCATCAATACTGGAGAAATCACCAACACACATATCAACGACGACTGCGAAATCAATGGCGCCTGCCGACTGAGCGACTGCTCCATCAAGAGCATCCCCGAGGCGAGCGTCTATATCGGTTCGGGCGTGATCTGCGAGAATTCCATCATCTATGACGGCAGTTCGATTCTCAACAGCGTGAAACTCGAAAACTGCTTCGTGGGCGAGGCTTGTAAAATCACCAACGGATTCGCTGCCGAAAACAGTATCTTCTTCGCCAATAGCTTCATGTCCAACGGTGAGGCCTGCGCCGCTTTCTGCGGCCCATTCTCTGCCAGCCACCACAAGAGCTCACTGCTCATCGGCGGACAGTTCTCCTTCTACAATGCCGGATCGGCGACCAACTTCAGCAACCACGCCTACAAAATGGGACCGATGCACTACGGCACTCTCGAGAGGGGCGTGAAAACCGCCAGCGGTGCCTATATCCTCATGCCTGCCAACATCGGTACCTTCTCGGTGTGCTTCGGTAAACTGATGTATCATCCCGACACCAGGAACCTGCCATTCTCCTACCTCATCGCGTATGGCGACACGATGTACCTCAACCCGGCACGCAACATCACAACCGTCGGCCTCTACCGCGACATCCGAAAATGGCCGAAACGCGACAAACGTCCGCACAACGGACAGAAGAGCATCGTCAACTTCGACTGGCTGAGTCCGTTCTCGGCCGGAGAAATCCTTGAGGGCAAAAAAGTGCTCGAACAACTCCGCAAAGCATCCGGCGACAGAGTCTCGAATTACAACTACCACGAATATGTGATCAAAGCCAACCACCTCAGACTCGGCATCGAACTCTATGACATGGCTCTGCATATCTATATGGGCGCCGTACTCAAACGGCATAAACTCGAACTGCCCAAGAGTCCGATCGGTACGGGGAAATGGAACGACCTGTCGGGACTCCTGCTGCCTGAGACCGAGGAACTGAGACTGATCGACGACATCAAGAATGGCGTGATCATCGATATCTACGACATCCTCGACAGATTCGCTGAGATCGACCGCAACTACTCCGAATACCGGTGGACCTGGACCTACCGCATGATCCTCGACTACTATGGTCTGGAGACGCTCACCGAGGAGGACGCTGAACGGATACATGAGGACTACATCATCGCACGACGCAAATGGATCTCCGAAATCCGCAAGGATGCTGAGAAAGAATATGCCCTCGGCGACGTCGACAAGGAAGTGCTCGACAATTTCCTCCACCAACTCGACCAGGAAATGGCATTCGAAAACGAGAACAAATTCGAATAACACACAACTATTCATGTCAATATTCCAACATTCCACCTGACAATGAGAAAACTGATTCTGCTTAGCTTGACGGCGATGATGACTCTCGCCGCATCCGCCAAAGACTACAAATACACCACCGTGGCGGGTGACATGACACAAACGCGCATCTACACCCTCGACAACGGACTGAAAGTCTATTTGTCGGTCAACAAGGAGGTTCCAAGACTTCAGGCGAACATCGCCGTGAAAACAGGATCCCGCAACGACCCGGCTGAGACCACAGGCCTGGCTCACTACCTGGAACACCTGATGTTCAAGGGCTCCAAGATCTTCGGGGTGACCGACCCCGTGGCCGAGGCTCCCTACCTCGACGACATCGAGGCACGCTATGAGGTGTACCGCACCCTCACCGACCCTGCCGCACGAAAGCAGGCCTACCACGAGATCGACAGCGTGTCGCAGATCGCTGCCCGGTATTTCATTCCCAATGAGTACGACAAACTCATGTCGGCCATCGGAAGCGAGGGCACCAACGCCTACACCAGCAACGACGTCACTTGCTACGTGGAGAACATCCCGTCGAATGAGATCGAGAACTGGGCTCGCGTGCAGGCCGACCGATTCCAAAACATGGTGATCCGTGGTTTCCATACCGAACTGGAAGCGGTGTATGAGGAGAAAAACATCGGCATGGCTCAGGACCAGCGCAAAATGTGGGAAGCACTCTATGCCAAACTGTTCCCCACCCACCCCTATGGCACACAGAGTACCATCGGTACGCAGGAGCACCTGAAAAACCCTTCCATCACCAATATCAAAAACTATTTCAAACGCTACTATGTGCCCAACAACGTGGCCATCTGCATGGCGGGTGACTTTGACCCCGATGAGGTGATCCGTATCATCGACAAATACTTCGGCCAATGGAAGCCGAACGCGAACCTGAGCTACCCGACCTTCGCGCCTCTCAAACCCATCACTTCGCCGGCTGACACCACCGTCGTGGGCAAAGAGGCCGAATACCTGATGATGGGATGGCGCTTCGGAAAAGCCAACTGCGGACAGGTCGACACGCTCAACATCATCAGCCAGGTGCTGGCCAACGGCAAGTGCGGACTCTTCGAGGTGGACCTCGAACAGCAAATGAAACTCATGAGCGCTGGGGCTTTCGCCGACGAGATGGCCGACTACTCGCCTTTCGTACTCTACGGATACCCGAAAGACAACCAAAGCCTCGACGAGGTGCGACAACTGCTTCTCGACGAAATGGCAAAACTCAAGAGAGGGGAGTTCGACGATGACATCATTCCCGCAGTGATCAACAATGCCAAGCTCAATTACTACCGTTCCATACAGAACAACAGCAACCGCGCCAGCATGATGGTCGACGCATTCATCAACGAGCAGAAATGGGACGACGTAGCCAACTACATCGACCGCATCGCGAAAATCACTAAGCAGGATGTGGTGAACTTCGCCAACAAATACCTCGGCGACAATAACTACGTGTGCGTCTACAAACGGGTGGGCACGGACTCCACACAGGTGAAAATCGAGAAACCGGAAATCACGGCGATCCCCACCAACCGCGACCTGAGCAGCACGTTCCTCAATGAGATCAAAAACAACTATGTGAAACCGATACAACCGAGATTCCTCGACTTCGACAACGACCTCGTCGTGAGCAAGACAAAGCGCGGACTGCCACTGCTCTACAAGCATAACGAAGAGGACGGACTGTTCACGCTCTCCTTCATGTATGATTTCGGCGAGGAGAGCGACGTCAACCTGGGCTATGGTCCCTCGTACCTGGAGTATATCGGCACTGACAAGAAAAGCGTCAGCGAGGTGAAGCTGGAATTCTACAAACTGGCCTGCAACTACTCTATCAGCGTCAACCAGTTCTACACCACGGTCAGCCTCAACGGACTGAGCGAGAACATGCCCGCTGCACTGGCTTTGCTCGAAGACCTCATGCAGAATGCCAAGCCCGACAATGACTCCTACTCGAAATTCGTCGACTTGCTGATCAAGAACCGACAGGACCAGAAGAAAAACCAGAGCGCCAACTTCAGTGCACTCAGGAGCTACGTGCAATACGGTCCCTACAACCCACGGCTCAACATGCTCAGCGAGGCTCAGCTGAGAAATACCGACCCGCAGAAGTTTCTCGACCTCATCAGCGGTCTGAAAAATCACGAACATACCGTGATGTACTATGGTCCTTTGACCATCAAAGAACTCAACAAAATCGTAAGCAAGACCCATAAGACTGCCAAGCGACTTGCTCCTGCCCCCACAGGGAAGGAATACACCGAACAGCTCACACCGACCAACGAGGTGTATATCGCTCCTTACGAGGCCAAGAACATCTATATGGTGCAATACCATAACGAGGGAAAACCCTTCAGTCTCGAAGAGGCTCCGGTGCGCACGATGCTCAACGAGTATTTCGGCGGTGGCATGAACTCTATCGTGTTCCAGGAGCTGCGCGAGAGCCGCGGACTGGCTTACAGCGCCGCTGCCAGCTACTCGGCACCGTTCCGCCTGAACCATCCCGAGACTTACATCACCTACATCGTATCACAAAACGACAAGATGATGGACTGCATCAAGGTGTTCAAAAGCATCCTCGACACCATCCCGCAGAGTCAGGCCGCATTCGACATAGCCAAGCAGAGTGCCATGAAGAGCCTGCAAACGGCTCGCACCACCAAATTCAGTGTCCTCAACAGCTACTACTGGGCAAAGAAACGTGGCTTCGACTTCGACCTCAACGAACGTATCTACAACGCTCTGCCCAAAGTGACATTGCAAGACGTGCTCAACTTCGAAAAGAAATACATGAAGGGAAAGACCTACAAATACATCATTCTCGGCGACGAGAAGGAACTCGACATGGAGGGACTGAAGAAAATCGGCCCTGTCCACCGACTCACCACCGAACAGATCTTCGGATACTAATACATTACCCAAATAACACTAATTCTAAAACATTATGGCAAAAACACCAGAATTCAAGTATGCACCCATGTTCCAACTGGGTGAAGACAAGACCGAGTACCGCCTGCTGACCAAAGAGGGTGTCAGCGTGGGCGACTTCGAAGGACACCCCATCCTCAAAGTGAGCAAGGAGGCCCTGACCCTGCTCGCACAACAGGCTTTCCACGACGTGGAGTTCATGCTGCGACGGGAGCACAACCTGCAAGTGGCGGCTGTCTTGAACGACCCGGAAGCAAGTGAGAACGACAAATACGTGGCTCTGCAGTTCCTGCGCAATGCTGAGGTCTCGTGCATGGGCATCCTGCCTTTCTGCCAGGACACGGGCACGGCGATCATCCATGGAGAAAAGGGACAACAGGTGTGGACTGGATTTGAGGACGAAGAGGCTCTGAGCCTGGGCGTCTACAATACATTCACACAAGACAACCTGCGCTACTCGCAGAACGCACCGCTCAACATGTATGACGAAGTGAATACACGTTGCAACCTTCCGGCACAGATCGACATCGAAGCCGTAGAGGGCATGGAATACCGCTTCGTGATGGTGGCCAAAGGCGGCGGATCTGCCAACAAAACTTATTTCTATCCGATGACCAAGGCCACAATCCAAAACGAGGGCACACTGCTGCCTTTCCTCGTCGAGAAAATGAAATCTCTGGGCACCGCAGCTTGTCCTCCTTACCACATCGCATTCGTCATCGGAGGCACGTCGGCTGAAAAGAACCTGCTCACCGTGAAACTGGCCAGCATCAAATACTACGACGGACTGCCCACTACTGGCGATGAGACCGGCAGGGCTTTCCGGGACGTCGAACTGGAGAAGAAACTCCTCGTCGAAGCTCAGAAAATCGGCCTGGGCGCCCAATTCGGCGGTAAGTACCTGGCTCACGACATCCGTGTCATCCGCCTGCCACGCCATGGCGCATCCTGTCCTATCGGAATGGGTGTGTCGTGCTCGGCCGACCGCAACATCAAAGCCAAAATCAATGCCGACGGCATCTGGCTGGAGCAGATGGACAATCATCCCAGCGAACTGATTCCGGAGGAATTACGCAAGGCTGGCGAGGGCAAAGACAACATCGTGATCGACCTCGACAAGGGTATCGACTCCGTGAGGAAAGAACTCTCGAAATATCCCGTGAGCACACGCGTCAACCTCAAGGGCACGATCATCGTGGCACGCGACATCGCACACGCCAAACTGAAGGCTCGACTGGACGCTGGCGAGGAAATGCCGGCTTACTTCAAAGACCATCCCATCCTCTATGCAGGTCCCGCCAAGACCCCAGAGGGATATCCTTGCGGTTCGATGGGGCCCACAACGGCCAACAGAATGGATCCTTATGTCGACGAGTTCCAGGATCATGGGGCTTCCTTGGTAATGATCGCCAAGGGCAACCGCACACAGACCGTCACGGATGCTTGCCAAAAGCATGGAGGCTTCTACCTCGGATCGATCGGAGGTGTGGCCGCTGTCCTCTCACAGTCGAGCATCAAGTCAATCGAGTGCGTGGAATATCCCGAACTGGGCATGGAAGCCATCTGGAAAATCGTCGTGGAGGACTTCCCCGCATTCATCCTCGTGGATGACAAAGGCAATGACTTCTTCAAGCAACTGAAGCCTTGGACTCCCTGCAAGGGATAAAAAGGCTGCAGATCCTTCCTATAACCCAACCTTTGTTTTCACAGGCAGGTATTTTTACCTGTCTGTGATTTTTCAACAATGGCCCCATCTTAAAAAGTCATTTTTATTCGCATTGCGCCGTTACCGCCGACCACGAAGAGCCAAATGTAGAGACGTCGCATTGCGGCGTCTCCATCATCATGCTTTGGGATGAGATAACATACGGGAGACGCCTCAATGCGACATCACTACTTCCTTATGCGAATGGATTCATCCGACTTTTTAAAGGGGATTCATCAATAGACAAGAAAAAGGGGGATCGCCCATGAAAGAGCTCTCCCCCCTGAATAATCCTATCCGACGTAGGATTATTCTTCATGAAGTATAATTTCCGAAAACACCTCCCCAGAACTGGGGCAGAGTCGTGTTATGATTCGAACTCATTTCCGTCATTTCGGAAGTCTGATGCAAAAATAATATTTTACACAATACGTTGTTCTTATCTTATTGAAATTTTAATACAATTTAACGCTCTGCGCTTAATCAGTAATTACTCAGCACCCCACTTTCCCTTCTTATGACCATCGGGATTTGTCGTTGTTCATCGGGATTTGTCG
>CAMNIN010000052.1 GCA_946540735.1 uncultured Prevotellaceae bacterium | reverse complement strand
GGGGACCTCATGATTATGAATCATGCGCTCTAACCAGCTGAGCTATCCCGCCATCCTTATTTGCGGGTGCAAAGGTAAGCATTTTTTTGAAACAAACAAAAAAAATCCTAAAATTTATGCTGTTTTCGAGGTTTTTTCATAAATTTGTGCCGATATGACATCATTTCCAGCCTAATGCACATGAAAAAGCGACAGATACAGATAGAGCATAGCCTGAGATCCACATCTCCCAACATCATCTGGAACATCATCAGCACCGAAGGTGGCCTGAGCCGATGGATAGCAGACAGCGTGAAAGAAAAGGAAGGTCGTTTCTCCTTCATCTGGGGCGACGAGTGGAGTCACCATGAGGAGCGCACCGCCACCATACAGGAGCGTGTCCGCCATAGCCATATCCGCATGAAATGGGACGACGACACCGACCCGGAATCCTACCTCGAGATCCGGATGAGCCGCGAGGAAGTAACCGGCGGTTTCATCCTGCACATCACCGATTTCGCACTGTCCGAGGATGTGGACAGCCTGTATGACATCTGGGACCAGAACCTCGATATGCTCCGTCAGGCCACAGGGCTTTAAAGCCGGGCGAAAAAAAGCATAAGCAGGGCCTAAAACGCTCCTTCCCGAAGGATTCTATGGGGCTGGAAAAGAAATAAATCACATTTCCTCCTGCAAAATCAGAAAAATTTGCCTATATTTGCAGTTCGACAACTAATCCGCCGCATAGATTTCGAATGAAATGTTTGGGATAAAGAAGCTCTACATACTGATTATCAAGCAGTTTCTACTGCTCTTTGTCGGCACGTTCTTCATCAGTCTTTTCGTGCTGATGATGCAATTTGTGTGGCAGTATGTCGACGCACTGATCGGCAAAGGACTCACCCTCGACATCATGGGGCAATTTTTCTGGTACATGGCCCTGATGATGGTGCCGCAAGCCCTCCCGTTGGCCATCCTGCTGTCATCGCTCATCGCATTCGGCAATCTTGGCGAGAGCTCCGAGCTCACCGCCATCAAGGCCGCCGGCATCTCGCTGATCCAGACTATCCGTCCGCTGATTTTCATCGTCATCGCCATCGCCTGCGCCTCGTTCTATTTCCAAAACAATATCGGCCCAGAGTCGAAAGGGAAAATCGGCCAGTTGCTCATCTCCATGAAACAGAAGAGCCCCGAACTGGAGATACCCGAGGGTATCTTCTATGACGGCATACCAGAATGTAATATCTACGTGCAGAAAAAAGACATGAAGACAGGTATGCTCTACGGCATCATGATCTACAAGATGACCGACAGCTACGAGGACGCCGCCATCATCCTGGCCGATTCGGGCATGCTGCAGTCGACGGCTGAGAAAAAACACCTGCTGCTGAGCCTCTACAGCGGCGAGTGGTTTGAGAACATGCGCAGCTCGGAACTTGCCGGCAGCGCCACCGTGCCCTACCGGCGAGAGACATTCTGGAAAAAACGCATCGTGCTCGACTTCAACGGTGACTTCAACCTGGCCGATGCCAGCATCTTCGGACAGAACGCCCAGGCGAAAAGCCTCAACCAGATCAAGATCGACATCGACTCACTCAACTTCACCTACGACAGCATCGGCCGGTCTTACTACAACGAGGCCAAGAACTACTCCTATGACATCCAGGGCATCACAAAAGCCGACTCACTGCAGGCGATACAGGCCAGCAGGAAGCAAACCTTCGATTTCGACACCATCTTTGCCCGACTGGGGCCCGACAAACAGCGCAACGCCGTGAACAGTGCCCTATCCAAGGTGAACATGCACATGAGCGACCTTGACTTCAAGAGTATCGTGACCAGTGAAGGCGACCGCTACCTGCGGCTGCACAAGATAGAAGCCATCAACAAATTTGTGCTGGCATTCTCGTGCATCATCTTCTTCTTCATCGGGGCCCCACTCGGAGCCATCATCCGCAAAGGCGGCCTGGGGGTGCCGATCATCGTCTCGGTGATCGTATACATCATCTTCTATATCCTCGACAACACTGGGTTCAGAATGGCGCGTGGTGGCATGTGGGCCATCTGGTTCGGCAAGGGCATCGCCACGGCAGTGCTGGCGCCCACGGCTGCCTTCATCACCTACAAGGCCAACAACGACTCAGCCGTGTTCAACCTCGACTCCTACATCGACCTGGGCATGCGCATCCTCGGCATGAGAAGGAAGAGAAACATCGCATCCAAGGAGGTGATCATCAACGATCCTGACTACCGCCACGACATCGGAGAGCTCAACCGCATCAGCGAAGAGGTCACCAACTACTCGCATGAGCACAACCTCAAATCGCCGCCCAACATCATCAAGGTATTCTTCAAATACCAGCCCGACCATGAGATAGAGCGCATCAGCGAAGAACTGGAGGGAGTGATCGACGACCTCAACAACACACGCGACCGCACCATCCTCGGACTGCTCGGCCACTACCCCATCATGTCGGAGAAGGCACACACACGGCCCTTCGAACGCAAATGGCTCAATATCCTGTCGGCCATCATCGTGCCCTTCGGGACATTCCTCTACATCCGCATGTGGACATTCCGGCTGAGACTGCTCAAGGACCTCCGGGTGATCAAGGAGACCAACTCGCAAATCATACAGCGCATCACCGACAAGAAACTTGATGCCTGAAACCAGCACACATTATTTATAATATATATGGACAGACAACTGACAGAAAAAATAGAAAGCGCAGTCGATGACTTCCGCGAGGGCAAATTCGTCATCGTTGTGGATGACGAGGACCGTGAGAACGAAGGAGACCTCATCATCGCCGCCGAGAAAATCACCCCCGAGAAGGTGAACTTCATGCTCAAACATGCACGCGGACTGCTCTGCGCTCCCATCACCATCTCGAGATGCAAGGAACTTGACCTGCCACGACAGGTGTCGGAGAATACCTCGCTGCTCGGCACGCCGTTCACCGTCACCATCGACAAGATAGAGGGCTGCTCCACTGGAGTAAGCGCACACGACCGTGCAGCCACCATCAAGGCTCTGGCCGACCCCCACTCCACACCGGCCACCTTTGGACGTCCGGGACATATCAACCCCCTCTACGCCCAGGATCACGGCGTCCTGCGCCGCAGCGGACACACCGAAGCCACTATCGACCTGTGCCTGCTCGCCGGCCTTTACCCTGCCGGAGCGCTGATGGAAATCATGAATGAGGACGGCACGATGGCACGAATGCCCCAACTGCGCGAGTTCGCCGAGCAATATGACATCAAAATCATCACCATCCACGACATGATCGCCTATCGCCTGCAACGCGACTCGCTCATCGAGGTCGGCAACGAGGTGGACATGCCCACCATGTACGGGCGTTTCAAACTGATACCTTTCAGACAGAAGAGCAACGGAGTGGAGCATTTCGCCCTGACCAAAGGCACCTGGGCCGACGATGAGCCGGTGATGGTGAGAGTGCATTCATCATGCTGCACAGGCGACATCATCGGAAGCCTGAGATGCGACTGCGGCGAACAGTTGCACAAATCCCTTGAAATGATCGAGAAAGAAGGCAAGGGCGTGCTGATCTATATGCAGCAGGAAGGGCGCGGCATCGGACTGATGAACAAAATCGCCGCCTACAAATTGCAAGAGCAGGGCTACGACACCGTGGATGCCAACACCCACCTGGGATTCAAGCCCGATGAGCGCGACTACGGATGCGGTGCGCAGATGCTCCGCCATCTGGGCATCCACAAAATGCGGCTCCTCACCAACAACCCCGTGAAGCGCGTCGGACTGGAAGCTTATGGACTGGAAATCGTGGAAAACGTGCCCATCGAGACCACGCCCAATGAGTTCAACATCAATTACTTGAAGACAAAAAAAGAACGCATGGGGCACCTGCTCCACCTATAGACAAGCATAAAAGGTAAGGCAACGCTATTTCGGGAAAAACAAAAAAATGACACCAAAATGGCAATAAAAAGCGTCCAATTATTTTGTTTTGCTCTCAGATTGCACTACCTTTGCATGAAATTGAAAGACTGACAATATTTATGGCAAAACTATCAGAACGCCTCAACCGTCTCGCACCATCCGCCACACTGGTGATGTCGCAGAAGAGCAGCGAGATGAAAGCGCAAGGCATCGACGTGATCAACCTCAGCGTGGGAGAGCCCGATTTCAACACCCCCGAAGGCATCAAGGAGAGCGCCAAGCAAGCCATCGACGACAACTACTCCAGGTATTCTCCCGTGCCCGGCTATCCCGGCCTGAGAAAAGCTATCGTGGAGAAACTCCACAAGGAGAACGCCCTCGACTACAGCATCAGCGAGATCCTCGTGTCGAACGGAGCCAAGCAGTCGGTGTGCAATGCCGTCCTCGCACTCGTCGACGACGGCGACGAGGTCATCATCCCCGCACCCTATTGGGTCAGCTACCCCCAAATGGTGAAACTCGCCGGAGGCATCCCCGTGATTGTCAGCACCGGTTTCGCACAAGACTTCAAGATGACTGCCGCCCAACTGGAGGCCGCCATCACCCCGAAGACCAAGATGGTCATTCTCTGCTCACCCAGCAACCCCACAGGCAGCGTCTACTCCAAAGACGAACTGCAAGCGCTCGCCAATGTCATCCTCGACCACGACGACCTCTTCGTCATCGCCGACGAGATCTACGAGCACATCAACTATACCGGGCACCATGAGAGCATCGCCCAGTTTGAGGGCATGAAAGAGCGCGCAATCATCATCAATGGTGTGTCGAAAGCCTATGCCATGACTGGCTGGCGCATCGGATACATGGCCGCTCCAGAGTGGATCGTGAAAGGTTGCAACAAACTACAAGGGCAATACACCAGCGGCGCATGTTCCGTCAGCCAAAAAGCTGCCGAAGCCGCCTATACCCAGTCGCAAGACTGCGTGGAAGAGATGCGCAAGGCCTTCGAGCGACGACGCGACCTCATCGTGGCATTGGCAAAAGAAATCCCCGGCCTGGAAGTCAACGTGCCGGAAGGGGCCTTCTACCTCTTCCCCAAATGCAGCAGTTTCTATGGCAAGAGCTACAAGGGAAAGACCATCTCCAACTCCACCGACCTCGCCCTCTATTTGCTGGAGGAGGCCCACGTGGCCACTGTCGGAGGTGATGCCTTCGGCGACCCCGAGTGCTTCCGCATGAGCTACGCCACCAGCGACGACAACATCCGCGAGGCTCTCAGCCGCATCCGCAGAGCCCTGTCAGCCCTGCAGTGAGCGCAAAAAATTTGTTAAAAATTATTAATCAGCCAATAAATTTCATCTAAATTATTATCTTTGCGATGTTATTCGCCAAGCTACTGCGCTAATACGAACATCGACCTATTTTAACATTAAATCGAGATTTGTATAACTTAAATTTATTAATAACTTAAATCAACAAATTAAAAAATTATGGCAAATTCAACAAAAGCAGCAGCCCCCGCAAAAAAATCTGAGGGCTTCACAGGAGTAAGAGGTGCATTCTGGATCATCGTAGTATGCGCCATCATTGCATTCACTCTGTTCTTCACTTGGTTCGGCAATGTGTCACACTTCGCTGACGAGACCAAGGAGACTCCGGTTGACGTATGGGGTACCATCTTCAAGGGCGGTGTCATCGTGCCTGTCATCCACACCCTGTTGCTCACCGTGCTCGCTATGTCCATCGAGCGCTGGCTGGCTCTTAGAACTGCATTCGGCAAGGGCGCTCTTCCCAAATTCGTTGCCAACATCAAAGCCGCTCTGAACGCCAACGACTTCGCAAAGGCTCAGCAGCTCTGCAACCAGCAGAAGGGTTCTGTGGCCAACGTCGTCTCCGCTTCTCTGAACGCTTACAAGGAGATGGAAGCCACAGCCGGCATCAAGAAGGCACAGAAGATCGCCAAGATCCAGCAGGCTCACGAGGAAGCTTCTCAGCTTGAGATGCCTACCCTGACCATGAACCTCCCGATCATCGCAACCCTCGTCACACTGGGTACACTTACCGGACTTCTCGGAACTGTGGTCGGTATGATCAAGTCGTTCTCCGCTCTGGCAGCTGGTGGTGGTGCTGACTCCGCAAAACTTTCCGCTGGTATTTCTGAGGCCCTTATCAATACCGCCTTCGGTATCGGTACATCTTGGTGCGCTGTTGTGTCCTACAACTATTTCACCAACAAGGTGGACAAATTGACTTTCGCCCTCGACGAGGTAGGTTATTCAATTGCTCAGACATACGAAGCAACCCATACAGAAGAGGCTTAATTTTTGCTAACCCTTTAAAAATTTATCGCTATGGGTAAAGTAAAAGTTAAGAAAAGTGATGTCTGGATCGATATGACGCCGATGTCGGACGTGATGACCCTGCTTCTGACCTTCTTCATGCTGACTTCTACGTTCGTCAAGAACGAACCAGTGAAGGTCAACGTGCCAGGATCTGTGTCCGAGATCAAGGTGCCTGAGAACGGAGTCCTGACCATCCTCGTCAATCCCGAGAAGGATGCCGCCGGCAACCCAACGGGCGAGGGGCAGGTGTTCATGAGCATCGATAACACAGACCAATTGGGAAGCACTCTGCAAGCCGTGATGCCCGATGCAAGCGCAGCATTGCTCGACGTATTCACACGTGAGGGAACCTTCGGTGTGCCTCTGGCAGAGATGAAGCAATACTTGATGATGTCGACAGACCAACGCCAGAAAATACTGCCCACAAAGGGTATTCCCCTCGACAGTATCGACGGCGGCATGAGCGAGTTCCAAATGTGGGTTGACGCCGCACGTAACGTCAACGAGAACATCAAGCTCGCCTTGAAGGCTGACGCATCCACTCCCTACAAGACTGTCAAGAAGGTCATGAGTGAACTTCAAGACATGGATGAGAGCCATTACTACATGATCACTAACCTTAAAACATCGGAGGGCGACTAATGGCAAAGAAAAAAGAAAGCAAGCAGAAAAAGATGAATGTCCGCGTAGACTTCACGCCTATGGTGGATATGCTGATGCTTCTCATCACGTTCTTCATGCTTTGTACGACGCTTAGCAAGCCCCAGACCATGGAGCTGACCATGCCGAGTAATGACGAGAACCAGGACGACACCAACAAGAACGAGTCGAAGGCCTCGCAGACAGTGACCCTGTATGTGGCCGCCGACAACAAGATCTACTACGCAGAAGGTGAGCCCGAGTACAACAACCCCGACTGGGTGAAAGAGACCACATGGGGCAACGACGGCATCCGCAACGTGCTCCGCGAGCATGCAGTGGAAGACGGCACCAAACCTGTGAAGCGTATCGAGTTGGCAGTGAAGGAGCTCAACATGGACAGACAGAAGAATCCGAAGAACTACACCGACAGCACCTTTGCCCAGAAGCTGAGCAAGCTGAAGGGCGGTGAGCTGGAGACCGGCAAGATTCCGACGCTGACCATCGTGATCAAGCCCACCGACAATGCCTCGTACAAGAACATGGTCGACGCTCTCGATGAAATGCAGATTTTGAGTATTGGAACATACGTCATCGACAAAATCACGCCCGACGACGAGAAACTTCTCGAGAAGAAAGGTGTGAAAATGTAATGATGAACTTTAAAACAGCAAGAAACTATGTCAAAAATAGATCTATATGATCCTAAATGGATCGACCTGGTGTTCCAAGACAAGAACAAGGAATACGGAGCCTACCAGTTGCGCAAGGGAACTTCCAAGCGTAATTTGCTCGCTCTGGCTATTCTGATGGCAGCTGCATTGCTCATCGGTGGTTATCTGATTTACAAGATTGAGGCCGACAAGCGCGCCGCTGAGCGTCAGGCTTACATGGAACAACTTGAGCTTTCTAAGCTTCAGGAGCAAGCCGAGAAAGAGAAGAAGAAAGAAGAGAAAAAGATTGAGAAACCGAAGTTCGAACCCAAGAAGGAGATTCCTCAGGTTCGTGAGACCCAGAAGTTTACCGCACCTGTCATCAAGAAGGATGAACTCGTGAAAGAGGACAACCAGATGAAGCAGATGGACCAGTTGGATGCCAACACCGCTGTGGGTGTGAAAGACCAGGAGGGTACCAAGGACCGTACGATCGAGGCCGCCCGTACCGACGTGGTAGAGAAGGTCCAGATCGAGGAGCCAAAGCAGGAGGTCAAACAAGAAGTGACCCAGAAGATCTTCGACGTTGTGGAGCAACAGCCTTCATTCCCCGGTGGTCAATCCGCTCTCTTGTCATGGCTGAGCAGCAATATCCACTATCCTCCAGTGGCTGAGGAGAATGGCATCCAGGGCCGCGTCGTCGTGTCCTTCGTCGTGGAGCCCGATGGTTCGATCAGCAACGTGCAAGTGGTGCGTGGCGTCGACCCGTCGCTCGACAAGGAGGCCGTGCGCGTGACCAAGGCCATGCCTAAGTGGGTACCTGGTAAGCAGAACGGACAGGCTGTGCGTGTGAAGTACAACCTTCCTGTGACCTTCAAGCTTCAGTAATCATGACCAGAACTTTTTTCTGCAACGAACATTTGTAGAACCGAAACCTGTCAGGGGCGATTTACGGTCGCCCCTGACTATCTTTTATAAAAACAACTCTAATCTAAAGCGACAATGAAAAAAACAGTATTCTGCGCATCCATCTGCATCCTGCTCGCAGGAATGGCCATCGTTTCATGCGACAACAGTGACAAACGCGGCGGTCGCACTGACACTCCCACCTCAGGTGAGATTTCATTTGCAGCAGATGAGAGTTTCAGTCCCGTGATCGGGGAACTGATCGAACAATTTGAATTCAAATACCCCAAAGCAAAACTCAACCCGATCTACACCAACGAGAACGACGGCTTCAATCTCATCAAGGATATGAAGACGTGTCTCTTCTTCACCTCACGCCCACTGAAAGACAGTGAGGTGGCATACCTGAAGACGAAAAAGCAACTCCCCTCCGTATTCCCGATCGGATATGACGGACTTGCGATCATCGTCAACCCAAACAACAACGACACCTGCATCAGCGTCAAAGACTTCAAGCGCATCCTCCAAGGCGAGGTGACGAAATGGAATGAGGTGTACAAAAATTCCAAACTCGGAGACTTCGAAGTCGTGTTCGACAACAACCAATCGGCCACGCTTCACTACGTCGTAGACTCCATTCTCGACGGGAAACCCATTGACAACCCGCATATCACGGCCGCCAAGACCAGTGCCGACGTCATCGACTACGTACACGACACGCCCAATGCGATTGGTGTCATCGGATCCAACTGGCTCAACGACAAGAGAGACAGCACCAATCTCACCTTCATCAAGAATATCCGCGTCATGTCGGTATCGGTGAAAGACGAAGCCACACCAGGCAACAGTTGGAAACCCTACCAGGCATACTTGCTCGATGGACGCTATCCATTCGCAAGAACCATATACGCCATCTGTGTAGACCCGCAGCGTGCGCTGCCATGGAGCTTCGCCAACTATGTGACGAGCCCCGTCGGCCAGTTGATCGTGCTGAAAACCGGACTGCTCCCCTACAGAGGCGACATCACACTTAAAAAAGTTAACATAAAGAAATAAAAAAGGCTTAAACCTTTACATCAAAACTTCATCAAACGGATTGACAACAAACATTAAGAACAAATAAAAAACAAACCGATTATGAAAGCAGTAAAATATCTAATCATGGGAGCGCTTGTCTTCGGACTCTCCGCTCCGGTAATGGCTCAGGACGATTACTCCTCTGTCATCGGTACCGTATCAAAAGCATTGAAAGACGACCCCCAAGCTACGGGCGCCGCCAAACAGTTGGTGAAAGACTTCCTCAAGGCCTACAAGAAGAACCCCGAGGCCATGGTGGCTCTAGGTAATGCCTATCTGAGCAGCAAGAACTACGACAAAGCCATTGAATGTGCTGATCTCGCCATCAAGAGGAACAAGAACTTCGGTGATGCCTATGTGCTCAAAGGCGATATCGAAGCCCTGAAAGATGACGGTGGCAACGCTGCCATGTGGTATCAACAGGCCATGACTCTCGATCCCAAGAACCCCAACGGCTATATGAGCTATGCCAACGTATACCGCAAGCGCAGCCCGTCGGAGGCAGAGCGCGCGCTGAACGAACTTCGTCGCAACGTGCCCGACTACCCCATCGACACTGAGACCGCACATATCTTCTACACCTCCGGCAACTACGAGAAAGCCATGGAGTATTTCAACAAGGCCAACATCAGCAACATGGCTGAGTCGCGCCTGGGTGAGTATGCCTTGGCAGCCCTCTCGGTGAATGATTTCAAGAAAGGTCTCGACGTGGCCAAAGCCGCAGCCAGCCGATTCCCCGCCAACTCTGCCTTCACCCGTCTGGCCATGATCAACGGCGTGCTGGGCAAGGACTGGAGCGAGGGTATCTCGTTCGCAGAGAAACTGATCAACAGCGACGCAGAGAAGAACTCTGGCGACTTCAATTACTATGCCCGTGCCCTCGCAGGAGCCGGACAGCATGAGAAAGCCATCGAGATGTTCCTCAAGTCATTCTCCATGGATGGAACCGACTTCAAGAACCTGCAGTCGATTTCCGAGTCCTACACCGCCCTGGGCAACACCGACAAGGCTCTGGAGTACAGCATCATGTATCTGGACAAGAATCCCGATGCCAAACCGTCTGAGTTCAGCAAACTGGCCGGTATCTACATCGACAAGGTGAAGAATGGCGAAGACAAGGATGCCAACTGGCTGAAAGCCATGGGCGTCTATGACAACCTGGCTGCCAAATACCCCCACACAGCCAACTTCGTGAAATTCCAGAAGGGTCATCAGGCTTATGTCTGCGAGAAAGACGACGAGGCCATCAGCTACCTCACCACGCTGATCAATGACCTGAAAGCCAAAGGCGACCTCGACGAGGACGAGAAGGGCTACATGCTCAACGCTTGCAGCGAGGTGGGTTATATCTACTGGGCCAGCAAGAACGACCTCGACACCGCAAAGCCTTTCTATGAGACAGTCATCCAGCTGGATCCCAACAACAGCATTGCCAAGAAGGCTCTGGGTCTGGACACTCCGGCCGAAGGGACTACTGAGTAAGAGATGCTCTCACATCCCCTTGCAAGAAACGGGATAATTGAAACAAGAACATAATTAACAGCAAACAGCGGGACTTGATCCCGCTGTTTTTTTATCCCGTGCCACAAAAAAGCGCTTTATTCGAAATAGAATGTGAGGACAAACATTTTCGTGCGCGCCTCTTTCACCGAATTGGTATACATGATCATATTGCGGTTCTTGAGATGATTCACGTGGTCCATGTCAAGTTTGTTGCCCAAGCTATACATGAATTTGAACTCAGGCCTCAACTTGAAGAAGGGCAGGTAGAAATCACATCCAGCACCTATCTCAAGATATAAATCCGTGCGCTTCAATTTGAGAAAGTCGTTGTCACGGCCAGAAAGGTTGATCATCGGATTGATACCTGCCACGAAATAGGGACGGTGATTGTTGAACCGCGGAGCCGCGAAAATCAAGTCAAGAGCTGTGGAGATATAGGCGGTCTTCAGTTCCTGATGCTCATCAAGCACATTCTCGTCAGTATGGTTGAGGAATGTGATGTGCCGAGTGCCAAAATACATGGCAGGAGCGATGCGGAACTGGAAATAGGTGTTCAAGCGGAGCTCACCCAGCACACCGACGTTGAAACCAGGATCCCAACGGTCCTGATCGCAGGAGATGAATTTCTCCACATACGACCCATCCTCCTGCTCAATCATCTGAGGGCCAACATTCAGAAACTCAATGTCCTGCAAATGGGTGCCCACATGCACGCCAAAATGGAAATGGCGCAGATCCACATAAGGACGGTTCTCCACTTTCCGTTGCTGAGCCTGAACAGAAAGCACGAGAAGTATCGCCCCCAAGAAACATGTCGCTCGCCTGATCATACCAAGTTACATTCTTTATCTACTTATAATAACGATTTTTATGCCGCCTTATTGCCTGTCTCCTTATTTTGACATTTTATAAATAACAAAAAAAAGCCCATCATTTTTAGGTATTTCAAAAATAAAATGTACCTTTGCAACCAATAAAAGTAGGTATTTCTCTTTTAGCAATAAAAATTAATCATTAACAACAAATAAGTATTACTATGGCTTACGTAATTAGTGAAGACTGCATCGCATGTGGAACATGTATCAGCGAGTGCCCATCCGAGGCTATCTCTGAGGGCGACATCTACAAAATCGATCCCGATCTCTGCACAGAGTGTGGCACATGTGCAGATGTATGCCCCAACGAGGCTATCAGCCTGCCATAAATCATTTTTAGAGCAAACAAGAAGAGGGTGCGCCTTGGGGTGCATCCTCTTTCTTGTTTATGTCCATCAAAACCAGGAGGCTGATCAGGCACACTATTTTTTCTTGAGGTCGACAGTCAGTTTGCCGATCCAGATGCCATGCTTGCCATTCTGGTCCACAGGCACCTGTCTGCCGTCCAGGTCCTTTACATATTCCAATTGCTTGAGATAGGTATGCGAATGCCCTCCCAGCACAAGATCGATATACCGCGACCCTGCTATCATCGTAGCATCATCTGCCCCACCGATATTCCATCCCAGATGCGACACGCAGATGATGAAGTCGCATTTCTTCTTCTCCTTGAGGAAAGTGGCCACCTCCAGGGCTTTGGCCACTGGGTCGAGGTAAGTCACGCCCACCGAGGTGTGCTTCTCCACCAGGCCCTCGAGCTGAGGAGAGAGGCCGAAGACCCCGATTCTGACCCCTTTGCGCTTGAGGATGACATAAGGTTTCACCAACCCCTCCACAGGAGTACCCGTGAAATCGTAATTGGCACATACGATGGGAAATTTGGCCTTTTTAAACAAGCGTGCCATATTATCCATACCGAAGTCAAACTCATGGTTTCCGATTGTGGCGGCGTCGATGCCCATCCTGTTCATGAGCCCGATTTCCACATCCCCTTGGAACAAGGTGTAGTAAGGCGATCCTTGTGAGAAATCGCCACTGTCGAAATAGAGCAAGTCGGGATGCTCCTTCCGCTGTTGCTTCAGAAACGCCAGTCTCCGGATAAACCCTCCCCTGCCAGCCACCTCTTTGTCGGCGAGGTTCTCGTTGAGTGGCACGATGCAACTGTGAGTGTCGTTGGTATGCAGGATCACCAATTGCTTATCCTGCGCCTGTATGGAGGCCGAAGCAACCATACACATACATGCGATGATCAGTATTCTTGTTCTCATGTCTATTCCTCCACCTTTATTCGTCCGTCCACATAACTCTCCACCAGCTTTCCTTTCGCTGTGCATTCCTTGATATACCTCATCAGTGCCATCCTGGTGAGATCATCGTCAGTGGTCAGGTCATTCCTGTCAGTAGCATTCTTGAAAGCCGCCATCCCGTCATTGCCATGCGACACATAGTCGACCGTGGCGATGCGGTATTTCCGGGCGGGATCCACCTCCTGTCCGCCGATGGTGGCATACTTCAACTTCCTGTCCTTGGTGATCATCATACGGACCTCCTTGCTGACGCCCTCGCCACCTCTGGCGGCAATTTGCCTGAGCAGTTCAGCCACATGCTCGCCAGAAAGCGACACGAAGCAAACTTTATTCTCAAAGGGCGCCACATCAAACACATCGCCGATCGTGATATCACCTTTGGCAAGTGAAGCCCTCATTCCACCGATATTATACACGCCGAAATCAGGCTTCTCATGATAATAGCTCCCCGACCACACCAGAATATCAGCCATCAGGTTGCTCAGCGGACTCTCAGGCCGAAAGGGTTCGAGGGGCATCGCCGCCCTGCCGACAACGGGAGACATCAGACTGTCGACCTTCGACATGAAGGGAGCCATGAAGGAAGCCAAATCCTCGTCCATTCCCACATCATATGCTTTGTCTACGAGCAAACGGGTGCGGTTCACGCCCGACACCTGGTAATGTGTCGTGCATGCCGAGACAGCCATCATCAAGACTGTCAGCAATGTCATCCATTTCTTTTTCATCATTCACATAAAGTTTTTGCGAAAATACTCAAAAAAAACGAGAATCAGCACCATAAAGGCCAAGAAATCAGCATAAAATCAAAAAAAACGCATGGCAAACCATGATAAACGGAAAAAAAGTAGTAACTTTGCACCGCTTTTCTGCGTAACCGATGACAGGAAGAAGAGTTGCCTAGTTATGTTGCGTAGTGGGACAATCACATTAATCATCAATCAAAATGGATTTAATCAAAGTTGCTGAACAAGCATTTGCAACTAATGTTGCCGAGCAGGCTAAAGCCGCAGGCAAGAAATTCGATGAGTTTCATCCTGGTGACACCGTGACGGTGGCCTACAAGATCATCGAGGGTAACAAAGAGCGTATCCAGCTCTACCGTGGTGTTGTGATCCGCATCTCCGGTCATGGCGACAAGAAGCGTTTCACCGTCCGCAAGATGTCGGGCACCATAGGTGTGGAGCGTATTTTCCCCATTGAGTCACCCAACATCGACAGCATCGAGGTGAACAAGCGTGGTAAGGTGCGCCGTGCTAAGCTCTACTATCTCCGCAAACTCACTGGTAAGAAAGCTCGCATCAAGGAGAAGTGGTCTGCCACCAAGGCTTAATCCAACGAATGCAATAAGGGGTTTCGTATGCAGAAACCTCTTTTTTGTTTTTGTCATCAATCCTTTAATCCTTATATACAATGAAAGAATTAGCATTGAAATACGGTTGCAATCCCAACCAGAAACCATCCCGCATTTTCATGGCAGAAGGAGAACTGCCCCTGGAAGTGCTCAACGGCCGGCCAGGCTACATCAACTTCCTCGACGCCCTCAACAGCTGGCAGCTGGTCAAAGAACTGAAGTCCGCCACCGGACTGCCCTCAGCAGCCAGTTTCAAACACGTGTCTCCTGCCGGAGCAGCCGTCGGACTCCCATTGAGCGACACCCTTCGAAGAATCTATTTCGTGGATGATCTGGGCGAGCTTTCACCCATCGCCTGCGCCTACGCCCGTGCCCGCGGCGCCGACCGCATGAGCAGCTACGGCGACTTCGTGGCCTTGAGCGACACCTGCGACGCCATGACCGCTACGCTCCTCAAGCGTGAGGTATCGGATGGTGTGATCGCCCCCGACTATACCCCCGAGGCGCTTGAGATCCTCCGCGCCAAGCGCAAAGGCACCTACAATGTGATCCGCATCGACCCCTCCTATGTGCCTGATCCCATCGAGCGCAAACAAGTATTCGGCATCACTTTCGAGCAAGGCCGCAATGAGATCAAGCTCGACGATCCCGCACTCTTTGAGAACATCCCCACCCGCTGCAAGACCTTCACCGAAGAAGCACGCCGCGATCTCATCATCGCCCTTATCACCCTGAAATACACCCAGAGCAACAGTGTGTGCTACGTGAAGGACGGCCAAGCCATCGGCATCGGCGCCGGACAGCAGAGCCGCATCCACTGCACACGTCTTGCCGGCAACAAGGCCGACATCTGGTGGCTCCGCCAGCATCCGAAAGTGATGGGCCTGCCCTTTGTTCCGGGAATCCGCCGCGCCGACCGCGACAACACCATCGACGTATACATCAGCGAAGACCACGACGACGTGCTCCGCGACGGCACTTGGCAGCAATTCTTCACCGAGAAGCCCGATGTGCTCACGATAGAAGAGAAAAAAGCATGGATTGCCCAGAACACGAAAGTGGCATTGGGAAGCGACGCTTTCTTCCCCTTCGGCGACAACATTGAGCGCGCCCACAAGAGCGGTGTGGAGTTCATCGCCCAAGCTGGCGGTTCGGTGCGCGACGATCATGTGATTTCCACCTGCGACAAATACGGCATCGCCATGGCCTTCACCGGCGTCAGGCTTTTCCACCACTAATCGGCACGGATCACCATGAGCAAGGGAGACGACATCGACGCCATCATCCAAGGAGGTATTGTCTGGGGCCGTGGGGCCAAGGACAACAACTCCTCCGACGACAAAGTCAAGACCAAGGCCAAGAAAAAGGCCTACATCACCGGAGCACATGGCAGTGGCAGTGCCCGCCAAAAAGCCAAATACCGCGAGCAGCGTGCCAAACGTCGGAAAGGTTGATCATCTTTTCAACAGGACATCCAAATCTGAAACATGATAATCAACGGGCGGCAGCGAAAGCTGCCGCTTGCTGTATAGCACAAAGGGATACCATTGCGTAGCCCTGTCCATCTCATGGTATCCGATCCGCCTCATCTCTGCCATCATCTCGGGAAGGTCGGTATGTACAATCACGAAATCAGCCTCCATGCTGCGGCAGCATTTCACTTGCGAAGCTATCATCTCCTCGGTGGCACCACTCTGTCTGGCCCAATAGCGGCAGGCGGGCAATGCCTCACACGAGGTGCCCAGTCCCATATAACCGCCCATACTCACAATTCGAGGTTTCCTCACCTGAGAGATCACATATTCGTAGTCGTGAAACTCCTGCCGCCCCACATTGTCTTGTGTGAAGAAATCGCCGTATTCCAGGTGGCGCAAGTCATGAATCCACAGGTTTGACACGATGGTCAGCACCACTACGCCACCCACGAATGCCAGTCCGGTTTTTTTTGTTGCGGGCAGCGGCATACGCCTTGACAACAAAGCCACCGGCACCACCATCAGAGGCATCAAAGCCGTGAGGTAATAGGGTTTGATGCCCACAGGCGTTATCCGCATCGTGTTGACAACATATTCCTGAATCAAGCAGCCCAGCGACCCTTTGGCCCAGAAATAAGCGAGGAAAGGCACTACCACCAAGGCCATGCCGGCGAGAGCGGCTAAGACAGCCCTCCCTCGCAGGGTGCGATGTCTGAGGCGGGTGCTTCCAGCCACCACCATCGCCAGGAGAGGCAACGGTGCGATGCTGTATTTCATCATCACCACGGCACCCAGGCAAACTCCCATCACCATCCACCGGCGAATGGGGTGCCCACGCCGTCCGAGCGTCAGACAACTGGCCTGATATACGGATATGGCGACAAACAAAGAGGCGAAATCCTCGCAACGCACCTCATTATGTAGGACAGGGAAAAACAAGAAAAGCAGCATAGCCACTGCGGAGAGAAATGCCGTGCGACGGTCATCAGTCAGTAGTTCGGCCGTGCGGAAAGACTCAAACAGAATCACAGCATAACACACGCAGGAAAGCCAGAACACCCCTGTGAAATCACGAGGCCGGATCAGGTAGCCCGCCCCATAGATCAGCCACAGCAGAGGTCCTTTGGAATCGGCGAAGTCTACGTAAGGGTTCAAGCCATTCATCCAGGCTTTTCCACACATGAAAAACCAGGCAGAATCAGCCTTATTGAAAAAATCGTGAGCATAAGAGTCATCCGAGACGAAAAAAAGCACCAATGCCGCCATGAGAGACAGCATCACCAATATCCATCCGTCGCTTTTATACTTCACGTCCATACTCACTCATCATGATGGCCGTGAAAATCCTGCCCGAATGTATGCCGAGCCGTCGTGCTGAGAAAAAAACATCTACCCTGTCATAAGTGCAAATGCCCGACAGCTGTATCCGGTCCGCTTTCACTCCAGTCGCCAAAAGTGTGAGACGGTTGGCCTCCCACAGGTCAATATGCCATTTCCCATACCGACGGGCAATAAGTTGCATGTCGAAGCCGGCCTCCTCAAACTGCTGATACACCTCATCACCCACCTCAAAGTTGCGTAAGGAGATGCCCGGACCGATCACAGCTTGTATTTCAGAAGGTTGGCTGCCATAGACTTGAAACATGGCCTCCACTGCCTTCTGAACAATCCGTTTCACCGTACCCCGCCATCCGGCATGTACCGCACAACAAGCGTGATGGGCCGCATCATAGAGAAGCACCGGAATGCAATCGGCTGTCGATACGCCCACGCACACCTCCTTGAGGTCGGTCATCACGGCATCGACGCCATCGAGACTCATTGTCTTCTCCGCAGGACTGAGCGACTCCATCCACTGGTCATCGATAACCTTCACCACATCGCCATGCGTCTGATGCGGATACACCAAATGCCATTCGTCGATGCCGAGCATCTGACACAGTGCAGACCTGTTGGCCTCGATGTTCTCCCAACAGTCGCCACAATAGTAGTTGATGTTGAAACTGGCATAGTTTCCTCGGCTCACGCCTCCCTGCCTCATGGTGCTGAAGGCGGTCACTCCGTCGGCCAGATGGTAATAATGCAGCTGGGGCGACACCGTCATTTGTCGTCCTCCTCGTATTCGTAGTCGAAGTCGTCGAGGTCCTCGATGTCCTCCTCGTCAACGTACACGATATCTTCGTCCTCACCTTCGGCGGCCATCTCCATTTGCAGTTTGCCAAGATCCTTGTCACGGTGCACGAGGGTGTCTTCCGCTGTGATGCTTTGCAGTTTGTTGCTCTCGCTGTTGAGCTCTGCCCAAAGCACGTTTTTCAAGTCCTCCAGCCCCATACCCGTGACTGCCGAGATAAACACCGTCTGCACCCCGTCGGGCAGGGTGTCGCGCAGCATGTCGATCAGTTCGTCGTCGAGCAGGTCACACTTGGTGACGGCCAACACCCGATGCTTATCCAGCATCTCAGGATTGAAGTTCTCCAGTTCGCGCAGCAACACCTCGTATTCATGCTTGATATCATCCGTATCACCTGGCACCATGAAGAGCAGCAATGAGTTGCGCTCGATATGCCGCAAGAAGCGCAGCCCCAGGCCCTTGCCCTCGCTGGCACCTTCGATGATTCCAGGAATATCGGCCATGACAAACGACTGTTTGTCATGATACCCTACGATGCCCAGCGACGGTTCGAGCGTCGTGAATGGATAATTGGCGATTTTGGGCCGTGCGCTCGACAGCGAGGAGAGCAGGGTCGATTTCCCTGCATTGGGGAATCCGACGAGTCCCACATCGGCCAGGAGCTTGAGCTCCAGGATAATGGTCAGCTCCTGCATCGGCTCACCCGGTTGGGCATAGCGCGGTGCCTGATTGGTGGCCGACCTGAACTGGAAGTTGCCCAGTCCGCCACGTCCACCTTTCAACAGGCACACCACCTGTCCGTCGTACGACACGTCGCAGATATACTTGCCCGTCTCGGCATCATAGACCACCGTTCCGCATGGCACGTCGATATACTCATCCTTCCCTTTCGTGCCATGACACTTGTCGCGCCCGCCGTTGCCGCCATGCTGAGCGAAGATATGCCGCTGATACTTCAGGTGCAGCAGCGTCCAATAGTTGTGGTTGCCCCGGAGGAAGACGCTTCCGCCGTCACCGCCGTCACCGCCGTCAGGACCGCCGTTAGGCTGGTATTTGACATGTCTGAGGTGCATGGAGCCTCTGCCGCCCTTCCCCGAACGGCAGCATATTTTCACATAATCTACGAAGTTTGATTCCATCTCCTTTAGGTGGTTCTATAAGAAGGTTTAAAGTTCGTCCACCACTTTGCAGATATCGGCGAAGATACGGTCGAGCTCTCCCAGTCCGTCAATCTGGTGCCTGATGCCCTCATTCTGATACCACTCGATGAGCGGTGCCGTCTGGCTGTGGTATACATCGAGACGCTTCTTGATCGTCTCCTCATTGTCATCGCTTCTGCCACTCTCGGCACCTCTCTTGATGAGTCTTGTCATCAGCTCATCCTCAGGCACACTGAGTTCGATCATCGCGGCCACCTCATGGCCTCTCTCAGCCAGCATCTTCTTGAGCGCCTCAGCTTGGTTCACCGTGCGGGGGAAGCCATCGAAGATGACCCCCTTGTGTGATTTCCCATAACTGTCATAGACCTTGGCGAGCATGTCGACAATGAGGCTGTCGGGCACCAGCATACCGTCGTCGATATATTGCTTGGCGATCTTGCCAAGTTCGGTGCCGTTTTTGATCTCACCTCTCAGCACATCGCCTGTGGAGATATGATTGAGTCCGTATTTCTTGATGATGAGGTCGCTCTGGGTGCCTTTCCCCGACCCTGGAGCTCCAAAAATAACGATATTCTTCATGTTTTCAGTATGTTTTGTTGTATTGTCTTCTTCCACGAGGGTGTAGATATCACGCAGGTTCCGTCCCTGCTGGTTGTAGTCGAGCCCGTATCCGAGGATGAAATCATTCGGGATCCTCAGGGCCACGTAGTCGATGTCGATATCCACCTTCAGTCTGTCGGGTTTGAGCAGAAGCGTGCACACATGCACCGAAGCCGGGTTTCTCGTGCCCAGGGTCTCCAGCATTCTCTTGATGGTGAGCCCCGACTCCACGATATCCTCCAGGATGATGACCGTGCGCCCGGCGAGGCTCTCATTGATGCCGATCACCTCTTTCACCTTTCCCGTCGACGTGGTGCCCTGGTAAGAGGCCAGTTTCACGAAAGAGATCTCCGAGGGGATGGTGATCCGTCTCATGAGGTCGGCGGCGAAGATAAACGAGCCGTTGAGCACGGCGAGGAAGAGCGGGTTCTTCCCGGCCATGTCCTTATTGATCTTCTGTGCTACCTGGTCCACTCTCTCCAGGATGTCTTTTTCGGGGATAGATACAGCGAATTTCTTGTCCAAGACTTGAATTATGTCCATTTGTATAGTTTTTGATTTTTTGCAAATTTAGTAAAAATATGGCAAAGTATGTCTATGAGTTGACATAAATTTTGTAATTTTGCGCCGTATGAAGATATTTACCAACGATCAAATCAAAGAGCTCGACAAATATACCATAGAGCATGAGCCCATCAAGTCGATAGACCTGATGGAGCGTGCAGCCAAGGCTTTGACCCTTGCCATAGCAGATGAGTGTACCACTGCCACCCCCATCGTCGTCTTCGCCGGTCCCGGCAACAACGGAGGCGATGCGCTGGCCGTTTCCCGCATGCTCGCGGAGAAAGGCTACACGGTGAGTGTATACCTTTTTAATATTAACAACAAATTGTCGGAAGACTGTCAGGAGAACAAGCAGCGCGCCGTGGCCTGCGACCGCATCCGCCAATTCGTGGAGGTGACACGCGAGTTCGACCCGCCCCAGCTCACCGGCCACACACTGGTGATCGACGGCCTCTTCGGCACCGGCCTGAAGAAGCCATTGGAGAGTGGTTTCGCCTCCCTGGTGAAATACATCAATCAGTCGCCCTGCCGGGTAATCAGCATCGACATGCCCTCCGGGCTGATGACGGAGAACAACACCTACAACATCCACTCCAACATCATCAAGGCCGACGTGACACTGACGCTCCAGACCAAGAAACTCGCATTCCTCTTCGCCGACATCCAGCAGTATATCGGCCGCCTGCGCGTGCTCGACATCCGGTTGTCGAAAGACTTCATGCGCTCCGCCGACACCAATTTCATCATCCAGGAAGCCATGGACCTGCGCGCCATGCTCCTCCCACGCCATGATTTCGCCCACAAAGGATCCATGGGCCACGCCCTGCTCATCGCCGGCAGTTACGGCATGGCTGGCGCTGCCGTGCTCGCCTCCAGGGCCTGCCTGCGCTCCGGAGCCGGGAAACTGACCGTGCATACCCCGAAGCGCAACTGCGACATCATGCAGATCTCTGTGCCCGAGGCTATCGTGCAAGTAGACCCCGAGGACACCTATTTCTCTGATGCCGTGGCGGCTGACGAATACGACGCCCTTGGCATCGGTCCCGGATTAGGACAGATGGAGGGCACTGCCATCGCTTTGATTGCCCAACTGCGCCGCACCCACTCCCCTATCGTGGCCGATGCCGACGCGCTCAATATCCTTGGCAGTCATCGCGCATGGATGCAGCAGTTGCCTAAAGGCCTGATCATGACCCCGCATCCCCGTGAGTTCGACCGTCTGTGCGGTTCCCGCTGTAGCGACGACTACGAGCGTCTGACGAAAGCGATGGAGATGTCGGTGAAACTCCAGGTCTATATCATCCTGAAGGGCCATTACTCTGCCCTCTGCTCACCCGACGGCACCGTCGTGTTCAACTCCACCGGCAATTCCGGCATGGCCACCGCCGGCACTGGCGACGTGCTCACCGGCATCATCACCGGCCTGCTCGCCCGTGGCTACCACCAGAAAGAGGCCTGCCAGCTGGGCATGTACCTCCACGGCATGGCCGGCGACCTCGCCATGCGCGACAAAGGCAAAGAGTGCCTGGTGGCCAGCGACCTGATCGCCTATCTGCCCGAGGCCTTCCACACATTGTAGGGAGGCCACGGCTTGGGCCGCCACCTTCAATCACCAGCAATGGCTCGTCTAAACAACCCTGATTCTACAAAAGGCATCTGCATGCTCCTCATCGTCATAGTTCACGTTGGAGCTCAATTTCCTATACCCCTGCTCCACGAAGCCAAGGAAACACAACTATCAAAGACATAGAAGTTGCTGACATGAATGGCGACAAATCCATCAATGTCTCTGATATCATGGTCATCGTGAATATCATTTTAGAGAAGCCCTCTGAGATCCCCGTTATTGAATAATCTCTTGTGACATTCGTGTATAGACGCAAGCGCCCTAGGCCTTCCTAACATTTTAGGGAGGCCTTTATCGATATCATACAACGGTAAAAGCTTTTTCGAAAAACAACGTTATACTTTTCTCATCAGAAACGTATAATCATCATATTTCTCTAAAAAAATTTGGGTTAATACCATAAATCTCGTATTTTTGCATTTAAAAACATTAGTCATGCCATCATCTCACATCACACTCTCCAAGTCGTGGGTAAACATATCTCCAAGCAATCGGAGATACATGATACTATGCTTCATTCTCTTTATTTGGATGTTGAGAGGCATTTTCCCCCTAACATGCTACGAAAGCGATTCGCTTCGAATGATATCCGGAGGAAGTGTTTTGTTTAACCAAGGTTTCTCCCTTCCTCCTGTTCTTGCATACCAATACAACATGCAGCCACTAATTGTATATACAATTGGTGCTTTGAAGTATGTATTACCCTTCCTCAGTTGCGAAGCTATATATTCTGCACTTACTGCGTTGTTCTCATTTGCATTCATCCCTATTAGTGTCGAGTTCGTGCATAAGCTCACATCCATATCGAGGGATATCATACTTATATCGGTCATCCTATTTCCTGAATCATATGCCATCGCGATGTATCCGAATTCAGCGATTATCCCTGAAGTCATTTCACTCATCGCCTTTCTGCTCATCCTTTACGAGAAAAAGACATGGGTCAGCATCATGTTGCTTTGCATCGCCCCTGTTTTCAGGATAGATATCATTATTGTATATCCTGCCATCTTTTTCCTTTACATATTCAAAAAGGACAGCTTCAAGAGTAGCTTTCTCAAATCTTTAACAACAGGAGCCACCGTCGTGGTGTTTCTGATTGCAGCCTACTACCTATTCCAAGCAGACCCATTTTATATCATGGGCAAATCTGACGAAGTAAATGCTGATGCGAATCTTCTGGTGCCCATTATCGCCATTTTTTCTTTTTACACACCAGTAAATTTCCTTTTAATACCCATTGGAATATATTTCCTACTTAAGGACAGGAAAGTCCTGTTGCTATCATTGTCCGTATTGCCTATTCTTCTCGTCCATTATATCTTCAGGTATAACGGAGGAGCCACCAAGCACTACCTTTATATTTTGCCTTTTGCCGTCGTCCTGACAAGTCATGCCATACAGGCTTTTGCTCACCAGTTTTCCAAGAGGAAAGTGTTTAGTTACAGCTTATTGGCATTGTTTCTTCTATACTCCATCATTTCCATAAGAATAGATTTTCCACATCGGCCATGGAGGAACATGCCACAATCTTTCACTCAATTAGCTGTGCATATACCAATGTTTGAATTTGACTCTGTCTCACTTACCAAAGTTGGGATTGGAGGAGGATTAGGTTTTACCACAGCCGATGAAATTATGCTGACCACAGGCTGGCTTTTTTATTCAGATTATATCCACAGAATAAAAGTCAACAAAAGAAATGACATGCTGAGGGTCAAGGAGAAACTTGACACAATCAAGAACTACAAATTGATCGCCATGGAATGGGGAGACACCATGCTTATGCCGTTGCTTTTATTAGAGGAAGGCTATGAGTATAAAGCCATCACTAAAAAATTGTTTGAGCTTCGGAATGGAGGATCATTCATATCTTCTTATTGCAAGAACGCCTTTTATTCTTCTGACAGCATCACAAAAGCCCTTGAAAATTGCAAGGAGAACCTGCCTAATGACGACAGGCCTGTATACATCATATCTCTATCAGACTCCTATATGTATGCTTTAGATGAATACTGTACAGAAGGCAAAGCCACCAAAATAATGCATGGTTTATACCAAGTCACGCTTTAATCAACATGAATATCATTCTACGTATTTATCATAAATTCCGCAAGCTGATCCTATATGGTATTATAGGTGGGTTTTGTGCGTCACTGGATTTCGGCATTTACACCCTGCTTTGTTATGTGCTGCCTTATCTCATAGCAAATATCATCAGTGTGCATTGCGGCATTATTTGCAGTTTTTATCTGAATCGACAGTATAATTTCAAGGTCACCGACAAAACCTTTTACAGATTCCGAATTTTCTATTTGGTAGGTTTGTCAGGACTACTGGTAAGCGAGGTTCTGATTTATATATTTGTCAATATGATGGGAATCAACCATTTGATTTCTAAGATTATAACAGTTTTTGTCTCTGCCTTGCTACAATTTCTATTAAACAAGTATATCACATTCAAAAAATTAAAATAATGGAAAAGGTTTTTTTGGTTATGCCCGCGTATAACGAGGCTGAAAATGTGAATGAAGTCGTCAGGATGTGGCATCCTGTTGCTGAAAGGATCTGCAATGAAGGGAATGAGTGCAAACTTGTGATAGCAAATGATGGAAGCAAAGACAATACATTTGAAATTCTCACCCAACTGAAGTCTGAATATAAACATCTTGTCCCCTTAAACAAGCCCAACTCCGGCCATGGGGCAACGGTTTTGTACCTTTACCAATACGCCATAAAAGAAAACGCAGACTACATTTTCCAAACAGATAGTGACGGGCAGACCCTTCCTGAAGAATTCTGGCAGATGTGGGAGAACCGGCATCAATATGATTTCAACATCGGCACCCGAGGTGGCCGACAAGACGGCTCAAGCAGGGTGTTTGTCACGAAAACACTCAGATTTGTAGTATGGATGATGTTTGGTGTATGGGTGAAAGATGCGAACACCCCTTTCCGGCTGATGAAGAAAGACAGGCTTCAAGCCATCATGGAATATATCCCCAAAGACTATGCCCTCGCTAATGTTGCAGTATCGGCGATCGCTGTGAAGAAAGGTGAGAAAATAGCATGGTATCCCATCACTTTCCGTCCTCGTCAAGGTGGAACGAATTCCATCAACATGAAAAGGATATTCAAAATAGGATGGAAAGCTCTTGGTGATTTCAGAAGAATCAACAAGAATCTGAAAGGCCTTTGAGTCGTTTCATTTTTCACTACTCTGTTATTTCAACCATTTATCAACTCAAAATGAAGGAATTTGACTATCTTATCGTTGGTGCAGGACTTTTCGGAGCGACATTTGCTTACAGGGCTAAAAAAGAAGGCAAACGATGCTTAGTGATTGACAAACGCCCACACTTGGGAGGGAATGTCTATTGTGAAAACGTTGAGGGCATCAATGTGCATAAATATGGAGCCCACATCTTCCATACATCCAACAAGCAAATATGGGATTTCGTTAATTCCATCGTTGAATTCAATCGATATACCAATTCTCCTGTTGCCAACTACCAAGGCAAACTCTACAACTTGCCGTTCAACATGAACACCTTCACTCAGATGTGGGGGGTCATCACACCCGAGGAAGCAAAAGCTAAAATCGAAGAGCAAAAGAAAGATGCCTTGGGAAAAATGGTGGCTGATGGGGCGACAGAGCCTCGCAACCTTGAGGAACAAGCCCAAATCCTGATAGGGAAAGACATCTACGAGAAACTGATCAAAGGCTACACAGAAAAACAATGGGGCAGGAAATGCTCAGAGTTGCCTGCATTCATTATCAAGAGGCTACCCGTAAGGTTCGTCTTTGACAACAACTATTTCAACGACAAATACCAAGGTATTCCTATTGGGGGGTATAACAAACTGATAGATGGCCTTTTAGAAGGAATAGAGACCCGTACGAATGCTGATTTCTTTGAAGACAGACCATATTGGGAAAGCATCGCAAAGAGGATCGTCTATTCCGGCCAACTGGATGAGTTTTTTGACTATCGCTTCGGCAAATTAGAATTCCGCACTGTAAGTTTTGAGCAGGAAACATTCGACAAGCCCAATTTCCAGGGAAATGCCGTGATCAACTATACCGAAGCCAGGGTTCCGTATACCAGAATCATTGAGCATAAGCATTTCGAGATGTTTGGCCAAGCTGTTTACGACGTACCCAAGACCGTCATCTCTCGTGAGTATTCCACCGAATGGAAATCAGGGATGGAGCCTTACTATCCTATCAACGACGAAAGGAACAACCGATTGGCTGAGACTTACAGACAATTGGCGACAAAGGAAGGAAATGTCATTTTTGGTGGTAGACTGGCAGAATACAAGTATTATGATATGGCGCCATTGATGGAGAGCGTCTTCAATTTAAAAATAGAATAAACAATCCTATTTGTTTTTATTCTATAAGGAATATTCATTCGCATGGCAGAAAAAAAACATCGAATAGAGTACATTGATTTAGCAAAAGGGTTTTGTATTTTTCTGGTAGTCGCAGTCCATGTTTTCAAAGACTGCGGCATACTTTTCCCATTCAATTCTCTTCTGACCAAAATCAGAATGCCTCTTTATTATGTATTATCCGGGCTTTTTTTCAAGCAATACGAGGGGTTTGATGGCTTTTTAAAGCGTAAAATCAACAAACTCTTCATACCTTTTGCTTTTTTCTATCTGATTTTCTCCATCCCATACATGACTCTCAAATTTCATGCTCAGGGAACACCTCTACTCACCTGTCTGACAGATGCTTTCTTGGGATTATACAACAGGGATTTCACCAATGGAAAGACATGGTTTTTGTTCAGCCTCTTTAATACGAGTATCCTTTTTTATTTGATTTTCATTGCCTCTCAAAAGATCAAATCACATACTGTAACTATTCTCATTCTCCTATCCTTAATTGTTGGTTTCTGTGGTCTGTATCTAGGCTATCAAAGGATCTGGATACCCGCTTATCTGGATACATCACTTAGTGCTGTTCCATTGTATTGTTTTGGGTATTTGCTAAACAAACATAGCAACATATTAAGGGATAGCAAATGGGATAAGTTTTTGCCCATCATCATTATCGGCATTATTATCTCACTTTCATTTATCAGTGGGCGGTGTACCTTCTCAAACAATCATTACAGTGTCAGGCCTTTATGGCTATTTCCGAGCTGTTGCCTCGGAGCGCTATCCATCATTTTATTGGCCAAATATATTAAAAGAATTCCCTGGTTCACATATATAGGAAGGTATTCCATTATACTTCTTCTATTTCATGAACCCATCTACATAAATGTTATCAAGTTAGTAAAACTGACGGGGGCTTCAGGGTATTTATTAGGAATCGCAAGTTTTTTGATCACAATGGTTATCTTAACCGTCATTATATATCCAGTCATAAAATATCTTCCACATGTGACTGCTCAAAAAGATGTCATAAAAGTCTAAAGACATAAATGGCAAGATTTTACTATTAAAAAGAATATGGAAAGCCCCATTTTGTATATCGTTATCCCCTGCTACAACGAGGAGGAGGTGCTGGAGGAGACCGCACGACGCATCACGGCCATCATCCGGCGCATGGCCG